>NZ_JBHRTN010000018.1:454611-947182 GCF_042646265.1 Teichococcus globiformis
AGATGAGGAGGTTCCACACCCATGTATCTGGTCACGGGGGGCGCGGGTTTCATCGGCTCCAATCTTGTCGCGGCACTGTGCGAGCGCGGCGCCGAGGTGCTGGTCTGCGACCGGTTGCGCGCCGGCGACCCGGGGCGGGAGAAGTGGCGCAACATCGCCCACCACAACATCGCCGGCATTCTGCCGCCCGACCAGCTCTGGGACTGGCTGGCGGAACAGCCGAAGCCCGAGGCGATCTTCCACCTCGGCGCCGTCAGCGACACCACCGTGCGTGACGGGGATGCGGTGGCGGAAAACAACCTGTCCCTGACCCTCCAGCTCTGGTCCTGGTGCGCGCGCAACGGGGTGCGGCTGATCTACGCCTCTTCCGCGGCAACCTACGGCGATGGCGGCCACGGCTTCGAGGACGATGCCTCACCGCAATTCCTGTCCCGTTTGCGGCCTCTCAACCTTTATGGCTGGTCGAAGCATGCCACCGACCGGCGTGTGGCCGACCTGCTGGCCCGCGGCAGCGCCGCCCCGCCGCAATGGGCAGGGCTGAAGTTCTTCAACGTCTATGGCCCGAACGAGCACCACAAGGGCCGCATGGCCAGCGTGGTGCTGCACAAGTTCCGCCAGATCATGACCGGCGCGCCGGCCACTCTGTTCCGCTCCGATCGCGAGGGCATCGCCGATGGCGAGCAACTGCGCGACTTCATCCACGTGGATGACTGCGTCGGCATCATGCTGTGGCTGCTGGACAACCCACAGATTTCCGGCCTGTTCAACGCCGGCACCGGCACCGCCCGGTCCTTTCTGGACCTGACCAACGCCATCTACACGGCGCTGGGCAAGTCGCCGGACATCGCCTTCATGGAAATGCCGGCCGACCTGCAGGGCAAGTACCAATATTTCACGCAGGCCCGCATGGACCGGCTGCGGGAGGCCGGGTTTGCCGCAAACCCGACCCCGCTGGAGGACGGCGTGCGGCGCTATGTGCAGGATTTCCTGATGGCCGAGGACCCGTATCGCTGATGCTCCTCGCTATCCCGTTTCCCGCCATCGACCCGGTGCTGGTGCAGATCGGCCCCTTCGCCATCCGATGGTATGCCCTGGCCTACATCGCCGGCATTGTTGTTGGCTGGCGGCTGATGCGGCGGCTGGTTGTGCTCGGCCCCGTTGCCGCCACGCGCGAGCAGGTGGATGACTTTGTCACCTGGGCCGTGCTGGGCGTCATCCTGGGCGGGCGGCTCGGCTATGTGCTGTTCTACCAGACCGACCATTATCTCTCGGCCCCCTGGGAGGCGCTGTATCTCTGGCGCGGCGGCATGTCCTTCCATGGCGGCGCGGCGGGGGTGATCCTCGCCATCATCCTGTTCTGCCGCCGGCAGGGACTGTCCATCCTGCGCTTCGGCGACCGGCTGACGGCGGTGGTGCCGATCGGGCTGTTCTTCGGCCGGGTCGCCAACTTCATCAATGGCGAGCTGTGGGGTCGCGTCACGGACGTGCCCTGGGCCATGGTGTTCCCCCATGCAGGCCCCGAGCCGCGCCACCCGAGCCAGCTCTACCAGGCGACGATGGAGGGGCTGATCCTGTTCGTGCTGCTGCAGTTCATTGTTCGCATCCCGCCGCTGCGCGCCCGTGAAGGCTTCACCGCCGGCGCCTTTCTGGCAGGCTATGGCGTGGCTCGGCTGGTGGGCGAAATGTTCCGCCAGCCGGATGCGCAGCTCGGCTTCCTGTGGGGCGGCGCGACCATGGGGCAGCTTCTGTCGGTTCCCATGGTGCTGGTGGGCGTCGCGCTCATGGTGCGGGCCAGGCCGGCGCCGCAGCGGGCTGCCGCATGACGGAGGGCGCGGAGGGGCCGGAACGCCTCGACCGCTTCATGGCCCGCGCCGCGGCGGCCTATTACGCCGGGCGCGACCCCTTCGGCGCGGCCGGCGACTTCACCACCTCGCCCGAGATCAGCCAGGCCTTCGGCGAATGCCTCGGCCTCTGGACGGCGGTGGTGTGGCAGGCGATGGGCCGGCCCGACCCTGTGCTGCTGGTGGAACTGGGGCCGGGGCGCGGCACGCTGATGGCCGATGCGCTGCGCGCCATTGGCGGCGTGATGCCGGCTTTCCGCGCCGCGCTCCGGCTGCATCTGGTGGAGCAGAGCCCGGCGCTGCGGGAGGCTCAGGCGTCGCGGCTCGCGGAGGCAACACCGCAATGGCATGACGATCTTGCCGCCCTGCCCCCGGGCCCGGCGCTGATCCTGGGCAATGAAATTCTCGACGCACTTCCGATCCGGCAGTTTGTCCGCCGCGGTCACCGCTGGACCGAGCGCTTTGTCCAGAATGGCGCCTTCGCGGAGTTCGAGGCCGGGCCGGCGCCATCCCTGCCGCCGGAAGCCCCGGAGGGCGCGGTGCAGGAAATCTCGGAGCCCGCCCGCGCCATGGCTGCGGCGCTCGGGGCGCGGCTGGCGGCCCAGGGCGGCGCGGCGCTGTTCCTGGATTATGGCCCGGCCCGCAGCGGACTGGGCGACAGCCTGCAGGCATTGCGTCAGCACCGGCGCGCCGATCCCCTGGAGCCGCCCGGCAGCGCGGACATCACCGCGCATGTGGATTTCCAGGCAGTGGCCGAGGCAGCGCGTGCCGCCGGCGCCGCCACGCACGGTCCGGTGCCCCAAGGCCTGTTTCTGCAATCCCTGGGCCTGGTGACCCGCGCTGCCATGCTGGCCCGCGCCCATCCCGCCTCCGCGGGGCACCAGCTTTCGGCCGCGCAGCGCCTGATCGCGCCCGAAGGGATGGGACGTCTGTTCAAGGCGCTGGCGCTTTGCCACCCTGCCCTGACCTCACTGCCTGGTTTCGAGACGCCATGACCGCCGAATTCCTGACCGCCGATCCGCTTTCCGGGCTGCCGCACGGCTTCTTCACCCGGCGTGGCGGCGTGTCCATGGGCGGCTTCGCCTCCCTGAACTGCTCGCTGTCGGGGCAGGACGATCCCGGACGGGTCGTGATCAACCGAAGCCGCGCCATGGAGGCGATCGGGCTTTCCGCCGCAGCCTTGTCCAGCGCCTACCAGGTCCATGGAATCGAGGTGGCGGAGGTGACGGCGCCCATTCCCAACGATGCCCGGCCAAAGGCCGACGCGCTGGTGACCAGGGTGCCGGGGCTGGCGCTGGGCATTGTCACCGCCGATTGTGGCCCGGTGCTGTTCGCCGACCGGAAGGCAGGCGTTGTGGCGGGCGCCCATGCCGGCTGGCGCGGCGCCGTGGCCGGCGTGCTGGAGGCGGTGCTGGAGGCGATGGAGAAGCTGGGAGCGCAGCGCGCGGACATCACGGCCGTGGTCGGCCCCTGCATCCGGCAGAACAGCTACGAGGTCGGCGCCGACCTGCGCGACGCGGTGCTGGAGGGCAATGAAGCCGCCAACCGCTTCTTCATGAGTGGCCGTCGGCCCGGCCACTGGCAGTTCGATCTTCCGGGCTATTGCGCCGCGCGGCTGGTGGCGGCGGGGGCGGGCCTGGTGGGCGTGATCGCCGCCGACACCTTCGCGGAGCCGGACCGGTTCTTCAGCCACCGCCGCCGCACGCTGAACGGCGAGGGACCGATCGGTCACCAGCTCTCGGCCATCGCGCTGCCCGGCTGAGGACGGCGCGTCATGCCCTACATGATCATGTTCTTTGTTCTGATGTTTCTCACCCTGCTGGTGTCCTGCTTTGCCCTGGTCTGACCTCGCCCGCCGCCTGTTGCTGCCCGTTCTCCTGCTGCTTGCCACGGGCTGCGTCGATCTGCGCCCCTATGCCGGCCAGCCAGGGGGCGCCGCGCCGCAGCTCGCCCTGCCGCCCGCCTACCGCATCGCCGTACCGGTGCCCGACGGCGCGGGACTCGGCCCGCAGGAGGCAGCGGGCTATGCTGCGCTCATGGCGGAAGCACTGGTGGCGACGGAAATCCCCGCCTCCGCCATCGAGGGCAATCCGCTGGACTGGAAGCTCGCCCTGGCGGCCGAGCCGCGCGGCGCGCAGGTGGTGCCGCTGTACACGCTGCGCGACGCGGATGGCGCCTCGCTGGGCCAGGCGGAGGGCCAGCCCGTGCCCGCCCGCGCCTGGGCAGCCGCCGACCTGACGCTGCTGAAGACCGTGGCCCGGCGCGACGCGCCGCAGGTTGCGAAGCTGCTCGGTCAGGTGGAGGCGAGCCGCAAGGCCAGCGATCCCGCCGCTCTGGCCGGTCAGGGCCCGATCAAGGTTCGGCTCGCCGGGGTGCGAGGCGCGCCCGGTGACGGCAACACCAGCCTCAATACGCGGCTGGGCGATTTCCTGACCCGGCTCGGCTACTTGCCACAGAACACGGCCGAAGGCGCGACCTATGCAGTGCAGGGCGTGGTCGAGGCCGTGAACGTGCCGGACAACAAGCAGCGGATCGAGTTGCAATGGATCGTTTCGCGCCGCGACGGCTATGAGCTGGGACGGGTGGTGCAGCTGAACGAGGTGCCGCGCGGCACGTTGAACGGCTTGTGGGGCGATGTGGCCTATGTGGCTGCCGAGCAAGCGGCGTCGGGCGTCAAGCAGGTGCTGGACAACGCCATCAACGCGCCTCCCGAGCAACCTGCCGCCGCTGCGCGGAGCGAGGGCGATCCCCCGCCGCCACCGCCTGCGCCCCCTGCAGCCACCCAGCCCTCGCGGCGCGCGGCACGCTGAGCCTGCTAGGGGACCTCCCACCCCCTGGAGGTCCGCTCCGGCGAAAATGGCCACCAAACTTCGCGCCACGGGGGAGAGCCGGGCAACCAGCCGGGTGCCAACCCCGCCCTTGGGCATTGCCGCACCGCGCAGCGTTCATGACGCGGCGTGGGAGGGCGATAGACATGGCACCGTCACGTTGGTAACACGCGCCGAATTCCTCTGCCGGGCCCGCATCCCCCACGGTCCCGCCGCCCGGAGACGCCGCGCCCCATGAAGATCGTCGCCTGCAACAGCAACCGCCCGCTCGCCGAGGCGGTTGCCGCCGCGCTGAACCTGCCGCTCACCCAGGCTTCCATCCGCCGCTTCGCGGATATGGAAGTGTTCGTGGAGATCCACGAGAATATCCGTGGCGAGGATGTGTTCGTTGTTCAGAGCACCTCCTATCCGGCGAACGACAACCTGATGGAGTTGCTGATCACGCTGGACGCGCTGAAGCGCTCCTCGGCGCGGCGCATCACGGCGGTGCTGCCCTATTTCGGCTATGCGCGGCAGGACCGGAAGTCCGGCCCCCGCACCCCGATCTCTGCCAAGCTGGTGGCCAACCTGATCACCGAGGCCGGCGCCGACCGCGTGCTGACGCTCGACCTGCATGCCGGGCAGATCCAGGGTTTCTTTGATATTCCGGTCGATAACCTTTTTGCCGCGCCGCTGTTCTCCCGCGACATCCTGGAACACTACAAGGGCCGCGACCTGATGGTGGTCTCCCCCGATGTTGGCGGCGTGGTGCGCGCCCGTGCGATTGCCGCACGGCTGCACACCGACCTGGCCATCATCGACAAGCGCCGCCCCCGTGCCGGCGTGTCCGAGGTGATGAACGTGATCGGCGACGTGGAAGGCCGGGACTGCATCCTGGTTGATGACATCGTCGATTCCGGCGGCACGCTGTGCAACGCCGCCGAAGCCCTGCTGAAGAACGGAGCCCGCTCCGCCAGCGTTTATGTCACCCACGGCGTGTTCTCCGGCGGTGCCGTGGCACGCATCGGCGCCGCGCCGATCGAGCGCATGGTGGTGACGGACAGCATCCAGGCCACGGAAGCGGTGCGGGTGTCCTCCAATATCCGCCAGCTGACCATCGCCCCTCTGCTGGCCGAGGCGGTGCGCCGCATCTCCGAGGAAAGCTCGGTTTCCACGCTGTTCAACTGAGATGACCCAGGCCGTTGGGCGGGCTGCCTGGCCTGCGGCCAGCACCCGCCCTGCAGCAGTCTCCCGAAGGCCCCTTGCGCCGGACAGGGGCGGCGCCGATGCTCCGCGTCCAGGCCGTGACCGGCCCTGACTGGAGAGAAGCCATGAAGCTGTACTATGCCCCCGGCACCTGCTCCCTCGGCATCCACGTGATCCTGGAGGAGGTGGGCTCGCCCTTCGAACTGGCCCGCTTGTCGCTCCAGTCCGGCGACCACAAGAAGCCCGACTTCACCGCGGTGAATCCGAAATCCAAGGTGCCGACCCTGCAGCGGGACGATGGCTCCGTGCTGACCGAATGGCCCGCCATCGCTTACTGGCTGGCGGCGACCAACCCGGGCGCCGGGCTGTGGCCGGGCGATCCTGCCGAGCAGACCCGTGCGCTGGAAGCCATGGATTTCATTGTTGGCACGCTGCACGGTCACGCCTTTTCGCGCCTGTTCAACCAGGGCAAATACGCGCCCAGCGAGGCCGACCACCCCAAGGTGATCGAGCAGGGGCGCGCCATGGTTGCCGCTGCCTACGCCGAGATCGAGCGCAAATGGGAGGGCGATCCCTGGCTGCTGGCCTCGGGCTACTCGGTGGCCGACGCGGCGCTGTTCTACGTCACGCTCTGGGCGAGGAAGTTCGGCGTGGACCTGCCGCCAAAGGTCGCGAAGCATTGGGAGGCCATGCTGGCCCGCCCCGCGGTGCAGCGCGCCATGAAGACCGAGGGACTTGCTGCCTGATGCCGCTGACCGAGACGCCCTTCTGGTATCTGCGCCATGGCGAAACAGACTGGAACGCCCGCGGACTGTCCCAGGGCAATGTGGACATCCCGCTGAACCCCGTAGGCGTGGCCCAGGCCGAGCGGGCGGCTCGCGCTTTGGCGGGAAAGCAGATCGCCACCATCGTTTCCTCCCCCCTGTCCCGCGCCCGCGACACGGCAGAGGCGGCGGCGGCCGTGCTGGGGCAGCCGGTCCAGATCCACGAGGATCTGCGTGAAGTGTCCTTCGGTGTGCAGGAAGGCCAGGAAATGTCCGGCTGGTTCGACGACTGGGTGGAAGGGCGCTTTACTCCCGAAGGCGGCGAAAGCTTCGCTGCCCTTCGGGAGCGCACCGTGCGCGCGATCAATGAATGCCTGGCACAGCCCGGGCCGGTGCTGATCGTGGCGCATGGCGCGGTTTGGCGTGCCTTTCGCGCCGAAGCGGGGCTGCCGGCCAATGTGCGCACCCCCAATGCCTTGCCCATGTGGGTCACGCCACCGGCTCCCGGCGAGCAGGCCTGGCGTTTCGACGCGCTGGCGCTTCCGGACTGACCCGGCGGCGCCCCGCCTGCCCGACGAGGCCCTCGCGGAAGGATGCTGGGGTTGGCCAAGCCGGTGGGAACGGCGCCTCGCGGCATCGCCACCCTGCGTGCCGGCTGTCACAAGGCTCGTGGCTGTTGCCTTGGTCCCGCGGATGCCGTATTGCCCGCCGCTGCGCTGGCACCCCTGGAGGCCGGCGCAACTGTTTTCGGGCAGCCGCCCGAGAACAGGTTTCTCGGAATTGGCGCCCGGAAGGGCGCCCCTAACTCAGTTGGAGCCAAGCAATGGTCCAGACCATTCGGATCGAGGGCGAGGCGCGCGAGTTGGCCGGTAAGGGGGCGGCGCGCGCGACTCGGAGGACGGGGCGTGTCCCCGCGGTCATCTACGGCGCGAAGCAGGAGGCGACGATGCTGTCGCTCGACCCGCGCGACGTGATGAAGGAGCTGCACAAGGGCGGCTGGCAGTCCCACCTCTATGAGGTGGCCGTGGCTGGTGGCAAGACCGAGCGCTGCCTGATGCGCGACGTCCAGTTCCATCCCGTTAAGGACACCCCGCTGCACGTGGACTTCCAGCGCTTGGCGCAGGGTCAGCTGATCCGGGTGAAGGTGCCGGTGACGTTCCTGAACGAGGAGAACGCGCCGGGCGTGAAGGAAGGCGGCGTGCTGAACGTCGTCCGCCGTGACCTCGAGGTCCTGTCCGACCCCGACCAGGTGCCGGATCAGTTCGAGATCGACCTGTCCGAAGCCAACATCGGCGACAGCGTCCGCTGGTCCAACGTGCTGGACCACAAGGGCACCAAGCCGGTGATCGTCGGCCGCGACTTCGTGGTGGCGACCATCGCGCCGCCGACGGTCGAGGAAGAGATCGTCGTCCAGGCCGCCCCGACCCCTGCCCCCGAGGCGAAAGGCAAGGGCAAGGGCAAGAAGTAAGAAGGTATCGGATCGGTGCTGCTCTGGGTCGGCCTCGGCAACCCCGAGCCGGGCCAGGCGCGGCACCGGCACAATATCGGCTTCTTGGCGCTCGACGCCATTGCCTCGCGCCACGGCTTCACACCGTGGCGCAGCCGCTACAAGGGGGTGGTGGCCGAAGGCCATCTCGGCGGCACCAAGGTCATGCTGCTGAAGCCGCAGACCTACATGAACCTCTCTGGCGAAAGCGTTCAGCCCGCCGCGGCCTTCCACAAGATTCCGCTCTCCGACATCACCGCCTTTCATGACGAGCTGGATCTGGCGCCCGGCCGCATCCGCGTGAAGCAGGGTGGCGGCGCCGCCGGCCATAATGGCTTGCGCGATATGGACCGCCGCCTGGGTGCACCCGATTACTGGCGCGTGCGCCTCGGCATCGGCCATCCCGGCATGAAGGAGAAGGTGACCGGCCATGTGCTGGGCAATTTCGCCAAGGTGGACACCTGGGTGGAACCCATGCTGGATGCGGTGGCGGATGCGGCCCCTCTTCTCGCCCGTGGCGAGCGGGAGGCGTTCATGACCCGCGTGGCCTTGCTGACCCAGGAGAAGTAGACGATGGCGATGGAAGAAGTGGCGGCGGCGGAACTGGCTGCCGAGTTCGGCGGCCCTGGCCCCGAGGACCTCGCCAATGGCGCAGCCGCCCTGGCGGCCGGGCTTCTGGCCCAGGCACAAAGCTTTGCCACCACTGCCGCCGCGCTGGAAAGCAGCGATACCGGCCACCAGGGCGCCATCGAGGCATCCGCGGCGCGTGCCTCGCTGGCCCTGGCCATGGCACAGGCCGTGTCGGAGGCCGCGCCGCCCGCCCGCGCCGGGCTGATCGCGGCGGCGGCCAAGTCGCTCGACGTTTCCGTCGGCGGAGCCGTGACCCAGATTCGCGCCGCCGCCCTTTCCCTGCCGACGGACGATGCGGCGGCCCGCATCGCTGCGGCGCAGATCGCCCAGGAAATCGCGGCCGTGCTCGGCGCGGCCTGAACATCCCCCTTGCCGCGGCGGGCCCCGAGCCCGCCCGGCCGCACTGCATTCTTCGAGGACCGGCTCATGGGCTTCAATTGCGGAATCGTCGGGCTGCCGAATGTCGGCAAGTCGACCCTGTTTAACGCGCTGACGCAGACCGCCGCCGCCCAGGCCGCCAACTATCCCTTCTGCACCATCGAGCCCAATGTGGGCCGTGTCGCGGTGCCGGACCGGCGTCTCGACACCATCGCAAAGATCGGCAAGTCGGCCAAGATCGTGCCGACCAGCCTGGAATTCGTCGACATTGCCGGCTTGGTCCGCGGCGCCTCGCGCGGCGAAGGGTTGGGCAACCAGTTCCTCGGCAATATCCGCGAATGCGACGCCATCGTGCATGTGCTGCGCTGCTTCGAGGATGATGACATCACCCATGTCGAGGGCAGCGTGGACCCGATCCGCGACGCCGACACCATCGAGACCGAGCTGATGCTGGCCGACATGGACAGCCTCGAGAAGCGCCAGGCGGGACTGCAGAAGAAGGCACGCGGCGGCGACAAGGAAAGCGCCGCGCAGCTCGTGCTGATGGAACCGATTTTGGCCGGGCTGCGGGAAGGCCGGCCCGCCCGCGCCTCCATTCCCAAGGGGGAGGAGGAAGCAGCACGCCGCCTGCAGCTGCTGACCTCCAAGCCCGTGCTCTACGTCTGCAACGTGGAGGAGGCATCCGCGGGCACCGGCAACGCGCAGAGCCAGCGCGTCTTTGCCCGAGCCGAGGCCGAGGGTGCGCGTGCCGTGGTGGTTTCCGCCGCCATCGAGGCCGAGATCAGCCAGATGGACGAGGCTGACCGGGGCGAGTTCCTGGAAGGGCTGGGCCTGTCCGATTCGGGGCTCGACCGCATCATCGCCGCCGGATACGGGCTGCTCGGCCTGCTGACCTACTTCACGGTCGGTCCCAAGGAGGCCCGTGCCTGGACCATCATCAAGGGCATGAAGGCGCCGCAGGCCGCCGGCGTGATCCATGGCGATTTCGAGCGCGGCTTCATCGCGGCCGAAACCATTGCCTATGACGACTATGTGGCGCTGGGCGGCGAGCAGGCTGCCAAGGAAGCTGGCAAGGCACGGGTCGAGGGTAAGGAGTACACCGTCAAGGATGGCGACATCATGCTGTTCCGCTTCAACGTGTAACTCTACGCTCCCTGCAATCCGTTTTAGTTTCGCAGCAAGATAATTCGCTCTAAGGTTGAGTTGCGCGGGTCGTCAGACTGCGCCGCCGGGGCAAAAGCGCTCCGGTGACGCTCAATCCATGCCCTGTTGCGGGTGTGGTTCACGCCAGGCCCACCCAGATTGACCCTCGACAGCGCTACCTTGCTGATCGTCAGCACCCTCATCAGCATCATGCTCGGCGCCTTGTGGGTCGGGCTCTCGCTGGACCGGCAGCGCACGCCTGGCCTGTGCGAATGGGGGCTGGCGCTGATCTCCGCCGGACTCGGCAGCCTTGTCCTTGGTCTGCGCGGGCTTGCGCCGGACTGGGTGTCGATCGATGCCGGCAATGCCCTGATCCTGCTGGCGACGGGCTTCGCCTGGGTGGGTGCGCGCCGCTTCGACGGCCGCCCGGCTTATTGGTGGATGCTGCTGTTGACGCCGCTGATCTGGCTGATCGCCCGCCGGCTGCCGGTGATGCAGCCCCTCGAAGCGCGTATCTTCCTCACCTCTCTTCTGGCCGCGCCCGTCATGCTGGCCTGCGCCGTGGAGTTCCTGCGCAGCCGCGCGGAATCGCCCGCCTTCCGCCGCCTTCTGGCCGCCTCCTTCGCCCTGCACGCGACGCTGATCCTGATGCGCGTTCCCGCTGTGCTGATCATGCCGGAATGGAGCAGCAGCACCGGGCTGCCCACGCATCCGCTGTTCCAGCTGATCCTGCTGGAATCGCTGCTGCATGGGGTCGTGACGAGCTTTGCCCTGATGGTGCTGTTCCGCGAGCGGGGAGAGCGGCGGGCCATGGCCGGCATTGCCGCGGCCCGGGACGAGGCCGAGCGGGCCAATGCGGCCAAGTCGCGCTTCATGGCGCGGATGAGCCACGAGTTGCGCACGCCGCTGAACGGTGTTCTCGGCCTTTCGGACGCATTGGCCGCGCGGCGTGACCTGCCGCCCCCGGTGCGCGAACAGGTGCAGGTGATCGGCCAGGCGGGCCGCCACCTGCTGGCGCTGGTCAACGACATCCTGGACATCGGCATGGTGGAAGCGGGACGGGTGACCCTGCACCGCGGCATCGTGCCCCTGCGCCCCTTGCTGGAGGATGCGATGGCGCTGCTATCGCCCGAGGCGGAGCGCAAGCGTCTGGAGTTGCGGCTGGAGGTCGATCCGGGCTGTCCGGCGGCGCTGGAAGGCGATGCCCGGCGGTTGCGGCAGATCCTGCTCAACCTCCTGGGCAATGCGGTGAAGTTCACCCCGGAGGCTGGCCGGGCGAGTCTGGCCGCCAGGCCAGGGCTCGATGGTGGATTGGTGCTGGAGATTACCGACAACGGCCCCGGCATTCCACGGGCGCAGCGCGCCTTGTTGTTCAGGGAGTTCACGCGCCTCATGCCGGAAAACAGTTCCGCCGAAGGGCACGGGCTGGGGCTGGCCATCACCGCACGGCTGGTGTCGGCCATGGGCGGCTCGATTGGCTACGAGGATGGGCCAGACGGTACCGGTAGCCAGTTCTGGGTGCGGCTGAACCTGCCGGAAGCCAAGCTGCCGGAACCTGCCGAGATGCCGGCGGCGGCAGTTGGCCCCGCGCGGCGCATCCTGGTGGTGGACGATGTCGCGGTGAACCGGCTCGTGGTGCAGGCCCTGCTGCAGGGTAGCGGGCATGAGGTCCAACAGGCGGAAAGCGGCGAGGCCGCGCTGTCGCTGCTGGAGCGGCAGGGCCTGGATCTGATTCTGCTGGACGTACAGATGCCGGGCCTGGGCGGGCTCGAGACCGCGCGCCTGATCCGTGCGGCGGAGGCCGCAGATCCCACGCGCCCCCGCCTGGCCATCCTGGCCCTCACGGGAAGCGATGGTGAAGAAGAGCACGAGGCCTGCCGCGCAGCGGGCATGGACGGGGTTCTGGTCAAGCCGATGGGACGCACCGGCCTGCTGGCGGCCATCCGCGGCGCGGCAGTTTCGCCTCCGGCCGGAGTTCTGGCGGATTAAGAGGGTCGGATCGGCAGGGTCAGCCGCGCGGCAGGGTTTCCGGCTCCTGCCGCACACCATCCAGCAGGGCGTTGCGGCGTGCCTCAGCCTCGGCATCACGGGCACGTTCCGCCTTCGTGCGACCAAATTTATCGCGATTCGCGGCGGCCTGCCGGGCCTCCGCTTCCCGCACGGCCTGCTTGCGGCGTCGGTTGAGGTTGACGATTTCTGCCATACGCCGAGGATAGGCCGAACCCGCCCGGACGGGAACCATTCCGGGGGCCCGGATGCTGTGGAGGCAACGCCATGCAGATCGAACTCGCCGCGGCCGATGGCCACCGACTTTCCGCCTGGCGAGAAGGGCCGCGCGATGCCCGTCGCGCACTGGTGGTGGTGCAGGAAATATTTGGCGTGAACCGTCACATGCGGCACGTCTGCAGCGAGTTCGCCGCGCGTGGCTTCGCCGTTATCTGTCCCGCCCTGTTCGACCGGGTCGAGCCCGGGGTCGAGCTGGGCTATGCCGAGGCGGATGTGAAGCGCGGCATTGCGCTGCGTGGCCGGATCGATCCCGGCGCCACGCTGCTCGACATCGAGGCTGCCGCCATTGCCCTCCCCTCCACAGCCCGGCGGGCCATCGTCGGCTATTGCTGGGGCGGCACGGTGGCTTGGCATGGCGCAACGCGCAGCCAGTGTTTCCGGGCGGCCATCGGATACTACGGCGGCGGCATCGCGGCGGCACGGGAGGAGGTGCCGAGTTGCCCGACACAGCTGCATTTCGGCGCCGAGGATCACGGCATCCCGCTTCGCGATGTTGAGGCGGTGAAGGCGGCGCGGCCCGAGGTTGAGGTGTTTGTGTATGCGGGCGCGGGACATGGCTTCGCCTGTGAGGAGCGTGCCTCCTTCCACCCGGCTGCGACCGAGCAAGCGCTGGCGCGAAGCCTGGACTTTCTGGACAGGAATCTTGGCCAATGAGCTACATCCTCGCCGCCGGCATTGCGCTCGGATTGCTGGCCCTGCTGACCTTCGGCGGCATCGGCGAATTCGACGCGCCGCCGATCCTGATGTTTGCCCTTCTCGCCTTGGGCGCCGTCGTCATGGCCTTCCGCGGCCGCAAGCCGGACGACCGGTAGAGCGGCTACTCGGCCGGGGCGGCGGCCCAAAGTTCGGGCCGCAGTTCTTCCTGCCGGTCAGGGAAGAACAGGGCGCAGAGCAGGGTGACGCAGGCAAAGGCTCCCAGCACCAGCAGCGTCAGCGACAGGTTGCCTGTTGCCTCATGCAGCAGGCCGATCAGGGGCGACGCGGCTGCCGCCCCCAGGAAGCCCACAAAGAAGCGGATGGAGTACAGCTTCACCCGCAGCGGCGGTGCGATGTAGCGGGCAGTCATCGTCTCGTTCACCGTCACCTGGCCGAAGATCGAGGCCGCCAGCACTGCCGCCACCGGTAGCACCAGCCAGCCCTGCACCACCGCCAGCGCCAGCATTGCCGGCACCTGCACCAGCGCCATCGGCAGGAAAACCCGCCGCAGCGTGGTGCGATCGATCATCCGCCCGACCGTGAACTGGGTGAGGCCGCCACAGATCGTGACACCGAAGGCCAGCATGCCGATGACCGGAAGAAGATCCGGGCTGCCGGCCAGGCGCTCCTCCATCAGCTTGGGCAGCAGCAGGGTGAAAGCGTTGAACACCAACCCCGAAGCCGCAGCGATCGACAGCAGCACGATCACCGCCCGGCGCACCACGGTGCGCGGAATTGTCGGAAAGGGTTTGGCGCCAGCCGTGCCGGCACTGGTATCGGGCGCCGGCTCCCGCGCATACAGCAGGCCAAGTGCCATGCAGACCAGCCCGGGCAGCAGAAAGGCCCAGCGCCAGCCGAGCCCCACTGCCAGCAACGCCGTCACCACCGGCGCCAACGCCACACCCAGATTGCCGAAGACGCCGTTGATGCCGACGGCGCGGCCGACGCTGTCGCCCGCCGCCTCCACCAGCATGGCGGTGCCGATCGGGTGGTAGATGGCGGAAAACGCGCCCATGCCGGCCATCGCGATGGCCAGCGACCAGGCGGAGGTGGTCAGCCCCGCCAGCGCCATGCAGGCTCCGGTGCCCAGGAAAAAGGCCAACATCATCCGATGGCGCCCGAAGCGCGCCGCGAACCACCCCATCGGCAGGGAGCCCACGCCGTACAGAACAAACATGCCCGTGCCGAGCGCCAGCACCGGCCCGTAATCGGCTCCGAACCGGCCACCATCCTGCGCCACCAGGCTCAGCACCGCGGTGGCCAGGATCAGCAGGCTGAAATGGGTGATGGAATGGGCGGCGTTGATGAAGAAGACCTGCCGCGTGGCGGGCTGCATGGGCATGGTTTTTGTTTCCCCCGGAACAGAAGCTTAGACCCTGCATCACGCGCGCGGCCAGGGTTCCGGGCAACCCTGCCATGATGCGGCGGGATGACCGCACTCTTCCGCTTGCCCAAAGAGGGGTCCATGCTGCCTGGTTCAACCGCTTGCTGCAGGGACCCCCCATGCACCACGCCGATCCCGCCGACGCCTGCTCGGCTACGCCGGGCCACTCCGAGGCCGGCATCCTTCGCGCCAGGACGGGCGACACGATCGGTGGGCAAGGATATGCCGCGCTGAACGCGGACGCCGCACGCACCGCCTTTGACGTCGGCGGCGCAGGCAGCCTATCCGGCGCAGCCTGGTCAGCCTTCGCCGCCAGCTGGGACAATCTGCGGCCGGATGAGTTCATGGCCGACAAGGGCCGCTACCGATTGCGCCGCCACGCTGTCTGGCGGCTGGAGCCGGGCGATCCCTCCCCCCGGCGCGCACCGCATCAGCCACATTACCAGAGCCTGAACAACAATCCGCTAAATGGCGGCGTGCAGCGCTGGTTCGCCCCCGTCGATGACGCGGTGGCGAAAGGACCAGCGTTGGACGCTCTGCTGTGCGGTGCGCGCAGCGTCTTCGACCGTCTGGTGCCTGGCGCGGTCTGGCATGTCGAAGCGCACCAGTTCCGCATCCAGGCCCGTGCGGATGAAGCCGGCAAGCCAACGCCCGAGGGCATGCACCGCGACGGGGTGGACTACGTGATGGTGACGCTGATCGGCCGGGAGAATGTGGCGGGCGGCGTCACCGCCATCCGCATCGATGGGCAGGAAGGAGAAGCCGCCAGCTTCACCCTGACGGAGCCGCTGGACAGCGTGCTTCTGGACGACCGCCGGGTTTGGCATGGGGTGACGCCGGTGGTGCCGCTGGATGCGGCGCGCGAGGGGCATCGCGACGTGCTGGTGCTGACCTTCCGGCGCCTGGAATGAAGCCCCGCCTCATCCCGCCAGCGGCGTATCCGCCAGCACCTGCAGATGGCCGAGCGAACACCGCTCCACCCGCGCCGAGACACCATAGACCTCGGCCAGCAGATCCGGCGTCAGCGTCGCTTCCGGCGCGCCCTCGGCGCGGACATGGCCTTCGCTCAGCACCACCACATGGTCGGCGAAGCGCGCGGCCAGGGCGAGGTCGTGCACCACCAGCACGGTGACCAGGTCGTGCTCCACCGTTAGCGCCTGCACCAGCTGCATCACCGCGAGCTGGTAGCGCAGGTCGAGCGCCGAGGTCGGCTCATCCAGCAGCAGCACTTCCGGCTGGCGCACCAGCGCCTGGGCAAGGCCGGCCATCTGCCGCTGCCCCCCCGAAAGACGGTCCAGCCCGGTTAACGCCAGATGGGCGATGCCCAACCGCTCCAGCAGCGCCACCGCACGGTCGGTGGCCGCCTTGGCGGTCAGTCCCACGCTGGGCACGCCGCTCCCCATGCCGGGCGGACTGGCGCGCAGGGCCCCCACCAGCGTTTCCAGCACCGTCAGCGCCACGCCTTGCGGAATGGTTTGCGGCATGTAGGCGATGTGGCGCGCGCGGTGTTCCAGCGAGCGGCCCACCATCTCCTGCCCGTTCAGCCGGACCGAGCCGCGCGCCGGCAGCAGCCCCGCCAGCCCACGCAGCAGGGTGGACTTGCCAGCGCCGTTCGGCCCCAGCAGAGCGGTGATGTGCCCGCCTGTGAGGGGCTCCACATGCGCATCCTTCAGGATCGTGCGGCGGCCATAACCCAGCGTCAGCCCCTCGATCTCGAGCTTCATGCCTGCCGCCCCCGCGTGAAGACCAGTGCGATGAAGACCGGCACGCCGACCAGCGCCGTGACGATGCCGATCGGGATCAGCAGGCCGGGCACCAGCATCTTGCTGGCGACGGAGGAAAGGGAGAGAAGCAGCGCGCCGCACAGCGCGGCGGCGGGCAGGAAGAAGCGGTGATCCTCCCCCACCAGCAGCCGCGCGGCATGTGGCCCGACCAGCCCGACAAAGCCGATCGTGCCGACAAAGGCGACCGAAACTCCGGAAAGCAGCGAAACACGCAGCAGCGCGGCGTTGCGCAGCCTGTTGGCATCAACACCGAAGGACAGGGCCCGCTCCTCCCCCAGGCGCAGCGCCGTCAGCTTCCAGGCGGCGCGGGCGCTGAAGGGGATGCAGATGGCGAGCGCCAGGGCCATGACGCCGATCTTCGGCCAGTTGGCACGCGCCAGGCTGCCCATGGTCCAGAAGACGAGCTGCTGCAGCGCCTGCTCGGTGGCGATGAACTGCAGCAGCGCCACCGCCGCGTTGAAGGCAAAGACCAGGGCGATGCCGAACAGCACCAGCGCCTCGACCCCGGCGCCGCGCAGGCGGGACAGCAGGCGCAGCAGCAGAACGGACAGGAAGGCGAACAGGAAGGCGTTGCCCGACAACAGCCAGCTTTGCGGGATCCATGGCACGCCAACACCCAGCACAATGGCCAGCGCCGCGCCCAGGGACGCTGCCGAGGACACGCCAAGGGTGAAGGGGCTGGCCAGCGGATTGTTCAGCACCGTCTGCATCTCGGCGCCCGCCAGGGCCAGGCCGGCGCCCACCAGCACAGCCATCACCGCATAGGGCAGCCGCACATCCAGCACGATCACGGAAACCGGGCCAGTAGCGGCGGAAGGGTTCAGCAGCACTCCCACCACATCCGACAGGCCGAGCCGCGAAGGACCGGTCGCGACGTCCAGCAGCAGAGAGCCCAGCAGCAGCAAGGCCAGCACCGCCAGCACGGCCGAGCGCCGCAGCACCAAACCACGATACCCGATGGCGGCCTCATGCTCCGTGGCAAGGGCGGTGTCACTCACGGGCGGTGCCGCGCGGGGCTTGGAGCTGCGTCAAGGACGGGGGTGTTCCTGCTCAGGAGGTGCTGCGTCGGCAATCCATAATCATTCGCAATTGCGGAACCAAGCCCTTATCGGACCACCCTGCTCCGCAAGTTGCGCAGGGCCGGCTCTGCCGCGTGAAGCAGCGACAAGCGCCGCACCCGCCGGTTGTGGGATGGTGGGTCGTAGCCCTTTCCCGTCAGCCGGCCCCGGCTGGCCGGCGGCCGACTTGCACGGCCAATTCCCGCGCGCGCCCCTCGCGCACCAAGCTCATGCGCACTGTCTGCCCTGGTGGCGTGCCTGCAACACTGCGGATCAGGGCACGGGAGGTTTCAACCCGTTCGCCGTTCAGCGCCGTGACGATGTCGCCGGGACGCAGGCCTGCACGGGCGGCGGGACTGCCGCGCTCCACATTCTGGACCTGGACCCCACGTCCCCGCCCGGGCGCTCCGCCGCCCGCCGCTTCGTCGCCCACATCCTGCACAGCGACGCCGAGCCAGCCGCGCTCCACCCGCCCATCGCGACGGAGCTGCTCGATCACTCCGCGCGCCAGGTCGGAGGGAGTGGCAAAACCGATGCCCGCCGAGGCGCCGGAGGGCGAGTAGATAGCGGTGTTGATGCCGATCACCTCGCCCGAGGCGTTGAACAGCGGTCCCCCAGAATTGCCCGGGTTGATGGCGGCGTCGGTCTGGATGAAGTCGTCGAACGGTCCGGCACCGATCTCGCGCCCGCGTGCCGAGACGATGCCCGAGGTCACGGTGCCGCCCAGGCCGAAGGGATTGCCCGCTGCAAGCACCCACTGCCCCACCCGCACCGAACCCGAGGCGCCCCAGGGCACGGCGGTCAGCGCGGCCCGAGCCTCCACCCGCAGCAAGGCGAGATCGGTCAGTTCATCCGTGCCGACCACCCGGGCCGGCAACTCGGTGCCATCCTGCAGGGCGACCACCACCCGCGCCGCATTGCCGACCACGTGGTTGTTGGTGACGATGAAGCCGGCCGGATCGATCACGAAGCCGGAGCCGGCGCCCTGCACCTGCTGGCGCCCGCGGCGTTCGCGGAAATATCGCTCGAACGGGGTGCCGCGCAGTTCTGGCGGGATCTGTGTGGTGGTCTGCTCCGACATCACGGCGATGTTGACCACCGCCGGCAGCACCTGTTCGGCCAGGTCGGCGAAGTCGGGCACGGTGTTGCGGCCCCATTGCGCCTGTACGGGGGCGGGGGCGGTGCAGCCGGCCAGAACGGTCAGGCCGGCCAAGCCCAGCATGACGGAGCGTCGGGAAGCAGGCATCGGGGCAGCATTCCTTTATCCGGCGGCCGGCAGCACCGGCGTCATCACCTCGGTGGAGAATATAGGATATCGCGGCGCAAAAACGGAGGCACGGCCGCGAGTTTCAGCCCCGCGGCCGCCAGGGATCCTCCGGCCAATCATGCTTCGGGTAGCGGCCGCGCATGTCCTTGCGGGCATCGGCCCAGCCACCGCGCCAGAATCCGGCCAGATCGGCGGTGACGGCGATGGGCCGTCCCGCGGGGGATAGCAGCGCCACCTGCAGCGGGATGCGTCCTCCTGCCAGCTTCGGCAGTTCCGCGACGCCGTAAAGGTGCTGCGCCCGGGCTTCCAGCCGAGGCACGTCGCCGGTGTAGTCGATGGCGGCACTGCGCCCACCCGGCAGGTCCAGGCGCGGCGGCAAATCGGCGTCCAGACGGCGCGGCAGCGGGTGGGGCGGCAGGGCGCGCAGCATGGCGACAAGATCCAGGCCACGCAGCTGCGACAGCTTGTTCAGCCCGGCGAGCCACGGCACCAGCCAGGCGCCGCCTTCCGCCGCAAGGGCTTCATCCGACACATCGGGCCATTCTCCGCCTTCCGCGCGGTGCATCCAGGCGAGGCGGGCGCGGGTCTGCTCGGCCGCTTTGCTCCAGTCGAGGTCGCGGAACCCGCGCGTGGCTGCCGCTTCCGCCAATGCCGCCGCCACCGCATCCGGGTCCGCATGGGGGAGCGTCGCCTCCTCCAGCACCAGCGGACCAAGGCGCAAGCGGCGGCGGGCAACCACGCTGTTGGTCCGGGGATCAAAGGCGGCCCCCTCCTCCCGCACCAGCCTGTCGGGGAACTTGGCTTCCAGCGCTTCCCGCGTCAGTGGCGCCGCCATGCGGATGCGGGCCTCGGTGCCGGCCAGTTCCAGATCGGCCACGGCCAGAAGCGGTGACTTGCCCAGCGGATCGGTGGCGGGCAGCCGCGCGCCCTGCCCTGAGCTCAGGCGGAATGCCCCATCCATGGTGCCGCGCTTGGCGGCAATGCGGTCGGGGAAACCGGCGGCCAGCAGCAGCCCGGCATCGCCATGCGGCTCGGCATCGCCCGGCACGCCGAGGCGGCGGCGGTGCAGCGCCACGGCACGGCGGATGCGGCCCAGCGCGCCGCGATCGGCATTCGGGTCGTCGCCGCCCTGCAACAGATCGAGCCGCAGACGGATGTCGGACGGAGCCTCGCGGCCACGGATCGGGTCCCGCTCTTCCAACAGGGCGGCGAGTTCGGCGGCCAGCGCCGCCTCCCCCTCATGCGCCGCCTCGGCCATCATCCGGGCCAGGCGCGGATGCGTGCCGAGCCGCGCCATGCGCCGCCCCATGGACGTGATGCGGCCCGCGGCATCCAGTGCGTCGAGGTCGCGCAGCAGGGTGCGGGCGGCGGCCAGGGTGCCGGCGGGCGGTTGATCGAGAAACGCCATCTTTCCGGGATCGGCGCCCCAGGCGGCGCAATCCAGCGCCAGGCCTGACAATTCGGATTCCAGGATTTCCGGCCGGTCGGATTGCGGCAGGCCGCGATGCAGCGCCTCGGTCCAGAGGCGGATGGCGACCCCCGGCTCCGTGCGGCCAGCCCGCCCTGCCCGCTGCTCGGCGGCGGCACGGGAAATGCGCAGCGTCGCGAGGCGCGATAACCCTGTCGCCGGATCGAGGCGGGGCGCGCGGCGGAAACCGCCATCCACCACGATGCGGACGCCCGGCACGGTCAGCGAGGTTTCGGCGATGGAAGTGGCCAGCACCACTTTGCGGCGTCCGGACGGGTTGAGTGCCCGGTCCTGCTCGGCGGGCGGCAATTCGCCATGCAGCGGCAGCACCTCGGCGTCGATCCCGCCCAGACGCTCCGCGGTGCGGCGGATCTCGCCCCAGCCCGGCAGAAAGGCCAGCACGTCGCCCGGATGGTCGGTCAAGGCGCCCCTTATGGCCGAGGCCATGGCTTCCGGCAGGTCGCGCCCGTCGCGGAGGTCACGCTGCCGGTATTCAACCACGACCGGATATGCCCGGCCCAGGCTCTCGATCACCGGTGCATCCAGCAGCCGTGCGAAGCCTTCGGCTTCCAACGTCGCGGACATGGCCAGCAGCCGCAACTCGGGCCGCAGCGCTCGCTGCAGGTCGATGCAAAGGGCCAGGGCGAGGTCAGTGTCGAGGTTGCGTTCATGTGCCTCGTCGAACAGCACGGCGGCGACGCCCTCCAGCCCGGGATCGGATTGCAGGCGACGCACCAGCAGCCCTTCCGTCACCACCTCCACCCGCGTCGCGTCCGACACGGCGCGGTCCAGCCGCGTCACCACTCCGACGGTGCGGCCCAGGGGCTCCCCCAACAGGTCGGACATCCGGCGGGCGGCGGCGCGGGCAGCGACGCGGCGTGGCTCCAGCACCAGGACCTTTCCGCCCGCGACCCAGGGCTGGTCCTTCAGCATCAGCGGCACGAGGGTGGTCTTGCCGGCGCCGGGTGGCGCCACCAGCACGGCATTCGAGCCGGCGCGAAGCGCCTCCGCCAGGCGCGGCAGGGCTTCGGTGACGGGGAGTTCTGGAAGCATGGGTGCCCAATAGGGCAATTCGGCCACAGGTGGTATCGAGCCACGGTCCTGCAACGCTTCGTCACCAGCAGGGCCTTTCCCTGGCGGCGCGGATCGGCTTCATCCGGAACATGCCGCGCCTCATTTCGGCCATCCAGGCATCGATCCTGGTCGCGCTGGGCCTATTAAGCCCGGCCCTGCCGGCCTTTGCGCTGGAGAGCGCGCCTGCGCGCACGGAGCGCGCCACCATGTCCCTGGTGGCGGAGAGCGCGGCCGTCGCGCCCGGCCAGCCCTTTCGGCTGGGGCTGAAACAGGTGCTGGCGCAGGATTGGCACACCTACTGGCGCAATCCGGGGGATGCCGGGGCTCCACCGGAGCTGCGCTTCACCGCGCCGGCCGGTCTTCAGGCTGGAGAGTTCCAGTGGCCGGCGCCACGCGCCATCCCCTTCGGACCGCTGATCAATTACGGCTACGAGGATGCGGTGCTGCTGCCACTCTCGGTAACGCCGCCCGAGGGATTGCGGCCTGGCGACACGCTTCGCCTCGAAGCCCATGCCACCTGGCTGATCTGCAAGGATATCTGCGTTCCGGAGGAAGGTCGGTTCCGGCTCGACATCCCGGTGGAGGCGGCGGCGCGGCCAGATCCCGCCCAAGCCGCCGCCTTTGCAGAGGCCGATGCCGCAATGCCCCGTTCCGCGCCCTGGGAGGCACGCCTCGGCTTCGAGGGTGACCAGGGGGCGCTGCGGCTGGACAGCCCCGACTTCTCCCTCACCACCCTGCAGGAAGCCCAGTTCCTGCCCGAGAACCCGGCACTGATCGACCATGCCGCACCTCAGGCTCCCCAGGTGCAGGAGGGCTCGCTGCGCCTTACCCTGCGGCGTCCCGCCCTGCCCATGCCTGAGGGCCCTGCCCCCGGGGTGCTGCTGCTGACCGATGGAGCCGGCAACCGCAGCGCCTACCAGATCGCGCCAGTGCCGGGCCAGGTTCCGCCGCCGCTGCCGAGCGATGCCGAGGCGATGCCCTTGTGGAAGGCGCTGCTGCTCGCGGCGCTGGGCGGGCTGGTGCTGAACCTGATGCCCTGCGTGTTTCCCATCCTGGCGATGAAGGCCATGGCCCTGGCTCGGCTGGGAGGCGCCGAGCGCGCCGTGCTGCGTGGCCACGCCGCCAGCTACACGTTGGGCGTGGTGATCTCCTTCCTCGCACTGGGCGGTGCCATGGTGGGGCTGCGCATGGCGGGCATGGCCGTGGGCTGGGGTTTCCAGTTCACCTCGCCCGTTTTTGTGGCGGGCATGAGCTGGCTGATGCTGGCGATCGGGCTGAACCTTTCCGGCGTGTTCCGCGTCGGTGCACCGACGGGTACGGGATCGGAGCTGGCGGCGCAGGGGGGGCATTTCGGCAGCTTGGCCACCGGCGCATTGGCGGTTCTGGTGGCAACGCCCTGCACCGCTCCCTTCATGGCGGCGGCGATCGGTTCGGCCATGGTGCTGCCATCCCTGGAGGCGCTCGGTGTGTTTGTTGCGCTGGGGGCTGGCATGGCGGCGCCTTATGCCCTGCTGGGATTATGGCCCGGCCTGGCGCGCGTGCTGCCGCGCCCCGGAGGCTGGATGGAAACGCTGCGGCAGATCCTGGCCTTCCCCATGTATGGCGCCGCCCTCTGGCTGCTCTGGGTGCTGGCACAGCAAGTCAGCGCCACCGGGCTGGCCGCGGCCCTGGCGGGCGCGCTGGCGTTGGGCTTCGGTGCCTGGGCACTGGGCGCGGCGCAGCGGGCGCGGCGGCTGGGCGGTCGCTGGCTCGCCGGCGGAGTTGCCGGCATGGCGGCACTGGCGGCCCTGGCCATGCTGCCCTCCCTGGTCGGTAGCGCCGTCCCCGCGCGCGACACCGCCCTGACGCTGGCGGGAGCCGAGCCGTGGTCTGACGGGCGGCTGGCCGATTTGCGGCAACAGGGTCGCCCCGTCTTCGTGAACATGACCGCAGCCTGGTGCATCACCTGCAAGGTCAATGAGCGGGTGGCGCTGAGCCGCGCCTCCGTGCGCGAGGCCTTCTCGGAGCGCCGCATCGCCTTGCTGGAAGGCGACTGGACCGATGGCGGCCCGGAAATCGCGGCCGTGCTTCGGGCCCATGGGCGGGAAGGCGTGCCGCTCTACCTGCTGTATCCGGCGGGTGGCGGGGACGCCAAGGTGCTGCCCCAGGTGCTGACCGAGGGAGGGTTGCTGCAGGCGCTGGAGCTGGCTGCCCCGCGTTGAGGGACCGCCGGTGCAGGAGACCCGGACGCACATCTCGCGGCCTAGGGTAACAGCAGCCCGACAGTCACAGATCGGCGACGCAGTGCGGCCGGTGCCTTGATCCTCGTGCTGCAACAGCACCGGGATGCTTCCGCAGGAAAGGTGTCAGTGGCCATCCCGCCCCCCCAGGCAGGCTGGAACAAAAAAGGCGGGGTGGCCGCTTGGCCACCCCGCCCTGGTTCCGGATCGACGCCGGCTGCTTAGCGCAGCACGATCTCGACGCGGCGGTTCTGCGGCTCGCGTACGCCATCGGCGGTCTGCACCAGCGGACGGCTCTCACCGAACGCTTCCACCGAGATCGCCGAACGGGAAACGCCCAGGCGAACCAGCTCGGCAGCGACGGCCTCGGCGCGGCGCTGCGACAGGCGCTGGTTGTACTGCGGCGAGCCGGCGCGATCGGCGTGGCCGGCCACTTCGATGCGGGTCGCCTGCACGCGGCCGGAGTTCTGCGCAGCTTCGGAGATGATCTGGCGGGCACGGTCCGTCAGGTCGGCACGGTCGAAGTCAAAGAACACCAGGTAGGTGCGGGCGGGAGCCGGAGCCGCGGCCGGAGCCGGGGCAACCGCGACCGGCACCGGCGGCGGAGCCTGGTTGAAGGCGTAGCGCACGCCGATCATCGCAGAGTGGTTGTGCGCCTGGTCAACCTCGTAGGAACCGCCGGACACGATGCCGCCAGCGGGGTTCCGCACCGTGCCGTCGAACTTCGACTGCAGCGTGCCCGTGTAGCGATACTCGGCCGTCACGGCGAGGCCCGGCACGGCGGTGATCGGGAAGGCCACGCCGGCCATGCCCTGATAGGCGAACTGGCCGGTGGTATCGTCGATCTGCACCGTGTTGGCGCCGGCCGGCAGGCGGGTGCCGCGCGCGTTCAGGTCCGTCCACATGTAGCCGACGCCGCCACCAACATACGGCACCACCGCAACCGGCATGTTGGGGAACCACTGCGGCAGCTGGAAGTCGTAATAAACGTTCGCGAAAACGCCGTACTGCTGCATCTCGCCGTCGATGTCGCGGAAGGCCACGCCCGGCGCGCCGCCGGCGCGGTTCTGGAATCCGCCCAGACGATCCAGGTTGTTGTAGCGGTAGCTGCCTTCGATCTCGGTGCGCAGGCCGTTGCCGAAGCCGTAGCCGACGGCGAGCGAGCCAATGAAGCCTTCCTCAAAGCCGGTGTTGCCCTGGTTGTTGCCCGAGGTCCCGGCGAAGTAGGCGTCGTTGCCGCCCTGAGCCGTCAGGCCGCGCGCGTCGGAATGGTTCCAGCCAGCGCCGGCGCTCAGATAGACGCCATTCACCGGCTCGGCGGCAGGGTTGGGGATGTAGGAGGTCGGCGAGTACCAGGGCGACCCTTGCGCAAGGGCCAGTCCAGGGATGGTCAGAAAAGTCGCGGCAAGCAGCGAACGGGAGAAACGCATGGCAGAGTCCTCGGTAGCCTTAGGCGGTATTGCTTTCAGGTATGCACCGCCAAATGGTTGTTGAAGGCCCCTGGTTGCTCCTCCCAAATGCGTGTGCGAAGCACTGTGGCTTTCAAGACACAGCCGCTGGGAGTGCCGAGCGGGCACAAGGTGCCGCGGACGGCGGAGCATGGCTTCGGGCATCTTGCCTGACCCGAGGCTCACTGGATTCTAGGGGAGCGGTGGAGCGGGCGATGGGAATTGAACCCACGACATTCAGCTTGGGAAGCTGACGTTCTACCTCTGAACTACGCCCGCATCTGGATCGGTTCTAGCCCGGCCTTGTGCGGGGAGCAAGCCGGGCGTAAGGTCGGCGCGTCCCGTCGACATCCGTTTGCACCGGGGCGCTCGCGATTTGACCGGCCAGCTTGCGGCGAGCTTAAACAAACGCGCTAAACGGCCGTGGCGGAGCCTATGGGATTCCGCCCGACCGGGCCGGTTTGTGCGAACCACAAGCCCGAGAGTCGTCTGACGATGGCCAAGCCCCCCTCCTCCCGCCCCCTCCGGCCCGCGACGCAACTGGTGCGCGGCGGGCAGATGCGGACCAACATGGACGAGACGGGCGAGGCGCTCTTTCTGACCTCGGGCTTCGTCTATGACAGCGCGCTGCAGGCCGAGCAGACCTTCACCGGCGAAGTGGAGCACTACCAGTATTCCCGCTTCGGCAACCCGACGGTCCAGATGCTGGAAGCGCGCCTTGCCGCGCTGGAAGGCGCCGAAGCCTGCCGCGCGACCGCCACCGGCATGGCCGCCGTATCCTCGGCCATGCTGGCGCACCTGAAGTCCGGCGACCGGGTCGTGGCGTCCCGTGCTCTGTTCGGCTCGTGTTACTGGATCGTCGCGAACCTGCTGCCCCGCTACGGCATCCAGACCGAGTTCGTGGACGGCACAGACCTTGCTCAATGGGAGGCCGCCTTCAAGCGTCCTTGCCAGATGGTGCTGCTGGAAACGCCATCGAACCCGATGCTGGAGCTGGTGGATCTGCGCGCCGTCTGCGACCTCGCGCACAAGGCGGGCGCGCTGGTGGTGGTGGACAATGTGTTCGCGACGCCGCTGCTGCAGAAACCCATGAAGTTCGGCGCAGACATCGTCGTCTACTCCGCCACCAAGCATTTCGACGGCCAGGGCCGCGTTCTCGGCGGAGCCGTGCTGGGGCCGAAGAAGTGGGTGGAGGAGGTGCTGCAACCCTTTATCCGCAACACCGGCCCGGCCATCTCGCCCTTCAATGCCTGGGTGATCCTGAAGGGGCTGGAAACGCTGCATCTGCGCGTGCCGGCCATGTGCCGCTCGGCGGGAGCCATTGCCGCCATGCTGGAGGAACGGGCGGAGGTGGAGCAGGTCTGCTACCCGTATTCGGCCAGCCATCCGCAATACGAGCTCGCGAAGAAGCAGATGTCGGCCGGCGGCACGCTGGTGTCCTTTTCGTTGAAGGGCGGCAAGGCCGCGGCCTTCCGGTTCCTGGACGCGCTGCGCATCGTGGACATCTCCAACAACCTGGGTGATTCGAAAAGCATGATCACTCACCCGGCGACCACCACCCATATGCGCGTCGCCGCCGAGGAACGCGCCAGGCTCGGCATTTCGGATGGCGCGGTGCGGCTCTCGGTCGGGCTCGAGGATGTGGAGGATCTGGTGGAGGACATCGCCGCAGCCCTCGATGCCATGGCCGGTCAGCAGGCCCCGCGCAAGAAGCCGTTGGCCCGCCTGGTGGTGGAGGAAAGCGTGGGCCCGGCGAAGCCTGCATCCCGGACGCGCGCGGTCAAGCCGCGCGCGGAAAAGGCGGCAGGCAAGGCCGCAGAGCGCCCGCCCATCGAGGCAGCGGCGATTCCGGCCGAGCCCGAGCTGTTCCCCGCACCGGCCCGTAAGCGCCGACGCGGCTGATGCCGGAAGGCGCCGGCCTGGCCGTGACCCTGGTCACGGCCCTGGTGGCCGGGCTGGCGCGGGGCTTTTCCGGATTTGGCGGAGCGCTGATCTTTATTCCCGTGGCTAGCGCCTCGCTTGGTCCCACCGTGGCGGCACCGCTGCTGATGCTGGTGGACAATGTGCTGGCAGTGCCGATGGTTCCCCGCGCATGGGCGCGCCTGGGCCGGGCGGGACTGCGCGAGATCGGCACCCTGGTGGCGGGCGCCCTGCTCGGCGCGCCGCTCGGCACCTGGGTACTGACGCGCGGCGACCCCGCCGCCCTGCGCTGGGCCATGTGCACGCTTGTTCTCGCGATGCTGGTGCTGCTGGCTTCAGGCTGGCGCTACAGGGGCGCCGAGCGCCCCTGGATCTCGGTGTCGGTGGGCGCCCTGTCCGGCCTGTTCTCGGGCACGGCGCAGATGGGCGGCCCGCCCGTTGTCGCCTACTGGCTGGGCGGTGCGATTCCGGCGGAGCGGGTGCGTGCCAACATCGTGCTGTTCTTTGCCGCCAGCGGGCTGATCAGCTTCTTCGCTTATCTGGCAGCCGGGCTGCTGGACACCGCGCTGCTGGGCATCGCCCTGACCGTTGCACCGGCCTATGCCACCGGGCTTTGGCTCGGCGCCCGCCTGTTCCCACTGGCCAGCGAGGCGCAGTTCCGCCGCGCCTGCCTGGGGTTGATCGGGCTGGCCGGCCTGATCGGCCTGCCCGTCTGGGACCGGTTATGGTGATGGGGCGGTCGCTGGCTCAGGGCGCCGGCGGCAGGAAGCTCTTGCCGTCCAGATAGGCCTTGCGCCAGCGCATCACCCGCGTTTCGCCGAACAGCCCGGCGCCGCTGAACGGATCGGCCGCGATAAAGGCCTCGGCCTCGGCGCGGTCCTCGGTATCCACGATGTAGAGGCTGCCGATGCCCTCGCCCGTGGCATCGTCCAGCAGAGCGCCGCAGGCCAGCAGCTTGGCCGCGTTGTCGGCCAGGAACTTGAGATGCGCCGGGCGGGTGGATTGCCGCAATGCGGTGGTGCCGGGCTTGTCGGTCGCCTGGATCATGTAGGGCATGGCTTTGATTCTTCCTGAAGGCATGACGAGCGTAGAGCAAACGGGAGCGGTGGAGGGAGAGGCCAAAGCATGGCAGCGGAAGGGGGCCGGGCCCCCTTCCCACGCCTCAGATCACAAGCTCGATCACGAAGGGCGAATCGGAGGCGAAGGATTGCGCCATGAGGTCGCCGCACTGCTCCAGCGTGGTGGCGCGCGCCGCCTCCACGCCCATGCCGTTGGCCAGCTTCAGCCAATCGAGATCCGGGTTGCCGAGATCGAGCATGCTCATCGCCGTCGGTCCCGGATTGGCGCCGACGTTGCGGTATTCGCCGAGCAGAATGGCGTATTGCCGGTTGGACAGCACCACCGTGGTGACGGGCAGCCTTTCCCGCGCCTGGGTCCAGAGCGCCTGCAGCGTGTACATGCCGGAGCCGTCGGCCTGCAGGTTGACGACCCGCCGCTTGCCGCCTGCGCCCACGGCGGCGCCGGTCGCCAGCGGCATGCCGCAGCCAATGGCGCCGCCGGTGATCTGCAGCCAGTCATGCGGTGGCGCCCCATGCGTCTCAGGGTAGAAGCCGCGCCCGAAGGAGACGCTTTCATCGGCGATGATCGCGCCTTCTGGCATCAGCGCCGCCAGGGTGCGGGCCAGACCCTCCGGCGTCGGCGCACCGCGCGCGACCTCAGGGCGCGGACCAGGATCGCGCACCGGCGCCTCTGCCGCGCCGAGTTCATCGACGAGGGCGCGCAGCGCGGCCAGCCCGTCCTCCTCGTAGCGGGCCAGCACATGCACCTCGGCCGTCTCGGGGTAGTGGATGCTGGGCTTGCCCGGATAGGCGAAGAAACCAACCGGCGCCTTGCTGTTCACCAGGATCAGGTGCTCGACATCCTTCAGCGCCTCGATCGCCACATCCACCGGATAGGGCACGCGCTCCAGCTGCGGGCGGCCGCGGCCGCGCTCGACGCGGGCATTGGATTGCTCGCCCAGGACACGGGCGCCCTTGGCGGCGGCGGCGATCCGATAGGCCAGGATCTGCGGCTCGGCCCGCAACGCCTTGCCCCCCAGCAGGATCAGCACGTTGCGCTTCTCGCGCAGCACCCGCGCGGCATTGCGCACCGCCAGGGGGTCGGGCGCCGGGGTGGCCGGCACCGGCAGAGCCTCGGACGGCTCCGCGCCCTCGTTCCAGGCGGTGTCGGCGGGCAGGATCAGTGTGGCGATGCCGCCGGGCGCGGTGCGTGCGGCCTGAACGGCAACCGCCGCGTCGGCCCCCACCTGCGCGGCCTTGGTCGAGGTGCGCACCCAGGCCGAAACGCCGCGCGCCCAGCCCTCGGTATCGGCGGTGAGCTGCGCGTCGAAGGGGCGATGATAGGTTGCCTGGTCGCCCACCACATTGACGATGCCGCTGCGGGCGCGGCGCCCGTTGTGCAGGTTGGCCAAGCCGTTGGCCAGGCCGGGGCCGCAATGCAGCAGCGTCGCGGCCGGCTTTTCCGCCATGCGCCAATAGCCATCGGCCATGCCGGTGACGATGTTCTCCTGCAGGCCCAGCACGCAGCGCATGCCGGGAATCCGGTCCAGCGCTGCGACGAAATGCATCTCGCTCGTGCCGGGATTGGCGAAGCAGGTGTCCACACCGGATTTCAGCAGGCTGTGGACCAAACTCTCGGCGCCGTTCATCGGGCCTCCCCCCATAGATCAAGACGGGGCGAAGGGTGGCCGCAAAAGGCGCCGCGGCCAAGGGGGAGCGGAGCCGTAAATGCGATTGCGGACGCAGGCGCTGCGGGCAGGCCGCCTGAAACCAAGGCAGGAAGCGCTGTTTGCCGGCAGGCCGGGAGTGAGGGGGCAATCCCCTCAGCCTCCTGTCAGCCGAGCCAGTGCGGCAGGGGCAGCTTCTTCTCGCGCAGGAAGTCCGGGTTGAAGAGCTTTGACTGGTAACGCGCGCCGCCGTCGCACAGAATGGTCGCGACCGTGTGGCCCGGGCCCAGTGCCTTGGCGACGCGGATCGCCGCGGCGACGTTCAGCCCGGCGCTACCGCCGACCGAAAGCCCTTCCTCGATCAGCAGGGAAAAGACCTGCTCCAGCGCCTCCGCGTCAGGGATGGTTTCGGCACCGTCGATCGGAGCGCCTTCCAGATTGGCGGGAACGCGCGCCGCCTGGCCGATACCCTCGGTGACCGAGGAACCGGGCGTCGCCTTGACCTCTCCGCGTTGCACCCATGGAGCGAGCGCGCTGCCTTCCGGGTCAGCCAGAACGATGCGGATGCCGCTGTTCTTCGCCTTCAGCGCCCTCGCCACCCCGGCGAGCGTGCCGCCGGTGCCGCAGGAACAGGTGAAGGCATCGATCCGGCCACCGGTCTGGGCCCAGATCTCCGGGCCGGTCGTTGCCTCATGGGCACGCGCATTGGCCAGGTTGTCGAACTGGTTGGCCCAGACGGTGTGCCCGTTCCTGGCCATCATCTCCTCTGCCAACCGGCGGGAAACATGCACGTAATTGCCCGGATCGGCATAGGGCTTGGCCGGCACCAGCCGCAGGTCGGCGCCGATCATGCGCAGGAAGTCGAGCTTCTCACGGCTCTGCGTCTCGGGCACGACGATGACGCTCTTCCAGCCACGGGCGCTGGCGGCCAGCGCCAGCCCAATGCCGGTGTTGCCTGCCGTGCCTTCCACCACCACGCCGGGCTGGCCAGGGGTGAGCACGCCGCGCTCCACCGCATCCTGAAGGATGCCCAGCGCCGCCCGGTCCTTGACCGAGCCACCGGGATTCATGAACTCCGCCTTGCCGAGGATGGTGCAGCCGGTCAGTTCGGAAGCGCGCCTCAACCGGACAAGAGGGGTGTTGCCCACCGCCCCCCAGAACCCGTCGGCAATCAGCGGAGTCTCCATCAGGATCCCTTCACATCCACCCAGCGGAGATAGGGCTTCTGCGCGTCCCATCCCTGCGGGAAGCGTTCCTTGGCGGCGGCATCGTCCAGGCTGGGCACGATGATGGCCTTGTCGCCGGGCTGCCAGTTCACTGGTGTCGCCACCTTGTGCTTATCGGTCAGCTGCAGGCTGTCGAGAACCCGCAGCACCTCGGCAAAGTTGCGTCCGGTGGAAGGCGGGTAGGTGAGCGAGAGCCGCACCTTCTTCTGCGGATCGATCACGAAGACGGTGCGCACCGTGACGGAGGGGTCCGCCTCCGGATGGATCATGCCGTAGGCTTCCGAGACCTTGCGGTCGGAATCGGCAATCATCGGGAAGTTCACGGCCTGACCCTGGGTTTCGGCGATGTCCGCATCCCAGCCCGCATGGCGTTCGAGCGTGTCGACCGAAAGACCGATAATTTTGGCGTTGCGACGTTCGAACTCAGGCTTCAACCGCGCCGCCTCACCCAGTTCTGTGGTGCAGACCGGGGTGTAGTCCTTGGGATGGCTGAAGAACACAACCCAGGAGGAGCCGGCCCATTCATGAAAATGGATGGGCCCGGCGGTGGTCTCAGCCGTGAAATCGGGCGCGATCTGCCCCAGCTGGATGCTCATTGCGGCGTCCCTTTTCTTCACAGGCATCAAGCAAATCACGCCCGCAATGCGTGGTCAACGTCCGCTCATTTCACAGGCAGATCGCCGGCGTAATGAAGCTCGTCGACACGACCCCGAACCTATTCTACGCCACGAATTCGTTGGTTTCGTCGCTGTCCGGATGGCGCAGCAACCAGAGCCGCTCATGCGCCGCGACCAGGCTTTCCATGTTCTTGCGGCGGTTGTTGTCGGCCTGCACGGGGCGCCGCGTCAGCATCTTCTCCAGGATGCGGAGCAGCTCCTCCGCCACCTCGAAATCATTCTGGTCGCAGGCTTGGTGGAAGGCGATCAGGATCTTATCCGATAGCCGGCGCGTATGGCGCGGCGTCGCGGCCGGCCCCCGCCCGGTCGCTTCCCGTGTCGATCGGTCATCTGACCAGTCTTCCGCCATGGGGCGATTGCTCCTTGTTCGTGTTCCTGGCCAGTGGCCAAAAGGCCGCGACTCGGCTTTCGGCCGCAGGCCCCTCGCTCACAGGATCGCGCGATCCGCGACAGTAGGTAACGGCTTAATCCCAGAAGCGCAGTATCTCTGTCCAGACTCCCGTCAAGATTGCGAGAGTTGGGCCCGGATCGCTGCCGCGATCGCCTCCGGTGCCGATTGAGGGCGCAGCAAGGTGCGTACAGCCCCGCCTCGGCCGATCAGATAGATGTAGGACGTGTGGTCGACGAGGTACTCGCTCATCTCTGGGCGCTGCACCTTGGCATAGTAGACGCGGAAACGCCGGGCCGTCTCGGCGACCTGCTCGGGCGTACCGGTCAGCCCCACCATCCGCGGGTGGAAATTGGTAACATAGGCGCGCAACTGATCGGGCGTGTCGCGCTCGGGGTCCACCGAGAAGAGCGCGGGAGTCACCCGCGCCGCCTCCTGCTCATTCAGCAAGTCCATCGCGGCGGCGATGTTGCCCAGTTCGGTCGGGCAGATGTCGGGGCAGTAGGTGAAGCCGAAATAGGCCACCATCAGCGTGCTGGCATAATTCGCCTGCGTAACATTGCGCCCCTGCTGATCCACCAGAGCGAAGGGGCCGCCCAGCGTCATGCCTTCCGGCAGCACGGTACCCGGGATACCGGGCTGAGGGACCTGCTGCCCAGTAAGCCAGGCGATGTTGCGCATAAAGGCGCCGCCCAGAGGCTCGCCCGGTTGCCGCCCGAACCAGGCGGCGCCCCATAGGCTGCCGAGGCCCAGAATAAGAAGAAGAACGGTGATACGGATCGCGCGCTGCATGATCCGCTTCATAGCCCGCACCCTGCCCGCCAGGAAGGCGGGGAGGGCCACGGCCAGCCTTAGCGCGGCAGGATCTGCCCTTCGGGCTGCTTCTCGGCGAACACCCCGTCGGCGAAGGCTTCCTCCCAGCTGCCCTGGGTGCTGGCTTTGGAATACTCTGTCGCCCGACCCTCGAAGAAATTCATGTGCTCCACAGCATTCAGGATCTCGTCCAGCCAGGGCAGCGGGTTCTTCTCAATGCCGTAATGGGCATCCAGGCCCAGTTGCTGCAGCCGGCGGTCGGCGATGAAGCGGATGTACTGCTTGATGTCCTCCGGCGTCATGCCCTGCACCCCGCCTAGCTCGAAGGCGAGGTCGATAAAGGCGTCCTCGTGCTCGACGATGGTGGTGCAGATCCCGGTCAGGTCCTGCCGGAACTGCTCGGTCCAGATCTCGGGATTTTCCTGGATGAAGGTGCGGAACAGCCGGATCACGGAGAGGCAGTGCAGCGTTTCGTCGCGCACCGACCAGGTCACGATCTGCCCCATGCCCTTCATCTTGTTGAAGCGTGGGAAGTTCAACAGGATGGCGAAGGAGGCGAAGAGCTGCAGGCCCTCCGTGAAGGCGCCGAAGGCGGCAAGCGTCTTGGCGATCTCGGTCTTGTTCTCGACCGAGAAGGTCTGCATGTAATCGTACTTGTCCTTCATCTCCTTGTATTTGAGGAAGGCCTGGTACTCGGTTTCCGGCATGCCGATGGTGTCGAGCAGGTGCGAATAGGCCGCGATGTGAATCGTCTCGATGTTCGAGAAGGACGACAGCATCATCAGCACTTCGGTCGGCTTGAAGACCTGGCTGTAGTACTTCATGTACGCGCCGTTCACCTCGACATCCGCCTGGGTGAAGAAGCGGAAGATCTGGGTGACGAGGTTGCGCTCCACCTCGGTCAGGTTCTTCTGCCAGTCCTTTACGTCGTCGGCCATCGGCACTTCTTCCGGCAGCCAGTGGACCCGCTGCTGGGTCAGCCAGGCGTCATAGGCCCAAGGGTAGCGGAAGGGCTTGTAGACGGGGTTGGCCGTCAGCAGGTCCATCTTCTCGGGCGCGTCGGACATCGTGGGTGAACTCCGGTGGTCGGGGGCGGCGGCTCCGTCTTCGCGGACGAAGCCGGCCAGTGCCGTTCAGGATCGGGGAAGCCGCGTCGCCATGGCCTGCCCCGTGAACAAAGTCTCCGCGGGCGACTCCGGCGAGGCAGCGCCTCGCCGCGGTTATAAGCCGGCGGCCCATGGATGGCGACCCGGTGGCCGGCGCCCCGGCAGGGCACCCGGACTATCAGGTGCTCGTACGGGAAGGTGGCGTCCAGGATAATCGCCTCTAATCCGCCACCGCCTCGGCCAGCTGAGCAACGCTCTGACGGCTTCCGCGAAGCCGGCGCTGGCGCATCCGGAAGGGAGGCCCATAGCCGGCCGAAGCCTGCTCCGGAGGCGCCCTGCAGACTGCCACTTTACCCTCCAGATCAGGAGCTCGCTGCCTTTGCGGCTGAGGGTGGCCCACGCTTGAGAAACGGATCTGGGCTGAGTGGCTGACACGACGCTCGCAAGCGCCCGGCCACCGCCGCGAGCTGGTCGCGCAGCGCGGCCACTGCATCCTCGGCCTCTCCCAGCGCGCAGCCCAGCGCCTGCCGCACCCCAGCCGCGCGGACTTGCAGCGCCTGGCCTTGGGGAGTGAGACGCAGGCGGATCTGCCGCTCATCCCCGGGATCGCGCATGCGGTTCAGCAGTCCGGCGCCTTCCATCCGTTTGAGCAACGGTGTCAGTGTACCAGAATCCAGATGCAGCCTTGCGCCGATCTCCTTCAGGCTCTGGGCGTCCCGCTCCCACAGGATCAGCAGCACAAGATATTGCGGATAGGTCAGGCCCAGCGGTTCCAGCAACGGCTTGTAGGCAGCCGTAAAAGCATGATTGGCGGCGTACACGGCAAAGCAGAGATTGTCTTCGAGGGGCGTGCAGGATGGTGTTGGGGTCATGGGGCCTCCAGATGCGGGCCTTGGCCCGAGCCGCAACTAGCCGAACATTCTTCTTGCGTCCAATTCCATTGTGCGCCATTTAATCGCACACGCTCATCCGATGCTGTGGGCGCATCAAGGAGAAACACCGATGCCTGTGGACGTGAAATACACCACCGAGGCTACCGCCACCGGCGGCCGCGAAGGCGCTGCCCGCACCCATGACGGCGCGCTGGACGTGAAGCTGTCCACCCCCAAGGAACTGGGCGGGGCCGGAGGCAGCGGCAACAACCCGGAGCAGCTTTTCGCCGCCGGCTACGCGGCCTGCTTCCTCGGCGCCATGAAGGCAGCCGCGGCGCAGGAGAAGCTGCGGGTGCCGAACGATGCAACGGTCACCGCCAAGGTCGGCATCGGCCCCCGCTCGGAGGGTGGGTTCGGCATCACTGCCGACCTGACCATCACTCTTCCCGGGCTGGAGCGCTCGCAGGCGGAAGCCCTGGTGGAGAAGGCGCACCAGATCTGCCCGTATTCCAATGCTACCCGCAACAATGTGGCGGTCGGCCTGACCGTCGCCTGATCAAACCCGGAAGGGCATCCGGCTGCCGGACCGCCCTATCCGTGCGTCACGGCTTCTGTTCGCCTCGGCGGCAGCACCGCCTGCCGGCCAGGGGATCAAGCCGTGACGGCATCGCGGAAGAAGCGGTTCTCCGGTCGCTTCAAGCCCAGATGGTCGCGCAGCGTGCTGCCGGCGTAGTCACGGCGGAAAATACCCCGCCGTTGCAGCTCCGGCACCACCAGATCCACGAACTCGTCGATGCCGTCCGGCACGTGCGAGAACATGACGTTGAAGCCGTCGCTCGCCTCCGTGGTCAGCCATTCCTCCATCTGGTCGGCAATCGCGCGCGGCGTGCCGACCATGGCAAGACCCGCATAGCCGCCCAGGCGCTGCGCGAGTTGCCGGACCGTCAGCCCTTCCCGCGCCGCCAAGCGCAGAACGCGCTCCCGTCCGCTCTGGCTGTCGTTCGTCTGCGGGATCTCGGGCAGCGGTGCGTCCGGGTCGAAGAGCGAGGCGTCATGGCCGAGCGCGATGGAGAGTGAGGCGATGCCACTCTCGGCATGCACGAGGCTGTCGAGGCGGGCACGCTTCTCCTGCGCCTCTTCTTCCGTTCGGCCAATCACAACAAAGGCGCCGGGCAGGATTTTCAGCGAATCCGGCGCGCGGCCGAGCTTCGCCATGCGCGCCTTGATGTCGGCATAGAAGCGGCGCCCCTCCTCGATGCTGGAGGTGGCGCCGAAGATCACCTCGGCGGTTTCGGCCGCCAGCTGGCGGCCGGCCTCGGACGCACCGGCCTGCACGATCACCGGCCAGCCCTGGATGGGACGCGCGATGTTCAACGGGCCGCGCACCGAGAAATAGGGCCCCTTGTGGTTCAGCACATGCAGCTTGTCGGGATCGAAGAAGACGCCGCTCTGCGTGTCGCGCAGAAACGCGTCGTCGGCCCAGCTATCCCAAAGTCCCGTGACCACATCGAAGAACTCGCGTCCACGCCGATAGCGTTCGTCATGCTCCATGTGTTCTTCCAGCCCGAAATTCAGCGCGGCATCGGGGTTGGAGGTGGTGACGATGTTCCAGCCGGCCCGTCCCCCACTCAGGTGGTCCAGCGACGCGAACCGTCGTGCGACCAGATAGGGCTGCTCAAACGTGGTGGAGGCGGTGGCGATCAGCCCCAGCCGCTCCGTCGCCGTGGCCAGAGCCGGCAGCAGAGTCAGCGGGTCGAAGGAGGTCGCGGTGTGGCTACGCTTCAGCGCCTCCACCGGCATGTTCAGCACGGCCAGGTGGTCGGCCATGAAGAAGGCGTCGAAGCGTCCCCGCTCCAGCGTCTGTGCGAAGCGCTTCAGGTGGGCGAAGTTGAAATTCGCGTCGGGAAAAGCGCCGGGGTAGCGCCAAGCGCCAGTGTGAATGGTGGTGGGGCGCAGAAAGGCCCCAAGATGCAGCTGGCGCAACTGTGCCATGGCAAGGCTCCCATCGGGATGCGGTTGCCTGCGATATGGGGAGCCTCCGGCGCGGCCGTCAGAGTGCCGGATGCCAGGAAGGTCTCTGCCTGTTCCAGCCGATCCGATATCTGGCCCGCCCGTGTGCGGGAAGTCGCATGTCGTGCCGGGAGCGTTGGGGAGGGCCGCGCCCTGTCTCCGGCACAACGGCGTTGGAAGAGGCCGCTAAAGACCTCATCGAAGGCTTACTGACAGGCGAGACATTCCTCGTAGTTTGTCCCGCCCCCGGACACGGCCTCTGTCATCAACGAGGGTGCATCGGGCAGCACGGCGGCCACGCTGTTGGCCGCGGCGAAGCCCAGCGCCGGCTGCGTCCCTACCTTCTCGCTGATCGTGTCGGCGCGCTGGATGGAGAGCGAGCGGCAGTAATAGAGCGACTTCACGCCCTTCTTCCACGCCTGGTAGTGGATCTGGTGCAGGTCGCGCTTGTGCACGTCGGCCGGCAGGAACAGGTTCACCGATTGCGACTGGCAGATGAACGGCGTGCGGTCAGCCGCGTGCTCAACCACCCAGCGCTGGTCCAGCTCGAAGGCGGTCTTGAAGACGGCCTTTTCCTGCTCGTCCAGGAAATCGAGGTGCTGGACGCTGCCCTTGGTGACGGTGATGTTGGTCCAGGTCTCGTCATCGTCGCGGCCATGCCGGGCCAGCAGCTTCTTGAGGTACGGGTTGCGCACGATGAAGGAGCCCGACAGCGTCTTATGGTTGTAGACGTTGGCGGCGATCGGCTCGATGCCTGGCGAGGCGCCGCCGCAGATGATCGAGATCGAGGCGGTGGGCGCGATCGCCATCTTGTTGGAGAAGCGCTCGTTGAAGCCGTACTCGGCGGCATCAGGGCATGGGCCGCGCTCATCGGCCAACATGCGGGATGCGGCGTCGGCCTGCTCGCGAATGTGGCGGAACATCTTCTTGTTCCACACCTTGGCGATGACGCTCTCGAACGGCACGTTCTGCGACTGCAGGAAGGAGTGGAAGCCCATCACGCCGAGGCCCACCGATCGCTCGCGCATGGCGCTGTACTTGGCGCGCGCCATCGAGTCCGGCGCCTTGTCGATGAAGTCCTGCAGCACATTGTCGAGGAACCGCATCACGTCGGGGATGAACTTCGCCTCGTCCTTCCACTCGAACCAGGTCTCGAGGTTCAGCGAGGACAGGCAGCACACCGCCGTCCGTTCCTGCCCGTGCTGGTCGCGGCCGGTGGGCAACGTGATCTCGGAGCAAAGGTTGGAGGTCTTCACCTCCAGCCCAGCCAGCTTCTGGTGCTCCGGCTGGGCGCGGTTCACATGGTCAGAATTGATAATGTAAGGCTCGCCGGTCTCGATCCGGGCCATCAGGATGCGGATCCACAGGGACCGGGCCGACACCTTCCGCACCACCGCGCCGTCCTTCGGCGAGCACAACGCCCATTCCTCGTCCGCTTCCACCGCGCGCATGAAGGCATCCGGAATCAGGATGCCGTGGTGCAGGTTCAGCGCCTTGCGGTTTGGGTCGCCGCCGGTAGGGCGGCGCATGTCGATGAACTCCTCGATCTCCGGGTGGGAGACCGGCAGGTACACCGCCGCCGAGCCGCGCCGCAGCGAACCCTGGGAGATCGCCAGCGTCAGGCTGTCCATCACCCGGATGAAGGGGATGATGCCGCTGGTCTTGCCGTTCTGCCCGACCTTTTCGCCGATCGAACGCAGATTGCCCCAGTAGGAGCCGATCCCGCCGCCCTTGGAGGCCAGCCAGACATTCTCGTTCCACAGCCCCACGATGCCGTCCAGGCTGTCATTCGCCTCGTTCAGGAAGCAGGAGATCGGCAGGCCCCGCGTGGTGCCGCCATTGGACAGCACCGGCGTCGCCGGCATGAACCAGAGCTTGGAGATGTAGTCGTAGATGCGCTGGGCATGCGCCGCGTCATCGCCGTAGGCACTGGCCACGCGGGCGAACAGGTCTTGGTAGGACTCGCCTGGCATCAGGTAGCGGTCGTCCAGCGTGGCCTTGCCGAAATCGGTCAGCAGCGCATCCCGCGTGCGGTCCACGCGCACCTGGCCGTGGCCGGCAAGCTGGATATCGGCGTCGAGCTGAACGGAATCGAGCAAGGCGAAATTCCCTGAAGAGGCGGGTGAACGGCGGCAGGTTTGCACTCTGCGGCCGCTGGCTTCAACACCTGTTTCATCCAGATATGGTATGTGGAAATTGCCTGCGCCCACCACAATTGGGCTTGCAGTGGCATTGCACGACCACCGACTCCGTGCACGGAAAGGGAGGAGCCTCGGCCTGCAGCGAGGCGGAGGCCTTTCGGCCCCACCCTGGGATGCGGCAGGATCTTGTGCGGTGTGGCCCTGCGGCCTCACTCCGCTTTCTGAACACGCTGTCACAGCCGCCTTGCACGAACCGGATCCCATGAAGCCCTTCTGCCGGAGCCTTCTCGCCGCCGCGCTGATTCTTCCGCTTGCAGCCGCGGCGCCGGCCGAACGGGAAGCCCTGGATGCGGTCGCGGCGGATTGGGGCGCCTGTCGCCGGGCCATCGGCGCGACCGAACCGGGCTCCGGGCTGCCCCCGGGGTTGCTCGGCGCCATTGCGCTGGTGGAGACGGGACGGGCCGGTCCCAAAGGTGCCCCCTCCCCCTGGCCATGGTCCGTGAATGCGGGAGGAGACAGCCACTACGCCAACAGCAAGGCCGACGCCGTGGCCATGGTCCGGGCGTTGCAGGCGGAAGGTCGGCGATCCATCGATGTGGGTTGCATGCAGATCAACCTGCTGCACCACCCGGAGGCCTTCGCGTCGCTGGAGGAAGCGTTCGATCCTGCCGCCAATCTGCGCTACGCGGCCCGCTTTCTGCACAGCCTGCACGTGCAATGGGGCGACTGGGGCACGGCCATTGGCCGCTACCATTCCGGGGAGGCCGATCGCGGGCTGGCATATGGTCGCCGTGTAGCGCTGGCCCGACTGGGCAGGGCCTGGACGAATGGCGGGCCAGTGCCCCTGCCATCCCAGGCGCTAGGCGATCTGTGCGCTCCTGGCCTGCGGCCGATGATGGTGCTGCGGCGAAACGCGGCCAAGCCTCGCCTGGTGTGCCAGAGAGCCGGACGGACTTCCCGTTGAGCGAAGAAAGCCCGACCTGATCCATCACAAGCTGAACAATAACAATCCTGCTGGTGGAAGATGTATTCGGAGCTTCTCTCCTGCGATAGCAGAAATTAAAGATGAAAGATCCGTAACCATTCCGGCCTGGAGTGATCTACGGGGCAAAACAAACATATCTGTCCTTCAGTCGAACACACGCATCATGGGATGCGCCGTGGCTCATCAATCAAGAGCCATGCCGTTGTTAAAATCAATTTGAAGAAAACTCTATCGTTACGATTTGCGAACAGGGCCGATTTATGGTCCCGTCTGCCCCGCGGAGAGAAAACTCTCTACAGGCCGGCAACACGCCCGGCCCATCAGCCCGACGCCCTACGACGCGGCGGGTCATGGGAGGCAAAGATGACGATGCTGGATCAACCGGACCAGTCAGGATGGCATGTCCTCCTGCTGGATCGTTTCCCCCTCAGACGGGCAATCTTCAAAAGCTTCCTTGAGAACAGTGCCCAAGCCGAGGGCCAGAGCTGCACTGTGGTAGAGCAGGAGCAAGGCGGCCTCCCCGCGCCGCCCGTATCGGTGATTCTTGTCGATCTTGGTGGCTTAGCCGGCGTTTCGCCGGAGTTGCCGCAGATGCCCGCCGACCCGAACCCGCCGCCCATGGCGGTGATCGCCGATCACTGCGGGGCGGAAGAGGTAGCCGCCTGCTTCGCCGCCGGGGCACGGGGCTTCATCACCACCACCATGTCACCCCAGGAAACCGTTCGTGCCCTTGAGTTCATCATCGGTGGCGGCGTGTTTTTCCCGCCTGAGGTGCTGCTGGATTGCGCCACGCCTGCCGCACGGGATTGCGAACCCATCATGGCTCAAATCGATCCGGTGGATGAAAGCACCTTCACCCTGAGGCAGCGCGAGGTGCTGGAACAGCTGCGGCGGGGCTATTCGAACAAGTTGATCGGGCGGGAGCTGCAGATGTGCGAGTCCACGGTGAAAGTCCATGTGCGTCAGATCATGCGCAAGCTCGGGGTTTCCAATCGCACTCAGGCCGCGCTGCAGGCGCTGACCGCGCCGGACATGAGCTCCGGCCAAGCCGCCGCCGTGGCCGCCATGGCCAGCCTTCTGCCGGTGGGGGAGTTGGCGGCGGCCGAAGCCGCCCTACCACTTCGGGTGTAACTCCGGAGAGCCCGCCGGTTGCGCCATTATGTACCTGCAACCCGACCTGCATATCTCCGAATGGGCGATCCACTGCAGTGATACTGGTCGGGTTGGTTATCCTTCTGCGCCCGTTCTCGCCATCCCGTGACACGCGCATAGTCTTTCTCGACCGTCAGGCAGGGCCGCGACCCTTCGGCCGTGGCACTCCCTTGCGAAAGCCTTGCCAGGCGGCAGCATCATTGAGGGTGGAACGTGCAGCAGGCTTTGGCTGAGCAGCAGAACGCTGCCGTCGTGCTGGTGGATCCCCGGCCGCTGCGCCGGACAGGGTGGGTCGGCCTGCTTTCCGGCTGGGCCGAAGCCAACGGCCTGCGCATCGAGGCAGCCGAGCCCGATGCCATCGCCGGCTTGTCCAACCCTGGCGCGGCCTATCGCCTCGCCATCCTGAGCCTGGGCGCGACATCCCTCCAGGACCCCACGGCCTCAGCCTGGCTCGCGGCCATCATGGAAGCCGTGCCGCAGACGCCCTTGGTGGTGGTGTCCGATCTGGAAGATGCTTCGGAGGTGGTGGCGGCCTACCGCGCCAAGGCACGCGGCTTCGTACCTACCACAACCGAGCCCGAGGTGGCGTTGCGCACCTTCGCCTTCATCATGGGCGGAGGCTCCTTTTTCCCGCCAACGGCGCTGTTCGGCCGCTCAGAACAGCGCCAGGGCCAGGAGGCTTCCGCCCGACGGCCGGTCGAGGCCCCCATCCGCACCGGGCGGAGCGACCTCACGGGCCGGCAGGGCGTGGTGATGGAGCACCTTGCCGCCGGGCTGACCAACAAGGCGATTGCCCGTCTTCTCGGCATGCGCGAGTCCACCGTGAAGGTCCATGTGCGGCAGATCATGCGCAAGCTCGGCGCCACCAACCGCACGCAGGCCGCCCTGGCGGCGGCCTCCGCCGAGCCCGCGGCCGCCAAGGCGCTGGGCATGAATGGCGAGGTGCCGGCGCCGGAAGCGATCCTGGCCGAGCATCCGCGCACGCCGGCATCGGAGCCACTCCCGTTGCCGCCTGGCCGCACCGCGGGGGACGGCGCCGAGCCGCGCCGCTCCCTGCCACAGGTGGGGTCCGGCACACCGGTGGTCCGGCTGATCACCCGCAGCTCGTGAACGGCGCCTTACGGCCGGTGCGGCCGGGCCAACCCAGCCATTCCGGCACTGCTGCACGGGCAGTGCCGGGCCTGGCTCCGCAGGCCCTAGACCTCGCGGAAGGATCGGCGGAAAGCGGACATGAAGGGTTCCAGCAGGTATTCCACCATGGTGCGGGAACGCCGCACCACCAGTACCTCGGCGGGCATGCCGGGCACCAGGGTCACCTGATCAGCCACCACGCGCAGCGCCTCCTTCCCGACCTCCACCCGCGCCAGGAAGTAGTCCTGCCCGGTGGCCTGATCGGTCAGACGGTCGGCCGAGACGGTGCGCACCACCCCGTCGATCCGCGGCAATCCCCTGCTGGAATAGGCGGTGAGCCGCACCTGCACCGGAAGACCCGCCTGCACCACATCGATGTCGAGCGGCAGGATGCGCGCATCGATCAGCAGCGATTCCTCGGCGGGCACGAGGTCTAGGATCGCCTCCCCGCCCCGGATCACGCCCCCCAGGGTGGTGAAGCGCAGCCCCACCACCGTGCCGCTGACAGGCGCCGTCACAACCGTGCGCTTCAGCACATCCTGGCTGGCCTGCAGACGCTCGCTGATGTCGGCCAGTTCGGGGCGCAGCTTCTCGAGCTGATCGGCGACGCCATCCAGCCGATCGGCGTCCTGTGACAAGATCTGCATTCGTGCCTCGCCGATCGCTTGCCGCGCCGTGGCGATGGCGGCCAGGTGCTCGCCCCGCCGGCCGTCGATCTCGGCTTCGGCGCGCTGCAAGCGCAGCACCTCGGGGCGCGGCACCAGACCTTGCCGCAGGAGCTGGTTCTTGCCCTTCAGTTCATCGGCGATCAGGGCAAGCTGCGACGCGGCGCTGGTTACCTGCGCTTCCAGACCACGGATCTGTTCCTGCGACTGCTCGATGCGCTGCGCCAGCACCTGGCGCCGGCTGGCATGGGCCAGGCGCCGGGCCGCGAACAAGGCCTGCTGTCCGGCCAGGATGGTGGCCAACTCTGGGTCGCCGCCGCTTTGCAATTCCGGCGGGAACACCAGTCGTGAGGCGTCGGCCTGCTCGGCCATCAGCCGTGCCTCGCTGGCCCGCAGCGTGCGGTAGCGGTGGCGCAGCGCGTTCAGCACGGCCCGTGCCTGCAGGCTTTCCAGCACCACCAGAGGCTGGCCAGCTGCCACCGTGTCACCATCGCGGACACGGAGCTCACCGATGATGCCGCCTTCCAGATGCTGCACTGTGCGGCGATGCCCATCCGGGCTGATGACCCCGCTGGCAATGGCGCCACCGGGGATCGGCACCAGCAGCCCCCAGGCCAGGAAGCCGCCCAGGAACACCAGGATCAACAACAGTCCGGCGCGGGCCGGACCCCGCAGCACGCGACGCAACGCCTTGGCGGGCGCGACCTCGGCCGGCAAAGGAGGCGGCGGAGGCCGAAGGGCGGGAAGCTGGGTGCTCATGTGATTTGGCCTCCTGCCAGAGCGGCATCCGTTTGCCTCGGCTCACGTCATCCGCCACGGCTGCTTTTCTCGGCGGGCGTTTCCACCCGATCAACCTTCCGGCTCGCCTGGCAGCCGCCGCGGCGCCCCGGCAAACCGTTGTTCACGCACGTTGGGCTCGGGCCGTGCCTGCCTCTCCCAGCGTTCGGCCTGGGGAAGGCAGCCCCTGGCTACCCTCCCTCTCCCCAACGGGCTCGTCCCTGGCACTCGGGCTCAGGCTGTTTGCCGACAGTTTGTCGGCATCCACCGGCGTCCCGACGCGCGTCTCGATCCTGGACTCGGCGGGTGCCATGGGGGTGGTACGGGCCGGCGCACCGGCCGTCAGCCGCTTCAGCACCGCCTCCCGCGGGCCGAACAGCTCCACCCGTCCGTCCCGCAGCAACAGCACCTGATCGGCCTGCGCCAGGGTGGAGGGACGATGGCCCACGATCAGCAGCGTGGCACCGCGCCGCTTCATCTCCGCCAGCGCAGCCGCCAGCGCCGCCTCGCCCGCCTGGTCGAGATTTGCATTGGGCTCGTCGAGGATCACCAACCGTGGATTGCGGTACACGGCCCGCGCCAGGCCGATGCGCTGCCGCTGCCCGCCCGAGAGCCGCGCGCCGCCATCGCCGATCGCGGTGTCGTAGCCCTGCGGCAGGCGCTGGATCATCTCATGTGCCTGGGCGAGCATCGCCGCCTCCACCACTGCCGCGTCATCAGCCTCTCCCATGCGGGCGATGTTCTCGCGGATGGTGCCGGCGAAGAGTTCCACATCCTGCGGCAGGTAGCCCAGATGCGAACCGAGCTCTTCGGCATTCCAGTGCCGCAGTTCGGACCCGTCGAGCCGCACCTCCCCGGCATCGGGATCGGCGATGCCGACCAGCAGGCGGCACAGCGTGCTCTTGCCGCTGGCCGAGGGGCCGATCACCGCCACCACCTCGCCCGGCACGGCGCGGAAGGACACTCCTTGCAGCACAGGCACCCTGGAGCCGGGCGGCGTGTAGCTTACGCGCTCCACCGAAAGCTGCCCGTCGGGCTCCGGCAGGCGGGTGCGTTGAGGCCTGGGCGGCATGGCCTGGAGGCGCGAGCGCAGCCGCGCATAGGCGATGCGCGCTAGGCTGAGGTTGCGCCAGCTGCCCATTGCCACTTCCACCGGCGCAAGAGCCCGTCCCAACAGAATGGAGGAGGCGATCATGGCCCCGCCCGTCAATGTTCCCTGCAGCACCAGGTAAGCCCCGAGGCCGAGCATGGCGGATTGCACGAAGAGACGGACGAACTTGGTGATGCCGAGCAGCAGGGCGCCACGCTCACCACTGGCGGTGGCAGCGGCGGTTGCCGTGGCATTGGCCTCGCTCCAGCGCGACAGCAGGGCCGGCGCCATGCCCATTGCCCGCACCACCTCGGCATTGCGTATGGCAGTTTCAGCGGCCTGGGTTGCGGCGATCTGGATCTGGCTGTTGGCCAGGGTCGGACCACGCGTCAGGAACTCGTTGAGCAGGCCCAGAGCCAGCAGCAGCAATGCCGAACACACGGCCAGCATGCCAAGCGCCGGATGCAGCAGCCAGATCAACAGCAGAAAGAACGGAGCACAGGGCATGTCGAAGAATGTGCCAAGCGCTGGCGAAGACACGAAGTTCTGCAGCAGCTGGAGGTCGCGCAATGGCTGAGCGCCGGCGGAATCCCCCAGCAGCCGGGCGCGTATGCCGCTTTCCAGCAAGGCCGGCCCCAGGCGCTCGCCGAGCCAGCCGCTCATGCGGCCGGTCACGGCGGAACGCAGCGCATCCAGCATGCCGAAGGCGAACAGGGCCAGGCAGGTGATCGCTGTCAGCATGATCAGCGTTTCAACATGCCCCGTCGCCATGACACGGTCATAGACCTGCAGCATGTAGAGCGACGGCGCCAGCATCAGAACATTGCTCGCCAAGCTGAAGGCGGCGATCAACCAGGCCACGCGGCGTAGCGCGCCCACGGCCTCCTCCAGCGCGGTCCGGCTGCGCCGCGCACGCGATGTCGGCTGGATCGCCATGGCGGGCTACGCGAACCAGTCGGTCGTGGCCGCGTAGCTGGGATCCACGGAAACATGTTCCAGAACGTCATTGTAGAAGGCCTGGAACTGCGCCTGTGTCGCGGATGTGGTACTGGCAAAGGGAAGAACGGTGCTGTGGCCGGGGCCAGCAAAGCGGATCACATACACCGTCCCACCATTCGCCGTGGTCGGCGTGGCAGCGTCCAACGCCGCGAATTGCAGTTCTTCTCCCAAAGTATAGCCATTGATCTGGTTGTTGCCGCCCAGGATGCGATAGGTGTCGAGCCCGGCGGTACCGCCATCGTTCAGACCTTCGCCGAACAACGAGACACTGCCACCGGTCGCCACCAGAAGGTCGCTGCCGCCGCCGCCCGCCAAGGTGTCCGTTCCGCCGCCGCTGACCAACACGTTGTCGCCGGTGGTGCCGCGCAGAATGTCGTTTAAGGTGGAGCCAATGACGTTCTCCACCTCCTGCAGCACATCGCCCTGCGCGTGGCCGCCGGCACCCTGCATCTGGGTACCGGTCGCGGTGATGCTGATGCCACCGGTGGAGCTGCGGTAATCGGCCGTGTCGACGCCGGCGCCGCCAATAAGGAGGTCGGCGCCGCCCCGGCCGATCAGCCGGTCATTCCCAGCGCCGCCCACCAGCGTGTTGACGAGGTTGTCGCCGGCCAGGATGTCGTCTCCAGCGGAGCCGATCACGCGTTCCACGGCGGCAAAGGTGTCGCCGGTCGCGGCACCGGATGCGGTGTTCACCCCAAGGTCAACACCGACCGCGCCGCTCGCCGCGGAATAATCCACCGTATCGAAGCCCACTCCACCATCGAAAGTATCGGCAACGATCCCGGGACCGCCGATCATCACGTCGTCGCCGGCGCCGCCACGCAGCGTGTCCTTCCCGTCTCCGCCATCGAGCAGATCGTTGCCGTCGCCACCATCCAGAGTATCATCGCCCAACGCACCGATCAGCTCGTCATTGCCGATGCCGCCATTCAGGGTGTCGTCGCCCGCGCTGCCTTCGAGGCGATCGTTCCCCGCATCGCCGTTGAGGATGTCGTCGCCGAGCGAGCCAAACAGGCTGTCATTGCCGTTGCCGCCGGAGAGCGTGTCATTGTCGAGCCCGCCATCGAGCGTGTCATCGCCCTCACCGCCATCCAGCGTGTCATTGCCGTTGCCGCCGAGGAGCTGGTCCGTGCCACCGCCACCCAGGAGTGTGTCAATCCCATCACCGCCGGTCAGCAGGTCATCGCCCATGCCGCCGGAGAGCAGATCATTGCCGAAACCTCCCAGCAGCGTGTCGTTGCCGCCACCGCCGTAGATCCGGTCATTGCCGTTGCCACCATCCAGGGTGTCGTTGCCGCCCGCGACCGCCGTTTCGGCGTCTGGCGGAGGGGAGCCTGCCGGGAAATCCCGTGCACCGTCCCGGTTGGCATCGATCAGAGCGTCGCCGAATAGCCAGTCTTCTCCGTCACCGCCGCGCAGCAGGTCATTTCCGCCGCCGCCAAACAGCTCGTTGCTGAGGCCGTTGCCGCTCAGCGTATCGTTGAACGCCGAGCCGCTGAGGTTCTCGATGCTGTTCAGTACGTCCCCTGTCGCGAATCCCCCACTGCCATTCGTCGGCCGGTTGGAGAGGGTGTTCAGGATGATCGTAACGGCTGCGGTGGAGTTGATGTAGTCGGCGGTGTCGATGGCATTGCTGCTGCCGTTCATCGTATCCCGGTTCTGCGTGCCGCGGAAAATAGCCATGCTCTTTGCCCCCTCCCCAGGACCGGATCATCGTGCCCGGCGTCGCAGCAAGGCTATGGGCCGTGTGCCGGGCACGGCAATCACACACTGGTAGCCTCACCTTTTGGAGGAAGGCACCGAAAGGCGGATGGGCACAGGCCGGTGCGCCGGGGCCAACGCAAAAGGCCACAAGGCAGCGATGCCCTGTGGCCCTGGTCAAGTTGCGCTGGCCGGCGTGCCGGGCGCGCCGTCCCCCGCTTCAATCGCTGACGGAGAGACCCGTCATCGCCACCGAGGACATGTGGTCGGTGGTCACCGCCACAGCATTAGCGTCGACATAGGTGTCATCGCCGAACGCCTGGACATCCAGGGAGAAGGTCGCGGTGTTGCCCTCGACATACGGGTCGATGCAGATGTCGACAGAGGCGTCGACGTTCACGTCATAGTCGATGTAGGTGTCGGCATCCAGATCGATCTCGACGCTGAATTCCTTGTCGAAATCGTAGCTCGGCTTCCAGCCCATGGTCCGCTCCTGTTTCTTATGTTGCGTCGGCACGCCGCCGACACCCAGAACCTAACCGCCGCATGAAGCCCGGGTGAAGGACGCACATGGATGAGGCGACCATCGGTGTAGTGAATGCCGCCTTCCCTTCATCGCTCGACGAGATCGCCAAAGGGACTAATCCATTCTGCATCCGGTGCATCACCCCAGGTTCACGGTGACGATCGTATCGACCGTCGAGAGGTGATCGTCCACCGTGAGCGCCATCAGGTCGACGCCGACGAAGTTGTCGTCACCATAGGCTACGGCCTTAACATCGAAGATGACGACGTTACCGTCCAGATCAGCATGACCGTTCACTTCCGGCCCATCATCGCGCCCGGCTTCGCGATCCGCATCCCGCTGCGCCCGGTCCTGATCGCGCTCTGCTTCCCGCCTGCCGCCACGATCAAAGGCATACAGGCTCGAACGGGAATTGGCTTCGTAGCGCGACCCTGAAGAGTCGCTGAAGCTATGCTCGCTCGCAAAGTCGGTGCGCATCAAGCGGTCGGCACTGCCGGAGAAGGCAATCGCACTGCCGGTGTAAGCCACGCCGCTGCCGCCAGGCTGCGTCTCGGAGGCGGCATTGAACGTCGCGCTGGCCGAGATGCTCCGGGCAGATCCACCGGACGTCCCTTCGACGGACACCGACGCGGCGGCGAGAGTGTCGTTGCCGACACCTGTCGCGGTGCCGGCGACCTGCACGCCCATACCCGCGTTGCCGCCCTCGCCGCTGCCTGTTTGCGTGCTGTAGGCAGTAGAGTTGGTGGATGTGCTCGTCGCACCATCGACCGTGGCGCTGGAGGTCATCCTTGTTGCGCCTCGTGCCGAGTAGCTGGTCCTGATGGCCATGGCAGGCCCTCCCTCCGGTTGGTTGCGTGGACCCCGGCATGATAGGGTGCTGGTCCAGGCTGGAGGGCGGCTCCTTATGGAGGGGGTGGCTCCCCCAGGCGGGGGAGCGGCAGTGCGATGCGGCGCCTACGCCCTTGGCGGGCTCCGGCACCCATCGGGAGGAGCTACAACCAAGGACGGAGCCCTTTGCCGCTTCCGGCTAGAGCAGATCGTCGGACGCAATCGCGCCTGACGGCAACAGCAACGCGGGAAGCAGTTCCTCAGGCACAAGCGGCACCTGCAGTGGACCCTCGCCATCCTGCGGAACGGCGGGGAGTTGCCGCTCGGAAGGCATGCCGCCCTCGTCGACGTCCCAGTTCATGAAGCTGAACTGCGTCTCGCTGGTTTCGGTGACCAGGAGGCCGTCCTCCGTCATCTCCCCGATGCGGTCCCGCCAGCTTTCGATCAGCGGCGCGAGCCCTTCCGGAACTTGTACCTCCGTTTCAGCGGAAGCATCGCCGATAGCCTGGGCGGTGACCTCGACGGAGCCTGCCCCTTTCAGAACGCCATCCTCCACGCCAAGCCGCACGGAAAGGCGACTGCTGAGGCTGGAGGCCTCGCCCTCGGTCTGGCCTTCCGCAATGATGTCGAGCAGCTTCTCCCCGCCATTGGTCGCGGTGGCGGAGAACCGGATACTGGCCATGATCTTTCTCCCGCACGGGCGGCCGGATTGTGGTACCAGCGCTTCCCAGAAATGATGATGTGGCCGCTCGCGGCGCCGGGCGATGGATCATTGGTGGAAGGCACCCCGCCGCCCGGTGGAGGGAGTGCCTCCATCGAAAGGCGGATACAGGTCAGGCCAGCAGACCCAGCAGATCGCCCGTGATGAACTGGTCCATGCGGTCGATCGCTGCCTGACTGCTATCCCCGTCGAGCACCATGGCGGTCAGGATAGGCAGCGCCGCATCGTCCGAGAAGGCGCCTCCGCGCGGTGCGCCGGCATGTTGCGGGTTCAACGCGAAGAAGTCGTCGAGCGTCAGTGTGGAGACGGTCCAGCCGGTTTTCAGCGTCAGAACCAGATCCTGCGCATCGCTTCCACGCTGCACCGAAATCGTACCTCCGTTCAGCGCGCGCAATCCGCCCGCCGAGCCCCAGTCACCGTCATATCCGGCAACGCGGTCGCCCTCGGCGATGCGGAAGCCGGTGACCACATCGTTGCCGAAGGGTCCGGCCAGCAGGTAGTAGTCGGCGCCGCCGCCGGCGCTGTAGCGATCATTGCCATCCGCCGCCCCGCCCACCGAGCCGAGCAGCAAGGTGTTGTTGCCAGCGCCGGCCTGGATGACGTCATCGCCGCCGCCGCCACTGATGGCGTCGTTGCCGCCGCCCGCGCTGATACGGTCCGCACCGTTGCCGCCATAGGCAAGGTTGTTGCCTTCGCCGAGATCGATGGTGTCACGCCCTTCGCCGCCAAAGGCCCAGTCATGCCCTGCGCCGGTCCGGATGGTGTCGTCGCCCCAGCCACCAAACACCGTGTCGGAGCCGCTGCCGCTGTCGATGGTGTCGTTGCCGGTCAGGCCGAAAACCCAGTCATCGCCGCCGCCGGTGGTGATGCGGTCGCTGCCCAACCCCCCCATGCGGAAGGCATGCGTTTCGACGCCCGCCGCCGTGTCGGCCGTGCCGAGCACGACGGAGGCCACGGTGGAATAGCGATCCTGCACCGTCACGGCATCGGCCGAGACATCCAGGTAGGTGTCGCCGCCGAACACTTTGGCGTCGATCTCGAAGGTCGCGAGATTGCCCTGGAAGGTCGGCGCATTGCTGATCGTGCCCGTGCTGTTCTGGTGCAGCTTGATGGGACCGAAGAGCGGCTGAAGCCCGTCGATGTCGACGGCCAGGAAGTTGGTGGTCGTGATCTGGCTCGACCAGGCCTCGCCATTGGCGGTACCGCTGCCGGTCAAGGTGCGTGTGCGGCTGAGCGCGATGTCGGCGCCGCCGATATCCAGATCGGAATAGGCCGAGGCGAAGGCGATCTCTCCTGCCTCGGTCCGGGCGGAGGCGGTGGATTTCACCGAGCCCAGCGCGAGTGTCACGGCGCCACGGTCGATGATGCGCAGCGCCACGTCCAGCGCCGCAAGCGTGTCCACCCCCGCCGCGTCGCCGCCGGCGGCAAGCGTCACGGTCATGGGCGCATCGTTGCGCTCGGCCCGGGTCAGCAGCGCCCCGAGCGGCCAGCCCCATCCGGGCATGTCGCCGCCACCCCAGGCGGGGTCGGATTTGATGTCGCGGCCATGGCCACGTGCGCTGTAGCCCCTGGCCCAGCCCTGGGCCTCTTCCCAATGCGGCATGTCCGACAATCCCCCCCAAGCGTGGCGCCGCACGCATTTGGACGCCGCTCTCGCCGGGTGGGAAACGGCGCGAAAAGTGGACCCGCCTTTGGCGGTAGGCAGGTGTCATCGGGAGCATCACCCTGTGCACCGGCGGCTACCCCGGTGGCTGTGTGTCGCGCACCGTGCCGCGCCGCTGCAGCGTACCGCGCAACAGCACCACCTCATCCGGAAGAGGTATGCCGCTCATCCTTTCGGCCAACAGCCCGAATCCCCTGGCGATCATCGCTGATAGCGGAACGGACAGCGTTGTCATGCGGTAGGGAGCGGCAGCGGCCGCCGCGATGCCGTCGAAGCCCACCACCGAGATGTCCTCCGGCACCCGAAGCCCGGCCTCGCGCAGCGCGTCCATTGCGCCCATGGCCAGAATGTCGGCGCAACCGAAGATGGCGTCCGGCCGCTCGCGCGCCGGCAGGCCCGCGATGGCTTGGCCGGCGGCAAAGCCCGCCGCGTGGCTGGCGCCCCCCGGAAAGCGGCGCGGCGGCTCCAGCCCGGCCTCAACCAGCGCCGTGGCAAAGGCCTCGGCCCGCTCCAGGCTGGTCGAGGTATCCGCATTGCCCATGATGATGGCCGGCCGGCGATGGCCGGTTTCCAGCAGGTGCAGCGCCAGCGCCTCGCCGCCCGCGCGATTGTCGCAGGATACTGCCACCGCGTGCAGCTTCGGCACCCGGTTCAGCATCACCACCGGGACGTCGTTGGCGGCGCAGATGGCGGCGGCGCGGGAAGACAGCCCGGCCGAGGTGATCAGGCACCCATCCATCCTGTACTGCAGCAGGGCGGCGGCGGTGCTGTCCTCGATCGGTCCCGGCCCGGCATGCAGCAGCATCAGGCGGAGGCCGCGCCGCTCGGCTTCGGTCACCGCCTCCTGCATCATCTCGGCATAGATCGGGTTGCTGACCGGCCCCAGCACCAGCCCGACCAGCCCGCTGCGACCGCCCACCAGCCCGCGCGCCAGGGCGTTTGGGGTGTAGCCAGCCTCGGCGGCCAGGGCGGCGATGCGGCGGCGAACGGCAGGCGAAATCCGCTCATCGCCCTTCAGGGCACGGGAAACGGTGGAACTCGCGACGCCGGCCAGCCGGGCCAAGCTCGACACGGTGGGGCGCGCGCCGCTCACGCGCGGGAAATCCCGTGGCTTTCTCTTGAGCGTGCAATCGTCAGCATGGTCGGGTTCAAGTTCCTTCACCTTGATCTCGAGGTGTCTCTCGAAATAGGGCTTGGCAGACATCAGGTCTATGCTAACGATTGCGCAAACGGGGCGACAAGCCCATATCCGGAACGTCCTGGAAAGAGAGGAGGAGCGCATGCCCCGCCCGGCACGCAGCCCCGAAGCGAGCGCCGCATCATGACCGGCCGCAGCATCAGCGAGAAGATCCTGGCGACCCATTGCCTGTCGGGCGAGATCCGGCCTGGCGCCATCGCCACCATCCGCCCCGACACCGTGCTACTGAACGATGTCTCGGGTCCCCTGGCCTTCGAGAATTTCGCGGCCATGGGCGCCAAGGGCGTGTTCGATCCATCGCGCATCGTGCTGGTGGCCGATCATTTCGCCCCCGCCCCCGACATCACCGCGGCGGGCGCCATCCGGATGACCCAGGATTTCGCCAAGGCACAGGGAATCGAGCACTACTACGACCCTGGCCGCGGCGGCATCGAGCACACGCTGCTGGCCGAGCTCGGCATGATCGGGCACGGGCAGATCGTGTTCGGCGCCGACAGCCACACCTGCACAGCCGGCGCCTTCAACGGCCTGGGCATCGGCTTCGGCTCCACCGATCTCGCCGCCGCCCTGGCCACGGGGCAGCTCTGGATGCGCGTGCCCGACACCATCCGGGTCGAGCTTGTGGGCACCCTGCCGCACTTCACCGCCGGCAAGGACATCATCCTGGAGCTGATCCGCCGCATCGGCACGGATGGCGCGGCCGACGCCGCCCTGGAATTCGGCGGCCCGGGCGTCGCCACGCTGTCCATGGATGCGCGCATGGCGGTCGCCAACATGGCGGTCGAGGCCGGCGCCGACTGGTGCGTCTTCGAGGGCGACGACCTGTCGCTGCAGGACATGGCGGCCCGCGGCATGACCCCCTGCCCGCCCGTGCTGCCCGATGCCGACGCGGTGTACCGCGACCGCCTCACCATCGAACTGGACGGGCTGGCGCCGGTGGTGGCGCGTCCGCCTTCGCCGGCCGCGGGCGCCAGCCTGGAAGCCTTGCGCGGCCAGAAGGTCGACCAGGTCTATGTCGGCAACTGCGCCAACGGCACCATCACCGACCTGCGGCAGGTGGCCGAGATCCTGCGCGGCCGCCGCATCGCCCCGGGCGTGCGCATGGTGGTGGTTCCAGCGACCCAGCGAATCTGGCGCAAGGCGCTGGCCGAAGGGCTGCTCGACCTGTTTGCCGAGGCCGGCGCGGCCGTTTCCACCCCCACCTGCGGCGCCTGCTTCGGCGGGCACATGGGCATCCTCGCGGCGGGCGAAACCGCGATCGCCACCACCAACCGCAACTTCCGTGGCCGCATGGGGCATCCGGACAGTCAGGTCTTCCTGGCCAATGCCTGGGTGGCCGCCGCCGCCGCCGTGGCGGGCGAGATCATCCCGCCCGGCGAATTGCCGCCCATCCCGGCGCTGGAGGCCGCATGAGCACCGTCGAAGGCCGCATCCACCGCTTCGGCGACAGCGTGAACACCGATGTCATCCTGCCGGGCCGCTACCTCGCCATCCGCGACCCTGCGGTGCTCGGCAGCCATTGCCTGGAAGGCATCGATCCCACCTTCGCCAAGCGCGTCCAGCCTGGCGACGTGCTGGCGGCGGGGCGCGACTTCGGCTGCGGCTCCTCGCGCGAGCACGCGGTGGTGGCGCTCAAGGCCTGCGGCGTCGGCGCGGTCATCGTCCGCAGCGCGGCGCGCATCTTCTTCCGCAACGCAACCAATCTTGGCCTGCCGGTGCTGATCTGCCCCGAGGCCGCCGAGGCTTTACAGGACGGCGAGCCGGTTCGGATCGACCTTGCCAGCGGCACCATCCGCCAGGGCGAGCGGCAATGGCAGGCCGAGCCGCTCGGCGAGGAAGTGCGCGCCATCCTGGCGGCGGGGGGGCTGGTGGCCCGCATCCGCGCCCAGCTCGCCGCCTGAAACAGTTCACCAGAGAGGGAGACGGACCATGGCCGATCCACGGCTGAAGCAGATGCTGTCCGAGAAGAAGTTCATTGTGGCGCCCGGCATCTTCGACATGATCTCGGCCCGGGTGGCCGACCGGATGGGCTTTTCCGCGCTCTACGCCACGGGCTACGGCACGGTGGCCTCGCATCTCGGCGTGCCCGATGCGGGCATCGCCACCTTCACCGACATGGTCTCGCGCATGGCCCGCTTCGCCCAGGCCAGCAAGACCCCGGTGATCGCGGACGCCGACACCGGCTACGGCGGGCTGCTGAATGTGCGCCATACCGTGATGGGCTATGAGGCGGGCGGCGTCACCGCCATCCAGCTCGAGGACCAGGAAGTGCCGAAGAAGTGCGGCCACACTCCGGGCCGCCGCGTGATCCCAGCAGAGGAGATGGCGCTGAAGATCGAGGTCGCCGCCGAGGCCCGCAAGAGCAGCGACTTCCTGATCATCGCCCGCACCGACGCCCGCACCACCCTTGGGCTCGATGAAGCCATCCGCCGCGGCCGGATCTACCGCAAGGCTGGCGCCGACATCGTCTTCATCGAGAGCCCCGAGACGGAGGACGAGATGAAGCGCATCGGCCAGGAGATCGACGCGCCGCTGCTGGCCAACAACGTCGATGGCGGCGGCCGCACGCCGATCCTCTCGGCCGAGAAGCTGGCATCCTTCGGCTACAGCATCGCCATCTACCCCGCGCTCGGCTTCCTGACCGTGGCGCAGGCGCTGGAGAAATCCTACGCGCACCTGCTGCAGCATGGCGACACCAATGCCCTGCCGGACGGCGTCATCGGCGACTTCGCCCGGATGAACGAGCTGATGGGCTTCCCGGAAGTTTGGGATTTCGACAAGCGCTGGTCACGGCCCGAACCGCAGCGGGCGGCGGAGTAACGCCCGGGATGCTGTCCCTGGACTTCTCCACCACGCCGCGCATTCTGCTCCGGGACGGGGCGCTGGCCGATTTGCCGGCCATCCTGGCGGAGCAGGGCGTGCGGCATGCCGCGCTGGTCACCGATGCCGGGATGGTCCGTGCGGGCCTGGTCGCGCCGGTGGCGTCCAGGCTGCGGGAGGCAGGCCTCGCCGTCACCATCTATGACGAGGTGCAGGCCGATCCTCCCGAGCAGGTCGTGCTGGCGGCGGTGGAGAAGCTCGGCGCGGCCGGGGTGGATGGCGTCTTCGCCATGGGCGGCGGCAGCGCCATGGATACGGCGAAGCTGGTGGCCTATCTGCTGCGGTCCCCCGGCGAACTGGCCGGCATCTATGGCGTGGAACTGGCCAAGGGACAGCGCCTGCCGCTGGTGCTGGCGCCGACCACCGCCGGCACCGGCTCCGAGGTCACGCCCATTTCCATCGTCACAACGCCGACGGACGAGAAGAAGGGCATCGTTTCCCGCCGCCTGCTGCCGGATGTCGCGCTGCTGGACCCGGAGCTGACCCTGGGCCTGCCGCCCGCCGTCACGGCAGCGACGGGCGTGGACGCCATGGTGCACGCCATCGAGGCATTCACCAGCCGGCGGCTGAAGAACCCGCTCTCCGACGTGCTGGCGAAGCGGGCCCTGTCGCTGCTCTCCGCCAACCTGCCGCTGGTGATGAAGGATGGCCGGGACAAGGCGGCGCGGGGTGCCATGCTGCTGGGCTCCTGCCTCGCCGGGATGGCGTTTGCCAACGCGCCGGTGGCGGCGGTGCACGCGCTGGCCTATCCGCTGGGCGGTCGATACCACGTGCCGCACGGGCTCTCCAACGCGCTGATGCTGCTGCCGGTGCTGCGCTTCAACTTGGCCGCCGCCGCGCCGCTCTACGCGGAGCTGGCGCCCTCCGTGGGTGCGGAGGGTCCGGGCGCCGAAGCCTTCCTGTTGGCCATCGAGCGGCTGGTCGGCGTGTGCGAGATGCCCAAGCGCCTGCACGAGCTGCAGGTGACGCGCGAGAGTCTGCCGCAGCTCGCGGCCGATGCCATGCAGCAGCAGCGCCTGCTGATCAACAACCCGGTCGAGCTGACAGAACTGGATGCGCTCCGCCTCTATGAGGAGGCATTCTGAGCGCCCCCGACGCCTCCGAGGAACGTCCATGAGAGCAACAAACAATCTGACCCGCCGTCGTCTGGGCGCGCTGGGCATCGCCGGCGCCGCCGCGGCGGCCTCCAGTTACCTGGCGCGTCCGGCGCTGGCTGCCAGTTCCTGGCCCGACCGGCCCGTGCGGCTGATCGTGCCCTTTGGCGCGGGCGGTGCGGTGGACACCCTGTCGCGCACCGTCGGACATCACTTTCCGCGCTTTGCCAATGGCCAGAACATGGTGATCGAGAACCGCACGGGCGCCGGCGGTGTGGTCGGCGGCGGCGCTGTCGCCACCGCCGCCCCGGATGGCTACACGCTGCTGGCCGCGGATATCGGCCCCAACGTCATCGGCAAGGCATTGAACCCGAAGCTGCCCTACGAGCCGATGACGGCTTTCACCCCGATCCTGCAGATGGTGAAGCTTCCAGCAGTTGTGATTGCCGGGAAAGACATGCCGGAAAGGACGCTGGCCGACATCATTGCAGCGTCGAAGAAGCAGCCGGACAAGTATGTCTATGCCTCGGCAGGGATCGGCAATGGCAGCCACCTGTTTATGGAGCTGCTGAACCAGCAGGCCGGGATCAAGATGATCCATACGCCCTATCGCGGCGGCAATGACATATCGCTGGCGGTCATGCGCGGCGATGCGCAGCTTGGCTTTCCCACGATTTCATCGGCGCTCAGCTATATCCGCGAAGGCTCGCTGCGGGCCGTCGCGGTCAGCGACCCGCAGCTCAGCCCCAGCCTTCCCGGCATCCCGGCGGTGGCAGACACGATTCCCGGGTTCGATTGCGCCGTCTGGTACGGGCTGGCCGGCCCTGCCGGCATGCCGCGTGACATGGTGCTGCGCATCAACGAGGTGATGAACAAGATTCTGGCTCTGCCTGAGGTGCGAGATTCCGTGGCACAAACCCAGGCCGGCATGGTGGTGGGGGGCACGCCGGACGACTTTGCGCAACATCTCCAGCGCGAGCACGAGCGTTGGGCGCCGTTGATCCGCGAGGCCGGCATCACCGTGGGCTGACCACTCATCCGACGCCCGTCCGGTCAGCCAGGCCGGGCGCGTCCCCGCGTGGCCAGCAGCGCCGGGGCCGGCGCGTCGGGCCAGTCCGCCAGCGCTCCCAGCGCCGCACGGTCCAGGATCTCCAGCCGCCCCTTGCGCAGCAACGCCACCCTGTTCCGGCGCAGCTGTGCCAAGGCGCGGTTCACATGCTCGACCGAAAGTCCCAGCGCATCGGCCAGATGCGCCTGCCTCAAGGGTAACGGGCCACCATCGCCGGACGCTGTGCCCCGCTTTGCCAGCCGGCCCTGCAACTCCAGCAGCAGGTGCGCCAGCCGGCCCAGCGCATCGCGGCGTCCGAGGCTGGTCAGCCGCTCCCGCAGCCGGGCACGATCTTCCGACAGCCCCTCGGCATAGCTCATCGCCAGGCAGGCATCTCGACCCATGAAGGCGCAGAGCCTTTCCCGCGACAACACGCAGAAGCTGGCATCGGTCAGGGCGGTGACCGTTTCCTCCCCCGCCTCGTCATGCTCAACCAGATCGCCGGGGAGGTGGAAGTCAAGGATCTGCCGCCGCCCCTCGGGCGTTGCGCGCCAGGTAAAGGCCCAGCCGGCGAAGAGTGAGAACACCGTGTCGTGGATTGGCTGCCCGGCGCGGGCCAGGCGCACGGCGGCACGAGTGGCAGCGACCTTGTCAATCTGCTCCGCCGGGACGGCGCGAAACAAGTCATGCGGCCGCACGCCACAGGTGGCGCAGGACCCGGGCAGCGGCGTCAGGGATGGCTTGGGCGGCATGGCCCCGGGATCATAGCGGCAAAGCCGTCGCCGGGGCCAATGCAACCCCGGCGAACGTGTTCAGTGCTGCAGCGCCTGCACCACCTGTTGCGTCACCTTCTTGGCGTCACCGAACAGCATCATGGTGTTGTCGCGGAAGAACAGCTCGTTCTCCACACCGGCATAGCCCGAGGCCATGCCGCGCTTGATGAAGAACACCGTCTTGGCGCGTTCCACGTCCAGGATCGGCATGCCGTAGATGGCGGAGGACTTGTCAGTCTTGGCCGCCGGGTTGGTCACGTCATTGGCGCCGATCACGAAGGCTACGTCGGCCTCGGCGAATTCCGGGTTGATCTCCTCCAGCTCATGCACCTCGTCATAGGGAACGTTGGCCTCGGCCAGCAGCACGTTCATGTGCCCCGGCATGCGGCCCGCGACGGGGTGGATGGCATAGGACACCTCGGCGCCTTCCTTTTTCAACAGGTCGGCCATCTCGCGCAGCACCTGCTGCGCCTGCGCCACCGCCATGCCGTAGCCGGGCACGATGATGATCTTCTGCGCGTTCTTCATGATGTAGGCGGCGTCTTCCGGAGAACCCGACTTCACAGGCCGCGCCGGACCGCCATCGCCGCCCGCGGCCGAGGCCACGCCGGTATCGGACCCGAACCCCCCCAGCAGCACGTTGACGATGGACCGGTTCATGCCCTTGCACATGATGTAGGACAGGATGGCACCCGAGGCGCCCACCAGCGCGCCGGTCACGATCAGCAGCAAATTGCCCAGCGTGAAGCCGATGCCCGCCGCCGCCCAGCCGGAGTAGCTGTTCAGCATCGAGACGACCACCGGCATGTCCGCGCCGCCGATCGGGATAATCAGCAGGAAGCCCAGCGCAAAGGCCAGCAGCGCGATCAGCCAGAACAGCAAACCCGAGCCGGTGGCAACAAAGGCGATCACCAGCACCAGCAGCAGGACGCCCAGGCCCAGGTTCAGCCAGTGCTGCCCCTTGAAGGTGATCGGCGCGCCGGACATCAGCGCCTGCAGCTTGGCGAAGGCGATCACCGAGCCTGAGAAGGTGATGGCGCCGATGGCGAGACCCAGCGACATTTCCACCAGCGAACCGGCATGGATATCGCCGGCATGGCCAATGCCGAAGCTTTCGGGATTGTAGAAGGCGGCCGCAGCCACCAGCACCGCAGCCATGCCGACCAGCGAGTGGAAGGCGGCAACCAGCTGCGGCAGTGCCGTCATCTGGATGCGGTTGGCGAGATAAGCGCCGATGCCGCCGCCGATGGCGATCCCGGCGATGATCAAGGCCAGACCGCCCAATCCCATGCCGGAGTGGAACAATGTTGCCACCACGGCGATGCCCATGCCGACCATGCCGTAGAGATTGCCGCGGCGGCTGGTCTCGGGGTGGGACAGGCCGCGGAGCGCCAGGATAAACAGAACCGAGGCGACCAGGTAGGCAAGGGTGGAAACCGTCTGCACCGCCTCACCCCTTCTTCTTGAACATGGCGAGCATCCGGCGGGTCACCAGGAAGCCGCCGAAGATGTTCACCGAGGCCAGCGTCACGGCCAGAAAGCCGAACACCTTGGCTGCGATGGAATCGCCGAGGCCCGTGGCCAGGATGGCGCCCACCACGATCACGGAGGAGATGGCGTTGGTGACGCCCATCAGCGGCGAGTGCAGCGCGGGCGTCACATTCCACACCACGTGGTATCCGACAAAGCAGGCCAGAAGAAAAATCGTCAGCAGCAGCAGAAAGGGCTCAGCATGGCCCGCGACGCTGGCCACGGCCGGTGCCGCGCCTTCGGCCATCATGCGCGCCTGGGCGGCCAGTGCCAGGGCGCGGTCGGCGGTGGCGCTCGCCTGGTTGGCGAGGTCGGTGGCATTCATTCTTGGATGCTCCTCAGGCGGCGGCTTGCTTGTCGGCCAGCAGCGGGTGAACCACGGCCCCCGCCCGCGTCAGGGTGACGCCCCGGACGACCTCGTCATCCTCCGGCAGCTTCGGCGCAGCCGAATCCTTGTCCCAGAAGGTGGAAAGAAAGGTCAGCAGATTGCGGGAGTAAAGCGCGCTGGCGGCACCGGCGATCCGGCCCGGCCAGTTGCCATAGCCCAGGATCTTCACGCCGTTCCCGGTGACGATGGCCTCGCCCGGCCTGGTTGCGGCGCAGTTGCCGCCCGCATCGGCGGCGATGTCGACGATCACGCTGCCCGGCTTCATGGAGGCGACCATGGCCTCCGTCAGCAGGACCGGCGCGCGGCGACCCTGCACCAGGGCGGTGGTGACGATCACGTCCTGCTTCACCACATGCCCCGCCACTACCTCGGCCTGCTTGGCATAGAAATCGGCGGAAAGCTGCTTGGCATAGCCGCCCGCGGTCTGCGCCGCCCGGCTTTCCTCGTCCTCGTAGCCGACGAAACTGGCACCGAGGGACTTGATCTCCTCCTTGGCTGCGGGACGCACGTCGGTGGCGGAAACGCGCCCGCCGAGACGCCGCGCCGTGGCGATAGCCTGCAGTCCCGCCACACCGGCGCCCATGATGAAGACATTGGCCGCCGGGATGGTGCCGGCCGCCGTCATCAGCATGGGGAAGCCCTTGTCGAAGGCGCCTGCCCCTTCGACCACGGCGCGGTAGCCCGCTAGATTGGCCTGAGAGGAGAGCACATCCATGCTCTGCGCCCGGGTGATGCGGGGCAGCAGTTCCATGGAGCAGGCCTGGATGCCTGCGGCAGCATAGGCGGCGGCGCGGGCCGGATCACCTGCCGCCTCCAGCGTGCCGATCAACAGCGCGCCGCGCGGGATCTGGGCCAGTTCATCAACATCGCCTTCCCCGGCGGCGAGAGGTGCGCGGACCTTCAGCACAATGCCCGCACCGGCGAGGGCCGCGGCGGCATCGGGGGCGATCTCGGCCCCGGCCTCGCGATAGGCCTCGTCCGGAAAGCCGGAGGCCAGTCCCGCCCCGGTCTCGATGGCCACCGTGGTGCCCAGCGCGATCAGTTTCTTCGCCGTCTCCGGCGTCGCCGCGACACGGGTTTCCCCCGCACGCCGTTCCTTGAGCACCGCCAGGCGCATCAGCCGTGTCCTCCTGCCCGCTTTCGTGGTCGGGGAGGATGGCTGTCCGGGGCGGAGCCGGCAAGCCGGAAGCGGGACGCCGCCTAGCTGCCGTAGCGGAAAACCATCAGCCCCGGCACGGTCTGCAGCAAGGAGACCCGAGCGGCAGCATCGCCGCCCTGCTGCGCCGCGAGCCACGCGCCGAACACCCCTTCCAGTACGGTGCCCAGCCAGGCGCCCGCCACGTCGGCGGCCACGGGCAGGCAGGGGGCGGCACGGAGCACCAGGCGGAGGCTGCGATCCGCCTCGTCCAGATGCAGGGCCAGATAGCCCCAGCCCAGCCCGGCCAGGACCTCGTTCATGCGTCCTTCCAACTCCGACAGGGTGGCGGCAGGCCGCAATGGAGTGGAGCCGCCGAGCCGCGCGCCGACGGTACGCAGCAAGGCGTCGCGCCCGCCTCCATCCATGTTGGCGTCCAGCGTTTCCAGCAACGCCAGCAGGAAGGCGCGCCACTCGGACCCCGCCGCCCGGCGGGACTGGTAGGCCAGAAAGGGGTCGGTGGCCGGCCCCACCCCGGGATGGAAGCTTTCGCTGGTCGCTGTGCTCATGCGGTTTCCGCCTGCTGTGTGCCTGCCATCAATCCTCCAGCCGGTAGCGGGCGTAGAGCAGGCCTCGCGCCTCGCTCCAGTCGGCGGACTTGTCGTAACGCAGCGCGGCGCCGAGGCGCAGCACCGGCGTCACCTGGTATTCCAGATCGCCGCGCAGCCCGCCGGTGAAGCCGGTCTGCGACTGGCCGGGGTAGAAGGCGGCGATGGTGGGGTCGCCGGCAGCACGGCCTTCCAAGACCGCTTGCGCCGTCGCATCCCCCGGGAAGTAGGGCGCCCGATCCTCGCGCCAGGAGGCGATGCCCACCGTGCCCCCGATGCGATAGGCGAAGGGGCCGCTGCGGGCACGGTAATCCAGCGGGATGGTCGCACCGACATAGGATTGCGGGCTGTAATAGCCGCCATGGCCCAGGGTGAAGAGCCGTAGGTTCTTGTCATAGCTCTGGTAGAGCAGGTCCAACCCCGTCACCAGCTCCTCATCGTCGCGGCGGAACAGGGCGTGGCTGATGCCGGCTCCGGCCTCGATGCGGTTGTTGTCGACGACGCCATCGCCTTCCAGAGCCGAGTACCCGCCACCAACGTAGAAGTTGGTGTTGCCGGTGCCGAACTCGAACTGGCCGCGCGCGGTGTTGCGGACCACGCCACCCCAGACCTCGCCCGTGCGCGCATCCTTCATGCCCGCCCAGGAGAGCAGCGTGTCGGTCATCGCGCGGCGCTCGGCGGTCAGGCGCAGGCGCAGCCCGCCGCCACCGAGCGCCGGCGCCGCCTCCAGGCCGCCCACCAGGTTCTGGCGGCGGAAGCCGACCGGCGTGCTGCCGATATCGGCCGAGAAGATGCCGCGCGCATAGCCCAATCCGAAGGCCATGCCCGCCGCGGAGCTGTCGGCCGGGGCAAGCAGCGCAGCCTCGGAGGGCAAGGTGGCCGTGGTGGCCCCGGGGAGCACCAGCGCATTGCTGCCGAAGCGGCGCAGCGTGCCGGTCTCCTGCGCCATGCTGCCGCCATCGAGGCTGACAGCCTGGGCCCGCACGCTGATCCGCCCACCGACGCCGGGCATGGCAGCGGACACCTCAGCCCCCGCCCCGAACTCGGTGAGCTGGTCAAGTCCGGCATCGCCGGAACGGGTGCGGAAATTCGCGTCGGCAACAATGCGCGGCGCCACCTCATCCTGAACCGCTGCCAGTTCTCGGTTGATCTCGCTCAGCATGGGATCGGCCGGCATCAGCGTCGCGCCGCTGCCGAAGGGCTGAGGGCCCGACGCGGCCGGCATGCCGCTGGCCGCCAGAGAAACCCGGCGGAACGGGTTACCGCCCTGTCCCGCCGCCGGCGGCTCGGTGCCAGCGGCCTGCTGCGGGAAGGCGGTGGTGCCGGATGCGAAGCCGGTGCCGCTGCCGCCCAACTGTCCACGCCGCTGCTCGGCCGCCAGCAGCAGCGCCCGGCGGGCCCGCCGGCCATCACCGCCGGCACGGGCGATCCGCGCCTCCAGCAGCGAAAAGCGGGGATCGTTGGGAGCAAAGCCCCGGCCCTCGGCCAGCAGCGCTTCGGCCCGGCGTGCCTGGCCGGCCGCCAGGGCGGCATCCGCGGCACCCACCCGGGCATCGATGTTGCGGGGATCGCGCGCCAGCACCGCTTCGGCGATGCGCTGGGCCTGCCGCGGATCGCGCGCGCCCTGGTAGAGCCGCGCGAGCGCCAGATTGGCGTCCGGGTTCTGCGGGTCCTGCGCCAGAGCGGGGGCCAGTCGGTCGTAGGCGGCGGCCTGATCCCCCGCCTCGTTCAGCCGGTCGCTCGCACGGATCGCGGAACCTGCTCGCAGCGAGGCAAGCTGCCTCTGCTCATCGGCGGAAAGCCGGGCATCACCGCCGATCTGGCTGGCGACCAGCGCCGCCTCCTGCTCCAACCCACCGGCCAGCAGCGCGTTGGCAAGGGCGATGCGCCCCGCCGGCGGTGCGCTGCGGTTGGCGGCAAGCCCCACGCGGGCCGCTTCCATGGCGCCCTGTGGATCGCCCATGTCGGTCAGGGCGCGTACCACCAGGCCCGGCGTCTCGCCCGTCGGGTCGGGACGGGCCGCCAGGGCCAGCAGGCGGCGCCGCGCCTCGTCGCGTCGGCCATAGGCGGCGGGCTCGGCGGCGGTGGCGACCTGCGCCTGGATCTGCGCCTGGCGCAGCAGCCGGGTCTGGTCGGCGCTGCGCAGCCGGGCCGGGATGCGCTCGATCAGGGCAGCGGCCTGACGGGTCTGGCCCTGCTCGGTGGCGAACAGCGCCGCGGCATGCACCGCCTCTGGCGAGGAACTGGCCGATAGCCCGGCCATCAGCGCGTTCGCCTCATCTGCCTGACCCTGCCGCACAAGGGCCCGCGCGAGGTCGAGCCGCACCCAGGGATTGGCCTCGTCGGCCGCCTGGGCGGCCCGCAGCAGCGCAAGGGCGGATTGCGGGTCGGTGGCACGACCGGCCTCGGCCCGCAGCGACTCGGCACGGCGGGCGCCGACCGTGGCGGCGAAACTGCCGCCGCGCCGGGCCGCCATCTGCTCGGCCTCCGCGAAGCGGCCCTGTTGCTGCAGAGCGTCGTAAAGGCCAGCCAAGGCGGGTGCCAGATCCGGGCGGCGCGACAAGGCGGCCCGGTAGCGTTGCTCGGCCCCGGCAGGGTCGCCCCGCCGCAGTGCCAGATCACCCAGCAGGGCCTCCGCATCCGCCCGCTCGCCGCCCTCGCGCTGTGCGGCGCGGCGCAGCAGCGTTTCGGCCTGGTCCTCCTGCCCGCGCTGGATCAGGTTGCGCGCCTGCGTGACTTCGCTGGTGTAGCTGGCGCCGTCGAGCGCCTGTCCCCACTTACGTCGCCCTTCCCTCGGGTCCGCCGCGATCGCCTCGGTCAGGAGCCGGCGGGCATCGGCGTTGCGCCCTTGCCTCAGCCGGGTGACGCCCAATCCACCCTTGGCGTCGGAATCTTCAGGCCGCTGCGCGAGGACAGCTTCGAACTGCTGGGCCGCCTCAGCCAGGCGTCCGGCGTTCAGCGCCTCGAACCCGCGAAGGCGGGCGGTGCCCAGGGCATCCTCCGGCCCGCGTGGCGGGTTGCGGATCTCCTCCAGCCGCTGGGTCAGGGCGGGGTCGTTGGGATTGCGCTGAAGGTAACTCTCGATGGCCGGCGCCGCGGCGGGATCGGTGCCTTCCCAAAGCAGCGCGTCGCGCAGCGCGGCGCGGGCGGCGGTTGCGGTCTCCCCTTGCTGCGACAGGCCTTCCAGCCGCCGCACGCCCTCGGCGCGCGACCCTTCCCGGTAGGTGAGGATCTGCGCATAGGCGAGCGCCAGCCGCCGGTTGCCCGGATTGCGCTCCACCAGCCGCTCCATGGCATCGCGCGCCTCGCCATAGCCCTGCTGCGTGCCGGCGAGCGTCTGGTAATATTCGATCGCATAAGCATCGGGCGGAGTGTTGCCACCGAAGATCTGACGGTAGCGCGCCACCGCCTCGCCCTGCTGACCGCCTTGGGCAAGGCGCCGTGCCTCGGCGATGGCGGCCGGATCGGCGCTGGCGCCGCGCACGGAGCGGGACGCTGTGCCCACCCGAGGATCGGCCGGCGCCACCTGCCGCATCCGCGACAGATAACCGTCGGCGGCGGATCGGTTGCCGGCCTCGGCCTCGGCCGCGGCGGCAGCGGCCAGCGCGTCCACGTTGTTGGGATCAACGGCCAGCACGCGCTCCAGCGTCTGCAACGCGCGATCCGGGCGGTTCTGACCGCGCCAGTACTCGGCCTGCTGCAGCAGCACCGCCACGGCGCCCCCGCTTTGCCCGCTGCCCTGGGCCAGGGCAGGGCCGGCGAGCAGCAGGGCGGCGGGAACGGCGCCGGCCAGCAGCCGGTTGCGGATGGAGGTCATTGCGTCCGGGTCCTCAGGCGCAGCGCGGCGCGGCGCCGCAGCAGCCAGTAGGTGGGGGTGGCGACGCAGAGCGCGGCCAGCATTGCCAGCAGCAGCAGCATGTCGGGGCGCTTGCCGAACCAGTATTGCGGCCAAAGGTGCAGCGGCAGGCTGCCGGTGGTGTAGTTGTGGCTGACCTTGAAGCTGTCGATCCGCCCGCCGGAGAGCAGCGCAAGGTCGCCCTGGATGCGCGGGATCAGGTCGCGGTCGCGCAGCGCGTTCAGCATGGCCTCCATGCCTTGCGGATTGGTGCCGGAGAGCGCGAGCACCGAGCGGCCCGATTTCAGCGGGCTCTCGAAGCCCGCCAGCATGCCGGTGCCCTCGCCAGGGGCGCCCAGCAGCGCCTCCAGCCGCTGGCGGTCCAGCCGGCGGTCATCGCTGAGGAACAGATTACGGAAATTCTCCAGCGCGTCGGGCAGCGCCACACTGACGCGGTTGCCGTCGATGCGCAGCGAGCCCGCCTGGCCCATCAGCGCGGCCAGCGCCGGCTGGCGCCCCAGCGCGCCGATCACCAGCAGCTCCTTGTCCGCCACCTGCTCCACTGCGGCGGCCCGCACCACCTGGATCCCGGTCGCGGCGTGGCCGACATTGGCGGCCAGCCGGCCCAGCAGGGTCAGGTAGCTCGACACCTCGAGCGTGTTGGGCCGGTCGGGCAGCACGGCGGCGGTGGCGGAGAAATCCGCCATCTTGGTGAAGGGAAAGCCCGAGCCCACGAACCAGGCGAGGTTCGGCAACTCGCCGAAGCGGTAGCCGCGCGACAGGTCGATGGTGCTGTCGGGGTCGATGGAAGCGCGCACGTCGCCGGGGATGGCGATGCAGTCCCCGCGGTTCAGCGGCCGCATGTCGAAGCGCAGCCCCAGGTCGTTCTGGCCGAAGATGAGGTAGGGCGGCAGCGAGACGCCATCCTCTTGCACCTCAGGGGTGGCACCAAGGCCGGTGTTCCGCGCCACCCAGTTCCAGGGCCACGTCGGCTCGGCTGCGCGCAGCGGGAAGGAGCTGAGGTAGTTGCCGTTCAGCGTGGCGTCGACGCGAGACACGGCCACGTCGGCGATCGGGCCCGGCGGCGCACGGAACTTCACATCCACTGGCAGCGAGCGGTCGCGCCAGGTGTAGAGGTCTGGCGCGGTGCGGAACGGGATCGAAATGGGACCGGGCGCGTAGCCGTAGCTCTGCAGCTCCGACGGATCGACCAGCTCGCCGAACTTGACCGGACGGTCGGACCGGATCCACCTGGGCGCGTCGTAGGGCACACGGGCCGCCAGTTCCGGCGCCTGCACCAGGGCGATCTCACCCGACAGCGCCTGCCGGCCGGCGGTGAGCGCCTGGGCGGCGCTGGCGGCCTCCGCCCCCGTGCGGCCGCCGACCACCAGCAGCAGCGCCTCGGGATCGGCCGGGTTCGGCACCACCGCGAGCGTCGGCCCTTCCATGCGCGGCATGGCGAGGCCGGGCACGCTTTCATTGCCGGCCACCACCACCATGGCATTGCCGCGCGGCGGCACGGCGGTGCTGACGGGGAAGCTGGCGCCGCGGTAATCGGCCTGAACCGCGAACCAGGAAGAAGCAATGCCGGCGGCGCGCAAAAGGTCATTGCCGGCATTTTCCGGCATCACCACGGGCAGCGTCAGCGCCTCGTTGCGCAGGCGCTGGTCGAAGAACGGCTCCGGCAGGCGCGCCAGATCACGGGGGAGCGGCAGCCGCTCCACTGTCAGCTGCACGGTGGAGAGATCGGAAATGTTGGCCCACAGCAACCCCGACATCGGGTCGTTGCATTCCTGCGTGTAGCGCCCGGTGAAGCGCACATTCAGCCGGTTGGCGTCGGCGAAGTAGACCGGATTGATGGGGAACTCGATGGGGCCGAAATTCGGCCGCGTGCGGTCTGGCGTGATGGCCCCGACGAATTGCTCGTTCAGTGTGATGGCGATCTGGCTCAGATCCGGGATCAGGGCCGGGCTGCTGGCGCCCTGGATCACCAGCTTGGCGCCGGTCACCACCTCATCGGCACGGATGCCGAAGAGCAGGCCCTGCAGGTCCGAGGTCCCCCGCATCTGCATCGGCCCCGTGAGGCCGAGCTGGCGCAGCGTGCGGCTCTCGGTCCGGGCCGTGGCCGAGGCAGGGGCCGCCTCGGCCCCGAAGGACGGGGCGGCGGACGCGAAGGGATCCGCGCCTGTTCCGGGGGTGCCCGGCATCACGGGCGCAGCACCCTGGGGAGCGGACAGGCCGCCAGGGGCAGGCTGCGCGGCCACCGCAGGACCGGCCAGCGCCAGGCCCGAGCCGGCGATCAGCAGCAGCCCGGTCATCCGCCGCGCCTTGCCGCCCACCGGCAATGGCTTCGGGATGGAATCGGCCGCGGCGCGCGCGGCGGCGGCTGCAGCGGCGCGGGCGCGCATTTTGCGCTCCCGACGACCGCGAAGGGAGAGCTGGCTGTCGCCACGGAACAGGCCGCCGATACTCACGAACACCTCCATCAGGGCGCGCAGCGGACGATCCGGCCGCACGTGGTCCCAGTCGATCCAGGCATCGGCGCGGCCGAGCACGACCCGCACGATGTTGCCTTCATCCATCATCGTCTCGGGCGTGAAGCGCACCTGCAGCCGCTCGCCCTCCCCGCGCATCACCTGACAGGGCAGTGAGATCCGCTCATGCCCGAGGTCGAACTCCATCGCCGCGCGCTCCGCCGTGGCGAGGCTGGCGGCGGCGGTCAGATGCACGGCCGCGCCGCCGAGCGACACATCCTGACTTCGGCCTTCGAGCCGCGTGCCGTCGGTCAGCAGCACGGTCACTGGCAATGCCGCCTTCACGCGGTGCCGCTCGCGCACCTGGCGCCGTTCGCGCCCGACGGCCAGACCGGCCATGACAATGGCCAGCGAAAGCGCGACCCAGAAGGAGTTCAGCGCATTGGCCTGGAACTCCAGGCTGCCCCAGGGATTGGTCAGCATGCCGTAGGTGCCCGAGCCCAGCCCGATCAGCAGCACCACGAACAGGGCGAAGTTGGCCGACACGGCGCGGAAGTCGAAATAGCCTTCGGCCAGGATGCCGCCCTTGTCGGTAACGTTGAACTTGCCCTTACGCGGATCGAACAGCGTCGCCAGCACCACCGGCAGCAGATACAGCGTCAGCACCGTCTCGTAGATCTCGGACCAGAAGCTGTGGCGGACCTTGCCCTGCAGCCGACTATTGGTGCCGATCGAGTGCACGATGTGCGGCCCGGCATAGGCCAGGATGGCCAAAGGCGAGGCGGCGATCAGGTTCTGCCCGAACAGCAGGAAGGCCAGCGGCGCGGTCAGGAAGACGAAGCGCGGCAGCGGGAACAGGAAGTGCCACTGGGCGTTCAGGTAGCACAGCCGCTGGTGCAGCTTCAGCCCCGGTCCCATCAGCGGGTTCTCGATGCGGAAGATCTGCACCATGCCGCGCGCCCAGCGCATGCGCTGACCGATATGCGAGATCAGCCGGTCCGTCGCCAGGCCGGCGGCCAGCGGCACGCGCAGATAGGCGGTGCGCCAGCCAAGGCGCTGCATCTTCAGCGAGCAGTGGCAATCCTCGGTGACGGTGTCATGCGGCACGCCGCCCACCTGCAGCAGCGCCGTCCGCCGCAGCACCGCGCAGGAGCCGCAGAAGAAGGTGGCGTTCCACAGATCGTTGCCCTGCTGCACCAGGCCGTAGAACAGCAACCCTTCATTCGGCACGTTCTTGCCGGACGCCAGGTTCCGCTCGAACGGATCGGGCGAGTAGAAATGGTGCGGCGTCTGCAGCATGCCGATGCCGCGGTCGCGCATCATCCAGCCGATGGTCATCTGCAGGAAGGCGCGGGTCGCCACGTGGTCGCAGTCGAAGATGACGATGTATTCGCCGCTCGTCTTGCCGGTGGCGTGGTTGATGTTGCCGGCCTTGGCGCCCTTGTTGTCGGGGCGGATCATGTAGCCGACGCCGGCTTCCTCGCAGAACTCGCGGAATTCCGGGCGGCGGCCGTCATCCAGCACATAGACGTTCATCTTGTGCGCCGGCCAGTCCATCGACATGGCGCCATAGACAGCGGGCTTCACGACCTCCAGCGGCTCGTTGTAGCTCGGGATGAACACGTCGACGGTCGGCCAATCCTCCGGATCGGCCGGAAGCGGCACCGGCTTCCGATCGAGCGGCCAGAGCTGCTGGAAGTAGGACAGCATCAGCGCGATCACGGCATACATCTCGGCCAGCAGCAGCCCGGTGCCGAAGAACGTCGAGAAATAGCCCGAGTAGTCGAGCGTCTCGGTCAGCCGCCAATAAACGTAGCGGGACGAGATCAGGACCGAGAGCATCACCAGGAAGAACATCGCTCCCCGGCCCGGCACCCGGCTGACCATCAGGAACACCAGGAAGCCACCCAGCGCCAGCCAGGCCTGCTCCTCCGCGCCCAGCGGCGCGACGATAAAGGTCATGCCCAGCAGCCCGCCCAGGAGGGCGAGCGCCAGCACCGTGAGCTTCATGCGGAAGAGCGATCGGAGGGAGATGCGCATGGCTTGTCTCACCAGGCCCGGCGGAGCGGGTAGGCCGCCGCCGGGAGGGGGGGCGTGGCAGGAGGATGAAAGGCGTGCGCCACCGGCGCAGGAACCGGCTGTGGCGCCGGGAACGAGGGCGAAGCCGGCACCAGCGCATCCAAACCCGCCGCGATCTGCCGCAGATCCTGCGCGGCGGCGCCGGCCGGGCTGAGATCCAGCAGCGGTCGCTGATGCGCCAGCGCCTCGCCCAGCGCCTCGTCCCGCGACACGGCGCCCAGCAGCTTCGGTCCCAGATGCCGCGCCACCGCCTCTGCCGAGGCCCGCGACAGGGGCGATCCGAAATCAACGCTGTTCAGCACGTAGTGCAGCCGGCTGGCCGAGAGTGCGCCAAGCGTGCCGCCACCCAGGAAGCGCCCGCTTTCCACCTCGCCAAGCATGGCCGCGCTGATTGCCTCGCTCTGCAGGACGGTGACGATGACGGAGGCGAGCGGCGCTGCGACCTGCAGCACCTGGGAGGGACCGGGAGGCAGGTCGGCCAGCACCAGCAGGCCGGGATCGGCCAGCATCTCGCGCAGCGGGGTGGCGAGGAGGGCGGGGTCACGATCCAGGGCGATGGCCAGGTCCAGCGCGGCGCGCAGTTCCATGGCGCCATGCGGCAACAACAGCACGCCGCTCGCCGTACGCCGCAGGTGCTGGCGCCAATCGGGCCGGTGCTGGCGCTCGGCCATGAAGCCGGATCCGTCCTGGATCGGCACGCCGAAATGCAGCCGCAAGGCGTTCTGCGGGTCCAGGTCGACCAACAGCACGTCGCGTCCTTGCCGGCGGAGTTGCTCCGCCAGGTTGGCAGTCAGGGTGGTCTTGCCCACGCCGCCCTTGGGTGATGCGAGGATGATCAGTGGCATGGCCCGGCTTCCTCAGTCTCGACCGTTCAGGCGAAGGGCGCGCAGCAGATCGGCACCCGGTGCGGGGCGCGCTGCAGGCGGCGGTGGCGGGGCGCCGATGTCGCGCAGCACATCGGCCAGCGGTGCATCGCGGTCTGCAAAGGCGGCCAGCATAGGCGCTGCTTCCGGCGCCCTGACGGAGGCCGGCAGATCATCCAGCTGCGCCAGCAGGCTGCGACTCGGCGGCGGCGCATGGGCTCCGGCCCCAAGACGCGCCAGCAGCGCCTCGGCCGCCCCGGTTGCTGCGCCCGGGGGCCGGGACGCCACCGGCTGCGACAGGCTCCAGGCCGGCTGCGGCACAACCGGTGGCGCAAGCTCCGGCCGCCTCTCCGTCATTGAAGCCATAGCCCCGGACAGGGGCTGGGGTACCGGCGCGGCGGTGAAGGCGCTTGCCAGAGTTCCAGCCAGTTGGGTGGAGGGCGGGGACGACGCGGCGCTCCCAGGTTGCACGCCCTGAAACGGAGCGGCAGGCCGGGATGATGATGCGATGGCGTGAGCCGCAGGCCAGTGCGGCCATTCCAGCGGCTGCGCCGCATCCGTGGCGGTTCCGGGAAGGAGCGGAGTCTGGCCCGGCGAAGGAGGCGATGATGACGGCGGCGACATCACTGGACCAGGGGCGGGCAAGGAAGGGACATGTGCCGGAGTCGACCGGCTCTCGGCTGGCAACAGAGCTTCGGCCGGTGCCGGAGCCTCGGTTTCCGATCCAAGATCCTGCCCGGCATCGAGCAATCGACCGCTGCCCCTGACCGGCTTGTTGCCGAAGCTGTGGTAGCGGACGCCCTGCATCTGCAGCGCGGCAGCTACTCGATCGACGTCATGATGCTGGACCATCCGTTCCGTTGTCCCGACCTGCTCATCCAAGATGCCGTAGCTCAAACAAGCGTGAAACCAAAAGATTTAGTTAATGGCAAAAGCATTCAATCTATTTTTCTACTTCAGCGAGAAAGCCGCGCAGCTCGTCAATAGTTTTAGGACTGATGAATAGTAGTCATCCGTCCCACCTGATGAGACAACGCCGCGGCCGCTGATCCATCCGGCTAGCTTCTGCACCCCTTCGGATGCCGGATAAGGTGCCAGCTGGTTGGTGCGCAGATCCGTCCAGGCCGGCACAGGCCGTGCTCTTTGCCAGAAACCCGAGGCGGCCCTCACCACCGGCTCGCCGTCCAGCCCGGCCCAGGCGAGGTAAAGCGGCACGCGTACGGCGTCGTAGGAGAAACGGGCAGGCCACCCTTCGGCGAGCGAGAGAGATCCGTCCTGCCGCCGCAGCGACAGCCAGTCTGGTGGCAGGCCCCATGCCCCGAATCGGGCCTGCCGCAACAACTCCACGCCGTCATCCGCCAGCTCGCCCCAAACGGGATCGGGAACCGCTCGTGCCAGCACAGGCAGAGCAGGAAATGCGTAGTAGGACGGGTTCAGCGTCACCGAGGCCGTTTCCTCGAAGCCACGCGCACCCGGCAGCAGCACCACCTTGCCCGCGACACGGCGGAGCAAGAGTCGCAGCACATCAGCGGCGATCGCCACGCCGGCCTCGGCGTAAGGCGGATGCCGCCAGCGCTCGGCGGCCAGCAACAGGGCGGCCGCGGCGAACAGGTCGCCGTCGCTGGCATTGTTCGAGTCGGGAACCGGGTTGCCGCTGCCGGGCACGTAGCGCCAGGCCAGCAGTCGGTCAGAAGGACGAGCCAGCACCAGGCTGGTCCAGCTCCAGATCAGGTCAAAGGCATTCCGGTCGCCACAGCGCTCGGCGGCGAACATGGCCCAGCCCTGCCCTTCGGAATGCGAGACACCTTGATTGCCGGTATCAACCACTCGTCCGTCCGGGCGCAGAAAGCTGCGTCGAAAGGTCCGCCAGTCTTCCAGCATTCCGGGTGACGGCTCGGCGCCTGGCCGCGGCACCGCATGGGCCCAAGGCCCGGCCAGAAAGGCCGGCGCGGAAGCCAGAGCGGCCAGCAGCACGCGTCGGGAGGAATGCGGAGGCATGACGCCATCATAGGTTGGCGAATCTTACCGAACCGTTGACGTCTTTAAGGATCCCTTAACCATTGACGCGAGAACCGGGGTCAGACCGACTCCCGCGTCAGCCATTCGCGCATCAATCCGGCGCAGATCTCTGGCTGCTCCATCGTTGGCAAATGGCCGGCAAGGCGGATCCGTGCCAGGGTGGCCTGAGGGAGCGCCGCCGCCATCTCCTCGGCCAGGTCTGGAGGGGTCAGAATGTCCGCCTCCCCCACCGCCACCAGTGCCGGCTGCCGGATACCCGGCAGGATCGGCCGCGAATCGGGTCGCTGCAGGATGGCAAGCTGCTGCCGCAGGAAAGCCTCATGCCCGACCCGGTCGGCCATGGCGCGCACCTCGTCGCTCAAGGGCCCGTCCACCGCATCAGGGTGCAGCAGGCTGGGCAACAGGCGTGGCGTGACACCCTTGAACTGCCCGCGTCGGCTCAGCGCCATCAGCCCGCGACGTCGGCGCGCGGTGTCCTCGTTGTCGGGGCGGGCCGAGGTGTCGAAAAGCGCCAGGTGGGTCACCCGCTCCGGGGCCTGGCGCATCACCTCCAGCGCCACATAGCCGCCCATGGACAGGCCGGCGAGGGCGAAGCGATCCGGCGCTTCCTGCAGCGCGCGGCGCGCCATCGCGTGCACGGTGTCGTCCAGTGTCAGGTCGGCGATGTGCGGTGCGACGGTTCCGTCCAACAACGCCAGGGTGTCGCGCCAGAGGCGGGCATCGCAAAGCAGCCCCGGCAGCAGCAGCAGATTCTGTATGGCAGGCATGACCTGCAGCGTTACGCGCAGCGATTGCCCGCGGCAAGCCGTCGAAAACCTTGCCAATCCGGCGCTTCCGGCGCATATCCCCCGCACGGACGCCGGCTTTGAGGGCGCGTGGATTTCGCGTGCCCGGCCGGCACACATCTCGCCGCAGGCCGGCGCAGGAACCGATTGCCCTTGAGCGACCCCTTTGAAGCGACCGCCACCACAGCGGCCGAAACCGATCTTTCCATTACCGCGGGCAATCCGGACGCCACGCCGGAGCAGGGCGCCGCGTTGCCGGACGCTGTGCCCGAACCGGCCGAGGAACCCGCACCGCGCGCCGTGTTCGCCGATCTGGGGCTGTCCGAGGCTCTGCTGCGCGGTGTCGCCGACACCGGCTACATCCACCCGACCCCGATCCAGGAGCAGGCCATTCCGGTCGTCCTGATGGGGCGGGACGTGCTGGGCTGCGCCCAGACCGGTACGGGCAAGACGGCCTCCTTTGTGTTGCCGATGATGGACATCCTGGCCGGCTCCCGCGCCAAGGCCCGGATGCCGCGCTCGCTGATCCTGGAACCGACGCGGGAACTCGCGCTGCAGGTGGCCGAGAACTTCGTGAAGTATGGCCAGCACATGAAGCTGAACCATGCCCTGCTGATCGGCGGCGAAAGCATGAATGACCAGCGCGACGCCCTGGACAAGGGCGTCGACGTGCTGATCGCGACGCCGGGCCGGCTGCTGGACCTGTTCGAGCGCGGCCGCGTCATGCTGGCCGATTGCAAGGTGCTGGTGATCGACGAGGCTGACCGCATGCTGGACATGGGTTTCATCCCCGATGTCGAGCGCATCGTTTCCATGCTGCCGCCACTGCGCCAGACGCTGTTCTTCTCCGCCACCATGGCGCCGGAGATCCGCAAGCTGGCCGATGCCTTCCTGCAGAACCCGAAACAGATCACCGTTTCCGCGCCCGCCTCCGTGGCGACCACCATCACCGCCGGCGTCACCTTTGTGCAACCCGCGGATAAGCGCCGCGCGCTGCGCAAGCTGATCCGGTCGCAGGAGGTGCAGAACGCGCTGATCTTCTGCAACCGCAAGCGTGACGTGGACATCCTCCATAAGAGCTTGACCAAGCACGGCTTCGCCGCCGGTGCGCTGCATGGCGACCTGCCGCAATCGGTCCGCTTCGCGACTCTGGAGAAGTTCAAGGCTGGCGAGCTGCAGTTGCTGGTCTGCTCGGACGTGGCGGCACGCGGCATCGACATCGGTGGGCTCAGCCACGTCTTCAACTTCGACGTGCCCTTCCGGGACGAGGACTATGTCCACCGCATCGGCCGCACCGGCCGGGCCGGGCGCGAAGGCAATGCCTTCACCCTGGCCACGGCGGACGACGTGAAGCTGGTAGGGGCCATCGAGGCGCTGACTGGAAAGCCCATTCCGCGCATCGAAATCCCTGGCATCGACCCTGTCTCGGCCGAGGAGCTTGAGGAAGCGGCCGCCGCGCCAAAGGGTGGCCGTGGCCGCGGCCGCAGCAGCGCCAAGGACAAGCCGAAAGGCCGCCGCGAGGAACGCGAGGTCGAGCGCCGCGGCAATCGCCGCCAGCGAGACGAGGCACCGCGTCCCACGGAGAGCCGGGGCGAAGCGGAGAGTGTTGTCGACGAGGCGCCGCTGGCCGCGCCGCGGGATGATCGCCATCATGAATCCCGCCGGCCGGATGACCGGCGCCGCCCGCCCCGCCGGGAGGAGAGCCGCCGTGATGAGGGCCGCCGCGAGGAGAGCCGCCGTGACGACACCCGCCGCCGGGATCGCCGCGATGGCGGGCGGGATGATCTGGGCCCTGCCGTGCTCGGCTTCGGGGACTCGGTTCCGGCCTTCATGCTGATCCCGATCCCCCGTCCCCGGCGCGACCCTGCCGAGCCGATAGCGGAAGCGGCACCGGCACCCGGCCGGCCGGACGATGAGGGCGACGACAACAGCTGAGCAGCGCAACCGCAACCGGCGCCCCTTGGAGGGGCGTGGGACGCGGCACCGGCACTGGCAGCGGCCTGCGGAGTGGTTGCCGCGCGCCCTTGCCCGCGCCAATCTCCCGGCCGGATCAGAAGCCTTCGAGAAGGGAACGCCCGATGAACGTCATGAGCCAGACTGCCCGCCCCAGCTTCGTCTGGGATGACGCGCTGCTGCTGGAGGACCAGCTTTCCGAAGAAGAGCGGATGATCCGCGACGCGGCCCGCGATTACTGCCAGGAGAAGCTGTTCCCGCGCGTGCTGGAAGCCAACCGGCACGAGGTCTTCCACCGCGAGATCATGAACGAGTTCGGCGAGATGGGCTTCCTGGGCGCCACGCTCGACAGCCATGGCTGCGCCGGCGTCAACTACGTCTCCTATGGGCTGATCGCTCGTGAGGTGGAGCGGGTGGACAGCGGCTACCGCTCAGCCTTTTCCGTGCAGTCCTCCCTGGCGATGTTCCCGATCTGGGCCTATGGCACGGATGCGTTGAAGGACCGCGTGCTTCCCGGCATGCAGAAGGGCGAGCTGGTCGGCTGCTTCGGCCTGACCGAGCCGGATGCGGGCTCCGACCCGGGCTCCATGCGCACCCGCGCCAAGAAGGTCGATGGCGGCTACCTGCTGTCCGGTTCCAAGACCTGGATCACCAACTCCCCCATCGCCGACATCTTCGTGGTCTGGGCCAAGGACGAGGCCGGCGATGTGCGGGGCTTCGTGCTGGAAAAGGGCGCCAAAGGCCTCACCGCGCCGAAGATCGAAGGCAAGTTCTCCCTCCGCGCCTCCACCACCGGCATGATCATGATGGAGGAGGTGTTCTGCCCGGAGGAGAACAAGCTCGACGTGAAGGGGCTGAAGGGTCCGTTCTCCTGCCTCAACCGCGCCCGCTACGGCATCGCGTGGGGTGCGCTGGGCGCCGCCGAGTTCTGCTGGCACGCTGCCCGCAGCTACACCATGGAGCGGAAGATGTTCGGCCGCCCGCTGGCCGCGACGCAGTTGATCCAGAAGAAGCTGGCCGACATGCAGACCGAGATCACGCTGGGATTGCATTCCGTGCTGCGCCTTGGCCGGCTGTTCGACGAGCACCGCGTGGCGCCGGAGATGATCTCGCTCTGCAAGCGCAACAGTTGCGGCAAGGCGCTCGACATCGCCCGGGTGTCGCGTGACATGCATGGCGGCAACGGCATCGCCGACGAGTATCATGTGATCCGCCATGTCATGAACCTCGAGGCGGTGAACACCTATGAGGGCACGCATGACGTTCACGCGCTGATCCTGGGCCGTGCCCAGACGGGCCTGAACGCCTTCGGGTAAAGCGGTGGGATATCCGGGAACCTGGGGTTCCTGGCAGAGGTGCAAGGGGGCAATGCCCCCTTGTTCTCGTTCTAGGGGGATGGTCCGGTGCAAGTGGTGATCGACGCCCTGGGCGCGTCCGGCGATGGCGTGGTGACCTGTGAGCGTCGCTTCGTGCCTGGCGCCCTGCCTGGCGAAACGGTGGAGGTTTCGGAGAAGGATCAGCTTCGGGCGGTCCTTGCCCCCTCCCCCGATCGTGTCGAGCCGCCCTGTCCGCATTTCGGACACTGCGGCGGTTGCGCCATGCAACATCTAGCGCTGGAATCTTATGCCGCCTGGAAGCGTGCGCGGCTGGCAGAGGCGCTGTTCCGCGCCGGCTTTCACGATGTGGCGGTCGAGGCACCGCGGGTCACCCCGCCCCAGACCCGCCGCCGGGCCGATCTGGCGCTGCGGCGGCAGGCGGATGGCAGCGTGGTGCTGGGCTTCCACGGCAGGGCCAGCGGCGCGGTGGAGGATTTGACCACCTGCCTGGTGCTGGACCCTGCGCTGGTGGCATTGTTCGAGCCGTTGCGGATGATGCTGCGCAGCCTGCAGGCCTTTCGTCGGGAAGGCTCGGCGGTGCTGAACCTACTCAACAGCGGCCCTGACTTGCTGTTGCGGCTGGACGGGGTGCCTCATGCGCAGGATCGTGCCGCGCTTGCCGCCTTTGCTGCCGCGCATGGCTTGCCGCGCATCGCGGGGGCGCCGCTCAAGGGCATGGCCACCGAGACCCTGGCGCAGCTCGGCCCGGTCGCGATCCGCTTCGCGGGTGTCGATGTTTCGCCCCCGCCCGGAGCTTTTCTGCAGGCCACTCCGCAAGGGGAGGCAGCCATCGTGGACGCCGTGCTGGACGGCTTGCCGCGCAAGCTGACCGCCAAGTCCCGGATCGCCGAGTTGCATGCGGGATTGGGCACACTGTCCTTCCCTCTGGCGCAGCGCGCCCGCGTCAGCGCCTATGAGAGCGCATCGGAGGCTGTGACGGCGCTGGACGTGGCGGCGCGCAGGGTCGGCGGCCGAATCGCCGCCATCCGACGAGACCTGGCGCGGCAGCCGCTCTCGGCCAAGGAGCTGGAGGCGTTCGCGGCACTGGTGCTGGACCCGCCCTTCGGCGGCGCCGCCGACCAGATGCCGGCACTGGCCCGCAGCAACCTGCAGCGGATCATCTACGTGTCCTGCAATCCCGCGGCGCTGACCCGCGACGGGAAGCTGTTGCAGGCCGCCGGGTGGCGCGTGGCGAAGGCTACGCCGATCGACCAGTTCCTGTGGTCGGCACAGCTTGAGGCCGTGGTGGTCTTCGAGAAGCCGCGCTGAGGCTTGACCCGAGGCCTGGCGGCCCCAAGCTGTCTCCCCAGCACCGCCATCGGGGCCGTGCGCGCGACAGCCGGAGAAACCCGCCATGCCGATCGAACGTCGCAGCCTGTTGCCCGCCGCGGGGGCAGCTACCCTGGCCTTCGGCATTCTGCGCCATGGCGTCGGAACGGCCGAGGCCGCTCAGCCCTCGAACACACCGGCGCAGGCGCCCGGCTTCTACCGCTTCCGCCTGGGCAGCAAGATCGTCACCATGCTGAACGATGGTGGCGGCGCGCGCCCCAATCCCAGCCAGGGCTTCGTGCGCAATGCCGAGGGTCCGGCCGTGGAAGCCGCGCTGCGTGCCGCCTTTCTGCCGGTCGATTCCATGCCGATCCCCTACACCATTCCTTCGATCGAGGATGCGCAGGGCATCACCCTGTTCGACGCGGGCACCGGCGGCCAGCTGGGACCGACGGCCGGTCGGATGGCCGCGAACATGCAGGCGGCAGGCATGGACCCAGCCCGGGTGGTGCGCGTCGTGATGACCCATTTCCATGGCGACCATATCACCGGCCTGACCGATGCCGACGGCAAGCCGCTCTACCCCAATGCCGAGCTGGTCGTGCCCAAGGCGGAATGGGATTTCTGGATGGACGACACCCAGATGAGCCGCGCGGCGGAAGCCATGAAGCCAGCCTTCGCCAATGTGCGGAAGCGGGTCGGGCCTTACCGGGAACGGCTGCGGCAGATCGACGGCGCCGCGCAGCTGGCGACCGGCATCCAGGCCGTGCCGAGCTACGGGCACACGCCAGGTCATACCTCCTACCTGCTGAGCGATGGCGATGACCGCCTGATGGTGCTGGGCGACGTCACCAACCGGCCAGAGCTGAACCTCGCCAATCCGGGCTGGCACCTGGTCTTCGACATGGACCCGACGCAGGCCGAGGCATCGCGGCGCGAAATCCTGGACCGCGCCGCTTCCGAGCGCATCGCCTGCGTGGGTTACCACTGGCCCTTCCCGGCACGCGGGCATGTGGTGAAGGAAGGCGATGGCTACCGCCTGGTGCCCTCAAGCTGGTCGGCAACGATCTGAAAAAAAGCCCGGAGGGCTGCCACCCTCCGGGCCTTATGTCTGCGGAGTAGGGACTGAACCGGGTCCGGCTCAGACGTGGAAGCTCTCGCCGCAGCCACAGCGGCCCTTCTCGTTCGGGTTCACGAAGGTGAAGCCGGAGGTCATGGCCCTGACCTCGTAATCCATGGTGGTACCGATCAGGAACAGCGTCGCCTTGCGGTCCACCAGGATGGTCAGGCCCTTATCCTTGATCACCTCGTCGGTGGGAGCCGGCGCATCGGCCCAGTTGAGGTCGTAGGCCATGCCGGAGCAGCCCTTAGACTTCACGGCAATGCGGAGCAGCTTGCCCTGCTGCCCGCCTTCATACAGCGCGCGCAAGCGCTCCGCCGCCGTGTCGGAGAGCGACATCAGCGGCGGCAGGGCACGGGCAGGCTTGGGCGTCGTTGTGGTGGTGCTCATCTCGATCCCTGACATGGCCTTGGATCAGTACATGTTCAACGCCAGCCGGGCATCGTCGCTCATGCGCGACGGGTCCCAGGGCGGGTCCCAGACGATCTCCACCGTCACATCGGTGACGCCGGGAACCAGACGGACCATTTCCTCGACCTGGGAGGGCAGCTCCTGTGCCGAGGGGCAGGACGGGGTGGTAAGCGTCATCTCCACCTTCACCGTGCCATCCTCGCCGATCTCGATCGCGTAGATCAGGCCCAGCTCGTAGATGTTGACCGGGATCTCGGGGTCGAAGACCTGCTGGATGGCGGCAATCACCGCATCCTCGGACACGCGCGGCGTGGTCTCACCTTCGGGTGTCCAGGCCGCATGCACGTTCTTCGGCTTCTCGTCCTGGGCGGATTGCTCGTCACTCACTGCTCGCCTCCTGGCCCTTGTTCTCGAGCGCGGTGTTGAGGGTGTGCCAGGCCAGCGTGGCGCATTTCACGCGGCTCGGGAACTCGGACACGCCGCCCAGCACCTGCAGCCGCTCCATCTCCTCCTCCAGCGCCGCGCCGCAATCGGGGCAGGCGCCGGTGGTGGCAAGGCTGCGGAACTTGTCCGACAATTCGCGGGCTTCTTCCTGCGTCTTGCCGCGCACCGTCTCGGTCATCAGGCTGGCGGAGGCCATGGAGATGGCACACCCCTTGCCCTGGAACGCGACGTCGGCGAGCCGCCCATCCGGCGCAAGCTTGACCCACAGTTCCATGCGATCCCCGCACATGGGATTGTCGCCCCGACCCTGGCGGTCGGCCTCTTCCAGCCGGCGGAAATTGCGCGGCTTGCGACCGTGGTCGAGGATGACCTCCTGATAAAGATCCCGCAGATCGTCGAACATCAGCCGAAGAACTCCCGCGCCTTGCCCAGCGCCTCCGCGAGATAGTCAATCTCGCCCTCGGTGGTGTACAGGCCGAAGGACGCGCGGCAGGTGCTCTCGATCTCAAATCGGGTGTGCAGCGGCTCGGCGCAATGGCGGCCGGACCGCACCGCGATGCCAACGCGGTCCAGCAATGTCGCCAGGTCATGGGCATGCGCATTGGGCAGCGACACGGCGAAGACGCCGCCGCGGTCCTGGGCGTTGCCCAGGATGCGGAGCCCTTCCACGGCCGAGAGCTTCCGCGCGGCGTGATCGACCAGATGACGCTCATGCGCCTCGATCGCCGCCATGCCGATGCCCTGCACGTAGTCCACGGCGGCATGCAGCCCCACCGCCTCGACGATGGGCGGCGTACCGGCCTCGAACTTGGCCGGTACGGGCGCCGTCCGGTAACCCTCCAGCGTCACTTCCTCGATCATGTCGCCCCCGCCCATGAAGGGAGGCATCTGTTCCAGCAGTTCCATCCGCGCCCATAGCACGCCGATGCCGGTCGGGCCGTAGAGCTTGTGGCCGGTGAAGACATAGAAGTCGCAATCCAGCGCCTGCACATCGACGCGGCGATGCACGGCGGCCTGGGAGCCGTCCAGCAGCAGCCTGGCGCCATGGGCATGCACGAGGCGCGCGATCTGCGCCGCCGGCGTCACCGTGCCCAGCACATTGCTCATGTGGGTGATGGCGGCCAGCCGCACCTTGCCGTCGGCCAGCTTGACTTCCAGGTCGGCGAGGTCGAGTTCGCCATCATCGGTGACGCGGCACACGCGCAGCTCGATACCATGGGCGTCGCGGAGCATCAGCCAGGGCACGAAGTTGGCGTGGTGCTCCATCTCGGACACCACCACCGCATCGCCCGGGCGCAGCACGCCGCGGCCATAGGAATGGGCAACGAGGTTGATGGCGGCGGTGGAGGAATTGGTGAACACCACCTCCCGCTCCGTCGCCGCGTTGAGGAAGCCCGCCACAGCGCGGCGCGCATCCTCGTAGGCCTCGGTTGCCGCCTCCGACAGGTGATAGGCGCCGCGATGGACGTTGGCATAGGCCGTCTCCATCATGCGGGTCATGGCCCCGATCACCTGGCGCGGCTTCTGCGCCGAGGCGCCGCTGTCGAGGAACACCAGATCCTTGCCGCGATGCTTCTGCGACAGGATCGGGAAATCCTGGCGGATGCGCGCAACGTCGAAGACCGGCGATCCTCCGTCCATCACGCGGCCATCCTTTCCCACCAGCCCGCCACCGCCTCGGCCAGCGCGGCGCGCGCCGCCTCGTCGGCAACGCTTTCCACCGCTTCCTGCAAAAAGGCCTCGATCAGCATGGAGCGGGCCGTCGCCTCGGGAATGCCACGCGAGCGCAGATAGAAAAGCTGGTTCTCGTCCAGGGCACCGATGGTGGCGCCATGGCTGCACTTCACATCGTCGGCGTAGATCTCGAGTTGCGGCTTGGCATCCATCTCGGCCTGCTCGGAGAGCAGCAGCGCCTGGTTCATCTGGTAGCCGTCGGTGCGCTGCGCGATCTGGTGGACGTGGATCTTGCCCTGGAACACGCCGCGCGAGCGGCCGGCCAGCACCGTCTTCACCGTCTGTCGGCTCGGGCAATCCGGCGCCGCGTGGTCGAGAAAGGTGGTGCAGTCGGCATGCTGTCCATCGCCCACCAGCTGCGCGCCGTTCAGATGCGCCGCCGAGAAAGCTCCGGCCAGCTTCACATGCGCCTCGGCCCGGGCGAGCTTCGCCCCGGCATGCAGCAGGAAGCTGTCATAGGTGCCTTTCTCCGCCACTTCGGCGAAGACGGTCGAGAGGTGGATGCCGGCACGGCCTTCCTGCTGGATGCGGGCATGGGTCACGTGCGCGTCGGCGGCCACCTGGAACTCCAGCACGGGGCTGTGCAAGTAGCGGCTCTCCCCCTGACCGATCGCGCGCTCGATCAGCACCAGCTTCGAGCCGGGCGCGAGCCGCACCAGATGGCGCGGATGCAGTGCCACGGGACGGTCGGCACGAACCACGGAGAGGAGTTCCACCACGCCCCCATCCTCGCCCTCGGCCAAGTCGATCAGCGCGCCATCCTCGAACAGCGCGGTATTCAGAGCGACCAGCGGCAGATCGTCGATCCGGGCCACGGAACCCAGCAGCCCTTCCACTTCGCGCAGATGCAGGGCCAGGCTCTTCACCGGGGCATCGGGATCCGACAACTCGGCGCTGAAGCGGCCATCCACGAAGACGACGCGGCGCGGAGCGGCGGCGCGAGGCAGTTCAATCGTGCTGTCCACCGGCGTCAGCGGCTCGCCAAAGCCGGACTGGGTCAGCGGGCCGAGATCGGTGTACTTCCAGGCCTCCACCCGCCGGGTGGGGAAACCCTGGGCGCGGAATGCCTCGGCCGCCCGATCACGCAGCGACGCGAGCCATGGCAAATCCCGCCCAGGCAAGCGGCCGCGCAGCCCTTCGAAGCGCTGCAGGAAGCCGGCGGCGCCGGCTTCGGTCAGGGCGTTGTGCTCGGCCAGGACGGTCATGCCGCCTCCACGGAGGCATAGCCCTGGGCCTCCAGCTGATGCGCCAGTTCCGGCCCACCGGACTGGACGATGCGGCCATTCATCAGCACATGCACCCGATCCGGCACGATGTAGTCCAGCAGGCGCTGGTAGTGGGTGATCACGAGGGCCGAGAAATCCGGCCCCCGCATCGCGTTGACGCCATCGGCCACGATCTTCAGCGCATCGATGTCCAGGCCGGAATCGGTCTCGTCCAGGATGGCGATGGCGGGCTTCAGCAGCGCCATCTGCAGCACCTCGTTGCGCTTCTTCTCGCCGCCCGAGAAGCCGACATTGACGCCGCGCTTCAGCATGTCCTCGGGCATGGACAGCTCCTTCATGCGGGCACGGGCCAGCTTCAGGAACTGCATGGCGTCCAGCTCATCCTCGCCGCGGGAGCGGCGGATCGAGTTCAGCGCCGTGCGCATGAAGTTGGCGTTGCCGACGCCGGGCAGCTCGACCGGATACTGGAAGGCCAGGAACAGGCCGGCGGCGGCACGCTCCTCCGGCTCCATCTCCAGCAGATCCTGGCCGTTGAAGCTGGCCGCACCGCCGGTGATCTCGTAGCCCTCACGTCCGGAAAGCACATAGGACAGGGTCGACTTGCCCGAGCCGTTCGGACCCATGATGGCGTGGATCTCGCCCTTGGGCACTTCCAGGTCGATCCCCTTCAGGATCGCCTTGCCCTCGATCTCGGCGGTCAGCCCTTCGATCTTCAGCATTCTTCCAGTTCCGTCCTCTCGGGCGGCGCCAACCGGCTGCCGCCCCTTCTCATCGATGCAGCATGTCGGGCGCGGGGACGCCCGGATATGATGGTCAGCCGACCGAGCCTTCGAGGCTGATCTGCAGCAGCTTCTGGGCTTCCACGGCGAATTCCATGGGCAGCTCCTTCAGAACCTCGCGGCAGAAGCCGTTGACGATCAGCCCGACCGCGTCCTCTTCGGACAAGCCGCGCTGACGGCAGTAGAAGAGCTGATCCTCGGCGATGCGGCTGGTGGTCGCCTCATGCTCGACCTTGGCGCTGATGCAGCGGTTCTCGATGTACGGCACGGTATGCGCGCCGCACTGGTCGCCGATCAGCAGGGAGTCGCACTGGGTGAAGTTCCGCGCGCCCGACGCCTTGGGCATGATCTTCACCAGGCCGCGATAGGTGTTCTGGCCCTTGCCGGCGCTGATGCCCTTGGACACGATGGTCGAGCGCGTGTTGCGCCCGAGATGGATCATCTTGGTGCCCGTGTCGGCCTGCTGCCGGTTGTTGGTGATGGCCACCGAGTAGAACTCGCCCACGCTGTCGTCGCCCTGCAGGATGCAGGACGGATACTTCCAGGTGATCGAGGAACCGGTCTCCACCTGCGTCCAGGAGATCTTGGAGCGCTTGCCGCGGCAGGCACCGCGCTTGGTGACGAAGTTGTAGATGCCGCCGACGCCATTCTCGTCGCCCGGGTACCAGTTCTGCACCGTGGAATACTTGATGGAGGCGTCGTCCATCGCGACCAGCTCCACCACCGCGGCGTGCAGCTGGTTCTCGTCGCGCATCGGCGCGGTGCAGCCTTCGAGGTAGGACACCGTCGAGCCTTCCTCGGCGATGATCAGCGTCCGCTCGAACTGTCCGGTGCTCTTGGCGTTGATGCGGAAATAGGTGGACAGCTCCATCGGGCAGCGCACGCCCTTCGGGATGTACACGAAGGAGCCATCCGTGAAGACGGCGCTGTTCAGCGCGGCGAAGAAATTGTCGCCCTGCGGCACCACGGAGCCCAGATACTGGCGCACCAGCTCCGGGTGCTCGCGCACCGCCTCGGAAATCGAGCAGAAGATGATGCCTTCCTTGCCCAGCCGCTCCTTGTAGGATGTGGCCACCGAGACACTGTCGAACACAGCGTCCACGGCAATCGGCATCCGGCCCTCGGCCGGGCTCTCGCCCGCGCCCTCGACGCCGGCCAGGATGGCCTGCTCCTTCAGCGGAATGCCGAGCTTCTCATAAGTGCGCAGCAGCTCCGGATCGACCTCGTCGAGCGACTTCGGCCCGTCCTTCTTCACCGGCGCGGCGTAGTAATAGGCGTCCTGGTAATCGATCGGCGGATAGCTCACGGCGGGCCAGCGCGGCTCCTCCATGGTCTTCCACATGGCGAACGCCTTCAGCCGCCATTCGAGGAGCCATGCCGGCTCGTCCTTCTTGGCGCTGATGAAGCGGACGATGTCCTCGTTCAGCCCTTTGGGGGCGAACTCCATGTCGATCTCGGTCTCGAAGCCATACTTGTACGTGCCCTGGGTGACGGAGGCGACGGTGTCGATGGTTTCGGTAACGGCAGGCATGCTGTGTCCCCTACTCGGCAGGCAGGTGGGCCGGCAGGGCCGGCGGGGTCGGATGACGGCGGGCGGGCGCGGGGGGCGCCGCCAGTTCGTCGAGCGTGATCTCGGACAGGGCGGCGAGCACCGCCTGGTTGACCCGGTCCCAGCGGCCGCGCACCGGGCAGAGCGCCTCGGCATCGCATTGCCCCTGGCCACCATCGACGCAGGCGGTCAGCGCCACCGGGCCATCAATGGCCGTGATGACATCCGGAATGGTCATCTCGCGCAACGGACGGGCCAGCCAGTAGCCACCCCCGGAACCGCGCCGACCCTCGACAAGCCCGGCATGCGCCAAGGATTTCAATACCTTGGCTACCGTGGGCTCGGCAATTCCCGTGGCAGCGGCAATGGCCGGCGCGGTTTGCGAGCCAGAACGCTCGGCCAGCCGCGCCAGCACCACCACCGCGTAGTCGGTCAGTTTCGAAAGCCGCAGCACGCGGGCGATTTCCCCTCAAACCGGACCTGTGTTGTCCGCTTCGGGCAGATGCTCTCGCGACTGCCCGATGTCAACCACATGCCGCCGTGAATCGGCGGCGCCGGCCGAGGGACTGGCCAGGGCAGAGCCGTGGTGGCAGGCTGCCTGCCATGCCGCGCTTCATCCATCCCCGCCATGCCGCCAGCCTGATCCTCTGGCGGCGCGCCCGATCCGGCCGCACCGAGGTCCTGATGGGGCTGCGATCGGCTGGCCATCGCTTCATGCCGAACCGGCTGGTTTTCCCTGGCGGGCGGGTGGATTTCGCGGATCGCGCCGCCCCGGCCGCCACCGAGTTGCGGGCAGACACCCGTGCGGCCCTTTTGCGTGCGGCGCCACCTCGGCTGGCGCGCGCTCTGGCGGTAGCCGCCGCACGGGAACTCGAGGAAGAGACCGGACTGACGCTGGGCGGCGCCCTGCCCCGCCTGGACTGCCTGGATTACCTGTGCCGCGCCATCACCCCCCCGATCCGGCCGATCCGGTTCAACGCCCGGTTCCTGATGGCACCGGCCGAGATGGCGGAAGGCAAGCTGGCCGGTTCGGGTGAGCTCGAAGGGCTGGAGTGGCGCGAAACGGAGGCGACGCGTGCGCTTCCACTGGCACCCATCACCGGGCGGGTGCTGGCGCTGTTTGAGGAATGGCTGGCTGCCCCGGAAGGCCAGCGCCAGGGCCGCCCGCTGATCTGCTTCCGGGGGCAGGACCGGCCGGAGCCGGAGCGCGGTGCCGCCGCCTCATCGGAAACAATGGTGGTGTCGGATCAGGGCCAGGCCTGATCGCCTTCACGGACCCGCGGAGCAAGGCCGCGCATCGGACGGAGTGGAGCGCGGAGAGCGCGCCCCCTCTCCCGGGCGCCTTTACAGGGCCGCGAGAACCGCGCTGCCGCTGGACACCTCGAATGCGCCGGGCTGCTCGACACCCACATGCGTCACCTTGCCATCCTTAGCCACCAGGGCGAAGCGCTGGCAGCGCACGCCCAGGCCCCGGGCGGTCAGGTCCAGTTCGAGGCCCAGGGCGCGGGTAAAAGCGGCGGCGCCATCGGCGATCATCAGCACCTCATCCGCCACGCCCTGGTCGCGGGCCCAGGCCTGCATCACGAAGGCGTCGTTCACCGACATGCAGGCAATGGTGTCCACGCCCTTGGCCTTGAGCGCGGCGGCATTCTCCAGAAAACTGGGCATGTGCTTGGCCGAGCAGGTGGGGGTGAAGGCGCCCGGAACACCGAAAAGCACCACCGTCTTTCCGCCGAACAGCGCGTCGGTGGTCAGCTCGCGCGGCCCCTCGGCCGTGGCCTGGGTCAGGGTGGCGGCAGGAAGGCTGTCGCCGGTCTGGATGGGCATGGCAGGTGTCCTCAACGGGATGGGCCCCCGGCATTTCACGCAGGCGCCACGGCTGTCAACCGTATGGCTTGCAGGACCCTGCCGGCGCCGCCATGTTGGAAGGTGATGGCAAGACGCGCGCGCGACAACGAACTTCCGGACAGCTTCCGCATCGCCGCCCGTGCGGCGGGCGGCAGGATCGACGAGTTCGGCCCCGGCTATTTGGGCGGGCAGCTGCTGGTTGCCATGCCATCCATGCAGGACCCTCGTTTCACCCAGTCGGTGATCTGCCTTTGCGCCCATTCCGCCGATGGCGCCATGGGCATCATGCTGAACAAGCCGCTCGACAACCTGTCCTTTGAGGACCTGCTGCGGCAGCTCGAGGTGGAGCCGGTTCCCCCGCAGCGCCAGATCCGCCTGCTGGCCGGCGGGCCGGTCGAGGGCGGCCGCGGCTTCGTGCTGCACACTACCGACTGGTCCAGCGAAGGCAGCCTGCAGGTCACCGGCGATCTGGCGCTGACCGCCAGTGTCGACATCCTGAAGGCGATTGCCGGCGGCGGCGGGCCACGCCAGGGGCTGCTTGCCCTGGGCTATGCGGGTTGGGGGCCTGGACAGCTGGAAAACGAGATCCAGCGCAATGCCTGGCTGAACGTGCCGACCGATGAGGGGCTGCTGTTCGGCGGCCCGCCGGACGGGATGTGGCGGCAGGCGCTGGCCAAGCTGCATATCGACCCGCTGCTGCTGTCGGGAACGGCCGGTCACGCCTGAGCGGGACTTGCATCCGGCCTCGACCGGAGCAAACTGCGAACCAAGTTTCGGACCATATGATACGAAGATCATGGCCGCAGCCGGAGCCCCTGCCTTCGGAGCCAGCGGCCCGGTTGGGAGAATGAACGGACATGGATGCCATCAGCGATGCCCCTTTCATCCGCCTGCACCCGGATGACTCGGTGCTGATCGCGCGCCGCGCCGCAGATGCCGGCACGGCAGTTGCGCCAGGCATCGCGACGTCAGCCCGGATTCCGCCAGGCCACAAGGTGGCGGTGCGCGCACATGCGCCCGGCGAAGCTGTCCGCCGCTACGGCCAGATCATCGGCTTCGCCACCCGCCCTATCGCGCCCGGCGAGTGGGTGCATGTCGAGAATTGCGGCATGGGCGATTTCGAGAAGGACTATGCCTGGGGGGTCGATGCCAGGCCGACGCTTTATGTGCCGGAGCCGGCCACCTTCCAGGGCATCGTGCGGCCGGATGGAAGGGTGGCCACCCGCAACTACATCGGCATCGTGACCAGCGTGAACTGCTCGGCCCATGTCGCCTCGATGATCGCGGATGCCTTCAAGCGCAACCCGTTCACTGGCAACGACCCGCTGGCCGAGTTCCCCAACGTCGATGGCGTCGTCGCGCTGACCCACAAAACCGGCTGCGGCATGGGTGACAACGAAGGCCTGCGCATCCTGCGCCGGACGCTCGCCGGCTACGCCCGGCACGTCAATTTCAGCCACGTCATCGCCATCGGACTGGGCTGTGAGGTCAACCAGATTTCCGGCCTGCTGGAGGAACAAAACCTCGCCGGCCGGCTGCGCAACATGGACATCCAGTCCATGGGCGGCACGCGCAAAACTGTCGAGGCCGGGATCGAGTTCGTGAAGGGCGTTCTGGAAGAGGCGAACAAGGTCCATCGACAGACCGTTCCGGCGAGCCACCTGACCATTGCCCTGCAATGCGGCGGCTCGGACGGTTATTCGGGAATCACCGCCAATCCGGCGCTCGGACATGCGTCGGACCTTCTGGTGCGGCACGGCGGCACGGTTATCCTGTCCGAAACGCCTGAGACCTACGGCGCCGAGCATCTGCTGACCCGCCGCGCCACCAGCCAGGCAGTGGGCGAGAAGCTGGTATCGCTGATGCGCTGGTGGGAGGATTACGCCGCGCAAGGCCAGGCGGAGCTGAACAGCAATCCTTCTCCTGGAAACAAGGCGGGCGGTCTGACCACCATTCTGGAGAAGTCGCTGGGTGCCATGGCCAAGGCAGGCACCACCAATCTCACCGCCGTCTACAACTATGCCGAGGCGGTGACGGAAAAGGGCTTCGTTTTCATGGACACGCCGGGCTACGACCCGGTGGCCGCCACCGGCCAGGTGGCCGGCGGAGCCAACATGGTGTGCTTCACCACCGGCCGCGGCAGCGTGTTCGGCTGCAAGCCGGCACCATCGATCAAGCTGGCCACCAACTCCGCCATGTACGAGCGCATGGAGGAGGACATGGACGTCAACTGCGGCACGATCCTTTCTGGGCGCGAAAGTGTGCAGGAATGCGGTGAACGCATCTTCCAGCTTATCCTGCGTGTGGCGTCCGGCGAACATACGAAGAGCGAGAGCTTTGACTTCGGTTCAGCGGAGTTTGCGCCCTGGCCGATTGGCGCCACCATGTGAGGACCGGCCGCCGCCCGGCGAGGAGAAAAACGGGCGGCGCATCCTCGCAGGGAGCGCCCAGAATGGAATACCGCAAGCTCGGCCTCAGTGGCCTGAAGGTTTCGCCGCTCTGCCTCGGCACCATGATGTTCGGCGACGCCACCGACGAGCCGACCTCGGCCCGCATCATCGACCATGCCCGCAATGAAGGCTTCAACTTCATCGACACCGCCAATGTCTATAATGGCGGCCGCTCGGAAGAGGTGACGGGACGCGCCATCCGCGCCCATCGCGACCATTGGGTGCTGGCCACCAAGCTTGCCAACCCCACCGGCCCGGGTCCGAACGACCGGGGCCTGTCGCGCCGGCACTGCATGCTGGCCGTCGAGGCCAGCCTCCGGCGCCTTGGTACCGACTGGATCGACATCCTCTACCTCCACAAGGAAGACCATGCGACGCCGCTGGCCGAGACGGTGCGCGCGATGGCCGACCTCGTGCGTTCTGGCAAGATCCGCTCTTTCGGGGTTTCCAATCATCGCGGCTGGCGCATCGCCGAGATCTGCCGGCTCTGCGACGAAATGGGCATCGATCGCCCCGTTGTCAGCCAGCCTTACTACAACGCCCTGAACCGCATGCCAGAGGTGGAGCACCTGCCAGCCTGCGACTACTTCGGCCTGGGCGTCGTGCCTTACAGCCCGCTGGCGCGTGGCGTGCTGACAGGAAAATACGCCCCGGGCGCAGCACCGGAAGCGGACAGCCGGGCCGGACGGGCCGATAAGCGCATGATGGAAACGGAGTGGCGCCCGGAAAGCCTGGATATCGCCCAGACCCTGCGCCGCCATGCCGAGGAACGCGGCATCACCGCGGGCCAGTTCGCGGTGGCCTGGGTACTGAACAACCGCCTGATCACCGCCCCCATTGCCGGACCGCGTACGGAGGCGCAGTGGGAAGATTACGCCGGCGCGTTGAACTACCACTTCACCGCCGAGGACGAGGCGCTGGTGGACGGACTGGTGCCTTCCGGCCATCCCTCCACGCCGGGCTACAACGATCCGGCCTATCCCTTGGAGGGGCGCCGGCCGCGAAGCTGAAGGTGCGGCGCGGCATCTTCCCGAACAGGCCGCGCAACAACCGGCTGATGCAGCCGTTCAGGGGCGGAGCACGCTGGAGAACTCCGCCATGAACCGGTTGCGCAATTTTCTGCTGAACCGCCGCGCCCTGGGCGCCAAGCTTGTCGCGACCGCTGCGCCGATCATCGCGGCCTGTGCCTGTGGCCGCGCCCATGCGCAGCCGGTGCAGCAGCATGGCGGCAGCCCCGCCACGGGAGGCGAGCATTCGACCCGCAGCCGCGTTCTGGGCGCCGGCGCTGCCGCGCTGCAGACCAAGGCACCGTTGAACGCCATGAACATGTACCTGAACGGCTTCCACTTCTACGCGGACGACATGGGCCGGCCAGTGGAGGCGCATCATTTCTGCACCCACCTGACCGAGGACCTCCATCAATGCGTCATCTTTGATGGCAACAGCGAGGATTCCCGGCTGATCGGCATTGAGTACATCGTCTCGGAGAAGGTGTTCCGCAGCCTGCCGGACGACGAAAAGAAGCTCTGGCACAGCCATCACTACGAGACGACATCCGGCGAGCTTGTCATGCCAGGCCTGCCCGACATCGCCGAGAACGCCGCCATGCGCGATCTGTCCACCACCTATGGCAAGACCTGGCACACCTGGCAGGTGGATCGCGGCGACACGCTGCCCCTTGGTCCGCCGCAGCTGATGATGGGCTACACCGCGGAAGGCCAGTTGCCGGCGCGCTATATCGAGGATCGTGACCGGCGTCTTGACGTGTCCAAGGCGCAGAGCCGCGAATCACGTAAGGACATCCCGGTGCCGGAAGTGGCGGAGGGGGCCAATAGCTGGCAGTCTGGACAGGTGCAGCAGCTGAAGCTGGAAACCGTGCCGCTGCGGAACCGGCGCTGAAGACGGCGGCCTCGCGCCGCCATCCGCTTCAGCCCAAAGGCGAGAGGGGCAGCGCCCCTCCCCCGATCATCACTCGGCGGCGACGGTAACCTGCTGTTGCTCGCCCAGCCCCTCGATACCGAGGCGCATGGTTTGTCCCGCTTTCAGGAACACCGGCGGCTTCTGCCCCATGCCCACACCGGGCGGGGTGCCGGTGGTGATCACGTCGCCCGGATGCAGCGTGATGAAATGCGAGACATACGAGACCAGCTTTGCCACCCCGAAGATCATGGTGCGGGTGGAGCCGTCCTGGAACCGCTTGCCATCGATGTCGCAGAACATGGAAAGGTTCTGCGGGTCCGGCACCTCGTCCTTGGTCACCAGCCAAGGCCCCAGCGGGCCGAAGGTGTCGTGCCCCTTGCCCTTGTCCCAGGTGCCGCCGCGCTCGATCTGGAATTCGCGCTCGGACACGTCGTTGCACACCGCATAGCCTGCGACGTGGTTCATCGCATCGGCCTCGGAGACGTACTTCGCCCTAGTGCCGATGATCACCGCCAGCTCGACTTCCCAGTCGGTCTTGACGCTGTTCTTGGGGATTTCGACCTGGTCGTTCGGCCCCTGCAGCGCGCCGAGCGACTTCATGAAGATGATCGGCTCCTTGGGAATGGCGGCGCCGGTTTCTGCCGCATGGTCGGCATAGTTGAGGCCGATGCAGACGAAGTTCTTCAGCCCCGTCACTGGCGAGCCGAGACGCTGATCGCCGCCCACCAGGGGCAGGCTCGTGGGGTCCAGCGCCGCCAGCTTCGCCAGGCCTTCGGGCGAGATCGCGGCGCCGGTGATGTCGGGCACGGTGCCGGACAGATCGCGGATCTGGCCGTTGGCGTCGAGCAGGCCAGGCTTTTCCTGGCCGGGGGGGCCGTAGCGCAGCAGCTTCATGCGTATCGTTCCTCTTTGGGCTAGTGCATCTGGATGGGCGATTCCCGCTTCCGGCGTTGGCGCCGTCAGCGATCGCGCATCAATTCGTCCAGCCGCCGTCGATGATGACGGCCTGTCCGGTGACGAAAGCCGATTCCGGCGCGGAGAGATAGACCACCAGCGCGGCGATCTCCTCGGCCGTGGCCAGCCGACCCATGGCCTGCCGGCCGACAAAGGCGGCGCGCGCGGCCACCTCGCCCCCGGCGGCCGCTGCATTGGCCGAGATGCGCTCGCCCAGCGAGGGCGTGTCCACCGTACCCGGGCAGACGCAGTTGCAGCGCACACCGCGCGCCACGAAATCGGCAGCCACGCTCTTGGTCATGCCAACCACGGCGGCTTTGGTGGTGCCGTACACGAAGCGATTGGCGACGCCTTTCACTGACCCGGCGGCCGAGGCCATGTTGACGATGGCGCCGCCGCCCTTCTCCAACATGCCCGGCAGCACGGCCTTGATGACCTGCCACTGCGCGCGCACGTTCAGCGCGAACGCGAAATCCCAATCCGCGTCGGTGCAGGTCAACACGTCGTTCTGATGCACGAAGCCGGCACAGTTGAACGCCACGTCGAACGGACCGTGCTTCGCGATACAGACGGCAACCGCCGCATCGTCCAGCACATCCAGCACCTCTGTTGTAATGCCCTGGGATGCGAGAGCGGAAAGCTTCTCCGCATCGCGATCCGTGGCCACCACCGTGGCGCCCTCCGCCGCATAGGCCAGCGCCGTGGCACGCCCGATGCCCTGCCCCGCGGCAGTGAGGAAGCACCGCTTCCCCGCGAGCCTTCCGCTCATGCGTATTCCCTCAGTGATTGTGGCGGCTCTCGCCGCGCGTCTCCAGGATGTTCAGGTACAGCGTCGCCGGCTCCAGGCAGCCACCGGTGCCGAGTTGCCCGACCATGGAACGGTAGATCTCCTCCCATGGCGTCTTGTGCTGCAGCTTGGGCGGCGCCCAGGCCGCGCGGCGGGCGGCCATCTCCTCTTCCGGGATCAGCACGTCCACCTTGCGGGTCTTCAGGTTGATGCGGATCGGGTCGCCGGACTTCAGCAGCGCCAGCCCGCCTCCCACCGCTGCCTCGGGGGAGACATTGAGGATGGACGGGCTTGCGGAGGTGCCGCTCTGCCGCCCGTCGCCCATGGTGGGCAGGCTGTGCAGCCCGGCTTTGATCATGGCGCCCGGCGGCTGCATGTTCACCACCTCGGCGCTGCCGGGATAGCCCACAGGACCGCAGTTACGAATAACCAGGACAGTGCGCTCGTCCACGCCCAGATCCGGGTCTTCGATCCGGTCATGGTAATCCTCAGGACCCTCGAAGACGATCACCTTGCCTTCGAAGATGTCTTCAGGGTCGGACAGGAAGCGCTTGCGGAAATCGGCGTCGATGACGCTGACCTTCATCACCGCGCTTTCGAAAATGTTGCCGGACAGCACCACGAAGCCAGCCTGCTCCTTCAGCGGCTCGGCATAGGGACGGATCACCTCGCGGTCGGCCAGCGGGGCGCGCTTCAGATCCTTCTCCAACGTCTGGCCGGTGACGGTCTTCACGCCCGTGTGCAGCTTGCCGGCATCGGCCAGTTCCTTCATCACCGACTGCACGCCGCCGCCGCGGTAGAACATCTCGCCCAGGAAGCGGCCGGCAGGCTGGCAATCCACCAGCAGCGGCACGTCCGAGCCGATCTCCTGCCAGTCCTCCGTCGTCAGCTCCACCCCCATGTGGCGCGCGATGGCCACCAGGTGTGGCGGACAGTTCGAGGAGGCGCCGATGGCGCTGGCCAGCACGATGGTGTTCTCAAACGCTTCGCGCGTCATGATGTCGGAGGGGCGGAGGTTCTCCCGTACCATGTCCACGATCCGCATGCCCGTAGCGTGCGCCATCTGCCCGCGCTCGCGATAGGCCGCGGGGATGGAGGCGCATCCGGGCAGCGACATGCCCAGCGCCTCGGCAAGCGAGTTCATCGACAACGCTGTGCCCATGGTGTTGCAATGGCCGACCGAGGTCGCGCTGCTCGCCACCATCTGCATGAAGCCGTCATAGTTGATCTCGCCGGCGGCAAGCAGCTTGCGTGCTTCCCAGACAATGGTGCCGGAGCCTGACAGGCGGCCTTTCCAGTGCCCGTCCAGCATCGGCCCGCCCGAGAGCACGATGGCCGGGATGTTCACCGTCGCCGCGCCCATCAAGCAGGCGGGCGTGGTCTTGTCGCAGCCCGTGGTCAGCACCACGCCATCCATTGGATAGCCGTGCAGGATCTCCACCAGCGACAGGTAAGCCAGGTTGCGGTCCAACGCCGCGGTGGGGCGCTTGCCGGTTTCCTGGATGGGATGGATCGGAAATTCCAGGGGGATGCCGCCGGCATCCCGGATGCCTGCCTTGACCCGCTCGGCCAGGGCCAGGTGGTGGCGGTTACAGGGGGCGATGTCGCTGCCGGTCTGGGCGATGCCGATAATCGGCTTGCCCGACTGCAGCTCACCCCGCGTGAGGCCGAAGTTCAGGAAGCGCTCGATGTACAGCGCGGTCATGCCCGGATCCTCCGGGTCGTCGAACCAACGCTGGCTGCGCAGCTTGAAGGGCTTCTTTGTCTGGTCCATCGGCTCGCGAACTCCGCTTCTCCCGGCAACGGAGGGTCAGCCGGGCGGCGGGGTGCTGTCAATGGACGCAAAAAAAGCCCCGGGCACCACTCGGTGCCCGGGGCCTGATCAGCAGATCAGACCTGCTTCAGATTGGAGGCGGAGAGCTTGCCCTCACGGCCCTTCTGCAGCTCGTACTCAATCCGCTCGCCTTCGGCGAGGCCCTGCAGGCCGGCGCGCTGCACATCGGTGATGTGCACGAACACGTCCTTGGAACCGTCTTCCGGCTGAATGAATCCAAAACCCTTGGTTGCGTTAAACCACTTCACGGTACCGATCGGCATCCGGGTGCTCCATTAGATGGGGTTCCGCCCCGCAACATGCACGGCGGATCAACCTTCGATCGGAACGGGCACCAGGCACGCCGCATCCCGGCAGATGAGCCGGGAGGGAGGGAGGCTAGCCGAAACCAAACCAAGTCGACCGCAGGAACATGGTGTGCATTGACGGATTGCACAACCATTTAGCTGTCAATAGCAGATCAACTCGCACCTTGCCGCTCCGGTCGCCGCTTGGCGCCATGCCGTTCCGTGGCGAACAAAGCCAGGGCAAGGACCGGTAATGCCAGCCCCATCCATGCCGTGATCGCCCACCCGCCCTGGGCGAAGCTCCAGCCACCCAGTGCCGAACCCAGGGCCCCGCCCATGAAAAACGTGGCCATGTAAAGTCCGTTGATCCGCCCGCGCAGTTCGTCGCCCAGCCCGAAGATCACTCGCTGCCCCAGCACCACGTTGGCCGATACGCCGAAATCCAGCACAATCCCCGCCAACACCAGCAGAACCAACGCGAGCGTCGATCCCTGCGTGCCTGGAACCGGGCTGAGCGGCATGGACATCAGGAAGGCCAGAGCACCCAGGCCCATCGCCCCGGCACTGGCCGGGCGGATCCACCCCCGATCGGCCACCCGGCCGGCAATCGGCGCTGCCACCGCTCCGGCCACGCCGGCCAGCGCGAACAGGGCAATGCCGCTCTGTGACAGCTGGAAATCCCGGGCCAGGTGCAGCGGTACGGCCGTCCAGAAGACGCTGAACCCTCCGAACATGCCTGCCTGATAGAGAGCCCGGCGGCGCAGGGCCGGCTGAGACATCACCAGCCGCGCCATGGAGCCGAGCAGGGCGCGGTAGCCAAGCCCTGGGCTCGGCCGGCGCACCGGCAAGGCCACGCGCAGCACCACGCCAAGCCCCAGCATCACCAGGGCGGAAAGCCAGAAAACAGCGTGCCAAGACAGAAGGTCGGTAACAAGGCTGGCGACCGGCCGTGCCAGCATGATGCCCAGCATCAGTCCGCTCATCACGTTGCCGACCACCCGGCCACGAACCTGCTCGGGCGCCATATGGGCGGCATAGGGCACCAGGATCTGCACGGCGACCGAACCGAGACCGATCAGCAGCGAGGCCAGCAAAAAAGGTGCGGCGGCGTTGGACAGTGCCGCCAGCACCACCCCTGCCGCCGCCACTGCCATCACCGCAAGCACCAGCCTGCGGTTCTCCACCAGATCGGCTGCCGGCACCACCAGCAGCAACCCGGCGCCGTAGCCGACTTGCGTCAAGGTGACGATCAAGCCCGCCGCTGCCGGCGAAAGGCCCAGCTCTGCGCTGATCGGGCCAATCAGCGGCTGGGCATAATAGATGTTGGCGACAATCAGCCCGCAGGCTGTGGCCAGCAGGGGCGTGAGCCAGGACGGCATCTCCTGGCCCGTGGCGGCGGCACGGATGGTCATGGTGGCGGCTCCGGACAGCGGAAGACGGAGGGCAGGGCGCCGGATCGGAAGGATCCGGCAAGCGCCGCGTGATGCAATGCGCAAGATGGCGCGGACGCCGGCCGCTGTCGTGTTCAGGCCATGCATGGCTGCCCGGCTGCCACGCTGGCGGGGGCGCACACGAAATCGTCCCGCGACCCTGGCGGCGAATCGGGCTAAGCCTCCGCCGGCCATGCACACGGAACACAATGCCCAGGCGCAACAAGCGCCGGGCCAGGACCCTGCCGGACAAGGCTGGGGGCGCGAGTTGCGCGCGACCCTCGGCCTGGCCTGGCCCCTGGCCCTGACCAACCTGTCGCAGATCGCGCTGGTGCTGACCGACACGCTGTTTCTCGGCCGGATCGGCGAGTTGCCGCTGGCCGCCGTCACGCTGGGCGGCAATCTGTATTTCATCGCCCTGGCCCCGGCCTTTGGCGCCGCGTTTGCCGCCTCGGCCATGCTGGCGCAGGAACGCGGACGGGTGAGCCACCACATGCGCGAGATGCGGCGCACCGTGAGGGCTGCCCTCTGGCTCGGCATCCCGCTCTTCATTCTGCTGGGATCGCTGTTGTGGAACGCCGGCGCGATCCTGTTGGCCACCGGACAGGACCCAGCCCTTGCGGCCGAGGCGCAGCGCTACACCCGCGCCCTGCTCTGGGGCATGCCCTTCTTCTACGGCTTCGCGGTGCTACGAGGCTTTCTCGCGGCGTTGGAACGACCGGCGCCGGCACTCTGGGTGTCCGCGCTGGCGATCCTGCTCAACGCGGTGCTGCTGTGGCTGATGGTGGCGGAAGGGCTAGGCTTCCCGTCGATGGGCGTGGTGGGTGCGGGACTTTCCAGTGCCATCGCCAACGGCGCCATGCTTGCGGGACTGGCTTTCTGGATCGCGCGTGACCGCAATCTCTCGCGCTTTCGCCTGATGGGCCGGCTCTGGCGGGCCGACTGGCGCCGCATGCGGGAAGCTGTGGCGGTTGGCCTGCCCATCGCCGGGTCGATGCTGCTGGAGATCGGCATTTTCAGCGCCACGGCGCTGGTGATGGGCTGGTTCAGTCCCATGGCGGTGGCCGCCCATGCGGTGGCACTCCAGGTGGCCAGCGCCTGCTTCATGGTGCCCATGGGGGTGGGACAGGCGGCGACGGCCCGGGTCGGACTCGCAGCCGGGGCCGGCGATGTTGCGGGCGTGCGGCGTGCCGGATGGGTCGCCATCGGGTTGGGTGGCGGCTTCATGGCCGCCACGGCCGCGGTTCTGCTTCTGGCGCCGCACAGCGTGGCGGCCTTGTTCCTGGCGCCTGACATGGCCGAGACGCGGACATTGGCCGCCACCTTGCTGATGGTCGCCGGCGTGTTCCAGCTTTCCGACGGGGTGCAGGCGGTGGCGGCCGGCGCCCTTCGCGGGCTGAAGGACACCCGGATGCCGCTGCTCTTCGCGGCGCTGGGGTATTGGGGGCTGGGCTTGCCGATCGGGCTGGGGCTCGGCTTCACCGCCGGCTGGGGGCCGCTGGGCGTATGGATCGGCCTGGTCGCCGGCCTGGCGGTGGTGGCGGTGTTGATGACGCTGCGCTGGGCACAACTGACGCGGCCCGGCCGCGTCGCCCTGGGTGAGTGGGCAGCGCAAGCCGGCTGATCGGACGCGGCCCTTTTCCCTGGGCCGTGCGGCGCCTACAGCTTGCGTATCGCCCCTCTCGCAGTCAGCGGATCCGTCATGCCCAACACCGCCCCTCCCAAGCCGCGCGTCGCCTTTATCGGCAGCGGCGGCACCATGGCCTCGCTGGGCGAGAACGGGCTCGACATCCAGGATTACGGCAGACACGGGAAGGTGCTGGACGCCAGGGCCATCGCCGCCCGCGTGCCGGAACTGGCCCTGCTGGCCGATGTCATTCCCCGTCCCTACAGCGCCGTGATCTCGACACGCATCGGCTTCCGCGACTGGAAGAACATCGCCGCCGAGTGCCGCAAGGCGGTGGCGGAGATCCCCGGCCTCGCCGGCATCGTGATCGGCCATGGCACGGCGACGCTGGAGGAGACCGGCTATGCCCTCTCCCTCGGGCTCAAGGTCGATGTGCCGGTGGTGATGGTGGGCGCCCAGCGTCCCGCTTCGGGCCTGTCCACCGACATGGGCATGAACCTGCTGAACGCCGTGCGGGTGGCCGCCCATCCCGAATCGCGCGGCCTGGGCGTGCTGGTGTTGCTGAACGACGAGATCCAGGCGGTGCGCGAGGTGTCGAAGACCTCAACCTGGCGCATGCAGACCTTCCGCACACCGGATTTCGGCGTGCTGGGCCACGCCGATGCCGATCGCATCGCCTACTATCGTAAGCCGTTGCGTCGGGTGATGCCGAACACGGAATTCGACATTGCGGCCATCGACGCCCTGCCGCGCGTGGACATCGCCTATTCCCACGCCGATGCCGACGAAACGGCGATCCGCGCCTTTGTTGCGGCCGGGGCCAAGGGCATCGTCAGCGCCGGCTTCGCGCCCGGCGGTCCGACGCCCGTTGAGGCCGATGCTTTGGCGGAAGCGGTGAAGCAGGGCGTGGTGGTGGTGCAGTCCACCCGGGTCGGCAGCGGCCGGGTCGTGGCCGGCACCAAGATGCGGGAACAAGGCATCCTGTCGGCCGACAACCTAACTCCGCAGAAGGCGCGCATTTTGCTGGCCATGGCTTTGACGGTGACGCGGGATCCGGTGGAGATCGCACGCATCTTCGCCACTTATTAACAGTCCGCGCGAAAACGCTTGGCAGCGCCTCATCCATTGGTTAATTTCACGATGTCGTGAAGATAACCGCCGGAAAATCCGGCATGCCTCCTGGTGTCGCGCGTCTCGCCGGTCTGCTGATCCTGGCTGCCATGGCGGGCGCGCGCGCCGAGGAAATGCCGGCCACCGGCAGCAATTGGGGCGGCCTGGGCCTGATCGAGACCCGCAATGCCCGCTTCCGCGACGATGCGACCCTTGAAGCCGGCGCGGCGATCCGCCACCAGCGCCGCTTCTGGTTCCTGAACTTCCAGGCCTTGCCCTTTCTGGAAACCACCTTCCGCCTGGCCGAGCGACTGAACGCCACAACCGGCGAAGGCATGACCACCGATCGCGCCTTCGACCTGAAGCTGCGGCTGCTGCCGGAAGGCGAGTACAATCCGGCAGTTGCCATCGGCCTGCAGGATTTCATCGGCACGGGCCTGTATGCGGGCGAGTACATCGTCGCTTCCAAGCGCTGGTGGGGGCTTGATCTCAGCGCAGGGCTTGGCTGGGGACGACTCGGTACCGGGGCGGAATGGAACAATCCCCTCAGCGAGATTTCCCCCGCTTTCGATGACCGCCCCCGCAATGTCGGCCGTGGCGGCACCTTTCAGACCGGGCTGTTCCGCGGCGAGGAAATGGCACCCTTTTTCGGAATGGAATGGACTGTGCCGTTTCTTCGGACGCCCTGGGGCGGCATTGATGGACTGCGCGCCAAGGCCGAATGGTCCGGCGACCGGTTGCGTGACGAGCGTGGCGGCTATCCGGCCCGGCGCGACAATGGGCGTGGCGATGCCGATTCCCGCGTGAATCTGGGCCTGCAGTGGAGCAATGATTGGCTCGATGCCGGGGTGCACTGGGTGCACGGGACCGATCTGCTGTTCCGCCTCTCGCTGCGCATGAATGCGGCGGATCCGCCCGCCGTACCGCTGCCGGCTCCGCCATCCATGCCAGCCCGGCCCGTCGTGGTGCCGGCAGACGAAGCGGGGGAGGTGTTCGCCGCGCTGGCCAGCGCTGGCTTCCGCGGTCTCGCCTTTCGCCGGGAGGGGTTGGTGGCCGAGGTCGCGCTATCCGGCGGGGCGTGGCGCACCCTGCCGCAGCTCACTGCGCGCGCCATGCGCGCCATCCAGCCAGCCCTTGGCCCGGGTGCCGAGATGTTGCGGCTGCGCTGGTGGCGGGCGGGCGTCGAGATCGCCGTACTGGAAGTGCCGCGCACCACCCTAGAAGCAGTGGCCGCCGGCCTCGCCAGCCCGGAGGAAGCCTGGCTGGCTAGCCGCCTGCTGCCCGCCGCGGGGGATCTGGCGCCGGATGCGGCGCGGGCCAGTCCACCTTTCTGGGACTGGGGTGTTGGCCCGACGCTGGGGCTTCAGCTCGGTGACCCGTCGCGCACGCTTCGATGGCAGGCAGGCCTTGGCGCCGGCATGCGGGTCGATCTGGGCAGCGGCTTCGCCCTGGCCGGCAGCGCGTCGCAGGCCTTGCTGGGCAACATGTCGGGCGGCCTGCCATCGGACAGTCTGCTGCCCCGCGTCCGCAGCGACTATGCGCGCTACGCCGAGGAAGGAAAAACCGCCCTTTCCACCCTGTATGCCGAACGGATCTGGAACCTGGCGCCGGATGTCTTCGCCCGCGCCTCGCTAGGCTACCTGGAGCCGATGTTCGGTGGTGCCTCAGGCGAGATACTCTGGCGGCCGCATGACAGCCGCTTCGCCTTCGGGATCGACATGGCCTGGGTGCAGCAGCGTGACTACAATCAGAAGTTCGGCTTCCGCGACTACAACGTCGCCACCGGCCATGCGTCGATCTACGCCGACTTGCCGGTCTGGAACCTGTATGGCGTGCTGCGCGCCGGGCGCTACCTGGCGGGTGACTGGGGCGCCACGATTGAGATGGGCCGACGCTTCGATTCCGGGATCGAGGTCGGCGGCTTTGCCACCTTCACCAACGTCTCGGCGGCCGAGTTCGGCGAAGGATCCTTCGACAAGGGCATCTATGTCCGGGTGCCACTGGCACTGTTCGGGCGGGAAGATGCCGGAATGGGCGGCACCACCATCCGCCCTGTCCAGCGTGATGGTGGGCAACGCCTGGCGGTGGACAGCCCGCTGTGGGACGTGACGCGGGACGGACGGTCCGACGCGCTGCGGCGGGGCATCGCCGGCTTCGCCCGGTAGCCGCTTCTTGACCTCATGGCCCCGGCACCCGACTTTCTTCCCCGAGAAGAGGCGCCCGCCCCCCGGTGGGCGCGCTGAGGAACACATACGATGAGCGAACTGACCAAGGCCGTCAGCGACGACAGCTTCAAGCAGGATGTGCTGAGCGCCTCCGGCCCTGTGCTGGTGGATTTCTGGGCCGAATGGTGCGGCCCGTGCCGCATGGTGGCCCCGATTCTGGACGAGATCGCCAAGGATTACGAAGGCCAGCTCACCATCGCCAAGGTGAACATCGACGAGAACCCGATGACGCCGAACGAGTATGCGGTCCGCGGCATCCCCACCATGATCCTGTTCAAGGACGGAAAGCCCGTCGAGACCAAGGTCGGCGCCCTCCCCAAGAGCGCGCTGAAGGACTGGATCGCCGGCGCACTGGCGAAGTGAACTGCATGAGCGTCGGACGGACCCCCGCTCGCAGGCCCTTTCCGGCGCTCCTTCGCGCCGCTTCCCGCATCCTTCCCCTGACCGTGGCGCTGCTGAGCGGCACCGCCTGCGCCCAGGGCACTGAGGGGCGGGGCGAGGTGGTGGAAAGCCAGGCCGCCCGCTTCCGGGTCACAACCTTCGCCGGCGGCCTGTCGCATCCCTGGGGCGGCGCCTTCCTGCCGGACGGGCGAATGCTGGTCACCGAGCGCCCTGGCCGCCTGCGGCTGATCGATCGGGACGGCTCGGTTTCGCCACCGCTCGGCGGTGTTCCGGAGGTGGCGGCGGCCGGCCAGGGAGGGCTGCTCGACATTCAGCTCGCGCCCGATTTCGCTTCGACGCGGGAACTGTATTTCTGCCATGCCGCCGCGGTGCGGGGCGGCAATGTCACCCGGCTGGTGCGCGCCCGGCTGGCGGGCGACGCACGCAGCCTCGACTCCGCGCAGCCGATCTTCGACGCCCTGCCGGCGCAGACCGGCAACGGGCATTACGGCTGCCGCATCTCCTTTGGCCGCGACGGCAAGCTTTACCTCACCACCGGCGACCGGCAGCGCGTGTCGGAGCGGGCGCAGGACCTGTCGGACCTTGCCGGCAAACTCCTGCGGCTGGAACGCGACGGCCGTCCCGCGGAAGGCAATCCTGCCCTGCCGGGCGCCAGGCCGGAGATCTTCGCCTATGGCATCCGCTCGCCCCAGGGGCTGGCGGTGAACCCTGCCACGGGCACCATGTGGGAAGTGGAGATGGGTCCGCGCGGCGGCGACGAGGTCAACTTGGTCCGGCCGGGCGCCAATTACGGCTGGCCCGTGGTCGGCCACGGCACCGCCTATAGCGGGCTGCAGATCCATGAGGCGCCGTCACGGCCCGACATGCAGGACCCGCTGCGTTTCTGGACACCGGCCATCAGCCCGTCCGGCGTTGCCTTCTACAACGGCGATGCCTTTCCGGGCTGGAAGGGCGACCTGTTCATGGGGACGCTGAGCAGCGCCGGGCTGATGCGCCTCGAGGTGGAGGGAGACCAGATCCGTGGCGAAGAGCGGCTGCTCTGGGGCCAGACGCGTATCCGCCATGTGGTGCAGGGGCCGGAAGGCGCGCTCTACCTGCTCACGGATGAGAATCGCGGCCGCATCCTGAAACTGGAGCCTGCCGGGGAATAGCGGCCCGGCGCGGGGAACCTATCCACCGGTTCCTCCGTGCTCGTCCAGCGCCGCGAACCATTCGGCATAGGGCGTGTTGCGGGCCATGTGCCGGTTGAAATCGGGGGCGCCATCGTCCCACCACACTGGTCCGCGCTCGCCCAGGGCCTGCTTGGCGGCATCGATGCGCTGCCGGGCGGCCTCCCGATCCGCAGCGTCGCCTCGGCGGAGAGCCTGTTGCTTGGCGCGCCGTCCGGCCATCAGCTCGCGGGTCAGGGCGCTGCGTTCGGCCTCGTCGAGCGCAGGGTTCGCCAGCCGCCAAAGACGCCCGCGCACCACGAAGTAGCGCCCATCCGGTGTCACCGGGTGCTTCACCGCCGCGTCCTCAGGTCCAGTAAAGCAGTCGCGCCGCCGGCAGCCAGCGATGCAGCGACGTCGTCAGCGCTTCCCGCATGGCCCTCATCGCGTCGCGTGGCATCACCCACTTGCCGGTACCGAACTTGGTCAGCTTGCGGGTGCGCTCCGCTTCGTCCATCGGCAGGTCGCTGCCGGGATACCAGTCGTTCAGAACGCCCTTGGACTTGTCGGTGAAGCGGTGGGTGATCAGTTCGGCAGTCAGGTCGGGCCGCAGCCCGTCCAGCGCCTCGGCCACGTCCGCCAGGAGCCGGTCGTATTCCGCTTGCCAGGCCGGCACGGGCAGGATCGGCGCCACGGTGATGCCAACCGGGTAGCCTGCCTCGGCCACCGCCCGCATCGCCGCCAGCCGCCGCGGCATGCGGGGCGCGCCGCCCTCATAGCGTTCGGCTGAGCGGGCGTTCAGCGAAAAGCGGATGCGTGTCCGGCCGCGGTGCGGCAGGTCCAGCAGCGGCTCCACCGCGTCGAACTTGGTGGTGAAGCGAAGCTGCACAGCCTCGTCCCAGGCGCCGAAGTGGCGGATGGCGGCTTCCAGCCCGCCGGTCAGGTGCTCGATGGCCAGCGGATCGGTGTAGCAGGAGCATTCGAAGGTGGTGCCCTCAGCCTGCCGTGCCTCGGAGCGCGATGTCACGGTGCCCTGCCCGAGCAGCGGCGGCAGTTCCGCCAGGATCTCGGGAAGGTTGGCATAGGAGCGGATGATCGGCGGCCCGGCCAGGGAGCCGGCCAGATAGCAGTACTGGCAGTGCGCCGGGCAACCCTCGGCCAGGTCGAATCGCCAGTCGGCCGAGGGCGGGATGGGCTGCGGCCGCCGCCGGCTAGGGGACGCCACCACCACCGCCATGGTGGTCTTGCTGTCGCGGTAGCTGTCGGGCAGGCCCGAAAGCCGGTCAGCGGGGAGCCGGACGATCTCAGCCCCCGCCGCCGCCGCGCGCTCCACCGTGGCAGCGCCATGGGCGAAGCGCAGGGCGGAGGGGGTCACCAGCAGGCGGCGGGGTGTCCAGGGTCTGGCGGGCGGCATGCCCTCCATGTTGGGCCGCCGCCGCGCCGCGCCAGGGGCGGACCTATGGCGAGGGCGCCGTGTCCGCCCGGTTGCGCACGAACAGCCCCCAGATCCGCGGCCCCGCCAGCGCCAGCACCGCGATCAGCAGGATGGACAGCGAGACGGGCCGGGTGACAAAGGTGCTCCAGTCGCCCTGGCTGATGGTCAGCGCCTGCCGCATCGCCTGCTCCGCCATCGGTCCCAGGATCATGCCGATCACGACCGGCGCCTGGGGGAAGTCGAAGCGGCGCATGAAGGCGGCAATGATGCCGATGCCGTAGAGCAGCACCAGGTCGACCACGCTGTTGCTGATGCCGTAGGTGCCGATGGTCGCGAAGACCAGGATGCCGGCATAGAGCTGCGGCGTCGGGATCTTCAGGATGCGGGCCCACAGCCCGACCAGCGGCAGGTTCAAGACCACCAGCATGATGTTGGCGATGTAGAGCGAAGCGATCAGCGTCCAGACCAGGTCGGCCTGGGTGGTGAACAGCATCGGCCCCGGCTGGATGCCGTAGGACTGGAAGGCCGACAGCATGATCGCCGCCGTGGCCGAAGTCGGCAGTCCGAGCGTCAGCATCGGCACCAGCACGCCCGCCGCCGCGGCATTGTTGGCCGCCTCCGGCCCCGCCACGCCCTCGATCGCGCCGGTGGTGCCGAACTCGTGCCGGTGCTCGGGACGAACCAGCTTCCGCTCGGCGTAGTAGCTGAGCATGGTCGGCATCTCGCTGCCGCCGGTCGGCATGACGCCAAAGGGAAAGCCCAGTCCGGCGCCGCGGAACCAGGGGCCGATGCTTCGTTTCCAATCCTGCTTCGTCATCATCAGCCGGCCGACCTCGCGCACCTCCTGCTTGCCGGCAACATGGTTCCAGGCGAGGAACATGGTCTCGCCCACGGCAAAAAGAGCGACCGCGACCAGCACCACGTCGATGCCGTCCAGCAATTCGGGGATGCCGAAGGTCAGGCGCGGCTGTCCGGTCTGCAGGTCGATGCCGACCAGCCCGATCACCAGCCCCAGGCCGAGCGATGCCAGCCCGCGCAGAACCGAGCCGCCAAGCACCGCCGACACGGTGGCGAAGCACAGCAGCATGAGCGAGAAATACTCGGCCGGGCCGAGCTTCAGCGCCAGCTCCACCACCAGCGGCCCGACAAAGGAAATGCCCAGCGTGCCGATCGTCCCGGCCACGAAGGAGCCGATGGCTGCAGTGACCAGCGCCGGCCCGGCGCGGCCGTTCCTGGCCATCTTCGCGCCTTCCAGCGCGGTGATGATGGAGCCGCTCTCGCCCGGGGTGTTCAGCAGGATGGAGGTGGTGGAGCCGCCATACATCGCGCCGTAGAACACGCCGCAGAACAGGATGAACGCGCCTGTGGCGCTGACCTGGAAGGTGATGGGCAGCAGCAGCGCGATGGTCAGCGCCGGGCCGATTCCCGGCAGCACGCCGATCGCGGTGCCGAGAAAGCAGCCGAGCAGCGCCCAGCCCAGATTGGTGATGGTAAGCGCGTGCCCAAAGCCGAGCGCGAGGCCGGACCAGACATCCATGGTCAGAGGATCCCTTCCAGGATGCCGGCACCGATGTTGACGCCGAGCAGCTTGTCAAAGGCAAGAAAGGCGCCGAATGCCACTGCAACCCCGATCCCGAAGTCGCGCAGCGGATGCCGGCTGCCAAAAGCCGCCGCCACCAGCACGAACTGCGCCGTGGCCGCGAAAACGAAGCCCAGCGTGCCGATCAGCACGAGGTTGGCCACCAGCCCGGCGCCCAGCAGGCCGATGGCCCGCCAGTTTGTCGGCGGCAGGTGCTCTACCTCCTCCAGCGTGTGCGACCAGCCACCGCGGAGCGCGGTGACGCTGAGGCCGATGCCCACCGACGTCACCAGCGCGCCGATGACGTAGGGCATGAATTTCGGCCCGACCTGGGCGTAGAGCGGTGTCACCGGGATGGCCACCGCCTGCCACAGGCAGAGCAGCCCCAGCGCCACCACGAACAGCCCGACCGCGAGATCGGGGCCAGCCCCCGGCTTCGCCCGTTCCATTGCATACTCTCCCACTGCGGCGCGGCCGCCTCAGATCAGGCCGATCTCTTTCAGCACCTGCGCCGTCGCCGCCTCGTCCTGCTTCAGGAAGGCATCGAACTCCGCACCCACCAGGAACGCGTCGTCCCAGCCCTGGCGCGCCAGCAATTCCTTCCAGGCCGGCAGGGCATGCAGGTCGGTGACGAACTTCACCAGCTTCTGCACCGCCTCGGGCCGCAGCCCCGGCGGGCCGAACACGCCGCGCCAGTTGCCCAGCACGATGTCGATGCCGCTCTCCTTCAGCGTCGGCACGCCTTCCACCGAGCGCGATTCGCCCGAAGTCGCCAGGGCGCGCATCCGCCCCGCCTTGATCTGTTCGGCGAACTCGGAATAGCCGCTGATGCCGGCCTTCACCTGCGCCCCGAGAATGGCCGCCTGGGCCGGGCCGCCGCCGGCGAAGGCAACGTAGGAGGCGTCCCGGGCCGAGCGGCCCACCGATTTCAGCAGCAGGCCAAGCAGGATGTGGTCCATGCCGCCGGCGCTGCCGCCGGCCACCGAGGTCGCGCCCGGATTGTCCTTCAGTGCCGCCATGAATCCGTTGATGTCGCGGATGTCGCTGTTGGCGGGAACCACGATGATTCCGGGCTCGGTGGTCATGCGCGCCACTGGCGTCACGTCCTTGAGGCCCACCGGCGACTTGTTGGCGAGCACCGAGCCCACCATGATCGCACCGCCCACCATGATCGCGCCTTCGCGCCCGCGGCGCTGACCGATAAACCGCGGCAGCCCGACGGTGCCGCCGGCTCCGCCCACATTCTCGAACTGGAAGGAGCTGACCAGCCCTGCCTGCCGGGCCACCTGCTCGATGGCGCGGCCGAGCCCGTCCCAGCCGCCGCCGGGACCGGCGGGAATGAAGACGTTCATCGAGGGATAGAGCTCGGCGGCCCGCGCGCCGGAGCGCAGCGCGGCGAGAGGCAACAGGGCGCTGGCAGCGGAGGCCGCCAGAAGGGTACGACGCAGCATTCTTGACATCCTCCAGCCACATCATTCCTGTGGCCAGGGTCAGCGATAATCGTTGCCACAGCAAATCGCAAATCCGATCACGCAGCGCGCGCAACGCTTGCACCCTACCTTCGCCGCAAGCATTCTGGCGCGGCGGAATGGGGGTTGGACTGGATGCGGCTACGCTGGGGCCTGTTGGTGGTGCTGCTTGCAGCGCCCTGGCCGGGAGTGGCCGCTGAGCCGCGCGCGCCCCAGGCGCCGGCGCAACGCACCGACCGCATCACCGAGCGCGAATTGCTGATTGCCAACGAACTTGGGCTGGGTCTGCGCGAGCTCTATGTCGTTCCTGCCGGCAGCGTGGAGCCGGGTGGCGAAAGGCTCGGCGAGGAAACGCTGCCCAACGCCGCCACGCTGCGCCTCTCGCTTGGCCGCACCCGCCTCTGCCTGTGGGACCTCCGCGCCGTGCTGTCGGATGGCAGCACGGAGGAAAAGCGCGGCCTCGACCTTTGCCGCGATGCGCGCGGCACGCCGCGCGTGGTGCTTGGAGACCCCTCGGCACCCATGCGCGTGGCGCTTGTGGTCAACGACACCGATGTGCCGATCCGCGAACTCTACGCCGGTCCATCGGGCGCGGCGGAGCGCGGCACGGATCGCCTCGGCCCCGATACGATCGAGCCGGAGGAAAGCCACGAGCTGATCCTGGGCCGTACCCGTGCCTGCCTGTTCGACATCACCGCCGTGTTCGAGGACGACGCCACGGAGGAGCGCCGGCGCATCGATCTTTGCCGTCGCACCCGGGTGGCTTTTGGCGACCCCGCCACGCCGTGGCGGGAAACGGTGATCGCCAATGCCAGCGGCCGCGGCATCCGCAACCTGCACGCCATCACCGGAGCCTCGGCCGGGCAACCCGGTGCCGAGGCGTGGGGCATCGACCGCCTTGGCGCCACCACAGTGGAGGATGGCGACACTTTCCGGCTGCGGCTTCGCAGCCGTGCCTGCCATGTGGATCTGCGCGCCGTGTATGACGACGACACGGCAGAGGAAAAGCGCGGCGTGGACCTTTGCGCCACGCCGCAGATGGTGTTCGACGGGAGCGGCGTGCCACGCCCGCCCGAACGCGTCTTCACCCTGATCAACCGCCATGGCGCCGCCGTGCAGGAGGTTTACGCCTCCGGCATCGACGACAGCGACTGGGGCGAGGACAGGCTGCTGGCGCGGCCGGTGGAACGCGGCGCGCGCGCCGAGGTCACGCTGCGCAGCGACTGCGAGATCGACCTCCGCATCCTGTTCGCCAATGGCGGCGCGGAGGAGCGGCGGGGCGTCGATATCTGCGGCAGCGGGCTGATCGTGCTGCGCCCCGGCTGGACCCTGGCGGAGCGGCTGGACCAGGGTGGCGGCCCGATCGAACAGGGTCCGCCGCGCGAAGGCAGCGTGCGGTTCCGCAACACCGGCCGGGCACCGCTGGTGGAACTGTATGTGGATGCGGCCGATGCCGCGCCGGACGCTTCGCCCGGACCGGACCGGCTGGGCAGCACCGTGCTCGGCCGTGGCGAGACGCTGGATTTCCAGCCTCCCGAAGAGGTGGGCTGTACCGGCCATCTGCGTGCCGTGTTCCGCGACGGGCGCCAGTTCGAACGCCCGCGCTTCGACCTTTGCTCCGGCACGGAGGTAGCGCTGCCGTGATGGTGACGGCACGACGCGCCCCAGCCTTCGCGCTGCTGATGGGCTTGTTCTTCTGGCAGGGTGCCGCATCGGCCCAGCCGATCTCGCCCGTGCCACCGGAGCTGCGCGGCGCCTGGTTTGCCGGCAGCTGCACCGCACCCGATGCCATGCTGCACCTGACTGCCCGCAGCGCCGCCCGGCTTCCCGCGCGTGGCCCGTCGCGGCTGCTGCGTTTCAACGAATCGCGCGAACAGGATGGCTGGCTCATCGGGACAGGGCGGGGCGCCGAGGCACCGCGCATCATGCTGCGCCCGGGCGGCACTGAGGGGCTCGTAAGCGCCGAACCAGGGCCGAAGCTGCGCGACGACCGGTTGCCGGGCGACACGCCGGTGCAGGCCTGGCACCGCTGTCCTGCGCCGCCGCTTGCCATGTCCGCCCTGCACGGAGAGGGGCTGGCGATGCTGGGCGCGCTGGAGCAACTCGAGGCAGCCTGCGGCACACCCGCAGGCCAGGGCTCGGGCTGCATTGCGACGGTCATTGCCATTGGCGATGTTTCGGGCGACAGGCTGCTCTCCGTGGCGGAGATCGGACGGCTGATCCGCGGCATGACCTGGGTTCTCGCCGCGGCGGACGGTGCAAGTGCCGATGCGCTGGCCTTTGCCGGCGCCGGCGGAGCGCTGGCAGGCGTGGCCGGCGCCCGGCTGGTGATGGAAAGCCTGGACTACGATGGTGACGGCCGGATTTCCGCGGCCGAGCTTGGGCAGGACCGTGTGGCCCTGGCACCCTCCGCCGGGGACGCTGCCGGGCAGCCGCTGCGGCTGGAAGGGGTGCAGGACGGGATCGCCCTGCTGCGCGGGCTGATGGAAGGGTTGCTGCCCGGGCGCTGAGCGACGGCTCTTCAGGGGGCCGTGGACGGATTTCCGAGCATCAGCGACCCCGTCACCGGCCCGAACCCCATGGCACGGCGGGCGAAGAAGCCCTTGAGCCGCGGCATCCGCTCCACCGCGGCCAGCCCCAGCCGCCGCGCCAGCCTCACCGGGGGCAGCCTGTTGCCGAACAGCCGCTCCAGCGCGTGCGTCGCACCCAGCATCAGCATCGCATCCGGCCGCCGTGCAGCCTGGTAGCGGGCCAGCAGCCCGGACGAGCCGGCGTCCTCGCCGCGCTCCGCCGCCTCGATCACCAGTTCCGCCAGGGTCGCCACGTCACGGAAGCCGAGATTGAGGCCCTGTCCCGCGATCGGGTGGATACCATGCGCGGCGTCACCCACCAGGGCCAGTCGCGGCGCGGTGTAGCGCATGGCGTGCATGGCGCTCAACGGGTAGGACCAGCGCCGGCCGATCGGCGTCACGCGGCCCAGGTGGTCGCCCATGCGGCGCTGGATTTCGCGTCCGTATTCGTTGTCCGGCAGGCGCAGCATCCGCTCGGCCACGTGGCGGCGGTCGGACCACACAATGGCGGAAACGTGCGGATGCTCCTCGGTCGGCGCCATCGGCAGCTGGGCGAAGGGCCCGTCGGGCAGGAACTTCTCCAGCGCCTGCTGTTCGTGCGGCAGTTCATGCGCCACCGCCCCCACCAGCCCCATCTGACGGTAATCGAGTTGAGCCGTGCCGATGCCTGCCGCAGTGCGCAAGGGGGAGCGGCGGCCTTCGGCGCCTACAACCAGCGCCGCGCGGAAGCTGCGCCCGGTGGACAGGCGGATCTCCGCGCCGACAGCGTCCCATGACACCTCGGCCCGTGCCGGCGCATGCACCGAAAGATGCGCCAGCTCGCGCATCCGCGCATTCAGCGCCATGCGCAGGGCCCGTGCCTCCACCATCCAGCCGAACGGGCCGGTGCCGGCCTCTGCCGCGTCGAAATGCAGCGCCATCCGGTTGTCGGCCTCGCCGGCTTCGCCATCGATGCAGCGGATGCGGGTGATGGGGCCAGGGCTCCAGGGCAGGTGGTCCCAGACCCCGGCCCCGTCGAGCAGGTTGCGGCTGGTAGCGGCAATCGCATAGGCGCGGCCATCGAATTCGGGCCGCTCCATCGGCGGCAGCGGCGCGGTGTCCACGACGGCCGTGCGGATGCCGGCGGCGGCCAGGGCTGCGGCCAGGGTCGCGCCGACCGGTCCTGCGCCGACAACGCAGACCGCGACATCCGCCCCGCCCGTGGGGGCAGCCGCCATCGTGTTGCTGGGATCTGTCATGGAGTTGGCCGCTGGGGTGGCATTCATGCCGCTTATTCTGGCGTCTCGACCGCCTCGCCGAAAGAGTGGCACCGCCGGCAATTCCGGCTCCGCTCACAGGCAATCTGCATAAAATCTGTGCAGCCATCGCTATCGTATTCTCGCACGGCCTTGTCCGCCCGCCTGTGGCACGCCTTTCGCATCACTCAGCCTCAGCTACGCCGAAAGCAGAGGGGACCGCAGCGCATGAAGCTGGTGATGGCTGTCATCAAGCCTTTCAAGCTGGACGAGGTGCGCGAGGCGCTCACCCCGCTCGGTGTGCAGGGGCTGACCGTGACCGAAGTGAAGGGATTTGGCCGCCAGAAGGGCCAGACCGAGATCTACCGCGGCGCGGAATACCACGTCTCTTTCCTGCCCAAGCTGAAGATCGAGGTCGCCGTACCGGGGGACATGGTTGACGCGGTGGTCGAGGCCATCGCGACAACCGCGCGCACCGGCAAGATCGGCGACGGCAAGATCTTCGTGCTGGATGTGGAACGCGCGGTGCGCATCCGCACCGGCGAGACCGACGACTCCGCGCTCTGATGCCCGGGGCGCCCATCGATATGACCACCACCGGGATAGCAATGGAACCAATGAGGATGATGCGCGCGATCGCTCCCGGGGCCTGCGGCGCGGCCGCCGCCCTGACCGCTTCGCTGCTGCTGGCCGGGCCCGCCCTGGCCCAGGAGGCACCCGCCATCGACAGCGGCGACACGGCCTGGATGCTGACCAGCACCGCGCTGGTGCTGCTGATGACCATTCCGGGGCTGGCGCTGTTCTATGCCGGCATGGTGCGCAAGAAGAACGTGCTGGCCACCATGATGCAGTCCTTTTTCCTGGCCGCGCTGTGCAGCGTGGTCTGGATGGTGGCCGGGTACAGCCTGGCCTTCGGCGAAGGCGGTGCCTGGATCGGCGATCTGTCGCGGGTGTTCCTGGCCGGCACGGTGGAAAGCTTCAATCAGCCGATGGCGGGCGGAACCATCCCGGAGACGGTGTTCATCGCCTTTCAGATGACCTTCGCCATCATCACCCCGGCGCTGGCCACCGGCGCCGTGGCGGACCGCATGAAGTTCTCCTCGCTCTGTGTCTTCACCGTGCTTTGGTCGCTGCTCGTCTATAGCCCGATCTGCCACTGGGTCTGGCAGTCCAATGGCTGGATCTTCGGCCTGGGTGCGCTCGATTTCGCCGGAGGCACGGTGGTGCACATCAACGCCGGCGTGGCCGGCCTGGTGGCGGCTGTGGTGCTGGGCAAGCGCACCGGCTACGGCACCGAGAACATGTCCCCCTTCAACCTGGCGCTGGCGGTGATCGGGGCTTCCATGCTGTGGGTCGGCTGGTTCGGCTTCAACGCCGGCTCCGCCCTCGCTGCTGGGGGCCGCGCCGGCATGGCCCTTCTGGTTACCCAGATCGCCGCCGCAACCGCCACCATTGTCTGGGTGCTGGTGGAATGGGTGCTCAAGGGCAAGCCCTCGGTTCTCGGCGCCATCTCCGGCGCCGTCGCGGGGCTGGTCGCGGTGACGCCGGCCGCCGGGTTCGTGTCCCCGAGCGGCGCGCTGGTGCTGGGCATCGCAGCCGGCCTGGCCGGCTACTGGGGTGCCACCGCGCTCAAGCACTGGCTCGGCTATGACGACAGCCTCGATGCCTTCGGGGTGCATGGCGTGTGCGGCATTGTCGGCGCGCTGCTGACCGGCATTCTGGCCAATGAAGCCATTGGCGGCACCGCCGCCTCCTTCGGCCAGTTCATGGTGCAGCTCTATTCGGTGATTGCGACGATCGTCTACACCGGCATTGCCACTTTCATCCTGCTGAAGGTTGTGGACATGGCCATGGGGCTGCGCGTGACCGAGGAAGAGGAGCGCGAAGGGCTGGACGTATCGCTGCACGGCGAACGGCTCGGCTGATCCTGCTCCACGGATCGGATGATGCCTGAAGGAGCGTCGGGGCAAGGACCCCGGCGCTCTTTTTGCATCCGCCATCTTGTTCCGACGCCGCAACCGTCTTGCCCATGCCGCGCTTAACCTTGGGGTGATCATCCGCGCGAGAAGGGGAAATGCCATGGCGGATGCGGTGCAGGGTCAAGGCGAACCGCGATTGCAGCGCCGCATCGGCCTGGGCCTGCTGGTGATGTACGGCCTCGGCTCCATGCTGGGCGCAGGCATCTACGGGCTGGTGGGAGAAGCGGCGCGGCTCATGGGCAGCGCCATCTGGCTGGCTTTCCTGGTCAGCATGGTCGCCGCATTGCTCACGGGTCTCTCCTACGCCACCATTGCCTCGCGCTATCCGCGGGCGGGCGGCGCCTGCTACGTCACCCACCGCGCTTACCGCTCGCCGCTGTTGGGCTACCTTGTGGGGCTGGCCGTGGCCTGTTCCGGCCTCACCTCCATCGCCACCCAGGCCAATGTGGTGGCGCGCAACCTGCAGGCCGCCTTCGGGCTGGACGGCGTGCCCGTGCTGCTGCTGGCCACCGGCTTCCTGCTGATCGTCGCCGGCATCATCCTGCGCGGCATCAAGGAGTCCCTTTGGCTCAATGCGCTCTGCACCGTGGTGGAGGCCTTCGGCCTGATCCTGGTCGTTGCCGTCGGCATCCCCTACTGGGGTAGCGCCAGCCTGCTCGAATGGCCGGATGCAGCCCAGGGCACCGAGGCCGCCGGCACCGCTCTGCTGGTGTTTCAGGGCGCCGTGCTGACCTTCTTCTCCTTTATCGGCTTCGAGGACACCATGAACCTGGCCGAGGAGGTGAAATCCCCCGAGCGGACCATGCCTGCCGGACTGATCCTGGCCATGGTGGCGGCCACCATCATCTACCTGGCGATCTGCGTCACCGCAGTCTCGGTGGTGCCCTGGCGGGAACTGGCCGCCGCCCCGGCTCCGCTGGCCGAGGTGGTGCGCCGTGCGGCACCCTGGTTCCCGACGGTGGGCTTCATCGGCATCACGATTTTCGCCGTCGCCAACACGGCGCTGGTGAACTACGTCATGGCTTCCCGCCTGCTCTACGGCATGGCGCGGCAGGGGCTGTTGCCGGCGGCGCTGGGCCGCGTGCATCCCACGCGCCACACGCCGCATGTGGCGATCGGTGCGTTGCTGGTCGTGACGCTGGCGCTGGCGGCGATCGGCAACATCGCCTCTCTGGCCGCGGCGACCGTGCTGCTGCTGCTGTTCGTCTTCACCATCGTCAACGGCGCGCTGATCGTGCTGCAGCGCCGCCAGGGCGAGAAGCGCGGCACCTTCGAGGTCCCGTCGATCATTCCCGCCCTTGGCATGGTCGTGTGCCTGACGCTGATCGTGGTGCGGGTCGCCACCGGGAACATCCAGGCGCCGCTGATCGCCGGCGGGCTGATCCTCGCGATCCTGGCGCTGTATCTGGCGACCTCGCGCAACCGCGGCAAGGAGATGGAGGAGTTGATGCGGAGCGACGTGCTGTCGTGAGGGCCGGAAGCCGTGCTTCAGCCCAGGCGGCGGCGGTTCGACGTGACGGCGCTGCGTACCGGCCGCAGGGACGATTCGGCCATGGCCATCGCATCCTGGCCGAAGCCTGTCCAGAAGCGGGCAGCCCTGTGCGTCGCGCCCGTGGCCCATTCCAGCTGCGCTGCAGCCAGGGCGGCCGGATCCTTCTGCGCACCGGAGCGCACCAGAGCCTGCTGAGCGGCGGCCTCCTGGAAGCCGTATTCCATGGTCCGCTGCATCAGGGCCAACCCGCCCTGCCACATCGCTGTCTGGACGGAAGAGAAGGCCAGCATCTTCTCGGGCACCATGCGGCCGAATTCCAGGGCGGTCAGTGCCGGGCCCCGCAACGCGGCCTCCTCGGCGGAAAGCCGGGACTGCATGACCTGGTGCGCTCCCCGGATCATCTCAACAACATTGTCGCCGTGTCGGAGAAGGCGCGGCATGGTGCTGGGGCTGCGGGTCATCTTGTCACTCCGGCTCGTTGCGAAGCGTAACATGGTGACAGGCCCGGCTTTGGGAATGCCGCACCGGCCATCGTCTCAACCCTTCTCCCGCAGTTGCGGATTGTCGAAGACCGGCTGGCGATACGCCGCCAGGACCGCTTCCAGCGCGGCGGCGAGATCGGCCTGCTCCTGCTCCGAGAGAAAACGCCCGATCTCCACCCGCCGTCCGCGCTGCACCAATGCCAGGCCGCGCTGGTCGTCCCGCTCCACGCGTGCCCAGTACGGATCCAGCGTGGCCTCGAAGGCTTTCCCCCTTCCCCTGTCGCGCCGCACCCGCAGCAGCCCGGAACGGATCGAGATCACCTCCCGCGCACGTCCGGACCAGCGGTGGTGCAAAAGCACCGCCCCCAGCACCAGCAGCGCTTCGCCACCCAGGAACGGCACTACGGGCCAGGCGCCTACCACCAGGAACACCACACCGCCGATCAGGGCCCAGCCGAGGCAGAGCACGGCCAGCACCAGGAAGCCAAAGGGGTGCAGGCTGCGATGCGGCGTGCTGACGGCCTCGAACAGCGGAGGCTCGGCCACCGCATGATCCAGCGAGGGGCGATCCGGGGTTGCTGACATTGCCGGTGAACATAGGGTGTCGAACCCTTCCTTGCCCCTGTCGAATCGCGTGATCCCATGAAACGCCCCCCTGCCGCCGTCCCTGATCCCGCCCTGGCCCCGCCCGGAACCGCCGAGATCCCGCCTCCGCCCCAGGTCGAACCGGATCCTGGCGTTGCCGCCACACGCCGGCCCCGCGGTGCCAAGCGACCGCTGCACGGAACGGCCGAGGCACCCCGCCGCGCCCGCCGCATGTCCGCGGCCCAGGCCGCCCGCTTCGTGGAGGCGCTGGCGGTGGCCAACCCCGCGCCGAAAACCGAGCTGGACTTCACCTCCCCCTACACATTGCTGGTGGCGGTGGCGCTTTCGGCCCAGGCCACGGATGTCAGCGTGAACAAGGCCACGGCCACGCTGTTCGCCGAGGCCGCCACGCCCGAAGCCATGGTGGCGCTGGGCGAGGAAGGGCTGGCGCGGCACATTCGCAGCATCGGGCTGTGGAAGGGCAAGGCGAAGAACGTGATCGCCCTTTCCCAGCAGCTGATCGAGAAGCATGGCGGCGCCGTGCCACCTGACCGGGCGGCGCTGGAGGCCTTGCCGGGGGTGGGGCGCAAGACGGCCAACGTCGTGCTCAACGTGGCTTTCGGCGAGGAGGCGATGGCGGTGGACACCCACATCTTCCGCCTCGGCAATCGGACCGGCCTGGCGCCCGGCAAGACCCCGCGCGAAGTGGAGGACGGCCTGATGAAGCGCGTGCCCGGGTCGCTGCTGCGCGACGCGCATCACTGGCTGATCCTGCACGGGCGCTATATCTGCAAGGCGCGCCTGCCGGAGTGCTGGCACTGCGTGGCGCGCGAGGCCTGCAACTACGGCGACAAGGTCTTGTGGCCGCCCGGACGCGCAGCGAAGTAGCGCAGGGCTGCGGAAGCGGCGTCCCGGGACGGCTTGAAGATGGCGCGCATGATGCGGTGCGGCATTTAGCGTCCTTTTTTCTTTCGATGCCCGCTGCGACATGCCAAACCCTTGCGGCCGCCGCGCATCCGGTTCCGGCTTTGCGCGGTTGCGGCCCCGGCACCCCAACCCTTATGTGACCGTCACCATGACCCGGCTCCTTTCCACGCTCTTTCTGCTTGGCGCCGCCCTTGGCACGGCGCCGATCCCGGCCCTGGCGCAGCAGCAGGCTCGCCCGCAATCGCTCGGCACCTTCCAGGAATGGACGGCGGCGAGCCTCGGCAGCGGCGCGCAGAAGGTGTGCTACGCCTTCACCCGCGCCACCCGCAGCGACGGTGCCGGCACGCGGCAGAACGTCATGCTGACGGTGACGCATCGTTCCGGTGGGCGCGACCAGGTGTCGCTGCGTTCAGGCTACGCTTATGCCCGCAACGCCGAAGTCACGGTGGATGTCGGCTCCACCGAACTGGACTTCTTCACCGCGCAGGAGAACGCTTTCGCGCGGGAAGGCACCCGCACCGTCGCCGCCTTCAAGGCCGGCGCCAGTGCGGTGGCCAAGGGCAGCGGCCCTAATGGGCGCGGCACGGCGACCGACACCTTCTCCCTTTCCGGCTTCACCGCCGCCTATGACGCCATCAGCAAGGAGTGCCCGGCCGGCCGCCGGTAACCCATCATGAACATTTCCGTCGCCCCCACCCCCGACCTGACCGAAGCCGAGCGCGCGCGCATCCTGGCCAAGTCAGCGCTGTTCGCGCCGCCGCCGGCCACCCTGCCCGACGGGCGGCGCGACCTGGTCGGGCTGTCGCGGGAGGAGCTGGCGGCGGAAATGGTCGCGATCGGCGAGAAGCCGTTCCGTGCCAAGCAGCTCTGGCACTGGATCTACCACCAGGGCGCCACCGATTTCGCCAAGATGTCCACCATCGCCCGCCCGATGCAGCAGAAGCTGGCCGAGCGCTTCGTGGTCGGCCGCCCGGGGGTCGATACCGAACAGACCAGCGAGGACGGGACGCGGAAGTTCCTCTTCGCCTTCCGCGACAACCAGAAGGTCGAGACGGTCTACATCCCCGGCCTGCAGGAAGACCGCGGCGCCGTGTGCATCTCCACCCAGGTCGGCTGTACCCTGTCCTGCAAGTTCTGCCACACCGGCACGCAGAAGCTGGTGCGCAACCTGGGCGCGGCCGAGATCGTCGGGCAGTTCATGGCGGCGCGCGACAGCTATGGCGAATGGCCAAGCCCGACCGACGGCACGCCGCGACTGCTGTCCACCATCGTGATCATGGGCATGGGCGAGCCGCTCTATAACTACGAGAACACCGCCAAGGCCATGAAGATCATCATGGATGGCGAGGGCATCGGCCTGTCGCGCCGGCGCATCACCCTCTCCACCTCCGGCGTGGTGCCGATGATGGATCGCTGCGGCGAGGAACTGGGCGTCGGCCTGGCCGTATCGCTGCATGCGGTGCGGGACGAGATCCGCGACGAGATCGTGCCGCTCAACCGCAAATACCCGATCGCCGAGCTGATGGCGGCCTGCCGTCGCTATCCCGGCGCTTCCAACGCCCGTCGGATCACTTTCGAATACGTCATGCTGAAGGGCGTGAACGATTCGGAGGCCGATGCGCGGGAGCTGGTGCGGCTGCTCAAGGGCATCCCGGCCAAGGTGAACCTGATCCCGTTCAACCCCTGGCCCGGCAGCCCCTACGAGACCTCCTCGGGCAACGCCATTCACCGCTTCGCCAAGGTGGTGTCGGATGCCGGCTATTCCTCGCCGATCCGCACCCCGCGCGGGCGCGACATCCTGGCCGCCTGCGGTCAGCTCAAGACCGAGAGCGAGCGCCGGCGGGTCACCCGAGCCAGCCTCGACGCCAACAAGGTCGACGCCGCGTGAGTCCCCGCGGCGAGGCGGCAGACGCGATGTCGGTCAACCCGGCGCCGCCCGGCCCCTCGCCCTCCGGCAACCTCGCCATCCTGCCCCTGCTGGCCGCTGCCGCCTTCGCCACCGGCTGCGGCATGCGGCTGCTCGACCCGCTGCTGCCTCTGGTGGCGCGTGACCTGCACAGCACTGTGGCGGAAGTGGCGGTGCTGATCACCGCCTTTGCCCTGCCCTACGGGTTCTGCCAGGTGCTGCTGGGTCCGCTGGGCGACCGCTTCGGCAAGCTGCGCGTGCTGACCATCGGGCTTGTCTCCTATGGCGTGGCCATGGCGGCCTGTGCCATGGCCGGCTCGCTCGGGCAGATGATCGCGCTGCGCGCCGCAACCGGGGCTGCGGGCGGCGCCATTATCCCGCTCGCCCTGGCCTGGATCGGCGACAATGTGCCCTACCAGGAACGGCAAGCCACGATCAGCCGCTTCATGACCGGCATGGTGATGGCGCAGCTGCTCACCGGCCCCGTTTCGGGCAGCATCGGCCAGGCCTTCGGCTGGCGCTCGGTGTTTCTGGTCACCGCCACGGTGGCCCTGCTGACGGCGGCGGCCATCGCCGCCACGCTGGGGACGCGGCTGTGGCGCGGGCAACCGGCCAAGGCCGGGCGATTCGGCTTCACGCGCTACGCCGAGCTGCTCCGCCGCCGCCCGGCCCGCCTGTTGCTGCTCACGGCGTTTCTGGACGGGCTGCTGCTGTTCGGGGGCGCCTTTCCGTTCATTGGCTCCTACCTGATCCAGGATTTCCACCTGGAACCTTGGCAGGCGGGCCTGGTGGTGGCCGGCTTCGGCCTCGGCGCCCTGGTCTATACCCGCACTGCCCGGCGCCTGCTGGACTGGCTGGGCGAGATGCGCCTGATGCTGGTCGGCGGATTGCTGCTATCGGTCGCCCTGGCTGCCCTGGCCCTGGCGCCGGTCTGGCAGATGGTGGCCGTGTTGCAGGCCCTGATCGGCCTGTTCTTTTTCGGTTTCCACGGCGTGCTGCAGGCCCGCAGCACCGAGGCCCTGCCGGAAGCCCGCGCCACCGCCGTGTCCGCCTTCGCCATGGCCCTGTTTCTGGGCCAGGGGATCGGCTCGATCTGTTTCGGCGTCCTGCTGCGGCATGGCGGCTACAGCGCAGGCTTCCTGACGGCCGCCTTGTTGATGGCGGTGCTGACGCTGTGGACGCGCGGCATGCTGCAGCGTCCCGATTGACCGATCCGGCCACCCGCGGTCCAGCTCTCCCGGGCTGACCCGCCGGCCGGGACGGTCTAGGATCGGCGGCATACCGCACGGGGAATGCCATGATCCGCAGCATCCTGATCGCACTGGACGACACGCCCGGCGCCGCTGCGGCCCGCGACCTGGCCATCTTCTTCGCCCGTCGCGACGGGTCGCACCTCGCTGCCGCCGTGGTGATGGACCTGCCGCACACCCGCGATGCCGCAGGTCCGGTCCCGATCGGCGGCGGCGCCTTCCTGGAGCACCGCAACGCCGCCCTGGTGCAGCGCGCCGAGGCCGAGGCGCGGGCGGCGCTGGATGCCTTCGATGCCGCCGCCGGCGATCTGCCGGTGGAGAAGCTGCGGCTGGAGGAGGCGCCGGAGCCGGCCCTTTTGCGCGCAGCGGCGGGGCACGACCTGCTGGTGATCGGCCGCGACTCCACGCTGGGCCAGGAAAGCAGCGAGGATGGTCTTGCTCCCGTCATCGAAGGGCTGTTGCGGCATGGTGCACGGCCATTGCTGGTGGTGCCGCCGCGGGCCGAGATGCCGGGATACGATCCGGCCGGGGCGGTGCTGGTGGGTTATGATGCCTCCATCCCGGCCCAGCGCGCCCTGCAGATCTTCGCGCTGATGAAGCCTGAGGAGGATGCCGAGATCCGCGTAGTGTCGGTGGACGCCGATGCGGGCCGCGCCCGCGCCCTGGCCGAGGAAGGGCGCGCCTACCTGTCCCGCCACGGCTTCAACGCCACCGCCCTCGCGGTGGAGGGCGACCGCCCGGCCGACCTGTTGCTGGAGGAGGCGGCGCGCATGAAGCCCCGCCTGGCCGTGCTCGGCTCCTTCGAGGTGACGGGATGGCGGGGGCTGATCTCCGGCTCGGCCACGCGCAAGCTGCTCAGAATGATGCCCTGCCCGGTTTTCATTCATCACTGAGCCCGCGCCTTCGCCCTTCCCTTGCCGCCGGACATGGCCAATCATGCCGGCCGGGAGAGTTCGAGGGAGAGAAGCCATGGCCAAGTTCGGCCTCAGCCAGCAGGTGCGCCGCGTCGAGGATCCGCGCCTGCTGAAGGGCAACGGGCGCTACACGGACGATATCTCCGTGCCCGGCCAGTTGCATGCCGTGGTGCTGCGGAGCCCGCACGCCCATGCGCGCATTCAGTCCATCGACACCGCCGCCGCCGCGGCCATGCCGGGGGTCAGGGCCGTGCTGACCGGGCAGGACTGGATGGATGACGGGCTGGGCGAGATCCCCTGCGCCATTCCGCTGAAGAACCGCGACGGCTCGCCTCGCGCCGACACGCCGCGCTACGGCCTCGCGGTCGGCACGGTGCGGCATGTGGGTGATGGCGTGGCCTTTGTTGTTGCCGACACGGTGCAGGCGGCGCGCGACGCGGCCGAGGCGGTGATGGTGGATTACGACATGCTGCCGGCGGTGACCGACCTCGCCACCGCCACCGGGGCCGGGCAGCCGCAGATCTGGGAGGGTGCTCCCGGCAACATCTGCTTCGACTGGTCGGCCGGAGACGAGGCGGCGACCCAGGCCCTGTTCGACCAGGCCTCGCATGTCACCAAGCTGACGGTGGTGAACAACCGCATCATCGTGAACAGCATGGAGGGCCGCGCGGCACTCGCCGAATACGATGCGGCCAGCGGCAAGTTCACGCTCCATGCCGGCACCCAGGGCTCGTGGCTGGTGAAGGACCTGCTGGCGAACGCGGTGTTCCACCTGCCGCCGGAAAAGTTCCGCGTCATCACCCCCGATGTGGGCGGTGGCTTCGGCATGAAGCTCTACATGTATGCCGAGTACGCGCTGTGCTGCTGGGCGGCGCGCCGGCTCGAACGCCCGGTGAAGTGGATCTCCGAGCGCATGGAGGCCTTTCAGTCCGATACCCAGGGGCGCGCGAACCTCACCACCGGGGAGCTGGCCCTCGACAAGGATGGCAAGTTCCTGGCGCTGCGCACCAAGAACTACGCCGATATGGGCGGCTACCTCTCCACCTTCGCTCCCTTCATCCCCTGCGGCGCGGGGACCAAGGTGCTGGCGAGCGTGTATGGCTTCCAGGCCATCTACGCCAATGTGCTGGGCGTGCTGACCAACACCGTGCCGGTGGATGCCTACCGCGGTGCCGGCCGGCCAGAGAGCAACTACCTAGTGGAGCGGCTGATCGACGCCGCCGCGCGTGAAACCGGCATCGACCGCATCGAGCTGCGCCGCCGCAACATGGTTCCGGCCTCTGCCATGCCGCACAAGACGCCGGTGGGACAGACCTATGACTCCGGCGAGTTCGCGATGGTTCTGGACAAGGCGCTGGCACTGTCCGACTGGCAGGGCTTCGAGAGCCGCCGTGCCGAGGCGCAGGCGCGCGGCAAGCGGCGCGGCATCGGCATGGCCTATTACCTGGAGGCCACGGGCGGCGATGCCTCGGAGCGCGCGGCGATGCGATTCGCCGATGACGGCATGCTGGACGTTCTGGTCGGCACGCAATCCACCGGCCAGGGCCATGAAACGGCCTATGCCATGATCACCGGCCACCAGCTGGGCATTCCGATCGAGAAGATCCGCGTGCTGCAGGGCGATTCCGATGGACTACCCTCGGGCGGCGGCACTGGAGGCGCCCGTTCCCTTTACTCGGAAGGCGCCGCGTTGCTGGCGACCACCGCCAGCGTCATTGAGAAGGGCAAGCAGGCGGCTGCCGAGGCGCTGGAAGCCGCTGTCGCGGATATCGAGTTCGAGGGTGGCCGCTTCGCCATCGCCGGCACCGATCGCGGCCTGGGCATCCTGGAACTCGCCGCCGCCCAGCGCGAGCGGGCCGCCCGGGGCGAGACGGTGACGCTGCTGGACGCCGCCGAGGTCGCGGCCATCCCGGCGCACACCTTTCCGAATGGCTGCCATATCGCCGAGGTAGAGATCGATCCGGATACGGGCCACACCGAAGTCGCCCGCTACATCGTGGTGGATGATGTGGGACATGCGTTGAACCCCCTGATCGTACGCGGCCAGGTGCATGGGGGCGTGGCGCAAGGGATTGGCCAGGCAGTGATGGAACGCGCCGCCTATGATCCGGACACCGGCCAGCTGCTTTCGGCCAGCCTGAACGACTACGCCCTGCCACGCGCCAACGACCTGCCCGATATCGAGGTGGAGCTGGTTGAGATTCCGTGTGAAACCAACGCCCTTGGCGTCAAGGGTGCAGGTGAGGCCGGTGCGGTGGGCTCGCCTCCTGCCGTGATCAATGCCATGGTCGATGCACTGGCCCCGGCCGGGGTAACCCATCTGGACATGCCGGCAACGCCGGAAGTGGTGTGGAAGGCCGTGGCCACCGCACGCGCCGCCTGATCCCATCCGGGGACGGCTTCCGCGGCAGGGATCGCGGAAGCCGTTCGTGGCCGGAATGGCCCTGTCTCGGAAGGTGAGCCTCATTCTTCCTTAACGGATAGTCAGCAACCATGCGTTGTATGACATACCCGGCTCCTATCCGCCCGGCAGTAGCCCGGCGGATCCTCGCACGCAGCGCGCCTGTTGCCATGCTGCTGGCGGCCAGCGCGCCTGGCATCGCCAAGGCCGCGCCCTACAGCGTGACGCTGGAGGTTGATGGCCAGACCTATTCCCGGACCTTTGGCAGCTATTCAGAGGCGCAAAGAGCTTTGCGGGAACGGAGCATCCGCGAGATCGCGCCCAACTACACCCCACGATCCTCGGTCAGAGCGGATGTCAGCATCCGCGGCCTGCCCGCCACGGTCACCCGCGTGCCTGGCGAGACAGCACTGGTGCTGTCTGTCCCAGCCGCCGGCGTGACCCAGGTCTTCTCGGGGCAAAGCTTCGCCGACTCGACGCGCCAGCTGGAAACCTTCGCCAGGGGCCAGGGCAACACCGAGGAGTTGCGCAAGATCTACGACGCGATCGCCGCCAACAGCACCATCGACCCGGTAATCGGCAATCCCTCCTCGCTGCAAGGCCAGTCGATCACTGCGGACCATGGCGCCGGCACAGCACTCCCGGGCGACCTGGGCCGCATGGAGCCGCGCGAGGCAGGATGGCATTTCGGCATCAGCGGCCGGCTCGGTCGCCACCAATCGAACGACTTCGACACCACGGCCTATGACCTGCCGCTGGCAGTGTCCTACGTGTTCGGTGCGGACGGGCCGGAACTGTTTCTCGACCTCCCGCTGAGCTTGACCACGGTGGCGGGCGCCACCTCCTACCTGGGCTCCGCCGGCATTGGCCTGCGGGTGCCGGTGCTGCGCCGGGAGGCCTTGCGGTGGGCGCTGACGCCGGCGATGCGCGGCGGCGCAGCGGGCTCCAGCGAGGTTGGGTCGGTAGGCGCGGCCTATGGTGCTTCGCTGACCAGCGACCTCCGGATGGCCTTGCCGGCGGGGCTGGTGCTCGGCATCGGCAACACGGTCGGGTACTACGAGACGGAGCCGGTGCAGGTCGGCGACTACGATCTGCGCTACGACCTGCAGAACGTTTACTACCGCAACGGACTGCGGCTTTCCCGCCCTGTCGGCAGCATCGGGAACCGGCCGGTGCTGCTCGGGGTGAACGTCACCGATACGCGCGTCGCGGGCGATGACATCGCGGTGCGCAGCTGGCAGGAATACGGGCTGACGGTGACCGTCGGGCAGGCGGCGCCGGTGCAGCTGGGCCTGAGCTACCTGGATGGTCGCAACGGCTACAACGCCTTCCGCTTCGGGATCAGTTTCGGCTTCTGAGCGGGGCACTCAGCCGGGCAGTGCCCGCCACGCACCGTCGGGCGCGAGTTCGGCCTCGCCCTGACCGGCCAGCTTCAGCAGGTGCGCGAGCAGGCTGCGCGCCGCAGCCGGGCGCAGCCGTGCATCGAGGCCGAGATACAGGAACGGCACCAGCTCCTCCACCGTTGCGGGTCCATGGCGGCCGAGCACCTCCAGCACCCCTTCCTCGCGCCGCTGGCGGTGCTCCAGCATGGTCCGGGTGAAAGGCATGGGGTCAGGCAGCGGCGCGCCATGGCCAGGCAGGTAGAGCCGATCATCCCGCCGTAGAAGCCGCTCCAGGCTGGCCATGTACTCCGCCATGTCGCCGTCGGGGGGTGAAACGATGCTGGTGGACCAGCTCATCACATGGTCGCCGGAGAACAGCACCCCCTCTCCCTCCAGCGCGAAGCACAGATGGGTGCCGCAATGGCCTGGCGTGTGCAGGGCGGTGAGGCTCCAGCCCTCACCGGCCACGCTATCGCCATCGGCCAGACGGTGGTCGGGCGTGAAGTCCTGGTCGCCCCCTTCCGGTACGCGGTGCCGGCCGAAGCCATGGCTGGGCGCGCCTGTTGCCGCCTGCAGGGCCGCCACGCCGCCCGAATGGTCGCGGTGCGTGTGGCTGACCAGAATGCGGGTGATGCGCTCATCGCCGAGGGCGCGCAGGATGGCGTCGCGATGCGCCGCATCCTCTGGCCCCGGATCGAGCAGCGTGACCTCGTGCTCGCCGAGGAGATAACTGTTGGTCCCGAGAAAGGTGAACGGCCCGGCATTGCCGGCACGGATCCGGCGCAGCCTGGGGCCGCCGGGCCGTCCCAATTCCTGCACCGCGCCGGCCGGCAGGGCGTCCTCCTTGATGTAGCGGATGCTCATGCGCCTTCTCCTCGGCGGCGCGCTCAACGGCCGCGCCGCCGCAATTCGCGATGCAGGATGTAGAGCCCGGCGGCGACGATCATCGCCGAGCCCAGCAGCATGGTGGGCGTGGGCCGGTCGCCCCAGAACAGGGCGCCCAGCAGCATGGCCCAGATCAGCGCCGAATAGGAATAGGGGCCGAGCGCCGAGACCTGCGCGCTGGCATAGGCTTCCGTCAGCATCACCTGGGCCAGCCCGCCGAACAGCCCGATGCCCAGCAGCAGCACCCACTGCTCGAGGCTCGGCGTCACCCAGATGAAGGGCAGGGCCAGGGCCGACATGGCCGTCATCAGGATGGATTGCCACAGCACGATGGCGGCGGTGGTCTCGGTCGCGGAGAGCTGGCGCACCAGCAGGGTGGTGAGGGCCGCGAACAGCCCGCCCGCCGCCGCGGCGGCGAAGCCGGCCCAGCCCAGCCACTCCGCCTGCCCGGGCGGCCCGCCATGGCTGGTGAACGCCCCCTGCCCTACGGCGATAACCACGATACCCAGAAACCCGGCCAGCACCGCGCCCCATCGATGTACGCCGGGCCGTTCGCCCAGAAAGGGGATGGCCAGCAGCGTGACGAAGAGCGGCTGCGAATAGTTCAGTGCCGTCTGCTCGGCCAGCGGCAGCACGGTGATGGCAAAGAAGGAGCAGCCCATGGCGCCGATGCCGGCCAGCGCGCGCACCACGTGCCCGCCGAAACGCTGGGTGCGCAGGTCCACATGCCGCCGCAGCCCGATCAGCGCCACCACCGGCAGGGCCAGCAGGTTGCGGAAGAACATCAGCTCCGGAAAGGGGATGCTGTCGCCGAGCGCCTTCACCAGAGCGCCCATCACCGAGAACAGCGCCGTGGCGCCCAGCATCATCAGCGCGCCGCGGCGCAGGTCGTGGCGCAGCGGCATCAGTTCTTCCCCTGACTGCCGGCGCGCAGCGCATCGCGCCGCCGGACCTGCTCGCGATGCAGGTTGTAGAGCCCGGCGGCGATCACGATGGCAGCGCCCCCCAGGGTGCCAAGGGCCGGGAACTGTCCCCAGATCACCAGCCCGAGCACCAGCCCCCAGACCAGGGTGGAGAACTCGAAAGGCGCCAGAACCGAGGCCGGCGCCAGCGCAAAGGCGCGGGCGAACAGCCAGTGCGCCACGCCGTTGGCCGCGCCCAGCAGCACCAGCACGGCGGCCGTGCCCCAGCCGGGCAAGGCGCTGGGCGGTGGCATGGCCGGCAGCAGCGCGAGGCCCACCGGCACATGCGCGAGCAGCAGCCAGAAAGCGATGCTGGCCGGGGTGTCGGTGCGCGCCAGCAGCCGGGTCCAGAGCCGCGTCAGCGCCATCAGCGACGTGGCCAGGACCAGCAGGGCCGCGTCGGCATTCCACAGATCCCCGCCAGGGCGCAACATCACCAGCACGCCGACAAATCCGCCCACCGTGCTGGCCCAGCGGCGCCAGCCCACCTGCTCGCCCAGGATCGGGATGGCCAGCAGGGTCACGATCAGCGGCGAGGCGGCGGCCACCGCATAGGTGTCGGCCAGCGGCATGCCACGCAGCCAGACGATGTAGAACAGCACCGTGACGCCGCAATGGATCGTGCAGCGCAGCAGCATCAGCCGCCGGTTCACCACGCGCACCACCTGGCCGCGCGCCAGCACGGCAATGGCCAGGGCGCCGAACACGCCGCGCCAGATCATCGCCGCCGCCGGCCCCACCTCGGGCAGAGCCCATTTCACCATCGCGTCGGAAACAGTGATCACGGCATAGCCGAGCGCCACCAGACCCATGCCGCGCAGGATGGCGTCGCCGGCCGCGGCGGGGGCAAGCGGCGGCAGCACGGCCGACATCAGGGAACCCGCCGGAACAGGCGATAGCCGCCGATCTCGCCCGCCGGCCGGTACATTCGCCAGGCGCGGGCGAATTCCGGGTTCCGCAGGAAGTAGTCGAGCAGGTCGAAATGCCCGCCGCATTCCGGGATGCCGCTCCAGCGGGCGATCATCACCGTGGCCGGCGCGCCCTGCGCCAGCGCCTCCGCCACGCTGTTCCAGACGCGGCGCTCGGCCTCGGGCATGGCGCGGGGCGCGCGGTAGCGCGGCGCGCCGGGGCTGCATTCGCCATAGGTCGCCTGCAGCAGCCACGTGCTCATGAAGGGCAGCAGCAGCCGCTCCCCGGCGTAGTTCACCGCCGGATACACGTCGGGGATATCCGGGGAGAGCACCAGGAGCCGACCTTCCGGCGCCTCGCGCGCCAGCCATGCGGCGAGCTGACCGCCGCGGCTTTCCGCCCAGTTGAGCTGCAGCCAGGGCGACTGGTCGCCACGCAGCGCGAAGGCACCGAGGAACAGCGCCAGCCCGAAGGCCAGAAACGGTCCCGCGCGGCGGGCGGTCCCGGGCGATAAGGCGGCGTCGGCGGCGCGGGCGGCCAGCGTCGCCGCCGCCAGCCCGCCGAACAGCCACACAGGCACCAGGTGGTAGCTCCAGCCCTTGTGCTGCACCAGCGCGGCGGCCAGCCCGCCCAGCATGGCTGCGGCGGCGAGCTTCGGCAGCCAGCCCAGCCGGGACGGCGCGAAGCCGGCCAGCAGCGCGGCACCCAGAGCCAGCAGCGCCGCGCTGCCGGTAGGTGCCGTCAGCAGCACCCGCCACCAGGGGGCGCTGCCCAGATCGACGTACCAGCCCCAGACGAGTGGCAGGATCTCGTCGAAGTAGGCCGGAAAAAAGACCGGAATGGCAGCGACATACAGCGCCCAGAGTGCCGCCATCAGCCACGGCGCCGGATCGTGGAAGGCCGCGACCAAGCCCCGCCCGCGCCAGACGGCCAGCAGCACCATGGCTTCCACCAGCAGGGGCACGGCCAGGAAATGCGGCTTCAGCGCGAAGCCCAGGGCCGCCAGGCCGAGCGCCGCCAGCCAGAGGGGCCATGGTGTCGCCACCGCCGCAATCCGCCGTTCGGCCAGGAACAGGTAGGGCAGCGCGGCCACAGCCATCAGGTGCTCGCGCTGGCCGAAATCGTAGCCAGCCTGGAGCATCAGCAAGGGCAGCAACGCCATCAGCACCGCGCGTTCCGCGGCGCCGCGCTGCGCCAGCCGCAGGCACAGCCAGAGCGTGCCGGCGCAGAACAGCAGCAGCAGGCCGAGCAGCGCCTGGATGTCGGAGAGCGGCGTCATCGCCGCCAGCCAGGCGGCGGGGAGGTTCAGCAGGAAGACCAGCGGCGGGTTGACGTCCACCAGCTCGGCATAGAGCGGCTCGCCCCGCAGCATCCGCGCTGCGAAATCCAGCACGGCGGCAACATCGTGGTTCAGCGGCGGCGACAACACCACGAGCAGGAAGCCGAGCGCCGGAAGCAGTGCCAGGATGCGCAGCGCCAGGGCCTGGAAAGCCCAGGTATCGGCAAAATAGGCGGGGTCCGCATGACGGCCGGGTGTGGTTCTCTCCGGGGCATGCTCCCCGGCGGCGGCATTCATGGTGCTCGGCTTCATCGGACGCCGGACCATCCTTCCCCGGCAAGGCAATTTCTGCAATGGCATTGCGGCCATCATCGGGCGCTGCCACAACTTTTCCCGTGGATCCCGCCGAATACGACCTGATGGACGCGGCCGAGGAGCGGATGTGGTGGTATCGCGCCCTGCATGCCCGCGTCGGCACCGCTTTGCGCACCGCGCAACCGCCGCCCGGCCCCTGGCTTGACCTGGGCTGCGGCACCGGGGGGCTGCTCCGCCGCCTTGCCTCCAGCTTCCCCGGACAGGCTCTGCACGGGCTCGAATACAACCCTGCTGCCGCCCGCCGCGCCGCCGCGAAATCCGCGGCAGCCATCGTCACAGGGGATGCTGCCGCCCTGCCCTACGGCGACGCATGCTTCACCGCCCTCGCCAGCATGGACGTGCTCTGCCACGCGGCGGTGGACGAGGCGCGGGCGCTGGCCGAGATGCACCGGGTGCTGGCGCCGGGTGGCGTGCTGGTGCTGAACCTCCCGGCTTTTCGCTGGCTGCACTCGGCGCATGACCGGCGGGTGCACAATGCCCGCCGCTACACCGCGGGCGAAGCGCGCCGCCTGCTGGCGCGCGCCGGCTTCGCGCCCGGCCGAGTCACCTACTGGAACGCGCTGCTGCTGCCGCTGATGGTGGCGCAGCGCAAGCTGCTGGCGCGTGGTGCGGACGATGCCAGCGACGTTGCCCCGTTTCCGCCGTGGTTGAATGCCACGCTGCACGGCGTGACCGTGGCCGAAGCCGCGCTGGTCCGCCTCGGCCTCCGCTACCCGGCCGGCGGCTCCGTGCTCGCCATCGCCACACGACGCTGAGCTCCTCACCAAGGTCCAACGCCCATGACCACGCCCCTCCCCGAACCGGCCATCGGCCTGTCCATCGTTGTACCGGTGTATCGCGGGGCGGATACCGTAGGGCGGCTGGTCGCCGCCCTTTCGGCGCTGGAGCCCGAGGGCGGGATCGAGGTCATCCTGGTCAACGATGGCAGCCCGGACAACAGCGGCGAGGTCTGCCGCGAGCTCGCCCGCACCGCCACCGTGCCGCTCACCTATGTCGAGCACGCGCGCAATTTCGGCGAGCACAACGCGGTCATGACCGGGCTCCGGCACATGCGCGGCCGCTACGTCATCACCATGGACGATGACCTGCAGAACCCGCCGGAGGAGGTGCTGAAGCTCTACAACCATGCCCGGCTCGGCAACTGGGACGTGGTCTACACCCGCTATGCCGAGAAGCAGCATGAGGGCTGGCGCAACCTGGGCTCGCGCTTCGCCAACTGGGTGGCGGACCAGCTGATGGACAAGCCGAAGGGGCTCTACCTTTCCTCCTTCCGCTGCATGTCGGCGCTCGTGGTCGGTCAGGTGACGCGCTATGCCGGCCCCTACCCCTATATCGACGGGCTGGTGATGCAGGTGACGCAGCGCATCGACAGCATCGAGGTGCTGCACCTGCCGCGCATGGAGGGGCGCTCCAACTACACGCTTCGGCGGCTGATCCGGCTGTGGCTGAATCTGGCCACCAGCTTTTCCTTGTTGCCGCTGCGGCTTGCCATGCTGGCGGGGGTGGCGATGGGCGCGCTCGGCGTGGTCGGCGCCATCTTCACCATGATCGAGGCGCTGACGGTTGACACTCCCACCGGCTGGGCCTCGGTGATGACGGTGACGCTGCTGATCGCGGGTGTGCAGTTCCTGATCCTGGGCGTCATGGGCGAGTATCTCGGTCGCGCCTTTCTTTCGGCCAATGGCAAGCCGCAAGGCGTGGTGCGGCAGGTGGTGGCGGCCGGGCCGCAGCCGCCGGGCCCGGCGCCGGAAGAACGCGCCGAGATCCTGACACCGGGCCTCTATTGATGGCTACCACCGCCCCACTGCTGCACTGGGCTGTGCTGGCCGCCGCCATTTGCACCTCGCTGGCCGGGCAGGTGCTGCTGAAGCTCGGCACCATCGGTCATGGCTCCTTTCTGGTGCAGCTCTTCCGCTGGCAGACGATGCTGGGGTTGGTCTTCTATGGCGGCGCGGCGATGCTCTACATCGTGGCGCTGCGCAAGCTGCCGATGAGCGTGGCCCTGCCCTGCACCGCCGCCTCCTATGTCATCGTGGCGCTGATCGGGCATTACGGCTTCGGCGAGGCGCTAGGGGTACAGAAGATCGCTGCCATCGCGCTGATCTCCGCCGGGGTGGTTCTGCTGGCCACGGCCTGAGCGGCGCCAGGCCAGAATGTGCGGCCGCCTTGCCGCCCTTACCACACGGCGGTTATGACAGAGGGGCTGACCCATCGCGGCCCCTGGTCGCTGCCGCAGGAGAACCCGGATGCCGACCAGCCTGGACCGAAACCGGCCGCTCGGCACCCCTTCCGCCTGGGGAATGCTTGGCCGGCTCTGGCGCATGCCGGTGCTGCTGCTGATAGGGGCCTGCTTGTTCTGGGCCGGCAACTTCATCATCGGCCGGGGGATCGGGCAGAGCGTACCGCCCTTTTTTCTTTCCTTTTGGCGCTGGCTGCTGGCCCTAGGAATGCTGCTGCCCTTCGCCTGGCCGCATCTGCGACGCGATGCACAGGCGATCCTGCGCCATGTGCCGCTGCTGTTCGGGCTGTCGCTGCTGGGCATCGGCTCCTTCAGCACGCTGGTCTATATCGGGCTGCGCAGCACGCCGGCCATCAACGGGCTGCTGCTGCAATCGGTGATCCCGCTGGCCATCATCCTGTGCAGCTTCCTGCTGTTCCGCGAGGCGCCGCGGCGCGGGCAGGTGCTGGGCCTGGCGCTCTCGGCCGGCGGGGTGGTGGCCATCGCCAGCCACGGCTCTGTGGAGGACCTGCTGGCGCTCCGGCTGCATCCGGGCGATCTGTGGGTGCTGGCGGCGGTGCTGTCCTACGCGGTCTATTCGGCCTGCCTGCGGCTGCGGCCGGCGATCCACCCGCTGAGCTTTCTGGCGGCCAGCATCGCCCTTGCCCTGGTGGCGATCGGCGCGGGGGCGATCTGGGAGGCGGGCCACAGCGCTGCGCCACCCGTCACCGCCACGCTGCTGCTCGCCATCTTCTACCTGGCGCTCTTTCCTTCGCTGCTGGCCTACCTGTTCTTCAACAGGGGGGTCGAGTTGATCGGCGCGAACCGTGCGGGGCAGTTCATCCACCTCCTGCCATTATTCGGCAGCCTGATGGCAGTAGGATTGCTGGGCGAGGCGCTGCACGGCTTTCACCTCGCCGGGCTGGCGCTGATCGGCGCCGGCATCCTGCTGGCCATGCGGGGGCGCTGAGGTCCCCGGCGGTGGTCAGCGCGCAGCGACGGCGGCCGACCAGGGGGTCATGACATCGGTGATGCCCACCATCCCACCTTGCTCGGCGCGGATCAGGTTGGGACAGGCGAAGTTTACCGGCAGCACGGAATGGTCCACCAGCGTCAGCCCGCCCTGCGCCTCCAGCGCCGCCAGCACATCGGCTGGCAGGCGGCGATCGGCGGTGGCGTCGTCCGGGCCGGAAACGTCGATGCGGGGGAAATGGGCCGCTTCCTCCACGCTCATGCCGAAATCCAGCAGGTAGGCGAGGGTCTGATAGACCGAGGCCAGGATGCGTCGCCCCCCGGAGGCGCCCAGCGCCATCACCGGGCCGCGCCCGTCGCTCACCGTCACCGGGCACATGTTGCAGAGCGGGCGCGCGCCGGGCCGGATGGCATTGGCCGAGCCGGGGCGCGGGTCGAACCACATCATGCCGTTGTTCATCAGCACGCCGCTGCCCGGCAGCACCACGCGGCTGCCCATGGAAGAGAGCAGCGTGGTAGTCATCGCCACCATGTTGCCTTCGGCATCCACCACCGTCAGGTGCGTGGTGCAGGTCTCGGGCGATTCGGGGGCGGTGGTGGCGCCGAGGCCCTCCAGCCGCTCGGCATAGGCGCTGCGCAACGTGCGGGCCAGGGCGCTGAACCAGGCGGCATCGGGCGCGGCGGGATCGAGCTTCGCCATTTCCGCCACTACCCGCGCCAGCGTCGGCGCGGCGGTCAGCCCGCCAGCGCCCTGCAGGGTCAGCCCGCCGCGCCAGGGGATCGACAGAGCCGGGCGAATCTGCGCCTGGCAGTCGCGCAGATCCTCGGCCGAAAGGAAGCCGCCCATGGCCTTGACGTCCGCGATGATGGAGGCTGCGATCTCGCCCTCGTAGAAGTCGCGCCAGCCGGCATCGCGCAGACGCTCCAGCGTCGCCGGAAGCTGGCCGAGGCGGAAATAGCTCATGGCGCCTTGGTAGGGGGCAACGGGCGGCAACCCATCGGGCAGGTAGATGCGCGCGCTTTCCTCGTACAGGCGCAGCACCTTGGCCGAGTTGGCGATCTTCAGCGTGGTGTACCAGTCCTGCGGCAAGCCGCGACGGGCGAGCGCGATGGCCGGCCCCAGCAACTCGGCCAGCGGAAGGCCGGACCCGAAGCGTTCCGCCATGGTGGCGTAGCCGGCCACGGAGGACGGGATCACCATGGAAAGCGGACCGTGGATGTTGCGGTCGCCCTCCACCTCCGGCCAGGAGAACAGGTCCTGCTTCATCTTGCCGGTCATCGGGAAGGCGGAAGGATCGCTGGCGGCGGGTGCCACCGGGCCGAAATCCAGCAGCTTCGCCTCGGCCTCGCCGGCCTTGTGGAACAGCGCGAAGCCGATGCCGCCCAGGCCCGAATTCCAGGGTTCCATCGCGGCAAGCGCGAAGGCCGTCGCCACCGCCGCATCGGCCGCGTTGCCGCCGGCCTCCAGCACGGCGACGCCGGCCTCGGCGGCGGCGCGGCTCTGGCTCGCCACCACGCCGCGCGTGCCCCGGGCCGTCGGCTTGGTCACCTGCCAGTTCTGCGTGGCGAAGGGCGGGGGCGCGTAGGCGATGGCCATGGCGGGCGGCATCCTCTCAGGCTCGGAACAACGGAATGGCGCGGGCAGCCTCCACCCATAATCCGGCCTGGGCAAGACCCCACCCGGAACTGCCGCCCCCGGCATGCGGCTGGTGGGAGGCGCTTTGCTCCTCAAGCTCTTTGCCCGCTATGCTCCGGCACCAGCAGAAGAGGGAGCAGGACATGGCCGGTAAGAAGGGGGCTGAGAAGGCGGCGCTGCAGGTGGCCCCGGTGCTGCGGGAGTTCGTGCAGGCCGAGGCGCTGCCGGGCACCGGCATCGAGCCCGACGCCTTCTGGAAGGCGATGGAGAATCTTCTTCGCAACCTCGCCCCGCGCAATGCCGCCCTCCTGGCCGAGCGCGATGCACTGCAGTCGAAGATCGACGAATGGCACCGGGCTCACCCGCAAAAACCGGTGGATGCCGCTGCCTACCGCGCCTTTCTTACGGAGATTGGATACCTGCGGCCCGATCCCGGCCCCGTCGCCATCAGCACGGCCAATGTTGATCCGGAGATTGCCAGCATTGCCGGGCCGCAACTCGTGGTGCCGGTGAACAACCCCCGTTACGCGCTGAACGCCGGCAATGCACGGTGGGGCAGTCTCTATGACGCTCTCTATGGTACCGACGCCATTCCGCAGGAAGGCGCCCTTGCCGCCAGCCAAGGCTTCAACCGTGCTCGCGGCGAGAAGGTGATCGCCCGCGCCCGCGCCGTTCTGGACGGGGCGGCGCCGCTGCTGGGCGGAGCCTGGGCCGATGTTGCGGGGCTTTCGGTTGTTGGTGGATTGCTGCTGGTGAACCTGGCGGATGGCGGCGCGACGGCGCTGAAGGATTCGACACAGTTCGCCGGCTTCACCGGCAGCGCCGAAAGCCCATCCACCATCCTGCTGCGCAACCATGGTCTGCATATCGAGGTGGTGATCGACCGCGGACACTTCATCGGCAAGGACGACCTGGCCGGCATTGCCGACGTCGTGCTGGAATCGGCCATCACCACCATCATGGATTGCGAAGACTCGGTTTCCGCCGTGGATGCCGAGGACAAGGTGGCGGTGTATCGCGCCTGGCTCGGGCTGATGAAGGGCGACCTGGAGGCCAGTTTCGAGAAGGGCGGCAAAACCCTCACCCGCCGCCTGAACGAAGACCGCAGCTACGCCACGCCGGATGGTGGCAGCCTGACCCTGCCCGGCCGTTCCCTGATGCTGGTGCGCAATGTTGGCCACCACATGATGACCGACGCGGTGACGCTCGATGGCAAAGAGGTGCCGGAAACCATCCTGGATGCGCTGGTCACCGCCGCTATCGCGCTGCACGACATCAAGGGCGCGCGCCGCAATTCCCGCGCCGGCAGCCTGTATGTCGTGAAGCCCAAGATGCACGGGCCGGAGGAAGTCGCCTGGGCCAATGAACTGTTCGGCCTGGTGGAGGATGCGCTGGGCCTGCCGCGCAACACCATGAAGATGGGCATCATGGACGAGGAGCGGCGCACCACGGTGAATCTCCGCGCCTGCATCGCCGCCGCGCAGGAGCGTGTGGCCTTCATCAACACGGGCTTTCTCGATCGCACGGGGGACGAAATCCACACCTCCATGGAAGCCGGGCCCGTGCTGCGCAAGAACGACATGAAGGGCGCTGCCTGGATCGGCGCCTACGAGAACTGGAATGTGGATACCGGCCTGGATTGCGGCCTGCGCGGCAAGGCGCAGATCGGCAAGGGCATGTGGGCGGCGCCGGACCGGATGGGCGACATGCTGGCGCAGAAGGTGGGCCATCCCAAGGCCGGAGCCAACACCGCCTGGGTTCCCTCCCCCACCGCCGCCACGCTGCATGCGCTGCACTATCACGAGGTGGATGTGGCGGCGCGGCAGGCGGAGATCGCCGCCGGCGGGGCGCGTGCGAAGCTCGACGATATCCTCACCATCCCGCTATCTGACAGCAACTGGTCACCGGCGGACGTGCAAGCAGAACTGGACAACAATGCCCAGGGCATCCTCGGCTATGTGGTGCGCTGGATCGACGCGGGCGTGGGCTGTTCCAAGGTGCCGGACATCAACGATGTCGGGCTGATGGAGGACCGGGCGACGCTGCGCATCTCGGCCCAGCACATCGCCAACTGGCTGCGCCACGGCGTGGTGACGGAAGCGCAGGTGGAAGACACGCTGCGCCGCATGGCGGCGGTGGTTGACCAGCAGAATGCGGGGGACGCCGCCTACACGCCGATGGCGCCCGGCTATGACAGGCCGGCCTATCAGGCGGCGCGCGACCTGGTGTTCGGAGGCACGACCCAGCCCAACGGTTATACCGAGTTCATCCTCCACAAGCGCCGGCGGGAAGCGAAGGGCGCGGGCTGACGCCGCAGGAGGGGCTCCGCCCCTCCCGGACCTCCCATGGCCCAGGCGCTTGGGACCTAGGGCGTTTGGAACCCATCCCCGGGCACTTCAGGTGATCCAGGGCGTGAAAGTGCCGCCAGCGGGCATCGAGCTTGGCTTCCGCCCCTTGATGCGGCGTGAGCTCCGGCGATCCGTCCTTGAACAAGGCGGCAGGGGCTTCAAGCCCCTGTCGGGAAAGTTCGAGGGGACGCTGCCCACTCACCGCAGCGGCGGTGCCTTCACTTCCGCCGGAATCGGGCAGGCATAAGGTTTGCCGCCCGTCCGACGCTTCAGCTCGTCCTTGGCGCGGGCGAGCATTTCCGGATCGCGGATCATGTCGAGCGCCGTCGCCGCCATGGCCTTGGAGGCGTGCAGCATGCCCTTGTGGGCCGCCGGGCTCTTGCCCTGCGCGACCATCTGCCAGGTGTGGAAGGGCGTGCCGACGGCGTAGTTGGCGCCGTGGCACTGCACCGTCGGGACCACCCAGGACACGTCGCCCACATCGGTCGAACCCGGCATCCAGCGAGGATTGCCGTCAAAGGGCAGCACATCCTCAGCCATGGCGAGATCTGCCGCCTCGGGCGGGGCACCGAAGAACTCGACGCTGCTCTCGATATCCTCGGGCGTCAGCGTCGCCTTGATGGCGGCGGCGAAGGCAAGGTCGTCCGCGTCGAAAACCGGAGCGCCGAGGCGGCGGATGTTCTCGTGCATCGCCATCTCCAGCACGGTGTTCGGCATGACCTCCGAGCAAGCCTTGTCGATCTCGACGGTCAGCTTCGTCTCGGTCATGTGCGCCGCCCCTTCGGCGCAGCGTTTCACCCGCTCGAACAGCGCCGCTGCCTGCGCCACCTTGGGCGAGCGGATCAGGTAGAGCACCTCGGCATTGGCCTGCACCACGTTGGGAGAGTTCCCACCCGCATCGGTGATGGCGTAGTGCAGACGCGCATCGCTGGGCATGTGCTCGCGCAGATAGTTGGCGCCCATGTTCATGATCTCAACCGCGTCAAGCGCCGAGCGACCGAGATGGGGGCTGCCGGCGGCATGGGCGGGCCGGCCCTTGAAGCGGAAATAGACCTGGAAATTGGCCAGCGTCTTTGCCGAGTTCACCCCGGCGAACACGCCCGGATGCCAGCAGATGGCGGCATCCAGATCGTTGAACGCACCGTCCCGCGCCATGAAAGTCTTGCCGGAGCCGCCTTCCTCGCCCGGGCAGCCATAATAGCGGATGATCCCCTTGCGGCCCTCGGCGGCCAGGGTGTCGCGCGCCGCCACGGCCGCCAGCATGGCACCCGAGCCCAGCAGGTTGTGGCCACAGCCATGGCCAATGCCGCCGGGCAGCACCGGGCGCGGCTCGGCCACCCCGGCTTCCTGCGAAAGTCCGGCCAGCGCATCGAACTCGCCGAGGAAGCCTATCACGGGCCCATCCTCGCCCCATTCGGCCATGAAGGCGGTGGGCAGTCCAGCCACCTCACGGGTGATGCGAAACCCTTCCGCCTCCATGGTGGCGATCTGCGCGGCGACCGACTGGTGCTCGTTGAAGCGCAGTTCGGCGAAGCCCCAGATGGTGTCGGACAGGGCGATGTAGGCCGGCCCCTTGGCTTCGATCCGGGCGGAAAGATCGTCGAGGCTGATGGGATCGTTGCGCATGATGGTCTCGTTCGGCTGCGGCATGTCGGCGCTGGCATACGCCCTTTCCGCCGCCACCGAAACCGCGGTGCACGCTTCCCGTTCCCTGCGCGGGAGGGCACAGGTCATGTTTCCGGACGGATGGCACCTGCGCGAGGCGCTGGATCTGGTGATCGCCTACCTGCTGGCGGTGCCGATCGGACTCGACCGCGAACGGGAAGATCGCAGCGCCGGGCTGCGCACCTTTCCACTGGTGGCCCTCGCCTCATGCGGCTTCATGCAGGCCGGCGGGGCATCGCTGATGGACAACGCTGATGCCACGTCCCGCGTCATCCAGGGGCTCACAACCGGTATCGGCTTCATCGGCGCAGGCGCCATCATCCGCCAGGGCGGACGCGTGCATGGCACCGCCACGGCGGCGGGCCTCTGGGTCACGGGTGCGATTGGCTGCGCAGTGGCCCTGCATGCCTATGCCGTCGCCATCGTGCTCAGCCTGGCCACCATCGTGACCTTGAGCGGATTGCAACTGGTGAAGAAGGACCGCGAGCCTCCGGCACGGTAGGGCCGACGCGCGGGCACCCCCTTGGCGGCGGGCCGCCGCATGCCCATAAGCGCGGCATGAAACGTTTCTGGGACCAGGCCACCGTCTCCACCGTCGACTCCGCGGGCGGCGGCGGCTTCACCGTGCTGCTGGATGGCCGGCCGATGCGCCTGCCCGGAAGCGGCATCCTGCATCTGCCAGGGCGTGCGCTTGCCGAGGCAGTCGCGGAGGAATGGCAGCTGGCCGGTGGCGGTAAGGGCGGCGAGATGCGGCTGGAGGAAGTGCCACTTACCCGCGTGGCTGCCACCGCCATGGAGCGCATCGCACCCGATCCGGCGCCCTCGGCGGAGGCAATCGCATCCTATGGCGGCACCGACCTGCTGTGCTACCGCGCCACCGAGGCGCCCCTGGCCGCGCGTCAGGCAGCCGAGTGGCAGCCGCTGCTCGACTGGCTGGCGCAGGCTTGCGCGGCGCCGCTCAGGGTCACGGAGGGCATCATGCCAGTGGCGCAGGATTCGGCCGCGCTTGCTGCGCTGGCGCAGGCGGTGGCGGCGCATCCTCCGCTGGAGCTCGCCGCACTCGGCGTTGCCGTGCCGGCGCTGGGCAGCTTGGCGCTGGGTCTGGCCCTCTCGCGCGGCCGGATCAATGCCGCAGAGGCTTGCCGGCTCGCCTTCCTGGATGAAAGCTACCAGCAGGAACTCTGGGGCCGGGATGAGGAGGCGGCGCAGCGGCAGGAGAACGTCGAGCGCGACGTGCATCTGGCGGCGAGGCTGCTGACACTGGCCCGGCAATAGCGAAGCCGGGGAGACGAAAGGGGATGGACGCCAAGACGGTACGGATCCGGGGCCGGGTGCAGGGCGTCGGCTATCGTGACTGGATGGTGGAGGAAGCAACGCGGCTGGGCGTGCAGGGTTGGGTCCGCAATCGCGCCGATGGCAGCGTGGAAGCGCTGGTGGCGGGGGACGCCGCGGCGGTGGGCGCATTGCTCATCGCCTGCCGCGCCGGCCCCCGCCTCGCCTGGGTGGAGCGGATCGAGGAGGATTTCGCCGAACCGCCGGCCGAGCCCGGCTTCCGCCGCCTGCCCACCGCCTGACGGCCCGCGCGCCTCCCCGTCCTGTTCTCAGCGCATCGGCGGCGCGTATTGGAGCCCGCCCTTGGTCCAGAGATTGTTGATGCCGCGTTGCACGCCGAGCGGGGTGATGTTGCGGTCCCAGATCTCGCCGAAATTGCCTACCTGGCGGATGATCTGCACCGCCCAGTCAGGCTGCAGGCCCAGCATCTTGCCCAGGTCGCCCGACTTGCCCATGAAGCGCTGAACATCGGGGTTCGAATTATCGGCGAAACTGTCGAGGTTCTTGCTGTTGATGCCCAGCTCCTCCGCCGTCACCTGGGCGAAATGCGCCCAGCGGACAATGTCGAAGAACTTCCAGTCGCCCTTGCGCACCACGGCGCCCAACGGTTCCTTGGAGATGATCTCGGGCAGCAGGACGTAATCATCCGGGTTGCGCTGCGCGACGCGGAAGGCGGCCAGCGAGGACGAGTCGTTGGTGTAGGAATCGCATCGCCCGCTGACAAAGGCCGCGCGCAGCTCTTCCAGATTGTCGATCACCACAGGGTTGAAGCGGATGTTGTGGGTGCGGAAGTAATCCGCGGTGTTCAGCTCGGTGGTTGTGCCGGGCTGCACGCAGATGGTGGCCCCGTCCAGTCCATTGGCGCTTTCCACGCCCAGCGACTTCTTCACCATGAAGCCCTGGCCATCGTAGAAATTGATCGAGGCAAAGGCGAGGCCCAGCGCTCCCTCGCGTGAAAGCGACCAAGTGGTCGCCCGCAGCAGCATGTCGAGCTCGCCCGATTGCAGCGCGGTGAAGCGGTTGGCGGTGGTGGTGTTGACGTAGCGCACCTTGTCGGCGTCGCCCAGGATAGCGGCGGCCACGGCACGGCAGCCATCCACGTCGATACCGCGGTACACGCCCTTGGTGTCAGGCAGGCTGAACCCGGCGGTGCCGCCGATCACTCCGCAAACCAGCGTGCCGCGGGCCCGGATGGCGCCCACCGTGTCGGCAGATGCGGCGCCCTGCGCTGCGGCCGGCTGGCTGAACGCGAGCCCTGCCGCCAGTGCCCCCGCGGCCAGCGATGCGGCCACGGCATGAAACTTGAACAAATCGGACCTCCCCTGATGGGCCCGGGTCTCGTGCCCGGATGCAGTCAGTGTTCCGGCGCCACGCGGCGCCGGCAAGCGGAAAACGACCGGCCAGGAATGCCGGCAATCCCTTAGCGCATCGGCGGCGCGTACTGCAGCCCGCCCTTGTTCCAAAGGTTGTTGAGGCCACGCGGCACGCCGAGCGGGGTGATGTTGCGGTCCCACATCTCGCCGAAATTACCGACGCCCTTCACCACCTGCACCGCCCAGTCGGGCGACAGGCCGAGCATCTTGCCGAGATCGCCCGATTTGCCCATGAAACGCTGCACATCCGGGTTGCTGTTATCGGCGAAGCTGTCGACGTTCTGCGCGGTGATACCCAGCTCCTCCGCCGTCACCTGGGCGAAATGCGCCCAGCGGACGATGTCGAAGAACTTCCAGTCTCCCTTGCGCACCGTGGCTCCCAGCGGTTCCTTGGAGATGATGTCCGGCAGCAGCGTGTACTGGTTGGGGTCGGCCTGGTTGGCGCGGAAGGCGGCAAGCGAGGAGGAATCGTTGGTCATGGCGTCGCAGCGGCCGGAGATGAAAGCGCGGTTCACCTCCTCGATGCTCTCGATCACCAGCGGCGTGAATTGCAGGCCGTTGGTACGGAAATAATCCGCCATGTTCAGCTCGGTGGTGGTGCCCTGCTGCACGCAGATGCTGGCGCCACCCAACTCCTTGACCGATTTGACGCCCGAGGATGCCTTCACCATGAAGCCCTGGCCGTCATAGAAGTTGATTGACGCGAATTCGAGGCCCAGTGCCGCCTCTCGTGCCAGCGTCCAGGTCGTGTTGCGCACCAGCATATCCAGTTCGCCGGACTGCAGGGCGGTGAAGCGGGCCTGCGCCGTGGTGCGGACAAAGCGCACCTTGCTGGCATCGCCGAAGATGGCTGCGGCGACGGCCCGGCAACCGTCGGCATCCAGGCCGCGCATTTCCCCCCGGCTGTCCGGCGCGCTGAAGCCGGGCACGGCGCCATCGACGCCGCATACCAGGGCGCCTCGGGCCCGGATGGCCGCCACGGTGTCGGCGGCGGGTTGCTGGGCGCTGGCTGGAGCAGTCGCTCCCAGGGCGAACAGACTGAGGCCGCCGACAAGGGCGGCAAGCGCGGAACGGAACACGGCAGGTCTCCCGGCATTGCAGCGTCGGCATGGCAGCCCGGCGCCTGACGCAGTGTTGGTGAAGCGGTGCCATTCCGGCAAGTGGAGAATCAGCGGCGGCTGAGGCCTGGGCGGCAAGGTTGCGCGTCATGTGGGCAGATGCAGCGCCGCCTGCACAAGATATTGCTTCCACGCGGATGATCGGGCGCCCTGGCGCGGCAGCAGGAGCCTCGTCATCCTGGGGGTTCCTCAAGGCCAAGCGCCTCTTTCCTTCGGATCATCTTCATCATGCCCGCCTGGCTTCCCCTCCTGCTCGGCTTCATGACAGCCATCGGGCCGCTTTCCACCGACATGTACCTGCCGGCCTTTCCGGCCATTGAAGCGGGCTTCGGCGTGCCGCCCGGCTCGGCGGAGCTGACCCTGGCCACCTGGTTCGTCGGCCTTTCAGCAGGACAGCTCGTTCAGGGCACCTTGGGCGATCGGCTGGGGCGGCGCCGGCCGCTGCTGGTGGGCTTGTGGATCTATGTGCTCGGTTCCGTGGGCTGCGCGATGTCCACCTCCATCGAGATGCTGGCCGTCTGCCGCTGCATTGCCGCCTTCGGTGGCTCGGCCAGCATGGTGCTGCCGCGCGCCGTGGTGCGCGACATGGCGGACGGGCACGAGGCGGCGCGGCTGATGTCGCGGCTGATGCTGGTGATGGGCGCGGCGCCGATCCTGGCGCCGAGCCTGGGCGGACTGATGCTGGGCTTTGGTGGCTGGCGGCCGATCTTCTGGTTCGGCGCGGGCTATGCCGTGATCTCCTCCCTGCTCGTCTGGCGCCTGCTGCCGGAAACGCTGGAGCCGTCCCGCCGGCTGAAGCTCGGGCCGACGCAGTTGCTGGCGCGCTACCTGCAGATCCTGCGCGAGCCCAGCTTCCTCGCGCACACCGCCATGGGCTGTGCCGCCATGTTCCTGACCTTCGCCTATGTGGGCGGCGCGGCCGGGGTGTTCGTCGGCCTGTACGGACTGAGCCCCTCGGCCTTCGCCATTCTGTTCGGGGTCAATGCGGCAGGCTTCATCCTGTTCTCGCAGTTCAACCCGCCGCTGCTGCTGCGGCTTGGGCCGGTGCGGCTGGTGCGCATCGCCACCCTGGCGCTGCTTGCGGCCACGCTGTTGCTGGCACTGCTGGCCTGGTCCGGCTTGGCGCCGTGGTGGATGCTGGTACCCTGCATCGCCGTCGCCATGTCCTTTGCCGCCTTCGTCATGCCGAACGCGGCGGTGGGCGCACTCAGCCGCCATGCCATGCAAGCCGGCTCGGCCTCGGCGTTGATGGGCACGCTGCAATTCGGTGTAGCGGGTACCAGTGGTTTCCTGCTCAGCCATTTCGCCGATGGCACGGCACGGCCGATGGCGGCGCTGATGCTGCTGGGCGCGATCGGCACCGTGGTGGCGGAGCGGCGTCGGCCTGGCGCCTGAGGAAGGCCGGGCCGTACGACGAAGCAGGATCAAGGGGGGCCCTGCCCTTCAAGCTCCCCTGTCCACGGACACGGCTCGCCTCTACCTGCGACCCGTTGGCGCTGCCCTGTGCAAGCCAGCAGGTGAGTCTCCGGCGGACCTCATGCCTCTGGCGGGGTGGGGCCAGGAAGGACGGCGCGCCTTGCAGAAGTGCGGCGGAAGCAGCGGGCATCATGGTCGTCCACGATGCCTACCGCCTGCATCCAGGCATAAATGATGACCGGGCCAACGAATTTGAAACCACGCTTCCTCAGGGCCTTGGAGATCGTTTCCGAGAGAGGCGACGATACCAACCGCTCTGGGCCATCATGCCGGATGGTCTGGTCCCCGGTGAACGACCAGCAAAAACTGCTGAAGTCCTCTCCCTGCTCCCGCATCGCCTCGTAGATCCGCGCCCCCTGGATGGTGGCCTCGATCTTGGCGCGGGAGCGGATGATGCCGGGATCGGCCAGCAACCGCTGGATGTCCGCCTCCCCGAACTGCGCCACCACCGCCGGCTCGAAGCCCCCAAAGGCGTGGCGGAAGGCATCGCGCTTGCGCAGCACGGTGATCCAGGCGAGGCCGGCCTGGAAACCCTCCAGCATCAGCATCTCCCACAACATGCGGGGGTCGCGCTGCGGCACGCCCCATTCCTCGTCATGGTAGCGTTGTTGCAGCGGGTCACCTTCGGCCCAGGCGCAGCGGCACAGTTCGGTCATGCTGTGGTCTCCGGCCGGGAGCATGGCAGCGACCCCGGCCCGCGCCAATGTCTCACAGCCAATGTCTCACACAGGCCGGCGCAGGCCTGTATGCTTCGTCGTGCGGAGGATCATGGCCATGCCGAACTTCATCTGCGCTACCTGCGGAACCAGCTTCCCCGAGGCCAGTATCCCGCCAGCCCGCTGCCCCATCTGCGAGGATGAACGGCAATACGTGCCGGAAGGTGGGCAGCGCTGGACCACGCCCGGCGATCTTGCCCGCGGGCACAGCAATGGCTGGCGGCAGCTGGAGCCGAACCTGTTCGAGCTGCGCACCCATCCGGCCTTCGCCATCGGCCAGCGTGCCTTTCTGATCCGCACGACGCGCGGCAACGTGCTATGGGACTGCATCGCATTGCTGGACGATGCAACGCGCGCGCTGGTCGGCACGCTGGGCGGACTCGCGGCCATCGCCATCTCTCACCCGCATTACTACACCACCATGCAGGACTGGGCGGCGGCCTTCGACGCGCCGGTTTACCTCCATGCGCGTGATCGCGAATGGGTGATGCGTCCGGATACCAGGCTGCGCTTCTGGCATGAGGAGGAGCACGGCATCGGCGAAGGGCTGACGCTGCTGCGGCTCGGCGGGCACTTTCCCGGCGGCACGGTGCTGCACTGGCGGGATGGTGCCGGCGGCGGAGCAGTCATGGCGGGCGACATCCTGCAGGTTGCGCCCGGGCGGAAAAGCGTGTCCTTCCAGTGGAGCTACCCGAACTGGATGCCGCTCGCCGGCGCCTCCGTGACGCGCATCGCGGCGCGACTGGAGCGCTGGGAGTTCGGGCGGGTTTACGGCGCCTTTGGCCACAACATCCTGGAAGATGGCAGGGCGGCGGTGTTGCGTTCCGCCGCCCGGTATGGGGAGTTGCTGCGCCAGGATCAGCCCTGACGCGGCGGCCTCACTCCCACTCGATGGTGCCGGGCGGCTTCGAGGTGATGTCGTAGGTCACGCGGTTGATGCCCCGCACCTCGTTCACGATGCGGGCCGAGACCCGCGTCAGGAACTCCATGGTGAAGGGATACACATCGGCCGTCATGCCGTCGGTCGAGGTCACGGCGCGCAGGGCACAGACGCTCTCATAGGTGCGGCCATCACCCATCACGCCGACACTGCGAACCGGCAGCAGCACGGCAAAGGCCTGCCAGATGGCGTCGTAGAGACCCGCCGCGCGGATCTCCTCCAGGTAGATGGCATCCGCCTTCTGCAGGATCTGCACCCGCTCCCGGGTCACTTCGCCAGGAATGCGGATGGCCAGGCCCGGCCCGGGGAAAGGATGGCGGCCGACGATCTCCTCCGGCATGCCCAGCTCGCGGCCCAGCTCACGCACTTCGTCCTTGAACAGGTCACGCAGCGGCTCGACCAGCTTCATGCGCATGTTCTCGGGCAGGCCGCCGACATTGTGGTGCGACTTGATGGTGACCGAGGGCCCGCCCGTGGCTGAAACGCTCTCGATCACGTCCGGGTAGAGCGTTCCCTGGGCCAGGAAGTCGGCGCCGCCAAGCTTGGCCTGCTCCTCCTCGAACACCTCGATGAACAGGCGGCCGATGGTCTTGCGCTTCCTTTCCGGGTCCGTGACGCCTTCCAGCTGGCCGAGAAACAGGTCGGAAGCGTCGCGGTGCACCAGCGTGATGTTGAAGCGGTCGCGGAAGGTGCGGACCACCTGCTCCGTTTCGCCGCCGCGCATCACGCCGTGATCCACATAAATGCAGGTGAGCTGGTCGCCGATCGCCTCGTGGATCAGCACGGCGGCAACCGAGGAATCGACGCCCCCGGAGAGGCCGCAGATCACCTTGCCGTCGCCAACCTGGGCGCGGATGCGCTGGATGGCCTCGGCACGGAAGGCGGCCATGGTCCAGTCGCCGGTGCAGCCACAGACGCCATGGGTGAAATTGCGCAGCAGCTGCGCGCCATGCGGTGTGTGCACCACCTCAGGGTGGAACTGGATGCCGTAGAAGTGCCGGGCATCGTCGGCGATCATGGCGTTCGGCGCCCCTTCGGAAACGGCGACGATGCGAAAGCCCTCGGGGAGCTTTGCCACGCGGTCGCCATGGCTCATCCAGACCTGCTCGCGCGCGCCGGAGGACCATACATCGCGGGTCAATGCGCAATCCTCGCGCACCTCGACATAGGCGCGGCCGTATTCCTGATGGTCGCTCTTCTCCACCAGCCCGCCAAGCTGCATGCACATGGTCTGCTGGCCGTAGCAGATGCCGAGCAACGGCACGCCCATGGAGAACACCGCCTCCACCGCGCGGGGGCTGCCTTCATCGACCGTGCTGGCCGGCCCGCCGGACAGGATGATCCCCTTGGGCGCGAAGCCCCGGATGCGATCATCGGTGGCGGTAAAGGGCCACACCTCGCAATAGACGCCCGATTCCCGGACCCGGCGCGCAATGAGCTGCGTCACCTGGCTGCCGAAATCGAGGATGAGGATGCGGTCCTGGTGGAGGGCTTGGGAGGACAGGTCGGCCATGGGCGAGCTTGCACCACGTTCGTTCCCCCAAGGCAAGCGTTTCGCACAGGGGCGTGCCATGCGCCCCTTGACCGTACGGCATGCCCCCCACTTCTGTACCGCACGTTGAAGGAGAGGAACCCCCGATGACCTGGTCGATTGTGGCGCATGACCCGGATACACAGGCCTTCGCGGTCGCCGTCACCACCTGCGCCTTTGCCGTTGGCGCGTCCTGCCCGCATGTTCGCGCCGGGGTGGGAGCGGTTTCCACCCAATCCTTCACCAACCGCTACCTGGCGCCGGCCGTGCTGGACGCGCTGGCACGGGGACTGACCCCGGCGGCGGCCATCGAGGGCGCGCTGGCGGGCGACGACGGCAAGGCGCTGCGGCAGATCCACGCGGTGGACCGGCTGGGACGTAGCGCCGTCTGGACGGGGCAGGATTGCGTGGAATGGGCCGGCAGCCGATCGGGCCCGGGCTTCAGCGTCGCCGGCAACATGCTTGCCGGACCAGCCGTGGTGGGTGAAACAGCCGCGACCTATGCTTCGGGTTCGGCCCTCACGCTACCGGAGCGGCTGATGCTGGCCCTCGATGCAGGGGAAGCGGCCGGTGGCGACCGGCGTGGCCGGCAATCGGCAGCCATGAAGCTGGCGACAACGGAGGATTTCCCCGATCTGGACCTGCGGGTGGACGACCATCCCCAGCCTCTCATGGAGTTGCGCCGGCTGCTGGACATCTGGCGACAGACACGGGCGCCCGCGCTCCCCTTCGCACCTCGCAAGGCTGACCCGGCCGGCATCATCGACAAGGCGATCATCGAGGCAGGGTGGCGCGCACGAGGGCTGGATCTGCGCTTTCCGCAACGGCCGGCGCCACAAGGTTGAGGACCAGACGTTCTTTGTCGGAAAGGAAAACGATGGGCCCGCCGGTCATCGTGCGACAAAAGGAAGCGCCGCACGTCAGGGGCAGTCACAACGCGAAAAGGGGCCTCAGGCCCCCAGTCGCCACACCGCCGAACAAAGCAAGCGTTACTTCGGTGCCAGCACCATGATCATCTGACGGTTTTCAAGACGAGGCATCTGCTCGACCTTGGCCATCTCCGCCAGCTCGGTACGCACACGCTCGAGCACGCGGGCACCCAGATCCTGGTGCGCCATCTCGCGGCCGCGGAAGCGAAGCGTCACCTTGACCTTGTCGCCCTCTTCCAGGAAGCCCTTGGCTGCACGCATCTTCACGTCGTAATCGTGGTCATCAATGTTCGGGCGAACCTTGATTTCCTTGATCTCGACGATCTTCTGCTTCTTGCGGGCCTCGTTGGCCTTCTTCTGCTGCTCATACTTGTACTTGCCGTAGTCGGTGATCTTGCACACCGGAGGCACGGCATTCGGACTGATCTCCAGCAGGTCCATGCCGACGTCATAGGCACGAAGCAGGGCTTCGCGCGCCGACATGACGCCGATCATTTCACCATCCTGGTCGATCAGGCGAACCTGCGGAACGCGGATATCCTCATTGACCCGCGGTCCTTCGCGGGGCGGCAGCTGGTTCGGTACGGGGCCTCGGGCCAGAGTCGGCTCCTGTTGCTGTTGGAACGAAATCGAAGTGTCTTATGATCCAGCGGTCACGCCGCTGCAACCTCCATTGCGGGCCTCAGATCGGGTGCCGCGGCCTCGGCTGCAAGGGCCTGCACAGCTTCGGCGAGGCTCATCGCCACCTGTTCCCGTCCCGGCAGGCGACGGAGGACGACCTTGCCCTCCTCCGCTTCGCGCCGGCCGATCACCGCCAGCACCGGCACCCGCGCCTCAATATGATCGACGACCTTTCGGTTGATCTTTTCATTGCGCAGGTCAAGTTCCACCGAAAGCCCGGCCTTGCGAAAGGCGTCGGTCACCTCGCGCGCAAAGGGCACCGCGTCGTCGACGATGGTGGCCACCACCACCTGGACCGGCGCCAGCCAAAGCGGGAAGCGTCCTGCGTGCTCCTCGATCAGGATGCCCAGGAACCGTTCAAAGGAACCCAGAATGGCGCGATGCAGCATGACAGGGCGATGGCGATTGCCGTCTTCGCCCACATACTGCGCATCCAGCCGCTCGGGCAGCACGAAGTCGACTTGCAGCGTGCCGCACTGCCAGTCCCGGCCGATGGCATCGCGCAGCACGAATTCCAGCTTCGGCCCGTAGAAGGCGCCCTCCCCCGGGTTCAGCTCGTATTCCACGCCGGCAATGCGGCAGGCTTCCTTGAGCGCACCCTCGGACCGGTCCCAGGTGGCGTCGTCACCCGCGCGCTTCTCCGGCCGGTCGGAGAACTTCACGCGGAAGCTCTCGAAGCCGAAATCCTTGTAGATACGGGACAGCAGCGCCACGAACTCCACCGTTTCCTGCGCGATCTGCGCCTCGGTGCAGAAGATGTGGGCATCGTCCTGGGTGAAGGCCCGCACCCGCATGATGCCGTGCAGCGCGCCGGATGGCTCATAGCGGTGGCAGGAGCCGAACTCGGCCATGCGCATTGGCAGCTCGCGGTAGGAGCGCAACCCGTGGTTGAAGATCAGCACATGGCACGGGCAGTTCATCGGCTTCAGCGCCAGCACGCGGTCCTTCTCGGACTCGTCGTCCACATTCGCCAGGAACATGTTCTCCCGGTACTTGTCCCAGTGGCCGGAGGCTTCCCACAGCTTGCGGTCCAGCAGCTGCGGGGTCTTCACCTCCTGGTAGCCGGTCGCGTCCAGCCGGCGGCGCATATAGTCCTGCACGGTGGTGTAGAGGCGCCACCCCTTGGGGTGCCAGAAGATCGAGCCCGCCGCCTCTTCCTGGAGATGGAACAGTTCCATTTCCTTGCCGATCTTGCGGTGGTCCCGCTTCTCGGCCTCCTCCAGCATGTGAAGGTGGGCATCAAGCTCCTTGCCGTCGCGCCAAGCGGTGGCGTAGATGCGGCTGAGCATGGCGTTGCGATGGTCGCCGCGCCAATAGGCGCCGGCCACCTTCATCAGCTTGAAGGCGGAGCCGATATCGCCGGTGGAACGCATATGCGGGCCGCGGCACAGGTCGAGCCACTCGCCCTGGCGGTAGATCGAGATCGCCTCGCTTTCCGGAAGGTCCCGGATCAGCTCGGCCTTGTAGCGCTCGCCCCGCTTCTCGAAGAAGTCGATAGCCTCGGCACGCGGCCATTCCTCGCGCACAAAGGCGGCGTTGCGCGCGATGATCTCCCGCATCTTGGCCTCGATCGCGGGGAAATCCTCGGGCGTGAAGGGCTCGTTGCGCGCGAAGTCGTAGTAGAAGCCGTTCTCGATGGCGGGGCCGATGGTGACCTGGGTGCCGGGGAACAACTCCTGCACCGCCTCGGCCAGGACGTGCGCGGCGTCGTGCCGGATCATCTCCAGCGCCTCGGGATCGCGGCGGGTGATGAAGCGGAGCGAGGCATCGGCCGCGATCTCGTGGCTGAGGTCGCGCAGCACGCCATCCACCTGCATGGCCAGCGCCGCCTTGGCGAGGCCGGGGCCAATGGCGGCGGCCACGGTCGTGCCGGTCACAGGCCCGTCGAATTGGCGGACGGACTGGTCAGGCAGCGTGATCGCAGGCATCGGAAGGGTATTTTCCAGGTTGAATTTCGGGCGGCGGACCATGCGGCCCTGGCCTCCCTCCCGTCAACGGCTAAAGCCTCGACGAAAGCTGAAGGCTGGGATGCCCGGCCGGAACGAAAAAACCGCGAAGTTGATCCGCATCAAGGATGGGGCCGAGGCACGGCGACATGCTGCCACCACCGGGACGGTGCTGTGGCAGGCCGCCGTGCGCGGGCTTCCAGGCGCCTGGGCCATGCCGGCAGGGTGCCTGGAGGCACAGGCCCGTGAAAGGCCGGCGGCCGCGCGCGCTCTCATCCGGGCGCGGCCGCGCTCCGCTCCGGGGCAGGCTCCGCCGGCAGCAACCGCACCATGAACAGCAGATCGAGCCAGCGGCCGAATTTGCGGCCGACCTCTGGCAGCAAGCCGGCGTCGCGGAATCCCATGGCCCTGTGCAGTGCCACGGAAGCGGCGTTGCCGGCCTCAATGCCGCCGACCATGGCGTGCATCCCTGCGGCTTCCGCGCGTTCGATCAGGGTCGCCATCAAGGCGCGTCCCACTCCGCGCCCCTGTGCGGCCGGATCCACGTAGACAGAGTGTTCCACCGTCTGCGAGTAGCCCGCGAAAGGACGGAAATCGCCGAAGGAGGCAAAGCCCAGCACCGCCCCCTCGTGCTCCGCCACCAGCACCGGCAGGCCACGCCCTTGTCGCTCCCGCAGCCAGGCCAGCCGCGCCTCCAGCGTCGCCTCCTCCAGATGCCAGATCGCGGTGGTTTCGCGGATGGCCTGGTTCAGGATTGGCAGCATCTGCGGCAGATCGGCCTCGGTGGCGTCGCGAATCAGGGGCGGCATTCGGCTCTCCGGCTTGGCGCAGCCATTCTACTGCCGCCCTTGCGCCCCTCCAATGCTTCCCGCGAAGGTTGACCCGCGCCCCCTGACCGGCCCAGTTTCCCGCGACACGGCAGCGATAAAGGGCATTTCCGCGTGCGGCAGGACATTCTGGACGAGTTGAAGGCCGACGAGGCCGAACTGATCGCCATCCGGCGCGACATCCACCGTCACCCCGAAACCCGCTTCGAGGAAGTCCGCACCGCGGCCCTGGTGGCGGAGAAGCTGCGCGAATGGGGTCTCGCGGTGGAAACCGGCATCGGCAAGACCGGCGTCGTGGGCACGTTGAAGGGAAAGCGCCCCCTGGGGCACAACCAGGCGCAGCGCGCCATCGGGCTGCGGGCCGACATGGATGCGCTGTTCATCCAGGAGGAAACCGGCCTGCCCTACGCCTCTGCAGTGCCCGGCAAGATGCATGCCTGTGGCCATGACGGCCACACGGCCATGCTGCTCGGCGCGGCCAAGCACCTGGCGCGCAACCCGGATTTCGCCGGAGCCGTGCACTTCATATTTCAGCCCGCCGAAGAGGCTGGCACCGGCGCTCCCGCCATGATCGCCGACGGCCTGTTCGACCGTTTTCCGGTGGACAGCGTCTGGGGCATGCACAACACCCCGGGCATGGCAGTGGGCGCGTTCGCGACGCGCCCAGGACCGATCCTGGCAGGCGCCGACTTCTGGGGCGTGACGTTTCACGGCACAGGCGGGCATGGCGGGGCCGCGCCGCACCTGGCCACCGACGCCACCGTGGCGCTGGGCCAGTTCCTGCTGGCGGTGCAGACCATCATCCCGCGCAACCTGAAGCCGACCGAGAGCGCGGCGCTGTCCGTCGGCTATGTTGGCGGCGGCGCCTACAACTCGCCCAACGTCATGCCGGCCAAGATCGGCGTGCGCGGCACGGCGCGATACTTCCGCCCCGAGGCGCAGGCGATCATCCGCCGGCGCTTGCAGGAGCTGGCGGAAACCCTGGCGGCCGCCTCGGGCTGCACCGCCGAATTCCAGTATGACGCGCTGTGCCCGCCCACGGTGAACGCGCCGGAAAAGGTTGCCTCGGCCCTGGCCGCAGCCGCGGCCGTGGTGGGCGAGGCACAGGTCGGCGAGTTCCCGATGAGCACGGGTGGCGAGGATTTCGCCTTCATGCTGCGGGAAAAGCCCGGCGTGTTCATGCGCATCGGCAACGGGGTGGAGGCCGACGGATCCTTCCACAACGTCCATACGCCGAAATACGACTTCAACGACGCCGCACTGCTGCACGGCTCGGCCTACTGGGTGGAGCTGGTGCGGCGGGAACTCGGCGAGGAGGCGGAGAGCGCATGATGCCCGGCCGCCGTGAATTCGCCGCCGGCCTGCTGGGCGCGGCGGCTCTTCCCTGGCTGCCACGGCGTGCCGCCGGGCAGGCTGCGGACCACCTGTCCCTCGCCGTCAGTGCGCCGCCCGCCAGCATCGACCCGCATTATTACACGTTGACGCCGAGCATCCAGATTTCGGCGCAGATCTTCGATCCGCTCGTACGGCGCGACGAAAACTCCCGCTTCGGGCCCGGCCTCGCCGAGAGCTGGCGGCTGGCGGACGACACTACCTGGGAGTTCACCCTCCGCACGGGCGTGAAGTTCCACAACGGGGACGCGCTGCATGCCGAGGACGTGGCCTACACGTTGAAGCGTGTGCCGACAGTGCAGAGTCCTTCCAGCTTCGCCGTCTACACCCGGCAGATCACGGGTGTGGAGGTGGTGGATGCCCGCACCGTGCGGTTGAAGACCAACAGCCCTTACCCGCTGCTGCCGAACGACCTGTCGCAGATCTTCATCCTGCCGCGAAGCCTGGGCGAGAACGTCGCATCCGCCGCCTTCAACAGCCCCGAGGTGGCGGTGGGCACCGGACCCTTCCGGCTGGTGTCCTACAGCCCGAACGACCGGGTGGTGCTGGCACGTAACGAGGCATACTGGGGCGAGAAGCCGGATTGGGCCCGGGTCGATTGCCGCATCGTCACCCAGTCCGGACCCCGTGTGGCAGCCCTGCTTTCGGGTGATGTCGGCATGATCGACAACGTGCCGACAGCCGATCTGGCCAAGCTGCGCCAGGACAATCGCATCACCATCACCGAGGGCAACAGCCTGCGGCTGATCTTCCTGGGCCTCGACATCGGGCGGGAGGAAGATAGCCCTGACATCACCGGCCCCAAGGGCGAGAAGCTGGGCCGCAATCCGCTGCGCGACCAGCGCGTGCGGCAAGCTCTGTCGATCGCCATCAACCGCGATGCCATCGTGAAGCGGGTGATGGAGGGCGCGGCGGCGGCGGCGGGGCAGTTCATGCCGGAGGGAACCTTCGGCCATGATCCCGGCATCAAGGTGCCGGCCTTCGACCCCGCTCGCGCCAAGGCGCTTTTGGCCGAGGCGGGCTATCCGGACGGCTTCTCCATCATTCTGCGCGGCCCCAACGACCGCTACGTCAACGACGCGCAGATCATCCAGGTGGTGGCGCAGCTCTGGAGCCGGATCGGCGTCAGGACGCAGGTGGATGCGCAGCCACTGGCGACGCTGATCGGCCGGCTCAACCGCTTCGACGTTTCTGCCTACCTGCTGGGCTGGAGCAACAGCACGGGCGAGCCTTCCACGTCGCTTCGCGCCGTGCTGGGATCGCGCGGGAAGCCGGGGCTGGGCGTCACCAATTATGGCCGCTACACCAGCGACGAGATGGACGCGCTGGCGGAACGCGGCTTGTCCACCCTGGACGATGCGGCGCGGGAAGCGCTGATGCGGCAGGCCATGGCGGTAGCGATGCGGGATGTGGCGGTGATTCCGCTGCACACGCAGGCCAGCGTCTGGGGCACGCGGCGCGGCCTCACCTACACGGCGCGGGCCGATGAGCTGACCCTGGCCTCCGGGGTGCGCAAGGCGGGCTGAGGCGGCCGCCGGTCAAAGCCGGGGCGTCGCCGAGGCGGCCCCGGCTCATCCGGTCACAAGCAGGAACCCTGCCCAGGCTGCGGTCTTGCGCCGCCGGCCCACCTTGGGACATGACTCCACGGACCAGCCGGGCTTCTCAAGAACCGGCAGCGCCAGGAGATGTCCATGACCCGCCTGCCCCGCCGCGCCTTGCTCGGCGCCGCCGCCCTGATTCCCTTCGCGCCTCGCGCACGTGCCGCGCAGGCCGCCTGGCCCAGCAGGCCGGTCAAGTTCGTGGTGCCCTTCGCGCCGGCCGGCACCACCGACATTGCCGCGCGCATCCTGGCAACCCGGCTGCACCAGCGACTGGGGCAGCCTTTCCCGATCGAGAACCGCGCGGGCGCCGGCGGCAACATCGGCTCCGATGCCGTGGCGAAGGCCGATCCTGATGGCTACACCATCCTGATGCAGACCGTGTCGTCGGGCGCGATCAACTACGCGCTTTATGCCGGTGAGATCCCCTACAAGCCGGCCGACCTCGCCAATGTCGGACTGCTGATCCGGGTGCCGAACGTGATCTTCGTCACCCCTTCCCTGCCGGTGAAGACGCTGGCCGAGCTGGTGGCGCTGGCGAAGTCCAAGCCCGGGGACCTCAATCATGGCTCGTCCGGCGCGGGCACATCGCTGCACATGGCGGGAGAGTTGCTGAAGCTGGAGGCCGGCATCCAGATGACGCATGTGCCGTTTCGCGGCGCCGGCCCGATGCTGGCCGAGGTCATGGCCGGCCGCATCGAGTGCGCCGTGGACAACCTGCCTTCCGCCATCAACCACATCCGCGATGGAAGACTGCGTGCGCTGGCCGTCACCAGCAGCACGCGCAGCCCCGCCCTGCCGGACGTGCCGACAACGGCGGAGGCGGGCTACCCGGGTGTCGAGGTCACCGGCTGGTTCGGCGTGCAGGCGCCGGCGAAGACGCCCAGGTCCATCGTGGAGAAGCTGGGTGCGGAGATCGATGCCATCGTCAAGGAACCGGACACCTGGGCCAAGCTCGCCGACCTGGGCGGCATGAAGCCGGAACTGACACCCGATGGCGGCACCAGCCCCGAAGCCTATGAGAAGTTCGTCACCGCCGAGGTGGCCAAATGGGCCGATGTGGTGAAGCGTTCGGGGGCGACGGTGAACTGACCCTCCGCCGGGGCGACGTTGCCCCGGCCTTCTCAGCCCTCCCGGGCCGGCATCGCCGCCTCGATCCAGGCGGCGTGGCTGAACAGCGCGGCATCCCTGTCCTGGAAGCCGAGCAGTTGCAGCCCGAGTGGCAGGCCTTCCGACCGCAATATCGGCAGCGACACTGCCGGGATGCCCAGCACCGAGCCGGGCGCGGCAAACACCGGGTCGCCGGTCGACTCCAGCCCGACCGGCGCAGCACCCGTTGCCGAGACGCTGATCATGCCGTCGCAAAGCGCCGCCAGCCGGCCATGCACGGCGCGGGCGGTCGCACGGCGCTCCAGCAATGCCACGTAATCGCCACGCGTCATGTGCCGCGCCACGGCCAGGCGGTCCCGCGCCGAAGGGCTGAGCGCCGCCTCGTCGCGCGCCGCGAAGGCACCCAGCGGCCACAGCCATTCCCAGGCATTGATGCCGTTGGACAGGGCCTTGGCATCGGCCACCAGCCGCTCCAACTCGGCCAGCTCAGGGCAGGCTTCAGCGGTGAGGATGGCAACGCCGCGTGCCATCAGCGCCTCCAGTGCGATGTTCAGCGCGGCTGCGGCATCAGCGTGCAGCAGCGACCAGCCGGCGGTCTGGAGCAGCGCCAGCGCCCGGGGTTGCCGCGCCTCCGGGAGTGTCAGCGGGCCGGCAAGGCCAGGATATCCGGGGTCACCTCCCACCCGCTCGGCGATGGCGCGGGCCATGCACCAGGCATCCGACAGGCTGGCCGCCATCGGGCCGGTGGTGCTCTGGCTCAGCATGTCCAGGCTGCCGCCGCGATTGATGCCGCCAACCGAGGGCTTGAAGCCATAGACGCCCGTGTACCCGGAAGGGCGGATGATGGAGCCCACCACCTGCGTGCCCAGGGCACCAGCCACTATTCCTGCCGCCACCGCCGCGCCTGAACCGCTGCTGGAGCCGCCTGGCGTGCGCGCCACGTCCCAGGGGTTGCGGGTTCCACGCGGTTTGGTGGAGGCGAATTCCGTGGTCACGGTCTTGCCCAGGATGGCGCCTCCTGCTTCGCGCAACGCCCAGGCACTGGCCGCCGTGAAGCGGGGCACATGGCCTTCAAACAGCGGCGAACCCATCTGCGTCGGCAGGTTATCGGTGTCGATGATGTCCTTGATGCCCAGCGGCATCCCGTCAATGGCCGAGAGCGGGCGGCCAGCCTGCCAGCGCAGGGTGGCGGCATCGGCAGCGGCGCGCGCGCCGGACACATCCGTGGCGGTGAAGGCCCCGATGCGGGGTTCCCAGTTCTCCAAGGCTTCCAGACAGGTTTCCAGGAAGTCACGCGGTGTCCTGGCACCGGACGCAAAGGCAGCGGCATGGCTGGTGAAGGGTCGAAGCTCGGGTGTCATGGCGCATCCTGTGGGTGGCGGTCAGCAACCATGCCAGCAAAGCCGTTGCCGCATCACCCCTGTGCAGGAGGGGCCGGTCGGCCAATGGGTCGCCCCCGGTTCCAGGGCCGGATGCGGGGGTCTGGCAGTCGCCAGATCATCCCCTTCGCCACGCCGACCAAGCTCAGCGCGTGTCTTCCGCAGGAACAGCGAACGGTCCCATCAGGCGGGTCGGCTCCATCCGCAGCGCCAGGGTGGTGAAGCCTTCCTGGCGTCCTGCCCAGACCAAGAAGGGGTTCACCGCCAGCAGGTCGCCGGGATGCAGGGTGATGCGGAGAGGCAAGGCCGGGTCCGCCGTTGCCCGCAGCGCCGTCAGGGCTGCGGCCGCTTCCGCGGCGGCGGCGGTCTCGTCCAGCCGCGCGGCGAAAACGCCATGGTGCAACACGAACACCGGACGATCCGGGCCTTCGCGCTGCGGGAGCGGTCGGTAGAGCGCCTCCAGGGCCGCGCGATCCGACTTCATCAGGGCGTTGTGCCGGGCGGCGGCCGATTCGAGGGCCATCTCCGCCCGCGCGCAGCAGAGCAGTAGCAATGCATCGCAAGGCTCCGCGTGCAGCGCGCCCTGGCTTGGCGGCAGCGCGATCGGCGCACCGATGCGGCTGCCCAGCAGGCGCAGCAGCGCTTCCGGGTCGGCAAGTTGTGGCAAGCCCCGCATCAGGCAGAAGCCCATGCCGTGCGCCAGTCGATCCGCCACCTCGCTCAGAAGCGGGGTCAGGCGCGGCATGGGATGGGCCGGATCGGCCAGGGCGGCCTCGATCTCGGTTCCGGCCTCGGCGCCGAGCGGCAGCATCCAATCCGAAGGGGAAAGCGTGGCGCCGCTCCAGAGGTGAGGCCCGGTCTGGGGTACGATGCGGCGTGTGGGGCTGGTGTCGGTCATCGGCGCTAGGTTTAACGCAGTGCCCCCCCGTTTCGTCACCCCGTTCCGCATCGCCAACCCTCCGCAAACCCCCTTGCCCGATCCGTCATCGCGACGCAGGCTTTCCACCAGGCCGGCACGCACGGCGGTTCCGCAGAAGGACAGGCGCATCATGGACGACACCCTCCAGGCCGATTGCACTTCCGAGGCCAAGCGCGCCCTGGCCCTGCCTTTCGAGGCGGAGGCGCTGCTGGCCGGGCTGCGCCCCTGGGTGGAGTGCGAGAGCCCGACCTTCGACACGGCGGCGGTGAACCGGATGATGTCCCTGGCGGCACGCGACTTGGCCATCCTCGGCGCGCGGATCGAGCGCATTCCAGGCCGGATGGGCCTGTCCGACTGCATTCGCGCGCGCTTCCCGCACCCGGATGCCGATGCTGAAGGCGGCATCCTGGTGCTGGCGCATCTGGACACGGTGCACCCGCTTGGCACGCTTGGAGTCCTGCCCTTTCGGCTGGAAGGAGAGCGCTGCTTCGGTCCGGGCATCTGCGACATGAAAGGCGGCACCTACATCGCCATGCAGGCCATGGCGGCGATCATCCAGTCAGGGATCGCGCTGCGCCGCCCGGTGACCTTTCTGCTCACCGGGGACGAGGAAATCGGCAGCCCCTCCACCCGCGACCTGATCGAGGCCGAGGCGGCGCGGCACGAGGTGGTGCTGGTGCCGGAGCCAGCCCGTCCCGATGGCGGCGTGGTCACCGGCCGCTATGCCATCGCGCGCTTCAACCTGAAGACCACCGGCCGCCCAAGCCATGCCGGCTCGGCCCTGTCGGATGGTCGCAGCGCGATCCGCGAGATGTGCCGGCTGGTGCAAGCCATCGAGGCCATGACCACCGAGGCCGCGACCTTCTCTGTGGGCGTGATCCGCGGCGGGCAATGGGTGAACTGCGTCACCACCACCTGTGAGGCCGAGGCGCTATCCATGGCGAAGCGCCAGGCCGACCTCGACAGCGCGGTGCAGCGCATGCTGGGCCTGGCTGGGGGAAGCGAAGTGGGTGTCGAGATCACCCGCGGCGTGACCCGGCCTGTGTGGGAGCCGGATGCGGCGGTGATGAAGCTTTACCGCTGCGCCGAAGCCCTGGCAGGGCATCTCGGCTACGCCCTGCCACATGCCAGCGCCGGCGGCGGCTCGGATGGCAATTTCACCGGTGCGCTCGGCATCCCGACCCTGGACGGGCTCGGCGTGCAGGGGGCCGGCATCCATACTCTCCAGGAACATGTGCAGGTCGCAAGCCTGGTGCCGCGCGCCCGCCTTTTCGCAGGCCTGCTGGCCAGCGTCTGAACCCCCCCTTCCAACCCACGCAGGACCTTCGCCATGCCCTTTGTCCGCATCGACCTCTTTCCCGGCCGCACCGCCGAGCAGAAGGCCAACACCGCCCGCGCCATCACCGAGGCCCTGGTGCAACACGCCGGCTGCACCCCCCAAAGCGTGCAGATCGTCTTCGCAGAGGTGGCGAAGTCGGATTGGGCAAATGCCGGGGTGATGGCCTCTGAGGCCAAGCCCGGCAGCTAGGCTGACGCGATGGCGGCGAGGTAAATCGGCTTGCGTCGCAAGCTGAGGCGCAGCATCTTGCCACCCTTCTCCACCGGAGGTCGAAGATCCGAGACGTAGCCCTGCCGGCCACGTGGGACCCGGCCAACGGACGGTGCGCGTTGAACCGGGACCGGCATGCCTCTGCACTCCATTCTTCTGGCTGGCGGAACGTCTGATTTCGCCGGCGAACTGCCTTTCAAGATCGCCCAGAACCTGCAGAGCTTCCGCGACGAGCATCCGGGCTTCCGCCACCGGCTCTATGGCGACGAATCTCTTCGTGCGTTCCTGGAAGCCCATTTCGGGGCCGAGGTGGTGGCCGCCTACGACGAGTTGGTGCCGCTGGCCTACAAGGCCGATCTTGGCCGCTATTGCCTGCTGCACGCGCTGGGCGGCATCTACAGCGACGTGTCGAATTTCTTCATGGCGCCGCTGCTGAACGGGCCGCGGATCGACCGGCTGCATGTGTTCCGCGACAACCACAGCGCCGCGCCCTGGATCGTCAACAACGCCATCATCGCGTCGCCGCCCGGAGCGCCGGTGTTCGCCCGCTGCATTGAGCGCATCTGCGCCCATGCCGCCAGCCGGCACTACGGCACCAACGCGCTTTGCCCCACCGGTCCAAACCTGTTCGGTGCGGAGTTAGCGGCCTCGGCCACGGTCGGCGGGCTGGCGAATGGCCGGGTGGTGCTGGTCAATCCCGGCGCGGCTTACGAGGCCTTCGCCTTTGTTTCCGCGGGGGGCGAGCTGGTTGCGGTGCGGCGCAAGACATCGCCTGGCCTTGCCTCGCTGGGCTTCCCGGTGGCTTCATCCTATGCGCAGATCTACGACGCGCGCGGCATCTACCGGGGCGATCTGGCCGCCGGCCGCCGCTTTCCGGCCGTGGAGCTGGCCGCCAAGGGCTGGCTGCACGGCTCGGCCGCACCCGGAGCGGACGGATCGGTGGAACTGAGCCCGCAGCCGGGCATCGTCATCTCCGGCCCCTATGTGGCCCTGTCACCCGGCCGCTACACCGCCGCCTTCCGGCTCCGCCCCTCCGAAGGCGGGTGCGAACGGCTGCGCGGCGCGGTGGATGTGGTTTGCGGCGCGGGGCACCACGTCCTGGCACCCTTGCAGCAGCTCGACCTGCCCCTGAACGGCGCGACCAGCCTCAACATCGGCTTCGAGCTGGAAGCCGAGTGCATGGATGTCGAAATCAGGCTCTGGGCCACGGAGGCGACCCGGTTCCGGGTGGCGGAGCTGGAAATCGGTATGGCGGCCTGAGCTACGGCTCCCGGACCATCGGCAACACCGCACACAAGGCAGCGATCAGGGCCGCGATCATCGCATCCGTGTGGAAGGGCGTGGCGCAGAGCCGCAGCCTTTCCGTGCCACGCGGAACGGTGGGGTAGTTGATCGGCGTAACGTAAAGGCTGAACTCCTCCAGCAGCCGCCGGGCCACCATCCGGCAATGCCCGGCACCGGGAACGGGGATGGGCACGATGTGGCTCTCGCTCGGCAGGCGGGGCAGACGGGCGACGTCCAGCGCCGCCTTCAGCGCGGCGGCACGCTCCCCTAACCTCTCCCGCAGCCCGGCATTGTCCCGGATACGGCGGATGCTGGCGCGCGCGGCGGCGGCGGTGGCCGGCGGCATGGAGGTGGTGAAGATCAGCCCGCCCGCTGTGGAGCGGACATAGTCCACCAGTGCCGCATCGCCCGCGATGTAGCCGCCCACCACGCCCACACCCTTGGCAAGCGTGCCCTGGATGATGTCGATGCGCGCTGTCGCGCCGTCGCGCTCGGCGATGCCGGCGCCGGTCGCGCCGTAGAGTCCCACGGCATGCACCTCATCCAGGTAGGTCATGGCGCCATGACGGTCGGCCAAGTCGCACACCGCGTGCAGCGGCGCGACGTCGCCATCCATGGAATACACGCTTTCCAACGCAATCAGCTTCGGCGCCTCCGGCGGAGCCTCGCGCAGCAATACCTCCAGGTGCTTCAGATCATTGTGCCGCCAGATGCGCTTCCCGGAGCCGCCGCGGCGGATGCCGTCGATCATGGAGGCGTGGTTCATCGCGTCCGAGAACACGATGGTGCCGGGCAGGGCGGAGAGCAGCGCCGACAGGGCCGCCGAATTGGCGATGTAGCCCGAGCCGAACAGCAGCGCCGCCGGCTTGCCGTGCCAGGCCGCCAGGTCGGCCTCCAGCCCGGCATGCAGCGGCGCGGTGCCGGAAATGTTGCGAGTCCCCCCCGCGCCGGCGCCGTGCGCGGCAATGGCATCGGCCGCCGCTTGCCGCACGGCCGGATCGCAGCCCATGCCGAGATAATCGTTGGACGACCACACGGTGATCTCGCGCGGTGGAGCGCCGCCGCCAGGATGCCAACGATAGGCGGGGAACCTGTCGGCCAGCTTTTCCAGCGCGGCGAAATCACGGTAGCGGCCTTCTGCGCGCATCGTGTCGAGGTGGCCCGCGCAATGGGCGCGCAGCATCTGCCGGGTATCCATGGCCCCTGGCATAGCCCCGGCGGCGCGCAATTTCACCCGGTTTGCGCGCCCCCCTGCCCCGCTTCGGCGGCAAGGATGCCGCGCAGGCCCTCGCGGTAGGACGGGTAGCGCCATTCAATTCCGAGGGCCGCCTTGGTCGCCGCGGAGCGGACCCGGCGGCTTTCCGACCAGAAGGAGCGGCCCATGGGCGACATCGCTTCCCAGGCCTCGGCGAAGGACACCAGCGGCGGCGGCTCCAGGCCCAGCAGGCGCGCCGCCTCGGCCACCACATCCGCCCCTGCCGCCGGCTCATCATCGGCCAGGTTCAAGACCCTCGCCTGCCCCGGCGCGGGTGGGCGGGCGATGCCGGCCAGGATGGCGGCAGCGATGTCGTCGCGATGAATGCGGGAAAACACATGCCCCGGTCGGTCCACCCGTCGCGCCCGGCCGGCGCGCAGGTCATCGAGCGCCGACCGCCCGGGACCATAGATTCCGGCAGTGCGGAACAGGTCCAGCGCCGCGCCACGCCCGACGAGGGCGGTAGCCCAGGCCCGCTCGGCCGCCAGGCGACGATGGGCACGGTCCTGGCGCGGCGCGGGTGGCGTCGCCTCCTCCGCCCAGCCGCCGCCGAGGTCGCCATAAACGGCAGTGGTGGACATGTAGCCAACCCAGCGAAGCCGCTCGGCGGCGGCGATGGCCGCACCATGGGCCTGCAGCACCGGGTCCCCCGCCTCGCCCGGTGCGGCGGTGACCAGCAGATGCGTGGCATGCCGCAGCGCCGGCCCGGCTTCGGCAAAACGCAGCACGGCCGGGCCGCCGGAAGACGCGCTGTCGGCGGCCTCGCCCCCCTCCGGCTCGCGCCGCGTGCCTGTCACGGTCATGCCAGCGGCCAATGCGCGGCGCGCCACCTCTGTTCCGGCATAGCCAAGCCCCGCCACCACCAGATGCATCGCCACCCCCTGCTGCCAACACGGCCGATGTGGCGCAAGGCCGGCCATGACGCTAGTCTCGCCGGCCATGCGGGCTCCTCTTCGCAACGCGCTGCTTGGCGGCGCCGCCCTTGCCCTTCTGGCCATGCTCACGGCCGGCACAACTTTGCTGGGCGATGCGGCGCGGCCTTCCGCCGCCGAAAGCCCAGGCGCAACGTTGCCCCCCGGTGGCGGTTCGCCTGCCGCTGCGGGAGGGGTCCTACCGGAACAGTCGGCGCCTGAGCCGCCACGGCTCGCCGAGGGGCCGGATTACGACGCCTGCCTGGCCCAGCTTCGCATGGATCCCGAGGGTGCCATTGCCCGCGCCACCGCCTGGGAAGCGCGGGGTGGCGGCGAAGGGGCGCGACACTGCCTGGCCCTCGGCCTGCTGGCGGCTGGCGACGCCCCGCGGGGCGCCGAGCGCCTGGAACGGCTGGCCGCCGCCTCCCAGGCTCCCGCCGCCATCCGTGCCTCAGTCTACGCCCAGGCGGCGCAGGCCTGGATGCTGGCTGCGCAGCCGGACCGCTCCTATGGCGCCGTCACCCTTGCCCTCAGCCTCGTGCCGGGGGATGCCGCCCTTCTGGTGGACCGTGCCGTGGCCGCGGCGGGGCTCGGTCGCAACGCCGAGGCGCTGATCGACCTCGATCAGGCGATCCGCCAGGACGGGGCGCGCGTGGAGCCCTGGGTATTTCGCGCCGCAGCGCTGCGGCGGCTGGACCGGCCGGATGAGGCGATGCGCGATGTGCAGCGTGCCTTAGCGATGGAGCCGGGCAATGCCGAGGCGATGCTGGAGCGCGGTATCCTGAAGCAGTTGAAGGGCGACACGGCCGGCGCGCGCCGGGACTGGCAGCAGGTGGTACGGTTGGCGCCGGACAGCGCCGCGGCCGATCTGGCGGCGCAGAACCTGGCGCTGAACGAGGCCGGGCCGAGGCGGCGCTGAACCCATGCTGCGGGCCACGACGCTGAGCATCGGGATCGCCCGGGACCAGCGGACGGTGCGACGCGAGCTCGCCCGGCCGAAGGCCCTGGCCCAGGGCTGAGGCGTCAGGCGAAGCCGGCGCGCGAAGGCCAGCCGTTCCGCTTCAACAACCGCACCACGGGGCAGATGCCGGTGAAGGAGGCCTGCACCAGATGTGCGCCCATCAGCCCCGCCAGCCACAGCCAGCGCTGGTCATGCCAGACGGCCAGCAGCACGCTGAGCAGCACCACGCTGCCCGCCACAAGAAGAATCATCCGCTCCAGCGTCATCATCCTGCCCTTCGCTAAGTATGGGCGCATCTGGCCACGGATTTTCGTAACGATGTAATAACAAAATCAGGCGCGGCTGCCGCTCATGCGTGGTGCCGCGCACGCTGGCTCATCACGCAGGCCGCCACCACCAGGATGCCGCCGGCCAAGGTCGCCGTTTGCGGCAGCACGCCCCAGATCGCGAGGTCCGCCAGCATAGCCCAGAGCAGTGCGGAGAATTCCAGCGGCGCCAGCTGGGCGGCGTTGGCATGGCGGAAGGCGACGGCCAGGCAGATGGTGGCGGCCCCGGCGAAGATGCCGTTCACCGACAGCGCCAGCCAGTCCCCTCCCTGGGGCGGTACCCAGGCGCTGATGGTGAAGGGCAGCAGCACCAGGACACCTGGCAAGGCCGACCACAGCACCAGCCGGGCCACTCCTGCCTCGTGCCGCAGCGAACGGTTCACCGTCAGCACCAGAGCGTAGCTCACAGTGCCGAGCAGGGCATAGCCATAGGCCAGCAGGCTGCCGCCGGCCTGCAGCCCGGGTGCCATTGCCACCAGCACGCCCAGAAAGCCGACCCCGCTCCAGAGCCACACCGCGCGAGGCAGCTTCTCGTTCAACACCAGGGCGGCCAGGGCCAGCGTCATGAAAGGTGCGGTGAAGTAGACCAGGTAACCCTCGGCGAGCGGGATCTCCCGCAGGGCCTGGAAAAAGCCGAAGGCCGAGCCAAGCATGGCAGCGGCGCGCAACAGGTGCAGCCAGGGATGGCGGGTGCCCAGTTCGCCGCCGGTGCCGGGGCGCACCAGCCGGGCGGCCAGCAGCAAAGCCAGAACCACCACCAGCCGGACCAGGACCACCTGCGCCACCGGATAAGCGCCTGAAAGCAGCTTGCTGTTGGCGTCCAGCGCAGCGAACAGGCCGAGCGCTGACAGCATGGCCACCGATCCCCCGAGACGCACTCCATCCCTCCCCGGCCAAAGGCTTCGCGCCGGCTTCTGGCCTGCGGCGCCGCCCCTGTCCATCCCGCGGCGCGGCAAAAGGCCGCTTTCCTTGCGGGCGCGGGCAGGGCACAAGCGAGGCTGACATGACCCCCTCTCTCGCCTCCGCCCTGATGCCGTTGATGCGCGGCATGGACCCCGAACGTGCCCACAACCTATCGCTGAAGATGCTGCGCCTGGGATTGGTCGGGCGCGATCGCACGGCCGACGACCCGGTGCTCGCCACATCGGCGCTCGGGCTGGCATTCCGCAATCCGATCGGGCTTTCGGCCGGCTTCGACAAGAATGCCGTGGCGGTGCGTCCGCTGATGCGGCTGGGCTTCGGCTTCGTGGAGCCGGGCACGACCACGCCGCGCCCACAGGACGGCAACCCGCAGCCGCGCCTGTTCCGCCTGCCGGAGGACGCGGCGGTGATCAACCGGATGGGCATGAACAATGAGGGAATGGCGAGTTTCGTTGTCCGGCTGGCGGCGCTGAAGCGGCCCCTGCCTGCGGTGCTCGGCGCCAATATCGGTATCAACAAGGAAGGTGCGGAGCCGGAGCACGACTACCCTTCGCTCTATGCCGCCGTGGCGCCGCAGGCCGATTACGTCGCCATCAACGTCTCCTCCCCCAACACGCCGGGGCTGCGCGACCTGCAGGGGGAGGCGAAGCTGGCCGCCATTCTGGAAGCGGTGGCGGCCGCCCGCGCCGCCGCGCCGCGCCAGCCCCCCGTGCTGGTGAAAATCGCGCCCGACCTGGCTGATGAGGCGCTGCCAGGGCTAGTGGAAAACTGCGTGGCCCAGGGTGTGGCCGGGCTGATCGTCAGCAACACCACGGTTGCACGGCCCGACAGCCTCAGAAGCGCGCATCGCGGCGAAATGGGTGGATTGTCGGGTCAACCGCTCTTCGCTCCCTCCACTGAGCTGCTGCGCCGGGTCTTCCGGCTGGCGCAGGGCCGGCTGACCCTGATCGGCTGCGGCGGGATTGCCTCCGGCGAGCAGGCTTATGCCAAGATCCGTGCCGGCGCGTCACTGGTGCAGCTCTACGCCGGCTTCGCCTATGCAGGCCCCGCCCTGGTGCCTCGGCTGAAGCAGGAGCTCGCCACGCTGCTGAAGCGCGACGGGTTCCGCCACGTTCATGAAGCCGTAGGAGCTGACGCCCGATGAAGATCTTGGATTCCGTGGCGCCCCTTGCCGAGGACCATGACGGCTTCATCCTCGACATCTGGGGCGTGCTGCATGACGGGGAGAAGCCTTATCCCGGTGTGGTGGAGGCGCTGCGCGAGCTGCGTGCGCGCGGCAAGCGGGTCGTGCTGCTGTCCAACGCGCCGCGCCGGTCCTGGACCGTGGCCAAGGCGTTGGAGGACATGGGCCTGCCACCGGAATTGTTTGACGGCGTGGTGACCTCGGGCGAGGTGGCCTGGACGCTGTTGCGCGACCGTACCCATCCCTTCTTCGCCAAGTTGGGGCGGACCGCGTTCCACATCGGGCCGGACCGCGACTTGTCAGTGATCGAGGCCTTGGACATCCCGGTTTCCCGCGACGCCGCAGCGGCCGATTTCGTGCTGAACACCGGGCCGGATTTCGAGCATGGCCGGCTGAGCACCGATCCGTACCGGCCGATGCTGGAAGCCGCGGCCGCGCGGCGCCTACCCATGGTCTGCACCAATCCGGACCGCGCCGTGATGGTGGGCGGCGAGCGGCTGATCTGCGCCGGTGCGTTCGCCGACATCTACATGGAGCTGGGCGGCGAGGTCATGGAGATCGGCAAGCCCGATCCCATGGTTTACGAGACGGTGCTGTCGGCACTGGCGGTTCCGAAGGACCGCATCGTGGCGGTGGGCGATACGGCTCACACCGACCTTGCGGGCGCCATGGCGGTGGGCGTGGCGCCGGTGTGGGCGCTGACCGGCCTGGCGGGCGATCATTTCGGGCCGGATCCGTCGCCCGATGCGCTGGATGAGGAAGCAGCGCGCGAGGGCGTGCAGCCCGTGGCGGCGCTGCGCTCGCTGCGCTGGTAAGAGCAGCTGGCGCCGCGCCCAGCACATGGCAGACCCGCCGGAGCCTGTTGGCATGGTGGCCGCGCTGGCGCCCATGGGCAGCAAGCCCCTAGGCTGAGGGCATGAGCCCGAGAGACGTTTCCCCGGAACATCCACCAGTCGCGGAAGACCCCCTCTGTCTACCCGGCCAAGCCTCTCCGGGCTCGGCCCGGCCACGCCGCATCCCCGCCACCTGGCTGCTCACCCTGCTGATGGGCCTTGGCCCGTTCAGCATGCAGATCATCATCCCCGCCTTGCCGACCTTGGCCGGCGCCTTCACTGTGCCCTACGCCACGGCGCAGATGACGCTGACTGTCTACCTGATTGGCGTGGCGCTGGGGCAGCTCATCTACGGCCCGCTCTCGGATCATTTTGGCCGCAGGCGGGTGCTGCTGGTGGGGCTGCTCATCTACCTGACGGGCTCGGTCGCCGCCCTGGTGGCGCCGTCGATCGGCTGGCTGATCGTCGCGCGGGCTGCGCAGGCGGCGGGAGCCTGTGCCGGCATGGTGCTGTCCCGCGCCATCATTCGCGACGTCTTCCCGCGCGACGAGGCCGCCAGCAAGATCGGCTTCGTCATGATGGGCATGACGGTGGCCCCCATGATGGCGCCGCTGCTGGGGGCCGAGCTGGGCATCCTTCTCGGGTGGCGCTCCATCATGCTGGCCTGCGTGCTGTTCGGCGCGGTGATGCTGGCGGTGGCCTTCCTGCGCCTGCCGGAAACCCTGCCGGTGGTGCAGCCCCTGCCGGGCCTTGCCGGCATGGCCCAGGCTTACTGGCAGCTTGCCCGCCTGCGCTCCTTTCGCTGCTACACCGCGATCACGGCCTGCAGCACGGGTGTGTTCTTCGCCTTCACCGCAGGTGCCCCCCGCGTGGTCATGGATGGCATGGGGCATTCGGCCAGGGCCTATGCGCTGGCCTTCATGGCGATCTCGGTCGCGTTCGGCATCGGCTCCTATGTCGCCGGGCGCTTCTCCGCCCGCATGGGGCTGGAACGGATGCTTCGCTGGGGCCTGCTGCTCAGCTCGGGCGGGGCGTTGCTGGGGGTGCTGATCCAGTGCCTCATGCCGCCGCAGCTGGCACTGTTTTTCCTGCCCATGGCGGTGGTGGCGATCGGCAACGGCATCTCGCAGCCGGCCGCGGTTGCCGCGGCGGTGAGCGTGCGGCCGCAACTGGCTGGCACCGCCTCCGGCCTGATCGGCGCTCTGCAGATGGGAACCGGCGCGGCGATGACGCTGGTAGCCTCGGCCCTGGAATTCGGCGCCGGGATCGGCACGGCGGCGGCCATGGCCGGTTGCGCGTTGGGAGCCCAGTTAGCCATGCGCGGTGCTCGCGCCGCCGGGTGAGGCACGGTTCGCGTTGACCGCGGCACAGCCCTGCGTCACCGTCGAAGCGTGAAGTGCCTCGATCCCCAGATCACCGAACAGCTCGCCGCTGAGTTGCCCGCAAAGGTGTTCCTGCTTGTGCTGGAAACCTATCGGCTCGATCTCGTCCGCCTTGGCGAGGAGATGGGTGAAGCGGTACGGCGGAGCGACAAGGCCGGGTTCCGACGTGCGGCGCATGCCCTGGCTGGTGCCGCAGGCGGCATCGGCGCCACCGAGATCCAGCGGCTGGCGAGGAAGGGCATGGACGAGGCTGCCGATCCGGCACCGATGTATCCGCCTCTGCGCACGGCCATCCTGCAAGCCTGCGAAGCCATCGATGTCTTGGCGGACGGCGTGACCGGCGGACATCCCTCCTGAGGCTTCGAGGGCGCGCGGCAGAATTTCCGGCGAAAAAACCACACAAAGAAAGAATTCAGCAACGCTACTACGCATTAAATAGTCTAGCTGGGAGGATAAGCCCGGCTTCCGCCGGACACCGTTCGCGGAGCCGTTTGGATCGGGAAGAAAGGCACTTCGCCGGATGGATCGGGTCTGGACCTGTCTGACACAGGAACATGACGCCAAGCTGGTGGTGCTGGCGGCTGTGATCTGCATCGGCGGCGCCTTTATCGGCCTGGGAGTGCTGCGCCGTGCCGCCGCCGCCACGGCGCGCGCCCGGGCCGGATGGCTGGTGATGGGCGGCATGACCGCGGGCTCGGCGGTCTGGTGCACTCATTTCGTGGCCATGCTGGCCTATGAGCCCGCTCATTACCTGGGCTTCCAACCCCTGCTGACGCTTGCTTCCCTGGTGCTGGTGATCCTGTCCGCCACCGCAGGCTTTGCCCTGGCCATCAGCAGTTTGCCGGCCGCGGCCATGCTGGGCGGCGCTGTGTTCGGGCTGGGCGCCAGCGCCATGCACTACACCGGCATGGAAGCCTTCGGTGCCAATGGCATTCTGCTCTACGACCTGCCCTTGCTGACAGCCTCCGTTCTACTGTCAGTGCTGCTCTGCGTCGCAGCACTGTCCCAGGCGCTGACACAGCGCGGCGGATGGGATTTGGCCGGGGCGGTGCTGCTGTTCTGCCTCGGCATCGTGGCACTGCATTTTACCGGCATGGGCGCAGTGCTGCTGCTGCCGCTGCCTTACGACCTCCGGGCACAGGGCAATGGCCATGGGGTACTTGCGCTGGCCATCGGGCTGGTGGCCTTGATGGTCATGTCAGCCACCGCCGCGGCCTGGCTGATCGACCATCAGAATCGCGCTGAGGACCTGCTCCGCATGCGCCGCCTGGTGGATTCCGCGATCGAAGGTCTGGCTGTGATCCAGGATGATCGCATCGTCGAAGCGAATGCCAGCCTGCAGGCCTTGACCGGCCTCTCCCGCACGCAGCTCATGGGACAGAAGATGCCGGGCGATCTGTTGCCCGTGCTGGTCATGCCGGAAGGCGAGGCCACGGTGGAGACGCAGTTGCGCAGGCCAGATGGCAGCCTGGTGGATGTGGAGCTGGTGGTTCGGGAAAACGTTCCGCTGCCAGGCAAGCGGGTGTTCGCCCTGCGTGATCTTCGGGAACGACGGGAGCAGGAGCGCCGGTTGCGCCATCTCGCGTTGCATGACGCGCTGACCGGCCTGCCCAATCGCAGCGGCTTCGGCCAGCAGATCGATCCCGTGCTGAGGGATGCCGGACTCGCACGGCGGAGGCTGGCCCTGTTGCGCATCGGTTTGAACAGGTTCAAGGAAATCAACGACCTGCATGGTCACAGCGTTGGAGATGCCTTGCTGCGCGACTATGCGGCGGTTCTGGCGGCGCTGACGCCGCCCGGCGGCCTGACGGCCCGCCTCGGCGGTGATGAATTCGTGCTGCTGCTGCCCTTCGCTGAGCTGCATGAGGTGCAAAGTCTGGCGGCTTCGATGGTTGAGGTCGGAACAAAGGCACGGCCGCAGGGTTCAGGCACCACCGCCGCCATCGGGATCGCCCTGTTTCCGGATGATGCCGGGGACGCCGAGGCTCTGATGGCCAATGCCGATGTGGCAATGCGCCGGGCGAAGTCGACGCCGGCGGCCGATATCTGCTTCTACCAGGCGAGAATGGATGCGGTGGTGCGGGACCGCCGGCGACTGGCGGATGACCTTCGCATGGCGCCCGGGGCGGGGCAGCTGAGCCTTCACTACCAACGACAGGTGGAGACTGGCACTGGCCGCGTTTCCGGCCACGAGGCGCTGATGCGCTGGCAACATCCGGTCCGGGGCTTTGTTTCACCAGCCGAATTCATCCCCGTGGCCGAGGCAACCGGTTTGATCCTGATGCTGGGCGAATGGGCGCTGCGCACGGCCTGCGTCCAGGCCGTCGCCGAGCCGAGGCTGGGCAAGGTGGCGGTAAATCTTTCGCCCGTGCAGTTCCGCCAGCCTGGCCTCCCGGCGCTGGTAGCGGATGTGCTGCGGCAGACCGGTCTGCCGCCGTCGCGGCTGGAGCTGGAGATTACCGAATCCACCCTGATGCAGGATCCGGCACGCACGCTGGAGATGCTGCGAGAGATCAAATCGCTGGGCGTCAGCGTGGCGATGGATGATTTCGGCACCGGCCACTCCTCGCTGGCGACGCTGCGTGCCTTTCCGTTCGACAAGATCAAGCTGGACCGCAGCTTCATGCCGGAGGTGGACAGCAACCAGCAGGCCCGTGCCATTTTGCGGGCCGTGCTCGGCATCGGACGCGGCCTGGGCATTCCGGTCCTAGCGGAGGGTGTGGAGACCTCGGCCGTGCTCGACAGCCTGCGTGACGAAGGCTGTGCCGAGGCCCAGGGCTACCTGCTCGGCCGTCCTCTCCCGGTGCAGGCCCTGGACTTCCCGGACACCAGCAAGGAAGCCGCCTGACCGACCTTCCCGTGCCCGGCTAACCTTCGGCCTCAGCCGCGCCGGATCATGAGCGGCCCAAAGGTCTGGCAGACCGGCATGAGCTGGAGGGTGTTGATGTTCATCCGCGCGGGCCGTGTGGCAACCCAGTGCACAGTCTCGGCAATATCCTCGGGCGTCAGGGGCTCCGTGCCCTCATAGACTTTGGCGGCCTTGGCATCGTCGCCGCCGAAGCGAACATTGGAAAACTCGGTTCCGCCCACCAGGCCGGGCTGAACATCGGTGACCCGGATGGCCGTGCCGCCGAGATCGGCTCGGAGATTCAGGCTGAACTGGTGAACGAAGGCCTTGGTGGCCCCATACACGTTGCCGCCCGGATAGGGCCATTCGGCCGCGGTGGAGCCGATGTTGACGATGTGGCCCCGGTTGCGCGCCACCATGCCCGGCAACACGGCATGGGTCATGGCGACCAGCCCCTTGACGTTGGTGTCGATCATGGTTTCCCACTCGGGGAGGCTGGCGCGCTGGGCCGGCTCCAGCCCCAGGGCGAGTCCGGCATTGTTGACCAGCACGTCGATCTCCGCCCATTCGGCCGGCAGGTCAGCGATAACAGCCGCGAGGGTGGCAGTGTCGCGCAGGTCGAGCACCATGGGATGCACCCGCTCCGCGCCGAGCTCGGCGGCCAGGGCCTCCAGCCGATCGGCACGCCGGCCGGCGGCGATGATGCGGGCGCCGTCGGCGGCGAAGCGGCGCGCAATGGCGGCGCCGAAACCGGCGGTCGCACCGGTGACGAGGATGATCATGCTGCGAAGCTCCGCTTGAACAGGTTTCCGGTATGGCAGCGCCCGGTGCGTACGGGAACCCCCGGGGACTGGCGGGCCGCGGTCAGTCGGCACCGGCCCGCAGCAGGGCGGGGCCATGCGCGCGCAGCCAGGCCTGCGCAGCCTCGCGATGCGGGCTGAGTTCCGCCAGATGCGCCCAGAACCGGTCGGAGTGGTTCATCTCCCGCAGATGCGCCACCTCATGCGCCACGACGTAGTCCAGAACCCAGGGCGGGGCCATGACCAGCCGCCAGGAGAACGCTAGTGTTCCGTCAGCGGCGCAGCTGCCCCAACGACTGCGGGTATCCTTGAGGCGGATGGTTCGCGGCCGCACCGCCAGGGTTAGGGCATGAAGGCGGGCACGCGGCGCGATGCGCAGCGCCGCCTCGGTGCGCAGAAGCGCCCGGACCCGCAGCGGCACGGCCTCAAGCCGTCCGCCGACCATGATGCCATCCGCCTCCAGCACAGCGGGGCCGCGCCGCGTGACACTGTGCCGGATCGGGTGGGAGCTATCGCCGAGCGGTACCTTGGCGCCAGGCACGAAGCGCAGCGGCGTCGGCAGAGCGCGCAGCCGGCCTGCCACCCAGTCGGCATGGCGGCGCAACAGCGCCAAGCCGGCCTGGCGCCCTGCTCCGGGCGGCAGGGTGATGACGGCGCCCCCCAGCACCGGGTCGATGCGCAGCGTCACCCGCTTCGCACGCGAGGAACGCCGCCAGCGCAAGGGACAGTCAAGAGCAACGTCCGCATCCCGCCCCACCGGTGCAAGCAGGATGCTGTCAGCCTTCATCCATGGCGCGCCGGATAGCCTGCCGCAGATCGGGGCCGAGATAGGGCTTGGTCAGAAAAACCGCGTTGGGAACCGCCTGCGCGGCCTCGGTCGCCCCGTAGCCGGAGGCGAACACCACCCGCAGCGCCGGCAGCCGGGCCCTTGCCTGCCGTGCCAGTTCCAGCCCGGACATGCCGGGCAGCCCGATATCGGTGAAGAGGACGTCGAACTCATGCCGGTCCAGCTCCCGCAGGGCGCTACGCGCATCGCGCGCCCCGATGACGCGGAAGCCGTAGCCGGACAGCAGATCCTCGCTATCCATCAGGATCAGCGGGTCATCCTCTACCAGCAGGACGCGGGCGGAAGGCGCGGGCGCAGCCGGTGGCTGCTCGGGCACGGCAAGATCGGCTGCGCCGCTGCGCTGCTGGGCCAAACCGGCCAGCATCTGGCGGTGGTTGTTGAGCGTGTGGCGCAGCTTCCGCGCTAGATCCTCCCGCCGGTAGGGTTTGGACAGCAGCGCCACACCGGCATCGAGCCGGCCGCCATGCACAATGGCGTTCTCGGTGTAACCGGATGTGAAAAGCACGGCGGCACCGGGATGGAGGGCCTGTACCTGGCGGGCCAGATCAGGGGATCGCACCGGGCCCGGCATGACCACGTCGGTGAACAGCAGGTCGATGGCGATACCGCTTCGCGCGATGGCCAGTGCTGACTCGCCATCCTGCGCCTGCAGCACCGTGTAGCCGAGCCCGGCGATCAGATCGACCACGACCTCCCGCACCACCGGGTCGTCCTCGGCCACGAGAATGGTTTCGCGCCCGCCGGTCACGGGTCCGGTCAGCGGTTGCTCCAGGACGGCCTCCGCTTCGTGCGAGCGTGGCAGGTAGAGCCGGATGGTGGTGCCCTGGCCAGGCTCGGAATAGATCTTGATGTGGCCTTGGCTCTGCTTGACGAAGCCATAGACCATGGACAGGCCCAGCCCCGTGCCGCGCCCTTCCCGCTTGGTGGTGAAGAAAGGCTCGAACACCTTCTCCATCACCTCGGGCGTCATGCCGCTGCCGGTGTCGGAAACGGCCAGCATGACGTAGTCTCCTGCCTCCACATCCCCATGGCGGGCCGCATAGGCTTCGTCCAGCACCGCATTGACGGCCTCGATGGTCAGCTTTCCGGCATCGTCCATGGCATCGCGCGCGTTGACGGCCAGGTTGAGCACCGCGTTCTGCACCTGAAGCGGGTCGGCCAGGGTGTTCCAGAGCGCGTCCTCGATCACCAGTTCGATCTCGATCGCCTCGCCAATGGTCCGGCGTAGCAATTCGTCCATCTCGCTGACCAATCGGCCCAGATGCATCACCCGCGGCTCCAGCGGCTGCCGGCGCGCAAAGGCGAGGAGCTGGGCGGAAAGCCGTGCGCCACGCTCTACGGCACCCTGCGCCACGCTCATCCGGCGCAAGTCCTCGGGCGCCGAAAGTGCCGGTTGCAGCAATTGGAGATTGCCGCTCAGCACCTGCAGGAGATTGTTGAAGTCATGCGCAACGCCGCCGGTAAGCTGACCGATCGCCTCCATCTTCTGCGATTGACGAAGTGCCTGCTGGCTGGCTTCCAACTCGGCGGTGCGGCTGCGCACCATTTCCTCCAGGTGATCCCGGTAGACAGCCAGCTCATCCGCGATGCGTTTCTGCTCCGACACATCGTAGCCAAGCACGAAGATACCGGAGACCTGCCCCTCGCCGTCCAGGATGGGCTGAAAGACGAAGTCAAGAAAGCGCTCCTCAAGCGTGCTGCCATCCGGGGCACGCAGCCGGGCCGGCATGGACAGGGCGTTGAAAGCCCGGCCAGTGGCATAGACCTGGTCGAGAATGCTGAGGAAGGGCTGTCCATCCAGCTCCGGCAGCGCTTGCCGCACCGGATGGCCCAGAATGTCAGCGCGGCCCACGATGCGCAGATAGGCCGCATTGGCAATCTCGAAGACATGCTCCGGTCCACGCAGGAAGGCGGCAAAGGCCGGCGCCTGCTCGACCAGCCGGCGCAGTTGAGTCCGCTCCGCATCCAGGACGAGGTTGGTGCGTGCCACGGCCTCGGCTCTGCGCATAACGTCGGAGCCGTTGGCGCTGCTGAAACTGATGGTGGCGTCGCGCTTCAGTGCAGTGACGTCGTCGGTCTGCTGCAGAATCTGTGCGAGCCGCCCCTCCTCATCGAAGATGGGAGTGTGGGTCGCACTCCAGAACCGTTCGTCAAACTCGCCGCCCGGCATGGGAATGGCATAGCGGATCAGGGCGATGGTATGCGGCTCACCCCGATCGAGCACAGCGTCCAGAGAAGCGCGCAATTGCCGCTCCGCCTCGCCCCCCGGATCGTGCCCGTTCGATGGAAAGGCGTCGAAGACATTGCGGCCGACCAGGGCATCAAGGGCGCGGCCGGTAGCCGCCAGATATGCCCGGTTAGCCCAGAGGATGGTCAGTCTCGCATCCATGACCATGTAGCAGCGAGGCGCCGCATCCAGCAGCGCCCGGAAATCCAGGTTTGCCATCGCAGCGTCGCTCAGCCGGGATGGGCCTTCAGCTCGATCTCCACGAAGCTGAAGGGTTCCTGGCCGGCATTGACGACGTTGTGCTCGGCGCCGGCTGGGCGCTCATAGCTGACCCCGGGGTTGATGGTGACTTCGTTCATCGTACCGCCCGGAAGCTCCACCCGCATGGTGCCGGCCTGGATCGGCACAACGATGTAGGCCCAGCCATGCCGGTGCCAGCCGGTCTCGGCACCTGGTGGGAAGTCCCATCGCGTCACCCGCATGATCTCGGTATCGATCTGCAGCGTCGCCGTGGCTGGCGGGCGGCAGCGCAAGGGCTCGGGGGCCGGCTTGCCGCCGGAGAATGTTGTGTCACCCATGACTGCCTACTTTCCCCTGACTTGGTCGTCCGGCCATTCCCCCGGCCAGTCCACCACATGGTCTTCCAGGTCGCCCGCCCGCCGCTCGGCAATGGCTCGGCCGCGGACCGAAGCGCCGGACTGGTGAACCGTTTCGGCCGAGCCGGAGACCAGCGGATGCCACCAGGGCAGGTCCCGCCCCTCCTGCACCAGACGGTAGGCACAGGAGGGCGGCAACCAGTCAATGGCCGCCAGGCGCCTCGGCGTCAGCTTCACGCAATCAGGCACGTGGGCACGGCGGTTGGCATAATCGCTGCACCGGCAGGATTGGAGATCCAGCAGGCGGCAGGCGACGGCGGTGTGCGCCAGCGCCTCCGTTTCCTCATCACGCAACTTGTGCAGGCAGCACCGCCCGCAGCCGTCACACAGGCTTTCCCATTCGGCCCGCGTCATAGCGGACAGGTTCTTGCGCTTCCAGAACGGCAGTTCGGCACCCATTCGATCAATCTAGGCCTCGCAGGCTTGACGCGGGAGGGAACGGAGAGCGAACATAGCACGTCATGTCGGAACTATCCCCCCCAGAACGCACTTTGCGCGTATGTCGCGCCGCTGCCCGGCTTTGCGGCAGGCTGAGCTGGGCACCGTTGCTGGAGGTGCCGCTGCCGAGCGGCCGACGGCTCGACATCCTAGCACTGGATGCCGAGGGCTGCCTCGCCGCTATCGAGGTGAAAAGCTGCGCCCGCGATTTCCAGGCTGATCTGAAATGGCATGAATACCGGGAATGGTGCGACCGCCTGTACTTCGCGGTGGATTTGGATTTTCCGCAATCCTTGTTGCCGGAGGATGTGGGGCTGATCGTCGCCGACGAGGGAGATGCCGCCATTTTGCGGCCGGCGCCGGACCACAGGCTGGCACCGGCGCGGCGCCGGTCGCTGCTGCTGCGTTACGCCCGGCTCTCGGCCGGACGGCTGCACGGCATGATCGATCCGGCGGGCGCTCTGGAACTGCGCGCCGCGCTCAAGGTCGAATGAAACGCAGGGGAAAGCCTTCAGGCGATTTCGGCGGGAAAGAGGTGCGTGCCGTCCGGTTGCAACGGCAGCGGCATGGCCCATCTTACGGCTGAAAGCGGCAGCTTGCCATAGAGGTGCGGAAACAGGCCAGGGCGCGATCCCTCCGAAGCCTCCCAGCGGAGGGTGGTGCCAAGAGCCTCCGCATCCGCCGCCACCAGCCAAAGATCGGGCTGCCCGGGGCGGTGCCGCGCAGCGCTCTCACGCAGTTGCGCGGCAGTGGAGAAATGCAGAAAGCCGTCATGGGCGTCCTCGGCACTGCCGATGTAAGCTCCGGCGGCGCGGGCTTCCTGCCAGTCCTCGTCACGGACCATGGTGTAGATGATGGAATCCATGGATACCGGTGTAGCGCGCCATGACCGAGGGGGGAAAGGCACGCCAGAGCGTCAGCGGGGCATGATGCGGTAAAACAGCAATCCTCCAATCTCCTGAACTGGCGCCTCGGTCACGGCCCAGGACGGCAGTTCCTCGACGGGATGGGCATGGGTGGCGCCTCCGGTAGGGTCGGCCAGCATCCCGGCGGCGGCACGGGCGGCAATGCGGCGACAGATCGCCATGGCCGGATCGCCCGGCGGGATGGACAACATCAGCAGGTGCCGGATGTGGTTCCGGTTCCAGCAGGAGAACTGGAAGGGCGCACGGCACACTGCCGACACGCCCCGGCCCCAATGCGTGGCAGCCCCGCTCTCGGCCAGGGCCACGCGATTCATGATGGTGGCCGCAAGCGCTTCGATGGCGCGGACCGGTTGGGTACCGGCCTCCGCCCAGAGGGTCATGGCCAGCACCTCCTGCGACGTGAGGATCTTGGCGTCGGCGACGGCGTCTTGCTGGGCGAAGCGCATGGGAGAGAAGCCTTTCGGGGAAGGATCAGGCGCGGTCGTGGGAGCGCTGGCCAAGCTGCGCCGCCTGGATGGCGGCGGTCGCGGTGGCAGCGCGGGTGGCGGCGTCCAGCTTCTCCTCGATGCGCAGCAGGTGCTGGCTGAGGCGCTGATCCACGTCGCGGATCAACGACAGCGGGACATAGGTGCGGGCGACCTCCAGCTTGAAAGCCGCTAGGTCTTCGCGGGTTCGGGCGAGCGCGTCGGCCGGAACCGGCAGCTCGCAACGCGGGGAATTTTCGGGCGCATCGCAATGCTGGCCGGGCAAACCGCGGCGCAGCCCGTGCAGCATCCAGAACAGCAGCGCCAGCATCGGTGTTTGCACGATGGTAGCAAGCGTTTCAGGCTGCAGATCGAGCGGGTTCATACGGGCCCTCCTCGGCCTATCGGAACGGCAAGGCACCGGCCGCGCGAATGCGGGCCGGGGCTGCGCCGGGTTGAAATTATGGAGACATGGAGAAGCCCGCCCCTTCCAGTGGGGACAGGAACGGGCGGGCTCAGGGGGGTTACCAACAGGGGGTCAGGGCGTTCGGAGGAGGGTCCGTCGCCGGCGGGCGCAATTCACCCGCTGACGCAGCCATCCATAATCCAGGCACTGCAGCAATGCAAACAAAAAGAGAACAAATTCGGCGTTGCCCGATGGCTCCATCCGTCCGGATGCAATGCGGCCGGCCGGAAAACGCTTCGGCTCAGCGCCCATGTTCGATCCACGTTCCTGGTCGCGAAGGGGCATCATCAACACGCCCAAAGGACGTGGCGGCGCTGGGGCAGGCAATATGCTGATCGGACCCGGCTCGATCGGTGCCTGGGCCCTCAACCAGGCCGGATCAGACCCCTCGCCATCCCGCGCCACGCACAACGGCTGGCGCACCCGGCAGGCGCACCGGTTCAGCAAGAATGCAGCCGGAGAGGGCATCGAGTGCATCGTCGCGCGTGCCTGCGGCATCCGGCTTCCACTCCGCCATCTCCACCGGAAAGGGTGTGCGGAATACCCGCTCATGCGCATGCAGTTTACGCGCCGCCAGCAGCGGATCGAGCGCTGAAAGGATGCGCTCCTGCTTCGCCCGACGGCTATGGCTCTCCACCACGGCACAAGCAGCACCGGCGCGTGCCATCTCTCGCTTCAGCAACGCGGGCAGGAAGCGTCCGATGCCATTGGTCTCGACACGCAGCACCGGCAGCAGAAGCTCCCGTGCTGCCGTGGCGACCATCCGGCATTGCTGCGTCGCCGGATCCATCGCCGCATCCGGCTCGTGCGTCAGATAGGCCAGGCGATGCAGGTAGTGGTTTCCCTCCTGATCGGCGTAGGTCGCGGCCAGCACACTGCCATCGCCGCTGCCCGGCCGGCCATAGGCGGGGTCCCAGAAGCCGCCACCCGAAACCAGGCGGCGGCCCAGCAGGTGCAGCACAGGCCGCTGCTGCGCCTCCGAATACTCGGTATCCTCGGCGTAGCGGATGATGCGGGACGGATCGAGCCGCGCCGCTCCCCCTGCCACGGGCCGCAGCATCATCTGCCGCCCGAAATGGATCGGCCCGACGCGCTCGGACAATCCCGCGATCATGGCCTGCGAGAAGCGCTCTGGCCAGGCGCTACGTCCAGCACCGTCCAGCAGCGGCACCACCATGCGGTGGTAGCCGCCGAGAAAAGCCTCACCCTCAGAAGGAGCGCGATAAAGGCTCTCGGCGCAATGCGGCGTCCCGACGTAGAGGATGGTGCCGCCGGGAGTCAGAATGAACTCCGTTTCCGCCAAACGCTGCCGCAGATCCTCGCGCTTTCCAGCAGTGTCGCAATTGCCGGCGACCTCGACATCATCGCAGATGATGACGTCGGCGCGTGTCCCGGTGATGTTGCCATAGAGGCCGGCGGCCAGCATGGATGGATCCCGCAACGCGCCAGCCCGCTGCACGGTGAAGCGATCCACGGCCCAGGCTTCCGGCGCTTGGGGGATCAAATGCCGGCACAATGGGTGCCGCTCCAGGATGCGCCGTACCGACGCCACCATTTTTGTGGCCAGCATATGATCGGCAGCCACAACCAGAATGCGCGTTTCCGGCCACCGCGACAGAAGCCAGGCGCAGTACAGCCCGACCAGCGTCGACTTGCCGCAGCCACGAAAGGCCATCAGCAGCAAGCGGCCGTCGCCGCAGCTTCGCCGGGCTTCAAGCCAGCGCAGGATGCGGCGATGAACGATAGGGGTACCTTGGCCGGCCTCGCTGTTCCAGATCCAGACGAACTCCGTGAGGTCAGCCGGAGGATTCGTCATCGCGCTCGCGCTCCTCATCGTCCGGAGCCGCAGCGATGGCTCTGCGTGCGCGGCGCAGCAGATCGGCGGCGTGATCAACGTGACTTTCCTGATCTCCCGACGCAGCCGCTCTCGCCAGCTTCAGAAGATGCTCCAGATGCGCGAGGGCCGACTTTGCGGCGGCATGATGCGCAGCAAAAGCCTTGGCGTCATCATGCGTACCTGGTGCCGGCCCGCGCTCCAGAAAGGCGTTGTAGTCTTCGACGACGCGGCGGATGGCGCGCTGGACTTCCTCCGGCGGCAGATCATCCTTCCGGCTTGTGTGACGCGCCACTTGCGGCATGGTGGTTCAGAGCCTCGGTTTGGTGCAGGTGACGTAGAGCTTGCTGGCCGGAATCGAAACCGTTGCGGCAGACAGGTTCTCGATCCAGACAGTTGCTGCATCGCTGCCCGTGCAGATCGCTGCAAGGCGAAGCTGGGAGATGAAGCCAGTCTCGTTGTTGTCCGGGTAAATGCCGACGGTTGCGGCATCGCCGCCTCGCGCCCGAGGCAAACTCACGGGAATGGAGATACGTGCGCCTGCGGCCAGGCCTTGCATCGCGACCGGCACAACAGCCGTGCGCTCGCGCTGCCCCCAGGAGCGGCCACCGCCATAGATCAGCGCCGGCGACCGGGTGGGATCGCAGTAGAGACGCAGGCTTCGCAGCAATGCACCCGCCTCACCGCCCCGCACACCAATGATGGCATAGGCGCAGGACGCATGTAGCCGGATACGCTGCAGCTGGTTCACACCCTCCACAACATCGACGACCGAGCCCGCGTAGTTGATGTTGAGGGCTTGGTCGAGATTGACATTCATCTCCCACCAGTAGGAGCTGCCAAGCCCTTCCACGACCTGCTCCGCCGCGTTGCGTCCCGGATTCCAGAGCATGTTTGCCGCCGACAACGTCACTGGCGCGGACTGGCCAAGCAGGTTCTCCGCCGCGTCGAACTGCATGACGACCAGGCGGAGCTTGCTGCCATCCGCCGCAACCACGATCTCCTTGCAGTCCCGCGTGTTGACCACGAAGCCCAATGCGCGCGACGTGTTCAAACCGACGGCATCCCCGGTCAGCAGGGTGTTCGTGCCGTCGATCAATGTCAGGCCAGCGAAGGCGGCGTTGCTCAGCGTGGTCGGCGCCGTGCTTGGACTCCCGGCCAGCACCGCCATCTCATCGAAGCCGATGGCACCGGTCAGGCCCGCCCCAGTCACCGAAACAGTTGTATCCCGGTATGCGCGCGCGCGTACATTCGCCGCACTGGCAAAGAGCCGTGTGGCTGTAACGGCACCGAGTGCAAGATGCCTAGGCTGGACTACGACACCGTTACGAGCGACACCGGGACCGTAGAGGACGTCGTTGCCGACCCATCCGTAAGTCCCCGTGTAGCCAACAGAGAAGAAGCAGTCCGAAACCTGCCCAGTCACCTTGGCGACGTAGCGGGAACATCCCTCCATACGCAGATCATGTCCGGCGATGGTGCGAGCGTCACCCACTTCGAACAGAAACGGAATAGCCTCCACAGTACCTGGATTGCCTTGTCGCTGAAGCTCGAAGCCAGGTCCGTGGAACACATGTGCATTATGGCGATCATATGCGCCCGGCGCGGAGGAAAAACGCACGCCGAATCGGCTCATGGTCGGATGAACACTGCTGGCATTGGCAAAATGGCCGCCGATGTAGCGGATCGAGTTGTTCCAGGCAGCCGCCGTTTCAGTCCTCACATCGAGACCGATGCGATTGTTCACGATGCGGCCGAGATTGATCGTGCTATCCTCGAAACCGAGCTCCACACCCAGGGTTCGTATGCCGATGGTGAAGCCTTCCACCTGACGGATCTCCACCTGGCAGGCATCAAGGTTGCGCAGAACAATGCCGATGTCTCGCTCGTCCAGCCAATCGGAAATGGTGGCCCGCAGCACGCGGAGCCCGCTGTAATGCTTGGCCTGGTTGCGCATGGCGGCGCCGTCGCCGATGGTCAGCGCCGCGATGCCCGCAGGCCCTGCATACAGGATGCTGCCGCGCATGCTGAGACCGGCGGCCGCACCTGGCAGAACCAGCGGGATGGTGGTGCGATGCACCCCCTCTCCAATGTCGAGATATTTGGCCGAGGCTGCCGCGGCGTTCATGGCTGCCTGCAACGCCGGTCCATCGTCGGTGATGCCATTGCCAGTCGCGCCAAAGTCCCGGGCCGAGAGCCGCTCTCCCAGCTTATCCTCGACAGTCCGAGGAATGGCGCCGCCGAACGGCGCCAGCAGCACCGGATCACGCGGCACTGCGGTGATGGCACCGAGGCTATCGAAGCCCAATAGTCGATTGGCTCGGCCATCGCGAAGTGGCAGCACCAAATCCGCGGGGCTATCGCCCGGATCAATACGGATCGCGTTCGACAGATCCTCTCGAACCTCCTGCAACGAGGCGACCTGCCGGTCCATCTCGTCGTTCAGCACGCGTGCGCGCAGGACGCCATTCGGCTGGAAGTCGGAAACACGCTCGATAACCATGCGCCGACGCAGCACAACCTGCCGACCGCTGACAGGTGCCTTGTGGAACACCACCGTTCCGCCCTCAGAGTCACCGGCACCGGTGATGGTGAAGCCTTCGGACTGCACCAAGCCGTCGAGACGGACCTCCAGGTTGTCGGCTTCGAAGATTGGAAACGGGTAGACGAAGATGCTCTGCGCGCCGTCCGCCGCGTAATGCACACGCGGCGCAACGTCGCCGATGCGGATATGATCGGCCATGCGGGATCTCTCATGCGGATAGTGGAAGAAGCGCGGCCAGCCGGCCGCGACGGCAGTTCAGTCCAGCAGCGAGCGGATCGCGCCGCCGAAGCTGTTGCCGGCGCGCAGCCAGGTGGTCAGCGAGCCATCCGTGTTCAGCAGTGATGAGCGACCCGCGGCCATGCGCGCGGCAAAAGCATCATTGCTGTCGGCAGCCGCCTCCGCGGCATCCTGCTCCAGCCCAGCGGTGATGGCGCCGGCAGAGCCTTGGTCAGGGTTCACGCCGGAGGCAGCGAGCCGTGCACGGGTGGAGGCGACAGTGCGTTCCAGCCGATCCTGCCGGGAGCGGGCCTCGCTATCCTGCGCGGCGGCGAGCTGCTGCTGCCGGGCCGCCAGGTTCGCCGCCTCCTGCTGCTGCTGTGCCTTGGCCTGCGCGGCCTGGGCCTGCCCCTGCCGCACGGTGCCATAAAGCGAGGCACCGGTGCCGACCAGGGTAGCGATAGGTGCGAGCTGGGCCATCAGGCGGTCATCCTCGTCTCTGTGGTGACGGAAAGCAGGCTGAGCGGCAGGGGTATGTTGCCTTCGATGCGCCAGAGTGGCGCCAGCGTGTCTCGCTTCCAGCCAAGGCCGCGCATGGCGACATCGCCGGTGAACTCGGGTGGCGCTGCGTCCAGCAACGGAGTGTCCATGCGTCGGAACGGCACAGCCTGAAGGCCGCGCCCCAGATCGGCCGTGAGCGCAGCGCTGCGGAGCAACCTGAAAGTGACGCGCACCAGGCGCATCGGCGCATCTGGCGCACCTCCGGCGGAGGCGACCTGCGGCGGCAGTGGCTCGATCACATGCGAATAGCCGAGCCCGATCTGCACCGTTCGCGCACCGGGCTCGAGGGTCACCGCATTTGCCACGATCCGCGCGGTGCCACGCGGCGCACCATCCGCTACCACCTGCACCTCCCGATCATAGAGGTGCTGCAGCCCGCTCCAGCTTGCGCGTTCGACACCGCTTGCGCCATCCAGCGCCGCGTCTACCTGGAAGGTGTCGTCGAAGCGCTCCAGGCGCATGCCGCCATCACGCTCCACCACACACCAGACCGCGCCGTCTACCTCGGCGATAGTGCGGAAGGCACCAGCGGTGTCCTGCCGTGTCCAGGCTGTCACCTGTTCGGCGCGATACAGCGTCAGCGTGGCGATCCATCCCTCCTTCATCACCACATGCAGCAGACGCCGCTGCTGGTCGTAGGCCATTGCCACGGGTGTCTCCACCAGATGTCGTGCCACCAGCGCCAGATCGTTCGCCTGGTAGGCCTGCTGCACGTCGGTGTAGGCATATTCGTGCACCGCCTGCCCTGTGCGTCCGATGAAGATTGTGCTGCCATCCACGTCGACGGGCTGGATAATGCGTGTGACCGGAGAGCCGATGCGCGTTTGCCTGTGCAGCTGAATGGAGGCCGGCGTCATCGGATCGCCCGTCACCATCCATTCGGCACCGGAGGTGAAGACCTGAAGATGCCGCCCTGAGAAAACAGCACGGATCGCATTCACCTGGTCGGATAGCAGGCCAAACTCGATGGCCTGGTCGTCCAGGCCAGTGCCGAGATCGAAGTTGAAAAGGTCTCCGGACCGCGACAGCCACAAACGGTTCGGCAGATCCCGTGATCCACCCAGCACCAGCCGATCCTGGTGGAAGCAGGCCGTTGCCGGCCATCCGTGCACACCGCTGAAGGCGGCTTCGTCCCAATCCGTGGTGGCGTCGCTGCCGGCAAGCTCATCGATCACCGCCGCTGTCGCAATGGTGGCCGAGGTGATGGACGTGACCACGAGGCGGCGTCCACTGACGCGAAGCTGCGTCCCCACATGTCCGGCAACGAAGAAGGCCGTGTTGCTGGTCAGCGTGATGCTGCCGGTTGTGGCGGACGGCGTCAGTGCCACGCCGGGCGGCGCGAAGCGATAGAAGGGACGCGCCACCCAGGTCCAGGGCGCAATGCTCCAGGCTGAGTGGCCGGTACGGGTGATGCGCTGCGGCTGCATATCTGGATGCAGCAGCAAAAGGGTGTCCGCACTTTGCGTCCAGGCAATCTGGTCCAGCATGGCTGCGGTCCAGGGCGCTGCCAGACTTGCCACTTCGGCATCGCCCATGAAGACCTGCAGGCGCCCATGCGTCAGCGCCAGAAGATAGGTTTGCTCGGTACTGAACTCGAAGCCGATGAGCTTCGCCGCACCAGGCAGCATGGCAACATGGCGGAGGCCGGGCCGCCGCGTAACGCCGCCGGTGGGCTGGATGAAGACATTGCGCAGGCGCCGCGCGCCGTTCTCATATGCACGCAGGTCACCACGCCCCAGCAGATGATCGCCGAGTTCGCCCGCGGTGAAGCTGGTCTTGGTGCTGCGGCCACCGGCCATGATCTTATCCCCTTGCGTTGATCAGCGGGAAGTCGTCCAAGCCCCGCGGCGTGTCCTGCTGGCTGTCCACCAGCCGCGCATGGCGGAACTCGGTCTCCGCGAGGCGCTGCATCATCTCGGCGCGAGAAGTGCTCTCGGTCAGAGGGATGCAGAACTCGGCGGCCAACTTCGCGACCAGAGCACTGGCGAAGAAGGGCGGCAGCGCACTTTCCGCAGGACGGAAGAGATAGGTCAGCGTCACCCGCGATGCATTGCTGTGCAGGCGGTTCTCGTGCAAGCGGTAGTCCACTCCGCGACCACGCCCTCCACTACCAGCCGAGAGTACCCGCAGGAAATCCGCCGGAAGCTGGAATGCATGAGCGTAGTCGGCGCGCGGAGTGGCCAGCAGGCGAGGCAAATCCATCTGGCCAGTGGCAAAGGACCAGGGATGAGCGGAGATCAGCGCATCGCGCGCCGAGGGATAGAGATGTGCGGCGACCTCCGCCTCGGCGGTTCCCTCGTCGAGGGAGGCGATGGGCTGCGCACCGATCTTGAGCAATGCGCGCGAGCAGAGGACGAGGGCGGAGAGCGCCATCGGTCGGATACTCCTGGTAGGAAGGCTCGAGAATGATCCGGGCAGGAGATCGCTCTCCTGCCCGCGCCTTCGCGGCTTACTCGGCGGCCGGCATCCGAACGACGCCCGCCGGGTCGATCAGCGTCGCGCCCTGGCTCATCATGTTGTTGACGAAGAAGGCGGCGTGATCACCGTGCCAAGTGATGTCGCTGGTGACTTCCTGGGCAACGGCGTGGCCCACGGCGGTCTTGTGGTAGAAGTAGCAGAAGCGCTTGCCGCTGTTCAGGGTCAGGCCCGAATGTGGCATCCAGGTTGCGCCCAGCCAGCGCTTCGCCTGCGTACCCTTCCAGGGCAGGTCCTCATCGCCGACATACTGGGTGTTGGCGAATTCTTGAATCTGCAGCAGCTGGCTCCACTGTTTCCAGCCGACAATGGCGAAGCGCTCGCCGTCATCGGGAACATCGGCGGCACCGAGCATCTCGAAGGCCAGCAACACCTTGGCGCGGGTCAGCCCATCCGCGTCACCTGTGCCCGGCGCCGTGCCGACAGCCTGGTTCGGCGCGGTGTCCAAAGCCTGGATGATCAGTTCGTCAGTCTTGCGGCCCAGGGCATAGGCGCCGGCATTGGCCACCACCTGGCGCTCGTTGATATTGGTCTTCAGCTCGTCGAGCCGGTCGATCCAATCGCCGGCATAATAGTCGGACAGGAAGCACTCCACCTGTGAATGGGCCAGGTTCATCACCGGCACAGTTCCGTTGCGGGCCTTGGAGGCGGCAACGCCGCGGCCGACGATCGGGAACAGGGTGGAGGAACCGCGGACGCCGCTCTTGCTGCGCACCGTCGGGCGCAGCTTGCTGCCCATGCGCTGGTAGGCGTCATGCACTTCGGACTGGAACTGCTTCGCGAAAACCTGGTCGATGGAAGCGGACATGCCGATTTCCTTGCGGGAATGGATCAGGGGAATTGGGGGGCGGCAGCCCGGCGCCATGGTTGCTCCCGTTGCCGGGGCCTTGACGCCAAGCACGTCACGGCGCTCCGCGCGGCGGTTGACCGCGCGGGGTTGGTCCATGACGAAATCTGGTGGGAAAGGCTGGGCTCAGCCCTGGCCGAAGAGGCGCTTGAAGCCGTCAGTCACACGCTTGACGTATTCCGGCTCGCGGGTACGCCAGTAACGCGGGTCGCGCATCATCTTGCGCAGCGCGGCTTCGTCCACGGCCTCCGGGGCGTCCGCCTCGCGCGCCAAGCTCGGCTCGCCGCTGCCCATCATACGATGCAGCGCCAGCACGCCCTCGGCGGTGGTGGACAACGCCTCGAAGACCGGCTTCGCCAAGTTGGCGCGGCCCCAAGCGGCGATCTGCGGAGCGACGCGGCGGAACTGCTCCTCGCCACCCAGCGCTTCCGACAGCTTCGACATCTGCTTCTGCGCCTCGTAGTCGGCGGCAGCCTCGGCGATCAGCGGCAACAGCCGCTCGGCCGCCAGGTCGTAGACCAGCTGCACCTGCTCGCAGGTGAAGCCCGCCTCGTGCAGCCTGGCGTTGATTGCGGCATCTGGCCCGCACAACTCGTGCTTTGCCTCGATGCTGTATTCTTCGGCCGTCTCGGGCACGCCGATGGCACGGCGGAAACGCAACCGGTCCTCATCCGGTGCGTCCTTGCCCGGCGCGGCGAAACGCTGTGACAGCCGCTTCTCCAGCTCGCGATACGATTTCAGCAGCGCATCGACGCGCAGCTTGCCGGTCTCGGCATCGCGGAACTTCTCCGGGATGTCCTCGGCGCTTGGCGCCTCCGGCTCCATCGCGGCGTCCAGCAGGTTCTCGGACATGCGGGGGCTTACTCCTGGATAGGGTTCAGGATCCCGGCCGGCGCGGCAAGCGTGCGGGCCAGGTATTGGGTGACGGCCGGGATGTCGAGCTGCGCCGTGGCCTGCGGACCCAGCGCCGCCACCGACTGCAGGAACAGCAGTGTGTTGGCGGCATCGGCCCGCCCCTGGATGCGAGCCAGCGGCGACTGGTAGGTCAGCCGCACCTCTCGCCCATCCAGCAGCAGTGGCGGCACCTCGCCCCTGCGACGCAGGATGGCAAGGCAGCGGCCGATCAGTGGTGTCAGCAACTCGGCCTGCAAACGACCAAAGGTGGCGCCCAACAGGCGGGCGGTTTCACCGCTGCGCTCCAGCACCTCGGTTGCCGTCATGGTTCCGGCACGCGGCGCATTCAGCCGGTCGGCGAGCAGCGCATGCCGGATGCGGCCACGCAGATCGTCGAGCATCAGCTGCGAGACGTCGAAATTGCCCGGCGCCGCCAGCGGCGTGAGCCCGGAGGATCCCGGCGCCTTGGGGATGATCGCGCCGGGCACAAGCCGCACGGTGGCAGGGTTGAGCACCCCGTCATCCTCCGCCTGCCAGATGCCCGTTGCGGCGATGGAAGCGTTCTTCAGCACCAGCTCGACCACCTTGTTGGCGGTTCGGATATCCGGCAATGCCTTCATCACTGGCCCGCGGCCATAAACCTCGCCAGGCACCTTCATCCAACGGAAAGCAATGAACGGATTGTCGTTGAAGCGGCCGGTGGCCAGCGGCACTGCCTCGCCCTCATGGTCCAGCACTGCGGCGAAGCCGCTGCCACCACGATCCGGCCAGACCGCCTCAACAACACGGAAGCGCCGGAGCGTCGCCGCGTCCTCCCGATGCGTCAGCAGAGCCGGCGGCAGCACGGCCTCGGGATAACGCGCGACGATCGCCACCGCATCCAGGCTGACGCTGCGATAAACGGTATCAAGTCGACCGGTCGGACCTTCCTCCAACACCGCCTCACGTAGCGGCACTGCGGTGAAGCGCAGCGCCGAAACGGCGCCAGGCGCGGCTTCTTCCACCAGCAGCACGCCCGTGCCGGCGACCACCAAGTCCAGAAAGGCCTGGTGCATCTCGACCGCGAAGTTGGAGCGGTCAAAATGACCCTGCAGGGTTTCAACCGCATCCTCCAATGCGGCGGCGACCGCAGCGGCATCCGGCCCCTCGGCCAGCGCCCGGCTCGGCGCCAGGCCAAACCAGCGGGACCAGGGCGGCGTCAGCTCCGCCAACAAGCTGGCGGAAAGCTGCTCAGCCGCGTCTGGCGCGGTGGCGTCGTACAAGGCAGGGCCGCCACTGCCCGGTGTGCCGTTCAGCACGTGATCGTAGCAATCCTGCCAGATGCCCTCCCAAGGGCGCCGGCGGGCTTCCGCGGCGGCCTGGCGGGCCAGCAGTGTTTCTGGGGTCAGGCTCATGATGGCCTCACTCGCCCAGAAGGGTTTTGCGCGCGCCTGCCAGGCCTGCTGGCGCCGGCTCCAGCACGCCTCGGGCCGAGGTCGCGATCGTACCGGCGACCCCGCGCCGGGCACGCTCCTGATTTTCCTGCCGCGCAGCCTGAGCGGCGGCTTCGGGAGTCGGTCCGGCAGCAGGGGCCGCGACTGGTTGGGCCGGCGTCACCACCACCGGCTTGGGAGCTTGGAACAGGCCACCCATGCGTGTGCGGTCTCCTCTGCGATGCAGGCTGTTGGGAACAGAGTCCCAAACGACAATGGCCCGCCTGGAGGGATCCAGGCGGGCCGTTGTTCGTTCAGGGAGGATTTTGTCGTCGGGCGCAGTTCACCCGCTGACAAGACTGTATTTAGCGGCTCGCCGGCTCCGCGTCAATGACTTTATTCCTATTGTGAAGAAGTTTTTCCAAAGCCCGGAAGAGTTGCCGCGGAGTCAGGGCAAGAGGAGCTCCACTGCCCAACAATCCACGACAAACTGAGACGCAGGAATAAGGCAGCAAGCTCGGCAGAAAGGAGCAGGCGGGCGCTCCCGGCTCGAAGGGCCCAAGCAGGCTCAGTCCAGCCCGGCGGTAGAAGGCCGGAAGATCAAAGCCCGGCTCAACATCAAGACGCGCAACAAGAAGGCGGCCGGACAATGGTTCCACCACCGTCCAGCCGCGCTCATCCTGCAAAACCGCGAAACAGTGCCGAAAGCCTGGCCGCAGCAGCCGCATCCAGGATCGGTCGGCCCGTCCGCCGAAGCCGATCCACACCCACTGCTCATCCACCGCCAGTCGCCGTGGTGCCAGGCGCGGCACCTTGCGAGAGGCCTGTTTCATGTTACTCCGCCTCATTCAACCGGGCGGAGCGGCAGCGCAACCACAACATCTTCTTCCGCTGCGGCGAAGCCTGGGCCATCCACAATGCCCTTTACCCGCAGCGGCCAGTCCAGGCGCTGCATCGCCTCGTTCCAGATCTTCCAATCGGCCTGCTCGCGCTGGTAGCGAGGGTTCGGTGCCTCGCCACGCTCGCCCCAAATGCGCAGGATGCGGGCATGGGTCATGTCGATCCGGCGCTGGCGGTACAGCCGGTCCAGGCACTTCACCACGTCATCGGGCTCGCAGGGGCGCTGGGTCTTGCCGGCACCAGCCACGATGCGGGCGCCTTCGCGGCGCGCCACCAGGGCAGACATGGTCCAGATCCAGGCCTCGTCCGCGCTGCGGAAGGGCTCCGCCTTGCTCAGGCTGGAGAGAACGGGGGCAGAAGTGGTGCGGAGCGGAGCGGCCATATCGTAGGATCTTTTTCGCCTGTCGGTTGCGATGGGCAGATCATTTACGAAATGGTTGATAGGCGTCAACACCTATTTGTGAGTAATTTCCTATTGCATTCGGCTGCCGAGTTTAGGATAATCCACCCATGCGTCATGACGACATCTGGCGGGCCGTGGATGCGTTGGCCGCTGAGCACGGCCTCTCACCCTCCGGCCTCGCTCGCAAGGCCGGCCTGGACCCGACCGCTTTCAACCCTTCCAAGCGGGTCGGAAGTGATGGCCGCGCACGCTGGCCGTCCACTGAAAGCATTGCCAAGATCCTCGCGGCCACCGATACCGCCATGGACAGCTTCGCCTCCCTGGTCACCGGTGCACCGGCGCTGAGCAGCGTCAGCCGTCCGCAGCCAGGTCGACGCATCCCGCTGATCGGCATGGCCCAGGCCGGTGGCGACGGTCATTTCAGCGATGGCGGCTATCCGGTTGGTGGCGGGTGGGACGAGATCAGCACGCCCGAGCTTTCCGATCCGAATGCTTACGCGCTGGAAATCTCAGGCGATAGCATGGAGCCGGTCTTCCGCGACGGCGACATCGTCATCGTTTCACCCAACTCCCCCGTGCGCCGCGGTGACCGCGTGGTCTGCCGCACGATGCAGGGGGAGGTCATGGCCAAGGAATTGCTGCGGCAATCCGCCCGTCGCGTCGAGCTGGCGAGCCTGAATCCCGCCCATCCGAACTACAGCTTCGACTTGTCGGAGGTCACTTGGCTGCACCGCATCCTCTGGGCCAGCCAGTAAGGCCACGCGGAGGCTATCGCCGCTGGGAGAGCGCCTCCAGCAGGCGCTGCGGATCACGTTCGGCCCGGCAGGCCAGGAAGCGCCCATCGCCCAGCGGCACAGCCGCCAATCCCGTATCCTCATAGGCGCGGAGCAACTCCGGCCCGACCTGCCAGAAGGCATGGTCCACCCCGTTGCGCTCGCACAGGTCGCGGAACCGCCATAGCGCCGCAATGCACGCCGAGGCCTCTCCTGCCGGATCGCCCAGCCCGATCCAGACATCGTCGCGCCGGATAAAAGCAAAGCCGGCGCCCCGTCCTCCCTCGGCGAAGATGGCACCGTCCGCCGCCGCCGGCACCCGTGCCCCCAGCGCCGCAAGCCTCGCCCGGGTCGGCATGTCATAGGACGGCGCACGGATGCGGGCCGGCCGTAGCAGACGGAACGCCGCAGCCAGCAGCAGCACCCCACACAGCCCGACAGTGAAGCGCAGGGTATGCGGGGTCTCGTCTAGGAAAGGCACGGCCCACCAAGGCTCGTCGGCCACCGGCCCCTGCCAGGCGATCTGAGCCAGCACCAGCACCGCCGCCACGCTGGCCACCAGCGGCATCAACGTGCTGCCGGCCAGCGGCTCGCCGGTCAACCTCGCATCGCGGTAGAAGGCGGTGCGAAAGCACGCCAGCAACCCGGCCAGAACCAGGAAGCCGCCCGAGATGAACCAAGGCTCGCCTCGCAGCAGCGTCACGATGGCGCCGAGCATCATCAACACGATGCCTGTGACCCAGGCAATGCGCAGCCGCCGCACCATGCCGTACGCCATGACCAGCAGCAGAGAGCCGATCACTGAGGCCGCGAAATGGCTGGCCAGCGCCGCCCATTCATTTATCCATTGCGCGAGCGGCGAGCCTTTGGCGGGCAAGGCGCCGATGAACAGCAGCGCCGCTCCGGCCAGCCCGGTCAGCCCGGCCATGGCCGGCCCCTCGAAAGCATCCGTCACATCGGAGGTGGCGGCCCCACCGATCAGGTGCCGCCGCTGGTTGATCTCGAAGCCGGCGAAGAGCGCACCAGCCAGGAACAGCGGCACGATGTAGTAATAGAAGCGGAACAGCAGCAGCGCACCGATCACCTCAGGGGCCGGGATATAAGGCTGCAGCCCGATCAGCACCGCGGTGTCGAAGACGCCTAGGCCGCCCGGCACGTTCGCCGCCAGCCCCGCCGTGTAGGCCGCCAGGTAGATGCCGAGGAAGCGCGCAAAGCTCAGCCCCTCCGCCGAGGGTAGCAGCGCATAGAAGATCATCGCCGTCACGGCGACATCCACGCCCGCCAGCACGGTTTGGGCACAGGCCATGCGGAAGCCGGGCAGGTCGATCCGGTAGCCGAATACGGTGAAATGCGGCAGCAGGCGCGACAGCAGGATATAGGCGCCAACAACGCACAGCAGGCCGACACCGACCAATTGCATGGCCCAGTGCGGCAGATGGGCGGCGATCCAGGGCACCACTTCCGGCTCCCAGATCAGCACGAGGCCGCCCAGCGCCATGCCCCCCAGCCCGAAGGTCAGGGATGTGAAAGCGATCACCTTGGCGATCTCGGCGGGTGTCAGCCCCCAGGCGGCATAGAAGCGGTAGCGTACTGCGGCGCCGGACACCGCTGCGAAGCCCAGATTGTGCGCCAGAGTATAGGCACAGAACGAAGCCAGCGAGGTTCGCACATAGCTGACCGGCCGCCCCGCATATACCGAGCCGAGGCGGTCATAAATGGTCAGCACTGCGTAAGCCAGCACCGTCCAACCCGCCGCAATCCACAAGGTCTGCCGCGGCACCGCCCCGATCGCCGCCTGGATCTCGGCCCAGGAAAGGTGACGAACCTCCCGCTGCACCACGAACAGTGCTCCGGCCAGCAGAGCCAGGCCGAAGACAGTTGGCCCGTGCCGGCGCAGCCAGCCGAGCACGCCTCTCACGCCCCCGCCGCTTCCGCCGCCTGCTCCAGCGGCGGCCGAGCCATTGCTTCCTCAATCAGCCGGACGGTCTCGGGAACGCCATAGGCAGCGGCCAGGGAGCCGAAGCGCGGTCCTTGGTCGGCCCCCACCAAGACTTGGTACAAGGCATTGAACCAGCCTCGCGCCACGCCTGGCGAGCCATCCTTCATCACCTGGATGAAAGGCTCGCGTCGCCCGGCATCATAAACATCCGTCTGGATTCGCTCCGCCTGGGGCAGCCCCGGCGGCAGCGCCTCGATTTCTTTCTGGTGCGCGCGCAGCAGGTCGATCAAGGCCTGGAAACAGGGCCTTTCCTCCGGAGTGGGCGCACGCGGCGCCAGTGTCGGCAGGATGAAGTCGCGCGAATAGGCAACGGCATACTCCACCAGCCGTCCCAACAGAGGCTGGCTGTCCGGCGTCACCCCGGGCGCATAGTTGCGCACGAACTGCCACAAACGCTCCGGTGTGTCGGCGGCAGAGACGGTGGCCAGGTTCATCAGCATTCCAAAGGTCAGCGGCGGCTCGGGGGTGTTCGGCAGCTCGCCTGCATGAATGTGCCAGTCCGGATTGGCCGGGTCATTGTTCGCCCGCAGCCTTTCCCGCTGCTGCAGATACTCGTCCGTTGCGCGAGGGATCACATCGAAATGCAGCCGCTTCGCCCGTCCCGGCTGCTGGTACATGAAGTAGGCGAGGCTCTCAGGCGGCGCATACCGCAGCCATTCCTCGATCGTCAGCCCGTTGCCCTTGGACTTCGAGATCTTCTGCCCGTTCGCGTCCAGGAACAGCTCATAGGTCAGGCTGACCGGCGGCTCCGCCCCCAGTACCCGGCAAATGGCCGAGGACAGCTTGACGCTGTCGATCAGGTCCTTGCCCGACATCTCGTAATCGACGCCGAGAGCGAACCAGCGCATCGCCCAGTCGGCCTTCCACTGCGCCTTCACATGCCCCCCCGTCACCGGGGTTTCGAATTGCTCGCCTGTCTCTGGGTCGCGCCACACCACGGTGCCGGAAGAAGGCCGTACCTCGTCCATCGGCACCTGCATGACGATGCCGGTCTTGGGATGCACCGGCAGGAAGGGCGAGTAGGTAGCCCGCCGGTCCGGACCCAGCGTCGGCAGGATCACCTGCCGCACCTCCTCATGCGCCTCCAGCATCCGCAGCAACGCGGCGTCGAACCGCCCCGACTTGTAGTAATCCGTGGCCGATGCGAAGTCGTACTCGAAGCCGAAGGCATCCAGGAACGACCGAAGCCGGGCATTGTTATGATGCCCGAAGCTTTCATGGGTGCCAAAGGGATCGGGAATGGCCGTCAGGCTCTTGCCCAGGTGCATCCGCAGCATGTCGCCATTCGGAACATTGTCCGGCACCTTACGCAGCCCGTCCATGTCGTCCGAGAAGGCCAGGAGCTTCGACGGCAGCCCGGTGATGCGCCCGAATGCGTTGCGCACCCAGCTCGTCCGCGCGACCTCGCCGAAGGTGCCGATATGCGGCAGGCCGGAAGGGCCATAGCCGGTCTCGAACAGCGCCGATTTCTTGCCCGATGCAGTCAGGCGGTCGGCGACCTTGGCGGCTTCCTCGAAGGGCCAGGCCTTGACAGTGCGGAGCGATGGATCGGCGTTCATGTGTGGCCCCATGCCAGCGAGACGGCGCATGGTCAACGCGCGCGGGCCGCGATGAGCCGCTTCCGCCCACGCAGTTTGATCATCTTTGGGGAAAACACTGGTCTCTCGCTGGCCTCGTTCGCGTTTTGCCCCTAATTTCCCGGCGTGACACCCCTACCGGGCGCGAGCGGCGCCCTGCCCCCCCGGTTGCTGCTGCCCGATGCCCCGGCGCTGGTGACGCCGGCCCCCGGCCGCGCCGCGCTGCTGACCCCGGATGGTGAACTTTCCATGCTGCGCCCTCAACAGGTGGCCGCCGCCCTGCGCGAGCTCGGCCCCCCTATCGTGGTGCACGCTCCAGCTACGGCGAAGCGCCTCAACCTCCCTGGCCTGCCCGGCGCCTGGGATCTGCTGGAGCTGTTCGCCTTCTGCCTTCCTGCCCAGCCCGCCCCTCCGACCCCGCGCGGCCTGGCCCTGGCGCTCGACATGCCGCCTCCGGCGGATGCGGAGTCCGCCGCCGCCTTGCTGCCGGAAATCGCCACCGAGTTGCTGCGGCGCCTCGCCCGCGCCCGCAACGCACCGCTGAACAAGGATGCCGCCATTCTGGCGGCGCGCATGCGCGATGCCGCATCCTGGCCCTGGGCGGACTCGGTTCTGGCCGCGCTCGGGCAACCCACGGCACGCGGCAGCAATGACGGGCTCAAGGTCTGGCGCGCCCTGCCGGAATGGGAGGAACCCTCCCCGCCACCACCACCCGGCAGCCATCCCGTCACCCCCGCCGATGCCCGCACCCGGTTGGCTGAGATTCTTGGTGAAGGCGCGGAACAGCGTCCCTCGCAGGCGGATTTCGCCTCCGCCGCCTCCATGGCCTTCACCCCGCGGGAGGTGCCGGGCGAGCCTCGCCTCGTTCTGGCGGAGGCCGGTACCGGCACCGGCAAGACGCTGGGCTACGTAGCGCCCGCCAGCCTGTGGGCCGAGCGGAACGGCGCGCCGGTCTGGATCGCCACCTACACCCGCAACCTGCAGCGCCAGCTCGACCAGGAATTGGCCCGCCTCTACCCCGACCCGGAAGAGCGGCGGCGCCACGTGGTCATCCGCAAGGGACGTGAGAATTACCTCTGCCTGCTGAACTATGACGAAGCTGCCAGCGGCGCCATGCCCGCCCGCCTTCCTGCTCTGGCGCTGGTCGCCCGCTGGGCACTGGCGACGCGGGATGGCGATCTGCTAGGCGGCGACTTCCCCGGCTGGCTGGTGGAGCTCTTCCCGCCCGGCGCCATCTCGCTCCTGGCCGACCGGCGCGGCGAATGCATCCACTCCGCCTGCCCGCACTGGAAGCGCTGCTATGTGGAGCACTCCATCCGTCGCGCCGCCCATGCCCGGCTGGTGGTTGCGAACCACGCCCTGGTCATGGTGCAGGCGGCGTTGGGCGGCGGTGATGATGGTCCTGCCCTGCGCTACGTCTTCGACGAGGGCCACCACTTGTTCGACGCCGCCGACGGCGCGTTCTCGGCCGCCCTTTCCGGCGCCGAGATGGCCGAACTGCGCCGTTGGCTGCTGGGCAATGAAGGCGGCCGGAGCCGCGCGCGAGGCCTCCGCCGCCGGCTCGAAGAAATGCTCGCGGATCATCCGGTGCTGGTGCCGCCTCTCGAATTGACTGAGCGCGCCGCTCGCGCCCTTCCTTCCGCTGGTTGGTGGGACCGCTGGGCCGCTCTGCCGGAAGCCGAAGCGGATCTTGCCGAGGACGAAGGCGCCACCCCGACCGACCCGCGCCCCATCCTTCCCGCGAACACCATCAACCCGGACATCGCCGAGAATTTCCTGCGCGCGGTGCGTGCCCAGATCCTGGCGCGTACCGAGGATGGCGACCCGCTCTACGACGCCGAATGCGATCTCCAGCCCCTGCATGAGGATCTGCCTGCCGCCGCCATTGTTCTTGAGGACGCCCTGGAACGCCTCCGCGCGCCACTCAAGAACCTGTCCAAGCTGCTGAACGACCTGCTGGAAGATCCGGATGAGGAGCTGGAAACCGGCGATCGCATCCGCCTCGAAACCGCGACGCGCTCCATCGACCGCCGCGCCGTTATGCCGCTGACCGCCTGGATTTCCATGCTGGCCCGACTGCGCGAGCCCCCTGCCGAACCTGGGCAGCGTCCGACCTATGTGGACTGGCTGGCGCTGACGCGCCGTGACGGGCGCGACATCGATGCCGGGCTGCACCGCCACTGGCTGGACCCCACCGTTCCCTTCGCGTCGCAGGTGGCAGGGCCGGCCCATGGCGTGCTGATCGCTTCCGCGACCTTGCGTGATGCCGCCCGCCACGACCCCGAAGCCGCATGGCGCGAGGCCGAGGCGCGCACCGGCGTGCAGCACCTGCCGGCACCCGCCATTCGCGCCGCCCTGCCTTCCCCCTTCGACTATGCTGCCAATACCCGCGCCTTCGTGGTGGAGGACATCACGCGCGACAGTCCCGGCCAGATCGCCGCCGCCATGCAGCAGCTTTTCCTGGCATCGGGCGGTGGCGCTCTCGGTCTGTTCACCGCCATCCGCCGCTTGCGCGACGTGCACGCGCGCATCGCTCCGGCTTTGGCCGAGGCCGGCATCCCCCTCTACGCCCAGCATGTGGACGCCATGGACAGCGCCACCCTGGTGGACATCTTCCGGGCAGAGGAAGATTCCTGCCTGCTCGGCACCGACGCCTTGCGGGATGGGGTGGACGTGCCCGGCCAGGCGCTGCGCCTGCTCGTGTTTGATCGCGTGCCCTGGCCCCGCCCCTCCATCCTGCACCGGGAACGGCGCATCCACCTCTCGGGCGGCCGCCCCGGCGCCTATGACGATGCCATCGCCCGTCACCGTCTGCGCCAGGCCTTTGGCCGGCTGATCCGCCGCGCCGATGATCGCGGAGTCTTTGTTCTGCTCGACCCCCGCACCCCAACCCGCCTGCTGGGCGGACTGCCGGAAGGCGTAGTGCCACAACGCCTGGGCCTGGCCGAGGCTGTCCGCCAGACCGCCGCCTTCCTGTCCGGCGATTGAACCGCCGCCGCAGGAGGGCTACGCATATGCCAAAGGAAGAAGCCGATGCCGCACACCAAGATCCGTTTCACGGCCCAGGAGGCGCTGGTCTGCGCCATGGTGCTGATGTCGGCCGCCGACCAGCAGATGTCCGATGCCGAGCTCGGCATGATGTCCCGTCTGGTGCGGGAGCTGCCCGTCTTCGACGGCTTCCAGTTGCATGAGATCGAACTGGTCACCGAATCCTGCCTGACCCTGCTCGCCGCCCCCGATGGGCTGGACCGCGCCTGCGCCCTGCTGCGCGAAGTGCTGCCCGAGCGCCTGCGCGAAACCGCTTATCTGCTGGCCTGCGAGGTGGCTGCGGCCGATGGGGAGGCGACGCAGGAAGAATTGCAATTCCTGCAGGATTTCCGCATCGGCCTGGACCTGGATCGCCTGATTGCCGGCGCGATCGAGCGGGCCGCCAAAGCCCGCTACCAGTTCGTCTGACCGGATGACCGATCCCCGCCCCACCCTTCAGGCGCCTGACGACGACCCTTACCTCTGGCTGGAAGAGGTCGAAGGTGCCCGAGCCCTGGAATGGGTGGCGGCGCAAAACGCGGCGACCCTTGCCCGCCTTTCGGATGCCGCTGTCGCCGCCGACCGCGAAGTCGTGAAAGCGGCGCTGGACCGGCCGGACAAACTTCCCCTGATCACCCGGCGCGGCCCGCATCTGTACAATTTCTGGCAGGATGCGGTGCATCCGCGCGGCCTTTGGCGCCGCACCACCTCAGCCTCCTATGCCACCGACGACCCTGAATGGGAGATCGTGCTGGATCTCGATCTTCTGGCGGAGGCTGAGGGCGAGGACTGGGTCTGGCACGGCGCCACCACTCGCCCCGGCGCGCACGACCTGGCATTGCTGCGCCTGTCGCGCGGTGGCGGCGACGCCGTGGTGCTGCGGGAATTCGATATCGAGGCTCGTGCCTTTCCCCCCGGCGGCTTCACCCTGCCCGAGGCCAAGGCGAGCGCCGACTGGCTCGACCGCGATACCCTGTTGCTGACCTCTCCCCTTGGCACGGATGCGGCGGGCGAGGCCATGGCCACGCAATCCGGCTATCCGCGCGCCATCCGGCTGTGGCAGCGCGGCAGCGACCCGATCACGGCGCCGATCCTGTTCCAGGTGGCCGCCAGCAGCATGGCCGCCTGGGCACAGATCCACCGGGAAAGGGACGGCACAGAGGCGTTGATCTTCATCGATCAGCTCGGCTTCTTCGACACCGTCCTCCACTTGGGCGACAGGACCGGTCCGAAGCAGCGCATCCCCCTGCCCACAGATGCGCGCTCGACCTGGCAGAACGGCTGGATCGCCGCCACACGCCGCACGCCCTGGGAATTGGACGGCGCCACCCACGCGCCGGACACGTTGCTTGCGGCACCGCTGCCCGACCTGCTGTCAGGCATGGCGGGCTGGCGGGTCCTCGACACGCCTACGCCCCGCCGGGCCATCCAGAATTTCTTCTTCTGCAACGGCCGGCTGATCGTGGGCGTGCTGGACCGGATGCGACCTGTCTTCACCGCCTTCCAACCCGGCGATTGGGACGCCACCCCTATCGCCGGACTGCCCGAGATCGGTGTGGTTGGGCTTTGGCCGCTGGACGAGCGGGAGGAGGAATCCGACGGCACGCTCCTCGCCATGGCGCAGGACCCGGTGACGCCGCCAGCCCTGCTGCGCCTCCCACCGCCGCCACGCCGGGCCGCACCGTTGGTGCTGAAGCGCTCCTCGCCCGTCTTCGATGCCAACGGCCTGCGCGTGACCAGGCATGAGGCCGTCTCGTCCGATGGAGAGCGCATCCCCTACGTCCAGGTCGGACCGGACGGTGAAACGGGCGACGCCCCCGTGCACATGACCGGCTATGGCGGCTTCCAGATTTCCATGCTGCCCAGCTACCGCGGCACGATCGGCCAGCTCTGGCTGGCGCGCGGAGGGACCGGCATCGTGGCCAATCTGCGCGGCGGCGGTGAATTCGGAACGCCTTGGCACGAGGCCGGCCGACGCGAGGGCAAGCGCCTGTCCCATGATGACTTCGCGGCCGTGGCAGCCGATCTTGTGAAACGCGGCGTCACCGTGCCAGAACGCATCGCTGCAGAGGGTGGTTCGAATGGCGGGCTGCTGATCGCCAACATGCTCACCCGGTATCCCGAACGGTTCGGAGCCCTGTTCTGCACCATTCCGCTGATCGACATGCGGCGCTACACCAAGTTGCTGGCCGGTGCGAGCTGGATCGCGGAGTACGGCGATCCTGACAGGGCGGAGGACTGGTCGTTTATCCGCCATTTCTCGGCCTATCACACCGCCGGACCAGACCGTCCCTATCCCCCCATCCTGATCGCCACGACCCGGCGAGACGACCGGGTGCATCCTGGTCACGCCCGCAAGATGGCGGCCAAGTTGCAGGCCATGGGCTACCCTGCCCTGTTTCACGAGCCGGCGGCAGGCGGTCATGGCTATGGAAAGGATAATGGGGAGGTGGCGGGCTTCGCTGCCCTCGGCGCTGCCTTCCTGCGCCGCGCCATCGGGTGGCAGGCGGAAAGCGCGCCCTCCTGAGGGAGGGCGGCACGGCGCGTGTACGGCCTCTGGCCGTTACCCGCCGTCAGACTGCATCAGAGCGGCTTGAGGTTGGTGGCGGCGGCCTTGCCCCGCTCCATGGCCACTTCGTAGCTGATCTTCTGGTTCTCGTTCAGCCCCTGCAGCCCGGCCTTCTGCACGGCGGTGATGTGGACAAACACGTCCTTTCCGCCGTCCTGCGGAACAATGAAGCCGAAACCCTTGGTCGCGTTGAACCACTTCACGGTGCCAATCGCCATGCGATGCACTCCTCTTCGCTTGGGTGGGGGACGAGGCTCGCCCCCGACGATCCAGCCCGGTTCCCGGTACGGCTTGATGGGCGCCCGGGTCTCCGGAGGCACGGCAAGGCGGCGGAAGCGGTTGGCCCGTTAAGTGGGGCAGATCGTTAACGAACTGTCAACGTAAACCGTAACGTTTTGGGTAGCCTCCAGGACCCCGGCCACTGGCGGTCCGGCTTGCCCACGGAGAGACGAAAAAGGGGCGGCCCTTGCAGGCCGCCCCCTCGTCTCAATCCTGGATCCAGCTCCCGAAGGAGCTGGCTTTGGGATCAGAAGTCCATGTCGCCCATGCCGCCCATGCCGCCGCCCGGGCCACCGGCCGGAGCCGAAGGCTTGGACGGCTTCTCGGCGATCATCGCCTCGGTGGTGATCAGCAGGGCGGCGATGGAGGCCGCATCCTGCAGGGCAGTGCGAACGACCTTGGTCGGGTCGATGATGCCGGCCGCCACCAGGTCCTTGTACTCGTCGAGCTGCGCGTCGTAGCCATGCTCGTAGGTGTCGGTGCGCAGCACCTCACCGGCGACCACGGCGCCGTCCTTGCCGGCGTTCTCGGCGATCTGCTTCAGCGGCGTCTGGATCGCGCGGCGCACGATCTCGATGCCGACCTGCTCGTCGTTGTTCAGGCCCTTCAGCGAGGCAAGGCCCAGGCCGGCGCGCAGCAGCGCCACGCCACCACCCGGAACGATGCCTTCCTCGACCGCGGCGCGGGTCGCATGCAGCGCGTCGTCGACGCGATCCTTGCGCTCCTTCACCTCGACCTCGGTGGAGCCACCGACACGGATGACGGCAACGCCACCGGCCAGCTTCGCCAGGCGCTCCTGCAGCTTCTCACGGTCGTAGTCCGAGGTGGTTTCCTCGATCTGCGCCTTGATCTGCTCCACGCGGCCCAGGATGTCGTCCTTGGAGCCGGCGCCGTCGACGATCGTGGTGTTCTCCTTCTCGATGCGGACGGTCTTCGCCTGGCCCAGCATCTGGAGAGTCACGGTCTCGAGCTTGATGCCGAGGTCCTCGGAGATCACCTGCCCACCGGTCAGGATGGCGATGTCTTCCAGCATCGCCTTGCGACGGTCACCGAAGCCCGGAGCCTTCACGGCGGCGATCTTCAGGCCGCCACGCAGCTTGTTGACGACCAGGGTGGCCAGGGCCTCGCCCTCGACATCCTCGGCCACGATGATCAGCGGACGACCGGACTGCACCACCGTCTCCAGCAGCGGCAGCATCGGCTGCAGCTGGGACAGCTTCTTCTCGTGGATCAGGATGTAGGGGTTATCCAGCTCCGCGATCATCTTCTCCGCATTCGTGATGAAGTACGGGGAAACGTAGCCGCGGTCGAACTGCATGCCCTCAACGACGTCGAGCTCGGTCTGGATGCCCTTGGCTTCCTCGACGGTGATGACGCCCTCGTTGCCGACCTTCTCCATCGCCTGGGCGATCATCTCGCCGATCTCGGACTCGCCGTTGGCGGACAGCGTGCCGACCTGCGCGACCTCGCCCGAGGTGGTGATCTTGCGGGTCTTGGACTGCAGCTCCTCGACGATCTTCGCCACGGCCTTGTCGACGCCGCGCTTCAGGTCCATCGGGTTCATGCCGGCGGCCACGGCCTTGGCACCCTCGCGCACGATGGCCTGGGCCAGCACAGTCGCGGTGGTGGTGCCGTCGCCGGCCAAGTCGTTCTGCTTCGAGGCCACTTCGCGCACCATCTGCGCGCCCATGTTCTCGAACTTGTCGGACAGCTCGATTTCCTTGGCGACCGTCACACCATCCTTGGTGATGCGGGGCGCGCCGAAGGACTTGTCGATCACGACGTTGCGGCCCTTCGGGCCCAGCGTCACCTTCACGGCGTCGGCGAGGATGTCGACACCGCGCAGCATGCGCTCACGCGCGCCAGCGCCGAACTTAACGTCCTTAGCAGCCATAATTCTTTACTCCGTTCTGATCTGGGATGAAGCGGTTCAGCGGACCTGGATCAGGCCGCGATCACGCCCATCAGGTCGGATTCCTTCATGATCAGCAGCTCTTCGCCGCTGATCTTCACCTCGGTGCCGGACCACTTGCCGAACAGAACGCGGTCACCGACCTTCACGTCCAGGGCGACAACAACGCCCTGCTCGTTGCGCGCACCGGAACCGACGGCGACGATCTCGCCTTCCATCGGCTTTTCCTTGGCGGTGTCGGGAATGATGATACCACCCGAGGTCTTCTCCTCGGCGGTCAGCCGACGAACGACAACACGGTCATGCAGCGGACGAAACTTCATTGGCCCTCTCCTGACGCCCTTAAAGGCGCATTCAGCGACGGTTTCCTCATCCGGGTGGACGAGCCTGTTAGCACTCACCCCCGGTGAGTGCTGACGATCTAGGCTGCCTGCAAAACCGCGTCAAGCACTCAGCAGCACTCTCAAATCACGAGTGACAAGCCTCTGTTTTCAGAAGATTTTGTTTACCCGGGAGAAAGCACGTCATGGCACGCTCAACCTTTCTGCGCGGAAAGGCCGCGCCGCCTTGCCGGAAGGGAAGCTTTCGCATGCTGCTGAAGGATCTCAACACGATCATCCGCATCCCGGATTGGTGCCTGACCACTGCGGAGATCCTCTACCACCTCCCCGACCATCCCGGATTGCTGCAAAGCTTTATCTGGCAGAAGGTCGATCAGGCGCCGGACTTCCCGGAGTTGACCCGCTTCCTGGTATTCTGGCAGCGCGAGATCGAGGGCCGCCTGCACTCCGTACGCGTCGCCTCCAGCGCCCTGATCCGGCCGGCCGAGTTCCGCTTCGCCGGCGGCCAGTTCACCCTGCACTGAGTCTGGCCAGCAGCCCGTTGGCCAGGATCACAGAGCCCCCAGCAACAGGGCCAGTGTCCCGATCGACAGAATGGTGGAGAGCAGCACGGTTGCGCCTGAGCGCTCGGAGCCCGATGCGTAGCGACGAGCCAGAAAAAAGGCGTTTGCGCCGGTTGGCATTCCTGCCGCCAGAACCGCAACCGCCAACGACAGCGGCGGCAACCCGATGCTCTGGCCGATCAGCCAGACCGTGAACGGGAACAACACCAGCTTCAGGGCGGTGCACAACAGGGCCGAGGGCCAGTCACGCCGCGCATCGAAATGGATCAGGCTCGCGCCCAGGCAGAACAGTGCCACGGGGGGGCCGGCCATGCCCGTCATATCAAGGAAGCGGCGCACCACCTCGGGCAATGCCATGCCCAGGCTGGACACAACCAGCCCGGCCAGCACCGCCATAACGATGGGGTTCCGCAGCACGGACAGAATGGTGGCTTCCAGGATCTGCCGTAGCGGCTTGTCCGATGAATGCGCCATCTCCGCCACCACGGTGCCCAGGGGCAGCAGGATCAGAGAATGGAGCCCTACAATGGCCAGCATCTGCGCCAATCCCGCCTGCCCATAAGCCGCCAGCACCAGCGGGATGCCGATCATGGCGGTGTTGCCGAAGGAAGCATTCAGGGCCAGCGTGCCGCTTTCCGCCATGCTCATCCGCAAGCCGTGCCGCGCCAGCAGCAGCGCCAACCCGTAAACAACAAGGCAGCCGGAAAAGAACGCGAAGGCCGTGGCGCCCCCATTCGGATGCGGCGTCGTCGCGCCCGAGAACAACAGGCAGGGCATGGCCAGGGTGAAGACAAAGGAGGTCATGCCCCTCAGCGCCTCGTCCGAGATCCACTTCCGGCGTGCGCTCAGGTACCCGATGCCGATCAGCACAAAGATCGGCGCCACGACATTCAGCAATGTGTTCATGGGCCTGCCCTGGCGGGCAACAGCCGGGCTGTCGCACCCACGTCCTTCACGGCCGCAGCAGGGTATCGATGAAAGCGGGCAGCCAGGGCTGCCGTGATCCCGCCGAGCGTGCGGCATGCAGGATGGCCTGCACCTGCGCCACCGTATCGTGGAACTCGTGGTTCACCAGAACATGGTCGAAATCGGCCCAATGGCTGATTTCATCGCGTGACGCCCTCATGCGACGCGCAATCTCTTCTGCGGAGTCCTGCCCGCGCCCGTGCAGGCGCCGTTCCAGTTCCTCAAGGCTCGGCGGAAGCAGGAACACGCTCACCACGTCGCCCGGCAACGCTGCCCGCAGCAGCAGGTGCCCCTGCCAGTCGATGTCGAACAGCACATCCCGCCCTGCCGCCAACGCCTGCTCCACCGGAGAGCGAGGTGTGCCATAGCGGCGCCCGAAGACATTGGCGGATTCCAGCATCTCGCCAGCGGCGTCCATGGCCTCGAACTGCTCCGGGGATCGGAAGAAATAGTGCACTCCTTCCTGTTCGCCTGGCCTTGGCGCTCGTGTGGTGGCGCTGACCGAAAGGCGCAGTTCCGTCTCCTGCTCCAGCAGCGCCCGGCTGACCGAGGATTTTCCCGCCCCCGACGGTGCCGAAAGCACCAGACAGAGGCCGCGTCGCGAGATCCGGTTCATTCGAGGTTCGCCGCCTGTTCACGCAGCCGCTCGATGGCCGCCTTGAGATCGAGGGATGTCCGGGTCAGCCCGAGGCTGGCCGATTTCGCGCCCAGCGTGTTCGCTTCGCGTCCGAACTCCTGGGTCAGAAACTCCAGCTTGCGCCCTACCGCCTCGCCCAGGTCTAGCAGCGACCGTGCCGCCGTCACATGGGCGGTCAGCCGGTCCAGTTCCTCCCGCACATCGGATTTTTGCGCCAGCACCGCGACCTCGATGGCCAACCGATCTTCCGGCACACGCTTCTCGCCATCCAGCAACTCGGACAGCGCGGCGAGAAGCCGGGCCCGATGCGCCTCCGGCTGGCTCGCCGCCTCGGCAGCGGCGGCTTCGCGCAATGCTGCGATCTCATCCAGCAGAGCGCCCAGAATAGTCCCGAGCTTTGTGCCCTCGGAGGCTCGCGACTCCGCCAGGGCCTCCACCGCAACGCCGAAGCCGGCGGCGATCACCGCGCTGCGGGCGGCCTCATCCTCCGGGTCTTGCGAGGTCGCCTCGGCCCTCAACACACCGGGCAACAACAGCACCGCCTCGGCCCGTGGCGCCGGGCAGCCGGGAATACGTGCCGCCACCTCCAGCGCCAGGGCGATGGCCTGATCAAGCGCCACCGGGTCGGGGGCCAGCCGCGGACCCCGCTCTTCACGCTTTAGCGTCAGCGTGGCGGAAATGTTGCCACGCCTGAAGCGCGCCGCCACCGCTTCGCGCAGCTTCGCTTCCAGCGCATCGTAGCCATTGGGCAGTCGCACCCGCACATCCAGCCCACGGCCATTGACGCTGCGCAATTCCCACACATAACCCGTGCCGTCGGGCAGGGTGCCCGCATCACGCGCAAAGCCTGTCATCGAGGAGAGAGCCATGCCGGCCTTCTCTCCCCCTCCGCGATCGGATGCAAGCCATGTCAGCCCCGCCAGCGGCCCACCCCTGGACTCGCATCGCCATCACCGGCGCTTCCTCCGGCCTTGGCGCCGCCTTGGCGCTGGCCTGCGCCCGGCCGGGCGTGGTGCTGCATCTGTCCGCCCGCAACCGCGACCGCCTGGCCGCAACCGCCGCGGCCTGCCGCGAACAGGGTGCCGCAGTGCAGGAGCAGCAACTCGATGTGCGTCATGCCGGCGCCAGCCGTGCCTGGATCGAATCGATGCCCGGCCTTGACCTGCTGATCGCCAATGCAGGGATTTCAGGCGGAACCGGCGGCGCCACGGAACCGCCCGCACAGATCCGGGCCATTTTCGAAACCAATGTCACCGGCGTGTTGAACACGGCGCTTCCAGCGCTTGAGCGCATGGCTGGCCAGCCACCTCGTAACGGAGTCCGAGGCCGTGTCGCCGTGATCTCCTCCGTGGCCGCCTTTGTTGCCGCGCCCGGCGCCGCCGCCTACTGCGCCAGCAAATCCGCCATTCAGCGCTGGGCCGAGGCCACCGACGCCACCGAGCGCCATCGTGGCCTGCGTATCCACGCCGTCTGCCCCGGCTACATCCGCACGCCGATGACGTCGGTGAATGCCTTTCCGATGCCCTTCATGCTGGAACCGGAAGACGCCGCCCGGCGGACGCTGGATGGTATCCGACGCGGCCGCACCCGGATCGCTTATCCCTGGCCCACCTACGCCATGGCCCGGGTGGCTGGGGCGCTGCCTCTCGGGCTACGAGCCGCCGTGGCAGCGCGGCTTCCCTCCAAGCCGGTGGCAGCGTCCTGACAGCAACGATGATGGTGCGCTCAGGGGGCCGACCGACTCCGCTCGATCGCCCGCCACTTCGCCACGTTGCGGTTGTGCTCCGCCAGGGTGCGGGCGAAGGCATGTCCGCCCGTACCATCGGCCACAAAGTAAAGCTCGTCCGTCTGCAGCGGCTTCAACACGGCCCGCAGCGCCTCGGCGCCGGGGCTCGCGATCGGCCCCGGCGGCAGACCGCGATTGCGATAGGTGTTGAAAGGGTGCTCGCGGTTGAGATCCGCACGGGTGAGCGGCCGGTCCAGCACGCCCCCATCGGCCGCCGCATAGGCCACCGTCGGATCGGATTGCAGCGGCATGCCACGCCGCAACCGGTTGATGAACACCGCAGCCACGCGCGGGCGCTCCTCAGCCTGCCCGGTTTCGCGCTCCACAATGGAAGCCAGGATCAACGCTTCCCGCGGCGTTTCCAGCGGCAATCCGGCTTCACGCTCCGCCCAGAGACGATCCAGTGTTTCCTGCATGGCCGCCGCGGCCCGCCTGGTCACCACGCTCCTGGGATCGCCGTAGGTGAAGGCATAGGTTTCCGGCAGCAAGTCGCCTTCATCCAGCGCCGGCATTGCGCCGGACAAACCCTCCGTGGCCTCGAGAATCGCTGCCATCTGCCTTGCGGTCAGCCCTTCGGGCAGGGTGATGCGGCGCTGCACGGGACGGGCTGTCCGTAACACTTCCAGCACTGTCTGCAGCGAAGCCCGGGCAGGGAAAAGGTACTCGCCAGCGCGCAACGGACCGTCGTCCCGTGTCAGCCACACCGCTGCGGCGAACAGCCGGGGATCTTCAATGGCGCCGCGCTCGGCCAGCAGCAGCGCGATGGCCTGGGTGCCGCCGCCACGGGGTACCACGATGGCCTGGTCTTGCGCCAAGGGCCCAGGCCCCTGCCACGCTTCGCGAGCGAACCAAGCGGCCCCGCCGCCGGCCAGAACCAGCAGCACCAGCAGGATCAGAAGAAATCTACGCATCGCCGCCCTCTACCGGAGCACCCCTGCCCCGCCCCACCCGGCGTCAGATGGGGAAGCCGGAGGCGCTTGGCGCCCCCGGGTGACGCAATCGTCAGGGCTGCCGGCTCAGGGCGCCTTACGGAACAGGATCGAAGCGTTGGTGCCGCCAAAGCCGAAGCTGTTGGACAGCGCCACGTCGATCCGGCGCTCCTGCGGCTGCAGCGCCACACGGTCAACGACGCTTTCACGCGACGGATGGTGCAGGTTCAGGGTTGGAGGCGCCACATTGTCGCGCAGCGCCAGGATCGAGAACACGCCTTCCACCGCCCCCGCCGCGCCGAGCAGATGGCCGATTGCAGATTTGGTGGAGGACATGGCCAGGCCCTGCACCGCACTGCCGAACATCCGCTCCACCGCCTCCAGTTCCAAATCATCCCCCATCGGCGTGGAGGTGCCGTGCGCATTCACGTACTGAACCTGATCGGGTGCAACGCCGGCATTCTTGAAGGCGGCCTTCATGGCACGGTAGGCGCCATCATGGCCTTCGGCCGGTGCGGTGATGTGATAGGCATCGCCGGACATGCCGTAGCCGATCACCTCGGCATAGATCTTGGCGCCGCGCTTCCTGGCGTGCTCCAGCTCCTCGAGTACCAGGATGCCGGCGCCTTCGCCCATGACGAAGCCATCGCGTTCCCTGTCCCAGGGACGGGAGGCTTCCTGCGGGCGCTCGTTAAAGGCGGTGGACAGGGCACGGGCAGCGGCGAACCCCGCCATGCCGATGTCGCAGATCGCAGCCTCGGTTCCGCCAGAGACCATCACATCGGCATCACCCAGCGCGATCAACCGCGCGGCATCGCCCACGGCATGAACGCCGGTGGCGCAGGCCGTGACCACGGCGTGGTTCGGGCCCTTGAAGCCGTACTTGATCGAGACATGGCCGGAAGCCAGGTTGATCAGGGCAGAGGGAATAAAGAAAGGCGAAAGTCGCCGCGCCTTGCCCGCTGCGACGACCTGGGCATTCTCGGCAATGGCCGGAAGCCCGCCGATGCCAGAGCCGATCATCACGCCGGTGGCGTTGCGGTCATCCTCCGATTGCGGCAGCCAGCCAGAATCCTCGACCGCCTCCGTCGCCGCCACCATGGCGAGCTGGATGAAGCGGTCCATCTTCTTCTGGTCCTTGACCGGGATCCACTCGTTGAAGTCGAGCTTCCCCTCGGCCTTCGGGCCAGACGGCACCTCGCCGGCAATCTGCGCCGGCAGGTCCTTGGCATCGAACAGGCTGATCGGCCCGATGCCGCTTTCGCTGGCCAGCAATCGCTTCCAGACATGCGCGACGCCGACGCCGAGCGGGCACGCAATGCCCATCCCGGTGACGACGACGCGACGCGGCGTCGTCAGAGATCCGAACACGCGTCTACCCCCTGATGGTTATTCACCCGGCGTGGCGGAAGGCCTTCAGGCGGCCTTCTGCGCCTCAATATAGTCAATCGCGTCCTTGACGGTCGTGATCTTCTCGGCGGCATCATCCGGGATTTCAACCCCGAAGGCCTCCTCGAATGCCATCACCAGCTCAACAGTGTCGAGGCTGTCGGCACCCAGATCGTCGATGAAGGACGCCTCGGACGTGACCTTGGCCTCTTCGACACCGAGGTGCTCGACAACGATCTTCTTCACCTTCTCGGCGGTATCGCTCATCGCCCGAGTCTCTCCTGCTCTGCAGTCATTGCCACGTATCCGGGTGGAGACCATCCCCGCCCTCGGCCAGCGCGGCATTAACATGGAAGCCATCCGGGGCATAGAGAACCCCGGAACCCCCATTCAGGTCATGGCCATGCCGCCATTGACGTGAAGTGTTGCACCTGTGACCCACCCTGCTTCGCCCGAGGCCAGGTAGGCGACGGCGGCGGCGATGTCGGCGGGGCTGCCCATCCGCCCCATCGGGATGCGTTCCATCAGCCGTGTCTTCTGCGCCTCGTTGAGCGCGTCGGTCATCGGCGTCTCGATAAAGCCCGGCGCCACCACGTTCACCGTGATGCCGCGGCTGGCCAGTTCCTGCGCCAGCGACTTGCTCATGCCGACCAGCCCGGCCTTGGCCGCGGCATAGTTGGCCTGTCCCGGATTGCCGGTGGTGCCGACAATGGAGGCGATGGAGATGATCCGCCCGGTGCGGCGCTTCATCATGCCGCGCATGGCGGCACGGGCCAGCCGGAAGGGAGCGGCAAGGTCCACCTCCAGCACATCGGCGAAGTCCTTGTCCGACATTCTCATGGCCAGACCGTCGCGGGTAAAGCCGGCATTGTTGACCAGGATGTCGAGTTGCCCGAGTCCGGCCTCGACCTGCTCTACCAGCGCCAGCGGGGCGGCAGGGTCAGAAAGGTTGGCTGGCGCCACCAGGGTTCGCTCACCCAACTCGGCGGCGAGCGCCTCCAGCACCTCGCGCCGCGTGCCGGAAAGCGCCACCTTGGCGCCCTGCCGGTGCAGCACGCGGGCGATCTCCGCGCCGATGCCGCCCGTGGCGCCAGTGACCAGCGCGACCTTGCCGTCGAGTGCGAACATGCGGGCTCCGCTCAAACCGTCTTCAAAAAGGCTTCAATGTCGGCAGGGTTGCCAACAGAGCTCGCCGCGGCATCTGGGGCGAGGCGCTTCATCAGCCCAGTAAGCACCTTGCCGGAGCCGATCTCCACGAAGCGGTCGCAGCCCAGCTCCAGCATGGTGCCGATGCACTCGCGCCAGCGCACCGTGCCGGTCACCTGCCGCACCAGCAGTTCGCGGATCTCGGAAGGGTCCGTCGCCTTGGCTGCGGAAACATTGGCCACCACCGGCACCAGGGGCGGCCGCAATTCGGCCTCGGCCAGGGCCTGCGCCATGGCATCGGCGGCAGGTGCCATCAAGGCGCAGTGAAACGGGGCCGAGACCGGCAGCAGCATGGCCCGCTTGATGCCCTGCTCCTTGGCCAACGCCACGGCCCGCTCCACCGCCGGGCGGTGGCCGGAAATCACCACCTGGCCGCCGCCATTGTCGTTCGCGGCCTCGACCACCTCGGCCTCGCCCTCCGGGCCATGAGCGGCCTTCTCGCAAATGGCGCGCGCCTGCTCCATCTCGGCGCCCAGCAGGGCTGCCATGGCACCGGTTCCAGCCGGCACGGCCTTCTGCATGGCTTCGCCGCGCAAGCGCAGCAGCCGGGCGGCCGTGGCCACGTCGAAGCTCTGGGCCGCGCTCAGGGCGCTGTATTCGCCCAGGCTGTGCCCAGCCACCAGCGTCACCCTGGACTTCAGGTCAAAGCCGCCTTCGTGCTCCAGCACCCGCATCACCGCCAGCGACACCGCCATCAGCGCCGGCTGGGCATTGGCCGTCAGCGTCAGTTCCTCGGACGGCCCCTCGAACATCAGGCGAGACAGGTTCTGCTTCAGCGTCTCGTCCACCGCCTCAAACACCTCGCGCGCCGGGGCGAAGGCCTCGGCCAGTTCGCGCCCCATGCCGACGGCTTGGCTGCCCTGGCCGGGAAAGACGAAGGCGATGGGCATGGTGTTGCTGGCTTTCCTTGATGACGGCTGCGATTCGCGCGCCTTACGTTCGATGCAATGGGCGCCGGATCCGGAAAGGCGGCGGGGTAACGGCCTGTTTTTTTCTTGTCAACATTTGGTTTGCATCCTTGGGCGCCCTGCCAGGCGGCGCGCCCGCACTGGCTGAGCCGCCTGGCAGGGCCTTCGTCGCCCCTGCTTTTCCTTGCGCCGAGGGGGGATTCATGATTTACGCCCCGCTCCCCTGCCGGGTGCGTGGCATCGCGCCCGGCTATGCCCGTTTGCCTGCGGCACGGTGCCGCGCGGCCCAGGGCTGAGACAGCCACAGGGAGATCCCATGCCGCTTTACGAGACCGTGCTTATCGCACGTAACGACCTGACGCAGGCGCAGGTCGACACCATCACCGACCAGATCTCCACGATCGTCACCGAAGCCGGTGGCGAGGTGAAGAAGCGCGAGTACTGGGGCCTGCGCGGCCTGGCCTACCGGATCAAGAAGAACCGCAAGGGGCACTATATGCTCCTCGGCCTCGACTGCCCGGCCGCCGCCGAGCAGGAGATGGCGCGTCAGCTGGGCCTCAACGAGGACGTGCTGCGCCACATGACGATCCGCGTGGAAGCGATCGACGCCGAGGCGCCGTCCGCCATCCTGGCCAAGCGTGGTGAGGACCGTGAGCGCGACCGCTCCTTCCGTGGCCCGCGCGCCCCGGCCGGCCGCTTCGCTTCCGGCCGTGGCCGCGAGCGCAACGACGACCGTGAAGAGTATCGCGCTCGTCCGCGCGACGAGAACGAAGCCGCCGGCGGCGAGGAGTAATCGATCATGTCCGACACCAACACCGACGTGAACATCGCCGCCCGCCGCCCGGCTGTCGGCGCTCGCCGCCCGTTCTACCGTCGCCGCAAGTCCTGCCCGTTCTCCGGCCCGAACGCGCCGAAGATCGACTACAAGGACGTGCGCCTGCTCTCCCGCTTTCTGAGCGAGCGCGGCAAGATCGTCCCCTCCCGGATCACCGCCGTGTCGGGGAAGAAGCAGCGCGAGCTGGCCAACGCCATCAAGCGCGCCCGCTTCCTGGCCCTGCTGCCCTACGTCATCAACGACTGAGCGCAGCGGACGGGATTTCGGGACGATAGATCAGATAGGCACGGACAGGTGAGCACAGGCCAGAACCGGAACGGACTGCTGAACGATCCCCGCATTCTTGCGGGCGTCGCAGGCGGACTCGTCTCGGCGGTGGCCGCGCTTTCCGCCTTCAGGGGCCTGCCCATGGGGCTTGGGCTGTTCTGGCTCTCGCCCCTGCCGCTGTTCCTGAGTGGGCTTGCCTTCGGCCACGCCGCGGCCGGGATCGCGGTGGCGACAGGCGCCGCAGCCCTGTTTGTCACCTCCCCCGGCGTGCTGCCGGTGCTGCTCTGGCTGGCTCTCTACGGGCTACCGGCGCTGGTGCTGCTGCATCTTGGACTGGGCGGGAACCCGCTGCGGATTGCAACCACGCTGCCCTTGGTCATGCTCGGGCTCTGGCCCGCCGGGCTCACTCTGCTCGCTGCCTTTCTGGCAGCCGATCAGGGCGGCATGGAGGGCGCGCTACGGGCCTCCGTGGAGCTCGGCCTCGCCCGCATGGGCGGTGACATGCCGCAAGGCATGGCGGACCAGATCGTGCAGCTGATGCCGGCGGCACTGGCCTTGTGGTTCGGGCTCGCCCTCGTTGCCAACGCCGCCGCGGCGCAGGGTTTCCTGCAGCGCCGCGGCTTGGCACTGGCGGCTGCGCCTGGGTGGCGCGAAGCACGGCTGCCCAACTGGTATCCGGCGCTGCCGGCGCTGGCGGGGCTGGCCTGGCTGCTGTCCGGTGACTCGTTGCTGCTTATGTCGCTCTGCCTGGTTCTGGCCGTGCCGCTGCTGTTGCAGGGGCTGGCCGCCATGCACCGACGGCTGGCCAATTTCAGCGGCCGCCTGCCTTTGCTGATTCTGCTCTACGTCCTGATTCTCGTCTTCAGCCTGCCGGGCGCCCTGATCCTTGTGGCGCTCGGTCTCCTCGAACAATACGGGCGCCGCAACCCGCCCGCGAACATGTGAGATCGGGGTTACACCGATGATCGAAGTTATCCTGATGCAGCGGGTCGACAAGCTCGGCCAGATGGGCGAGCTGGTGAAGGTCCGCCCGGGCTATGCCCGCAACTTCCTGCTCCCGCAGGGCAAGGCCATCCGCGCCAACAAGGACAACCTGGCCCGGTTCGAGCGCGAGCGCGCTCAGCTGGAAGCCCAGAACCTGAAGCGCCGCGAGGAAGCCGAGCGCATTGCCGAACGCATGGACGGCCTGACCGTCGTGCTGATCCGCACCGCCGGTGAGGCGGGTGGGCTGTACGGCTCCGTCTCCAGCCGCGACATCGCCGAGGCCTGCAAGGAAGCCGGCCTGACCATTTCCCGCAACCAGGTGCTGCTGGAGCAGCCGATCAAGAATGTGGGCATCACCACCGTCAAGGTCGAGCTGCACCCGGAAGTGTCTCTGCCGGTGCAGGTGAACGTCGCCCGCTCGCCGGAAGAAGCCGAGAAGCAGGCGCGCGGCGAGGACCTGCGGGCGGAGCAGCAGGCCGAGGAAGACAGCCTGGAAGCCGAGCTGGCGGCCGAGCTGTCCGATCTGGGCGCCGCCACGGAAGACTAATCACCCTCCTCCCGCCAGTCGGGAGGACAGGGCATCGAAGGGGCGCCTTCCGATCGGGAGGCGCCCCTTCTTCATTCATGGAGGATTCTTAAGCCGCCCATCGCTTCCGCTTGACTTTACAGAACCGTCATCGTGGCAGGAGCATCAGCGGACCCTGTGACGATTGGAGGCTCGGACCATGCTGTTCGATCGCGTCCTGTCCCGCATGATCCGCCGCGGGACGCTGACCGTCCGTTACCCGGATGGCCAGACCAGCATGCACCGGGGCGCCGATGGCCCCGCCGCCTGCATGCACATCAGAACCGCCCGTGCTGCCCGGCGCCTTGTCACCAATCCGGGCTTGGCCTTCGGCGAGGGCTACATGGATGGCGAGATCGAGCCGGCCGACGGCACGACACTCTTCGACCTGCTGGACCTGCTGGTCCTGAACATGATGGAGAACAGCCATCCCGGCGAGGCGGTGATGGAGAAGCTCCGCTGGCTGCGCCGGCACATCGACCAGCTCAATCCCGTGGGCCGGGCTCGCCGCAACGTGGCGCACCATTACGATCTCAATGGCCGCCTCTACGCTCTCTTCCTGGATCGTGACCGTCAATATTCCTGCGCCTACTTCCCCACGGGAAACGAGACGCTGGAGGAAGCCCAGCTGCTGAAGAAGCGTCACATTGCTGCCAAGCTGAGACTTGACCGACCAGGACTGGAGGTGCTGGACATCGGCTGCGGCTGGGGCGGCATGGCGCTGCATCTGGCCCGCGAGCACGGTGCAAGGGTTACCGGCATCACCCTGTCCACCGAGCAACTGGAGGTTGCCCAGGCCCGCGCAGCCGAGGCCGGCCTTGCTGATCACGTCACCTTCGAGATGATGGATTATCGCAACTGGCGGAGACCGGTGGATCGCGTTGTCTCGGTCGGCATGTTCGAGCATGTTGGAATCGACCACTACAAATCCTTCTTCCGCACTGTGCGGGGGGCGTTGAAGGAGGACGGTGTGGCTTTGATCCATGCCATCGGCCGCTCAGACGGGCCGGGCAGCACCAATCCCTGGATCGCAAAGTACATCTTCCCCGGCGGCTATTCGCCCGCCCTCTCGGAAGTGCTGCCGGCGGCCGAGAAATCCGGCCTGTGGGTGACCGACCTTGAGGTCTTGCGGCTGCACTATGCCCAGACCCTGGCGCATTGGCGCCGTCGCTTCGCTGCCAATCGCGACGCCATCCAGAGCCTCTACGACGAGCGCTTCTGCCGCATGTTCGAGTTCTACCTGGTCGGTTCGGAGCTGGCCTTCCGTCGCATGGGGCACATGAACTGGCAGATGCAACTGACCCGGAAGCTCGACGCCCTGCCGATCACGCGGGACTACATGTACGAGGCCGAGGGCCAGGCCGCTCGCCTGCGCGACGGCGAAGCCCCCGGCACCCCCATGCGCCTGCCGCCGGCACGATAGGCCGTCGCGCGCCCGGATCGACTCGCTCGCCCCCTCGCGCGGGGGGCGGCGGAGGGGCTAGGATGCGGGTATGAACAGCGTACCCCCGCCCGGCGAAGGCCTGCTCGGCCTGTCGCAGCGATTGCCGCCGGCCAATCTTGAAGCGGAGCAGGCCCTGCTGGGTGCCTTGCTGGCCAACAACAAGGCCTATGAGCGTGTTTCCGAGTTCCTGGCCGCGGAGCATTTCGCCGATGCCATCCATGGCCGGATCTATGCCTCCATCCAGCGCCGCATCGAAGCAGGGCAGCTTGCCGATGCGGTGACCCTGCGCGCCGAGTTCGCCCATTCCGGCGCCCTGACCGAAGTCGGCGGGCCCGCCTATCTGGCGCAGCTCCTTTCCGCCATGGTCGGCATCATCAATGCCGGCGAGTACGGTCGCGTGATCCACGATGCCTGGCTCCGGCGCCAGCTCATCGACCTCGGCGAGATGGTGGTGAACCGCGCCTTCGGGGCAGAGGCCGAACTGGATGCCAAGGAGCAGCTCGAAGCCGCCGAGCAGTCGTTGTTCGACCTGGCCAAGGATGGCGGATCCGAGGGCGGCTTTGTTTCCTTCGGCAGGGCGCTCACCGAGGCTGTGAACCTCGCCGAGAAAGCCTTCACCAGCGGTGGCGGCGTGTCCGGCCTGCCCTCCGGCCTGCGCGACCTCGATGCCAAGACCGGGGGGCTGCATCCTTCCGACCTCGTGATCCTCGCCGGCCGCCCCGGCATGGGCAAGACCGCGCTGGCCACCAAGATCGCCTTCGGCGCCGCGCAGTCCCTGATGCGGGACGCCATCGACGCCGACGGCCCTGCCGCCGTGCCGAAAGGCGGCTGCGCCATCTTCTCGCTGGAGATGAGCGCCGACCAGCTGGCCAATCGCCTGCTCTCAGAATCAGCCCGCATTTCCGGCGACCGCATCCGCCGCGGCGAAATCCAGCAGCGCGACTTCGACAAATTCGTCGAAGTCAGCCGCGAGCTCTCCCGCCTGCCGCTCTACATCGACGACACGCCGGCCATCACCATCTCCGCGCTGCGCACCCGTTGCCGGCGCCTCAAGCGAACGCGCGGCCTCGACCTCATCGTGGTGGATTACCTGCAGCTGATGCGGCCCGCCGCCGGTTCCCGGCCGGAGAACCGCGTCCAGGAAATCAGCCAGATCACCCAGGGGCTGAAGGCCATCGCCAAGGAGCTCGCGGTGCCGGTGATTGCCCTGTCACAGCTCTCCCGCCAGGTGGAGAACCGCGAGGACAAGCGCCCGCAGCTTTCCGATCTCCGCGAATCCGGCTCGATCGAGCAGGATGCCGACATGGTCATGTTCGTCTACCGCGACGACTACTACCTGAAGATGCGCGAGCCGAAGCAGACCGACCACGACAACATGGAAAAGTTCGAGGCCGCCCACTCCTCCTGGCGAGAGCGCATGGAGAAGGCCTACAACCGCGCCGACCTCATCATCGCCAAGCAGCGCCATGGCCCCACCGGCACCATCCCGCTCTTCTTCGAGGCCGAGTTCACCCGCTTCGGCGATCTCGACATCGTTCATGGCGGCGGGCCGGATGGTTACTGAGCCCAACCCCTACGGCGGTGAGGTCACGGTCGATCTCTCCGCCATCACCGCCAACTGGCTTGAGCTGTGCGAGCGACACCAGAGCGGCCATGTCGGGGCGGTGCTCAAGGCCGATGCCTACGGGCTGGGAGCCGGTCCGGTCGGCAAGGCGCTGGCCACCGCCACCTGCTGGAACTTCTTCGTGGCGCAGCTTGCTGAGGGCGTAGCGCTCCGCCGCACGCTGAGCCACGGTCCCATGATCGCGGTGCTCGGCGGCTTTGGCCCCGGCGCCGACCAAGGTGCCGGGCTCACGCCGGTGCTGAACACGCCTCAGGATGTCGATGCGCACCGGACGGCGGGGACGCAGGGCGCCATCCTGCATGTCGACACGGGCATGGAACGGCTCGGACTCAATGCGGAGCAGCTGGCGCAATGCGGCGACCTGACAGGGCTGCGCCTGCGGTACGTGATGACGCACCTGGCCTGCGCCGATAACCCGGTCGATCCAATGAACTCCGCCCAGGCGGCCCGTTTCGCCGCTGCCCGTGCACGGCTTCCAGGTGTTGCAGGCAGCTTCGCCAACTCCTCCGGCATTTTTCTTGGCGAGACTTTCGGCTCGGAACTGGCCCGTCCCGGTTGCGCGCTCTACGGCATCAATCCCACACCCGGGCGTCGCAACCCGATGCGGCAGGTGATGCGGCTGACCGTACCCGTGTTGCAGATCCGCGATGTGGCGGCGGGTACGCCCGTCGGATACGGCGCCACCTGGGTCGCGAAACGTGACAGTCGGGTTGCCACCATTGCCGCGGGCTACGCCGATGGCTACCTTCGCCATCTTTCCGGCCGCGGCATCGCCATTGCCGCCGGCCGCGAAGCGCCAATTGTAGGCCGGGTCTCGATGGATCTTATCACACTCGACGTGACCGATGTGCCGGAGCTGCGCCAGGGCGACCGGGTGGAGTTGATTGGTCCGCACCAGACGCCGGACCAGGTGGCCGATCTCGCCGGTACCATCGGCTATGAAGTGCTGACCTCGCTCGGCGCGCGCTATGCCCGCCGCTACACCACGGCATGATGCGGTTGCCCGTATTTTGCTGAACCCGCTTTTCCTTCTGGGCCTCGTCGGCCGTGCCGCGTTGGCGGCCTGCCGCGCGGTGGGCGCCCTGGCCCTCTTCGCGCTGGATGCGGTGTCGCATCTGCTGCGCCCACCTTTTTACCCACGCATGTTCCTGCGCGCCTTTGTTCAGATCGGTTACTTCTCCCTGCCGGTGGTGGCGCTGACCGCGGTGTTCACCGGCATGGTGCTGGCACTGCAATCCTATTCAGGCTTTTCCCGATTCGGCGCCGAGAGCGCGATCGCCAATGTGGTGGTGCTTTCCATCACGCGGGAGCTGGGGCCGGTGCTGGCAGGGCTGATGGTGGCAGGCCGTATCGGCGCTGCCTTTGCCGCCGAGATCGGCACCATGCGAGTCACCGATCAGATCGATGCGCTGACCACCCTGTCCACCAACCCGATGAAGTACCTGGTGGCGCCACGCCTCCTGGCCGGCACCCTGGCCATGCCGTTGCTGGTGATCGTGGCCGACATTCTGGGTGTGATGGGCGGCTGGCTGATCGGCACGACGCAGCTCGGGTTCACCTCGACAACATACCTGACCAACACGATCAACTTCGTGCAGTTCGAGGACGTGTTCTCCGGCCTCGTGAAGGCCGCTGTCTTTGGCTTCATCATCACGCTGATGGGTTGCTGGAGCGGCTACACCAGCCGTGGCGGCGCGCAGGGCGTCGGCGCTGCCACCACGGCGGCCGTGGTGTCCTCCTCCATTCTGATCCTCGCCTTCGACTACATCCTGACGGCGATGTTTTTCGGCTGATGAGCACGATCCCCAAAATCCGCCTTCGCGGCCTCACCAAGCGGTTTGGCGCCAAAACGGTGCTGGATGGTGTCGACCTGGACATTGCGCCCGGCCAGGGCATGGTGATCCTGGGCGGTTCCGGCTCCGGCAAATCCGTCACCATCAAATGCATCCTCGGCCTGATCCAGCCCGATGCCGGCACCATTGAGATCGACGGGCGCGACATGCTGGCCATGCCACGCCGAGAGCGCGAAGCGCTGCTCGATCGTACCGGCATGCTGTTCCAGAACGCCGCATTGTTCGACAGCCTGCCCGTTTGGGAAAATGTCTGCTTCAAACTGCTGGCCCAGAAGCGCATTGGCCGTGCCCAGGCGCGCGACAAGGCAGCGGAAGTGCTGGCGCAGGTTGGTTTGGCCGCCAGTGTCGGCGATCTTTCGCCCTCCGAGTTGTCCGGCGGCATGCAGAAGCGCGTCGGCCTGGCCCGCGCCATCGCCGCAGAGCCCGAGATCATTTTCTTCGATGAGCCGACCACGGGCCTCGATCCCATCATGGGCGCCGTGATCGACGGCTTGATCGTGGATTGCGTGCAACGCCTGGGCGCCACCGCCGTGTCGATCACGCATGACATGGCCAGTGCGCGCCGCATCGGCGAGACGGCAGCCATGATCCACCATGGCCGGATCATCTGGACAGGCCCTGCCGGCCGGCTGGGCGAAACCGGCAATGCCATGGTGGATCAGTTCGCACGCGGCGAGCGCGAAGGCCCGATCCAGATGGAACTGCGTCGCTAGCAGCCTGCCTGGCTCCCGCCTTTCCGGCTCCGTCCTGCGGCCCGCGCTCAGGCGCGCTCCTGCACCTTGGACGGCTGCTGCGACGGGCCACGACGGTCCAGCGGCAGCCCCGTCAGTTCGCGCAGCGCGGCAGCCAGAACCCCTTCCGAGAGCGGCTTGCGCAACAGCGCCGTCCGCCCCTGCCCGCCGCTGGTCGCCCATCCGCCGGGCAGGCTGCCATAGCCGGTGGCGAACAGCACCGGGACGTTCCGGCGCACCAAAAGATCGGCCAGTGGGAACACCGCCTGGCCGTTCAGGTTCACGTCGAGCACCGCACCAGCCAGCTCTTCCTCGCCGGTGGCCAGTTCCATGGCCCGCTGCAAGGTGGCGGCCGGGCCGACGACGATGAAGCCCAGGCGCCGCAGCTTGCTTTCCAGCTCCATGGCTACAAGCGGCTCATCTTCGGCCAGCAGGATGCGGCGCGGGCCCAAAGGCACCGGCATGTCCTGCGGTGCCGGCGGCGCCAGGGCCGGCGTTCCCGAGATGGACACAGGACCGCGCAGCGAAATACGCTCGGCGGCGATGGTCATGGCGCAATGCAGCCCCTCGGGTCGCCACTCATAGGCAATGCGCCCGCGGAACTGGCTGCGCACTGTGGCATCCACCAGCCGCAGCCCGAATCCCCGGCGGGAAGGGCGTGTCAGCGGCGCGCCCGGCCCGACCTGCTCAACCCAGGCGATGCGCAGTGTGCCGTCCGGCGCCGCTTCCCATTGCACGGCGAGCCGTCCGCCCTGCCGCGCCAGCGCACCGTGGCGGATGGCGTTGGTCGCCAGTTCATGCGCCACCATGGAGGCGGCCTGCACCGCCTCGGGCGAGAGCCACACCCCCGGCCCACCGATCACAACCCGCCCGGCGGCAACAAAGGAGGCGAGCTCGGCCTCGAGCAGGTGGCGCAGATCGCTGCCGGTCCAGTTCTCTGCGGCCAACAGGGTATGGGCCCGGGCCAGGGCACCGACGCGCCCCTCCACCACGGCGGCGAAATCGGCCGGGTCCGGCGTCTCGGTCATGCGCAGGATCGACTGCACCACCGCCAGCGCGTTCTTGGCGCGGTGATCAACCTCCCGCATCAGCAGAATCTGCCGCTCCTCGGCAGCGCGCGGATCAGTGATGTCCTCGCCCGAGGCGACAATGGCGGAAAGCCGCCCCTCGGCATCGTGCAGCACGGCATTGTGCCAGGCGATGAGGCGCTCCTCGCCATCCGCCCGTAGCACCACACCCTCGCTATTGCCCCGGATGGGCTCGAAGCTGCCACTGGCGATGCGCCGGTACATCATGCGCATCTCCGGGCGGGCCTGCAGCGGAAGAAATTCGGACACCCAGTCGCGGCCGATCACCTCATCCTCGTGCGACAGGCCGAGCACCTCCAGGCCGCGCCGGTTGATGCCCTGGACCTTGCCATCCGGCCCCAGGATCAGCAGCATCACACCCGCCACGTCGAAATACAGCCGGGCCCGATCGCGCTCCGCCCTGAGGGCCTGGGCCGCGGCTTCCGCCGCCTGCAGCCGGCCCTCCGCCACCGCCCGACTATGGATCGCCTCCGCCGAGCGCCGCAATCCGAGCCGCAACGTCTCAAACTCGGCCACCGGCACGGGGCGGTGCAATTGCGGATGGCTGTGTCCGGCCGCCATGGCCTCGGCCTCCCCGGCCAGGGTGCTGAGCGGATGCAGCAGCCGACGAGCCAGCATCATGGCCAGGATCAATCCGGCCGCAAGCAGGGTGATGCCGCCGATCACCAGTCGCTCCACTGGCGTGCGCCACGCCGCCACATAGGAATCGAGCGGCACCGACACCAGCGCCGTCCAGGGCAGCCTTTCCAGCCGACGAAAGGCACTGACCACGGAACGGCCGTCGATCGTTGTGCCTTCCGCCATGCCATCCCGCTGGGAACCCACGGCCGAAGCGACCCAGAGCGAGGCCGGCTGTCCTCCAGCCGCGGCGTTGCCAAGGCTTCGGGCGATGATCATGCCCTCGGTGGCATGCACGGCAGCCGAAACCTCGCCGGGCCTCGCGCCGGACATCAGCTTCGCCAGGTGCCGCGAGTCGAAGGCCAGCACAACAACAAGCCGCGGATCGCCAAAGGAGGCCGTGATCCCCGGGCGCGGATGCACGGGTGCGAACACCGCCAACATCGGCCGCTGGGTGCGAGGCGTCAGGAACATGTCGCTGACCGCCGACTGGCCACTGGCCAGAACCTGGTCGATCCAGAGGCGGCCGCGGAACAGGGGCAGCTCCGTACCGAGCGGATGCTCGGTGCTGAACAGTTGGGTGCCGTCCTCGCGGACCACGGTCACCCATCCGCTGAAAGCCTCACCTACCAGCGTTGCGTGATCGTAGAACTCCTGGATATCGCCAGGGGAGGCTTTGGCGATGTGCCGCAAGGCTGGCCAAGCGGCAAGACCGGCGGCGCTGGTGGACAGCACTTCCAATTCACGGTCCAGTGCCAAGGCCACCGCCCGTGCTGATCCCCTCAGCCCGATCTCGACTTGCCGGCGCGACGATTCAGCGAGCTGCCAGGCCGTGGCCACGCCGGCGGCCAGCGCGGGCACCAGCACCAGCAGCACCAGCACCAGGAGGTGCAGCCGGAGCCCGAGCCTCGGCGTCAGCCGCTGCGAACGTACCGGTCCTTCACCCGCGCCGCGCAGCATCCCGCTCTCCCTCTCCCGCTGGGGCCTGGAGTTGTTCCGCCATCTGCCGGCCCGTCATGGGGCGCGCGCATTTCATGCAGATGGCCGGCGCGACACGGTTCTCATGTCGGTCCAGGCAGCCACCACCTTCCCCGGAGCCATGAAGCCGGCAGAGGGCAGCATCAGGAAGCGAGTTCGAGCCATCATCACAACCATCAGTATGGGGGCACCTTAACCTTTGCCCTCCCCCCCTGAAACATCTTCCTGAACACCGAAGCGTCAATTCTTGAGGGATTCTGCCCCCTGAGGCAGAAATGCATAGCATCTTAGACGCGCGGCACGACTCAAGATCTCCGGCAAAACACCCGGGTGGGGGTGCCAGACGCCCGCTTCTGTCGCGACGGTGGCGACATCTGCGGCAGCGCCGCTGCCAGATCGTTTCGGCCTCCACTGGCCTCACGCCCTCTGGCCAGCCTGATGACCCATATGGAGGTCGCGCGTCGCCTGTTTCCCAGGGGGAGAACACAATGCCTCGCCAGGGATTGGTGCCGTCACGCCAACGGGACTTCCCCCGCAACACCGGGCGATCCCGAGCCAGTGCAGCAGGGATCCGGCAGGCGCTTCAACCGCGCCTGCCATGCAGCCCCCCATGACCTCAGGGCACCTCGGCCACACGCTGCAACCGGACCCGGCTGGGCCGCCGGCCAGCCATGCTTTCCACCGTCAGCATCAGCTCGCCACCAGCCACGTGATCGCCCTGCACCGGCAAGCGGCCCAGACGCCACATGAGGTAGCCGGCGACGGTAGAATAACGCCCGGCGGCATCCGCCAACCGCGAACCAAGCGCCTGGTCGACGCTGTGGAGGTCGAGTTGAGCATCGACCATCCAGCTTTCCTCGTCCTCCGCCTCCAGCAGCGGCTTCCCGTCCTCGCCTTCCTGGAAGGTACCGGCAATCGCCTCGAAGATATCGGTGGGCGTCGCAACGCCCTCCACCGTGCCGAACTCGTCCAGGATGATGGCCAGCTGCACAGGGGCGCTGCGCAGCCGTTCCATCAGCTGCAGCACGTCCAGGCCTTCATGCACCAGAAGTGGCGCGCGAACCGAACGCTCCGGGTCGATCCGTCCCTTTTCCAGCAGATCGCGCAGCAGATCCTTGGCCAGGGCAATGCCCACGATCTCCTCGATCTCCCCGCGTGCCACCACAAACCGGGAACGGCCGCTCGCGATGATGATCCGCCGATGCTCCTCTGGCGTGGCCTCCACATCGATCCACGCCACCTCGTTGCGCGGCGTCATGATGGACCGCACGGGGCGTTCCCCGAGCCCCATCACGCCCTGCACCATGGACCGCTCCTGCGGTCCGAAGATCGGCTCCTCCTGCGCGGCGCCGGGCTCGTCCCCGGTGCCTGGGGCCGGTTCCTCGGGACGGCCGCCACCCAGCAGGCGCAGCACCGCCATGGCCGTGCGGTCGCGCATGTCGCCGCTGGACAGCAGCTTCTCCCGGTTGCGGCGGGCCAGCTGGTTGAATGCCTCGATCAGCACGGAGAAGCCGATTGCGGCGTAGAGGTAGCCCTTGGGGATGTAGAGGCCCAGTCCTTCCGCGATCAGGCTGAAGCCGATCATCAGCAGGAAGCCCAGACAGAGGATCACCACCGTCGGATGCGCCGAAACGAAGCGCATCAGTGGCTTACTGGCGGCGACCATCACGATCATTGCCGTGATCACGGCGATGTACATGATCGACAGGTGCTGCACCATGCCGACCGCGGTGATCACCGAGTCGAGCGAGAACACGGCATCCAGCACCACGATCTGCGCCACCACCTGCCAGAAGCTCGCCCACACCTTGGGTCCCTGCTTGACCCCGTGATCGCCTTCCAACCGCTCGTGCAGCTCAGAGGTCGCCTTGAACAGCAGGAACAGGCCACCCAGCACCAGGATCAGCCCACGTCCGGTCACCTCGTAGCCGGCGACGTTGAACAGCGGTGCCGTCAGCCCAACGATCCAGGCGATGCTGGCCAGCAGGATCAGCCGCATCCCCAGCGCAAGGGACAGGCCGATGATGCGCGCCTTGTTGCGCTGCTCCGGCGGCAGCTTGTCGGCGAGGATGGCGATGAAGATGAGGTTGTCGATGCCGAGCACCAGCTCCAGCACGATCAGCGTCCCGAGACCCAGCCAGGCTGTCGGGTCGGCGATCCATTCCATGGTCGGTTCAGTTCTCCGGAAGAAAAAGTCGTTGGTCGCGCGGCGTTACGGCAGCCGGGCGGCGAGGCTGACGGCCGTATCGCGCAGCAGCCCGGCATCGGCCGCGCCCGTAAGCGCGAAGCCAAGTCCTTCCTGCCGCCAGTAGGCGACTGGCTCGCCCTCGCGCGGGACGGCGAGGCGCAGACCGCGCTGGCCCTCGGCGTGCTGCACCAGCAGCGAGAAGGGGCCGCCACGCGGCGTTCGGAACACCAGCAGGACGCTCATGCCATGCGTGGCAGGGAAAAGCTGTGCGTCCAGGATGCGCCAGGCGACGGGCCATTCGGGCAAGGCGATCCCGGTGGCCGCCAGCATCTCCGACCGATCGAGGTCGGGCGCCTCAGGCTGCGACGGCATGGCGGCGCGCAGCATCGCGGCGCGGTGCGCCTGCACTGCTTCTTGCACATGGTGCGGCACAGGCCCCGCGGCCTCGCCCACTTCGCCCCGGGCGGCGAGCCAGCCCAGCGCCACGCAGCCCAGGGCCACCGCCGCATGGCGCAGCCCGCGCATCAGCGGCACTCGCGTCAACCCACGCCCCAGGCGCTCGGCCGCCGCGACGCTGCCCGCCCTGGTCGTCGCCTGCTCTCGCGCGGCCAGTCGCAGCGCATCGCGCACCCGCAGATCGGCCATGACCTGGGCCGCCAGCTCCGGGCGGGCGGCCAGCCATTGCTCCACCCGGATACGTCCTGCCATGTCGAGCTGGTCGTTCAGATAGGCGTCCAGCTCCATCTCGGACACGGGTTCATCGATCAGGGTCATGCGAAGCTCCCACGATGCGAAGGGAGGGGCGATGGTCCGCCGGCACCGGCTGTTCCGCGTGGCGCAATCCGGCCCGAACACGGCTGACGCGTGACATCACCGTGCCGGCCGGCACGTTCAGGATCTCCGCCGCCTGTCCGTAGGACAGCCCTTCCAGCGCCACCAGGTGAAAGGCGGCGCGCTGATCCTCGGGCAGGGACAGGTAAGCCCGGTGGATGCGACCGAGTTCCAGCGCGTGCTCCTGGGCCGGGCCGGCATGCTCGACGGCCAGCGTGCCGAGGGCGGCAATGCGCGCCTGTTCGGACGCCCGGCTGCGCCACCCATCGATGAAGGCATTGTGCAGGATGGCCAGCAGCCAGGCCGCCAGGTCCTGTCCGGGCTGGAATCCAGCCCGCCGGTCATAGGCGCGCAGCAGCGCGGTCTGCACCAGATCCTCGGCATCGGCGGCATGCCGCGTCAATGCCCACGCATAGCGTTGCAGCACACCCAGATGCGCCGTGACGTCAAACCGCTTCCAGCCGAGGCCCATGCGCAGCATACGGAGCGGAGCCGCCTTTTCTTCCATGCCCAGTCCGATTTTTTTGCAGACGCGCGGCTGCTATCGCGTGTCCCTGTTTTGTTCTAAAATCAAGCCATGGCCAAATCCGCCTCTCGATTCATCTGCCAGAATTGCGGCGCGGTGCATCCGCGCTGGCAAGGCCGCTGCGATGGCTGCGGCGAATGGAACACCATCGCCGAGGAAAAGCCCGAGCCCATCCGCGCACCCGGTCCGGCCGGCAAGTCGCAAGGCGGACGGGCCCTGGAGTTCGTCGGTCTCAAGGGTCGCGCCGCACCACCCCCGCGCACCCGCACCGGGCTCGAAGAACTGGACCGCGTGCTGGGCGGCGGTTTCGTCCCCGGTTCGGTGGTGCTGGTGGGCGGCGATCCGGGCATCGGCAAGTCCACGATCCTGCTGCAGGCCGCCGCCCGCATCGCTAGCGGCGGAAAGCGCGCTCTCTATATCTCGGGCGAGGAGGCGATCGACCAGGTGCGGCTGCGCGCCCTGCGCCTCGGCCTGACGGAAAGCCCGCTCGGCCTCGCCGCTTCCACCAACCTGCGCGACATCGCGGCCAGCCTGGAGGAGGAGGCGGACTGCACGCTGGTGATCATCGACTCGATCCAGACGGTGTGGCTCGACAGCCTCGACTCGGCACCCGGCACGGTCAGCCAGGTGCGCGCCTGCGCCGCGGAGCTGACGCGGCTGGCCAAAACCCGCAACTTCGCCGTTGTGCTGGTGGGCCACGTCACCAAGGAAGGCACCCTGGCCGGGCCCCGGGTGCTGGAGCACATGGTGGACGCCACGCTGTACTTCGAAGGCGATCGCGGCCACCAGTTCCGCATCCTGCGCGCGGTGAAGAACCGCTTCGGCGCGACCGACGAGATCGGCGTGTTCGAGATGACCGACAAGGGTCTGATGGAGGTCGCCAATCCTTCCGCCCTGTTCCTGGCCGAACGGCGCGGCAACATTTCCGGCAGCGCCGTCTTCGCCGGCATGGAAGGCACGCGCCCCGTGCTGATGGAAATCCAGGCGCTGCTTTCCCCTTCCGCTTCCGGCGGTTCTCCCCGCCGGCAGGTGGTGGGCTGGGATTCGGGGCGGCTCGCCATGCTGATGGCCGTGCTGGAATCACGCTGCCGCGTCAGCCTCGGGCAGAACGATGTCTACCTGAACATCGCCGGCGGCTTGCGCATCAATGAGCCGGCAGCCGACTTGGCCGTCGCCGCCGCCCTGGTCTCGGCTGCGCTGGACCGACCGACCGACCCCGACCGCGTTTTCTTTGGCGAGGTCGGCCTGTCCGGCGAGGTGCGGCAGGTCTCGCAAACCGACCTGCGCCTGCGGGAGGCCGCCAAGCTCGGCTTCGCCGCCGCCACCACCCCCCGCCGGGTGGCCCGCAACGGCCGGGCGCCGGCGGCCGGACCAGACGGGCTGAAACTGTCCGAGGTCGGGCACCTGGCCGACCTGGTCGCGCCTCTCGCCGCCGCCGCTGCGCAGCGCGGCCCGGCGAAGCCCGCCGAGGAGCCGTGACTTCGCAGCCCCGCTTGGCTATAGGCTGGCGGCCATGACCTGGGTCGATGCCATTGTCCTGGCGGTGATGGTCCTCTCGGCCTTCGTCGCCTTCTACCGCGGCTTGGTACGCGAGGTCCTGGGCGTCGGCGCCTGGATCGGCGCGGCCGTGCTGGCGCTGTCTTTCACCGGGCGTGCCTCCTCCCTGGCGGCCAGCTTCATCCAGCCCGCATGGCTGGCCGAACTCATCGCCGCCGCCACGATCTTCCTTGTCGCGCTCATCGTGCTGAAGTTGTTGATCGCCTGGTTCGCGGCGCTTGTCCGTGCCTCCGTGCTCGGGGGTCTGGATCGCGCGCTCGGCATGGTGTTCGGCCTCGCGCGGGGTGCTTTTCTGCTGGTGCTGGCCTATATCCTCGGCGGTCTGGTGCTGCCTGCCGTCGATCGCTGGCCAGAGCCGGTGCGTCAGGCCCGTTCACTGCCGATTGTGGCGGACCTGTCCGACAAGCTTGTGTCGCATCTGCCGCCGGAGTATCGCCCGCGACTTCCGGACATGCCGCCCAGCAGCATGCCGGCCATGGACGAATTGCTGCGTCCCCCGGCACGGAACCGCGGCTGAACGCCCCGGCCCGGCGCCTGCTTCCTCCGGCCTTCGCCCTTGCCTGGGTGCCGGCCGGTCAGCCTTCCCCGGGCCGGCGGCATCGCCAGGGCCGGATCGTCGATGCGCCCCCCTGTGACGCCTCCGGCTGCGCCCTTCCAAGGCACCCGAAGGTGGGAGATGAGGACTACGATGCAGCCCCTGGCCTCCACCAACCCGCATGACGAGGATGACGGATTCCACGAGGAATGCGGCGTTTTCGGCGTCTGGAACGCGACGGACGCGGCGGCGCTGACCGCCCTGGGCCTGCATGCCCTCCAGCATCGCGGGCAGGAGGCCTCGGGTGTCGTCACCCTGTCCGACCACAGCACCGATCAGGGCGAGTTCCACGCGCATCGTGGCCTCGGGCTTGTTGGCGACATCTTCGGCGATGCCAAGGTGATGGCGCAGCTCAAGGGGCGCTGCGCCGTTGGCCACAACCGCTACGCCACCACGGGCGAGACGGCGCTGCGCAATGTCCAGCCGCTCTTCGCCGATTTCGAGTTCGGCGGCCTGGCAGTCGCCCACAACGGCAACCTGACCAACGCCACGGCGCTGAAGCGCGCCCTGGTACGCCGTGGCTGCCTGTTCCAGAGCACCACCGATTCCGAAGTGTTTGTCCACCTCATCGCCATCAGCCTCTACGCCAACGTCGTGGACCGGTTGATCGACGCGCTGAAGCAGGTGCAGGGCGCCTACTCCCTTGTTGCGCTTCATAATGGTGCACTGATCGGTGCGCGCGATCCGTTGGGCGTCCGTCCGCTGGTGCTCGGTCGCATCGGCCCCGAGGTCGGCGGCAGCTACGTCCTGGCCAGCGAGACATGCGCCCTGGACATCGTCGGCGCCGAGTTCGTGCGCGACATCGAGGCGGGCGAGATCGTCGTCATCGATGAGAACGGCCTGCGTTCCATCCGCCCCTTCGGCCGGACGCAGAGCCGCTTCTGCGTCTTCGAATACATCTATTTCGCTCGCCCGGATTCGGTGGTCGAGGGCACGCCGGTGTATGGGACACGCAAGCGCATTGGCGCCGAGCTGGCCCTCGAAAGCCCGGTGGAAGCCGACGTGATCGTGCCGGTGCCCGACTCCGGAGTACCGGCGGCCATGGGCTACGCCGCCGAAAGCGGACTGCCCTTTGAGCTGGGCATCATTCGCAACCATTACGTGGGTCGCACCTTCATCGAGCCTACCGACCAGATCCGCCACCTCGGCGTGAAGTTGAAGCATTCGGCCAACCGCGCCATGCTCGAAGGAAAGCGCGTGATCCTGGTGGATGATTCCATTGTGCGCGGTACCACCTCCAAGAAAATCGTTGAGATGGTCCGGCAGGCAGGCGCCCGCGAGGTGCATATGCGCATTTCCTCGCCCCCCACCACTCATCCCTGCTTCTACGGCATCGACACGCCGGAACGTGCCAAGCTGCTGGCTGCCAATCACGATGTGGAGGAAATGGCCCGCATCATCGGCGCCGACAGTCTGGCCTTCATCTCGCTGGACGGCATGTACCGCGCCCTTGGCCGTCCGGGGCGCGACAGCGAGAACCCCGGCTATTGCGATGCTTGCTTCACGGGCGACTACGCCATTCCTTTGACCGACCTCATCGGGCATCCGGAGCGCGAGCCCGCCCTGCTCGCCGCAAACGGGCAGTAGGCGCGTGGCCGGTCCGCTTGCGGGGCAGATCGCCCTGGTCACTGGCGCCAGCCGCGGCATCGGCGCGGCCCTGGCCATCGAGCTGGGGCGGCGCGGCGCGCATTGCGTGCTGGTCGCCCGCACCCAGGGCGGCCTGGAGGAAACCGACGACGCCATCCGCGCGGCGGGGGGCAGCGCCACCCTGCTGCCCTTCGACCTGGCCGGCAAGGAAGCCGACAAGATCGACAGCTTCGGCCCCTCCCTGGTCGAACGGTTCGGGAGGCTTGACATTCTGGCGCATGTGGCGGGGGCCCTGGGCAGCCTGACGCCCATCGCGCACATTCAGCCCCGCGACTGGACGCAGCTGATCGGCGTCAACGTGAATGCGAGCTGGCGGCTGATCCGTTCCTGCGATCCGCCGTTGCGCGCCGCGCCTGCCGGCCGCGCCGTTTTCGTCACCACGGGCCGGGTGCAGCGTCCGAAGCCCTACTGGGGCCCTTACGGCGCGACCAAGGCGGCCATGGAGCACTTGGTCAGAACCTGGGCGATGGAAGTCGAGGCCTCGCCGCTGCGGGTGAACCTTTTCGACCCCGACATCGTGGCCACCAAGATGCGCGCCACGGCCATGCCGGGCGAAGACCCTTCCACCATTGCGCAGCCCGCCGATGTGGCCCCTGGTCTGGCCGATCTGTGCATGCCGGGCGAGACGCGCAACGGTGCCACGGTGATGTTTAGGCCCGGCTGATCCCGGCCACCCGGCGCATCAGGACCACCGGGCCGCAGGGAAGCACAACCCTCGCGGCCCGCACCCATCCCAGCCCTTCGTAAAGACCTTCCGCTCCGGCGGTGTAGAGCCACAAGGCTCCCTCCCCTTGTCGCGCGGCCTCCTCTTCCACCGCCGCGACGAGGCGGCGCGCGTGGCCGCGCCCGCGATATTCCGGGGCCACATATAACCCCGCCAGCCAAGGCGCGAGATCCGGCCGTTCCTCCAGATCCCGCGCCGCCAGGCTCGCCGTCCCGGCTGGAACGCCGTCTTCCAGCAGCACGAAGCTTTGCGGCAGGGATGATGGCCCGGCGGCCGTCGCGACCAGCGCCTCGACCTCAGCCAGGCCGGTGCCTCCCTCCCGCCAGAACGCCTCCCACAGCCAGGATGCCACCACCGGCGCCAGATCAGGCCGCGTGGCCAGGCAAACAATCTCCATATCGGCACCTCCGCAAAAAGGCAGACCTCACTAGGCTCCGCCTATGCCATCAGGTAAGCACTAATCAATTCTACATCCGGCCATGCTCCGCCTCCGGCATTCCGTGGAAATAGAGGCGCGGCCTTGCTTGACGGCGCCCGGCCGTTTGAGGCAGATGCGTTGCATGTCCGCGATGATCATCATCAAGCGCATTACCAAGACGACCGCTCCGGCGGGGCGTTCTCTGGGGCATGCGCGGTGAGGACCACGGCATAAACCAGAAGGCCCCGCCGGAGACGGATGGGGCTGGCAAGGCACCGTCTCTCCCGGCCCACGCAAGAGAGACAGCATGCTCACCCTCGAAGACGCCGCCAGCTCCCAGCCGCATCAGCGCGTGGCGGACAACCCGGTCGTCGCCATCGTCGGCGCCACCGGCGCGGTCGGCGTCGAACTGCTGCACTGCCTGGAGGCACGCGGCTTTCCCCTCTCCCGCCTCAGGCTGCTTGCCTCGCCGCGCTCCGCCGGCAAGACCATGCGCTTCAAGGGCCAGGACCTCACGGTGGAAGCGTTGGACGAATCCTCGTTCGACGGCGTGCACATCGCGCTCTTCTCGGCCGGCTCGGGCATTTCCAAGCGCTTCGCCGCCGCCGCGGTGAAGGCAGGCGCCGTGGTGGTGGACAATTCCTCGGCCTTCCGCATGGATGCCGAGGTACCGCTGGTGGTGCCCGAGGTGAACGCCGCCGCCATGGCCGCCCATCGTGGCATCATCGCCAATCCCAACTGCGTTGCCGCCATCGCCACTGTGGCGCTGGCGCCGCTGCAGGCCCGCTTCCGCATTCGGCGCCTACACGCCGCGACCTACCAGGCGGCCTCCGGCGCCGGCGCTGCGGCCATGGAGGAATTGCGCGAGTCAACCGCCGCCTACCTGCGCGGGGACAGCTTCGAACCGAAGGTGCTGCCGCACCCTTACGCCTTCAACTTCTTCAGCCACAATGCCGATATGGACCCCGAGAGCGGCTACAATGGCGAGGAGCTGAAGGTGGTCGCGGAAACCCGCCGCATCATGGGACTGCCGGAACTACCGATCGGCATCACCTGCATTCGCGTCCCGATCCTGCGCGCGCACGGCATGGCGCTGACAGTGGAGTTCGAGGAGCCGGTCACGCCCGAGCAGGCCCGCGCCGCCTACGAGGGCGCGGCGGGGGTGAAGCTGGTCGATGACCGCGCCCGCAACTATTTCCCCATGCCGTCCGACGCTTCGGGACAGGACGATGTGCTGGTGGGCCGCATCCGCGCCGATCTCGGCGATCCCTCGGGCCGCTCCATCGCACTCTTCGTGGTGGGCGACCAGCTGCTGAAGGGCGCCGCGCTCAACGCCGTGCAGATCGCCGAGGCGCTGCTGAAGCGGTGAAACTGTTGCGGGGCGGCCGCGCCGCCCCGCATGCCGGCCTCAGCGCCAGGCGGACAACGTGCCGTTATCCGACAGCAGGACCAGGGTCTCCTGGGCCACGGCGCCCGGCAGGGTGGTGCTGCCCGGCAAGCTCAGCCGTCCCGTGACCTGCCCGGAAGACGGGTTGATCTGCAGTGCCTCGCCCTTGCTGGAAGGCAGGATCAGCACGCCGCCCGCCAGGATGGGGGCGGCGAAGCTGGCGGGCTCGTCATCGCGCTCCTTGCCCTCTGGCGGTGTATTCAGGTCGGTGATCCAGCGCACGCGGGCGTCCTCGCGCCCCATGGCCACCAGCGTGCCGTCGCCTCCAACGAGGAACAGCCAATCCCCCACCGGAAGCGGCGTCTCGGTGCCACCGAGCTCACGCTCCCACAGCCGACGACCGGAACGCAGGTCGACGGCCATGGAGGTGCCGCCCATGCCGATGGCATAGACCCGCCCGTCCTGGATCACCGGCAAGCCGCGCACCCCGAAGATTTCGGCGAGCCCGCCCAGCCCGGCACCGGCCAGGCTTTCGGTCCAGATGATCTGCCCATCCTCGGGCCGCAGTGCGATCAACTCGCCCGAAGGAAAGCCAGCCACCAGGAAATCCTCGAACACGGCCGGGGACGGCAGGCCCAGCGGTACGGCGGGCGTCGCCTGGCTGCCATAGCTCCAGAGCTGTCGCCCATCCTCCGCGGACAACGCTGTCAACCGCCCGTCGATACCCGGCACGAAGACGCGGCTGCCTGCGATGGCGGGCGCGCCGCGCGAGGGCGCCGACAGGCCAACGCGCCAGCGCGGCTTGCCGGTGGCAGGGTCCAGCGCCATCACCTCCGCCATGCCGGTGGCGACATACAGCGTTCCATCGGCGAAGGCGCAGCCTGCACCCACGGCGCCGGTGCTGTCGTCATCCGGCCTGGTGTCGAAGCGCCAGCGGCGGCTGCCAGTGTTGAGGTCAAAGGCCGAAACCTGCCCATAGGCGTCGGCGGCGAAGACCTGGCCTTCAGCGATCACCGGCCCCGCCGTCAGGCGACGACGGTAGGCGCTTCCGCTGCCCGCCGACGCCCGCCACAAACGGCCCGGCGAAGCTGACAGGGCGGCATGCCCTGGCGAATGGGTGACATTCCCGCCCGGCTGCGGCCAGGCCGCCCCGGCAGCCGGCGGCGGCAGGCTGAACGGGCCGCCGGCAGCGGCGTTGTCCACCGAAAGCCCACGGCGTTCCGCCATGATGGACCGCCGCTCGCCCGGCAGCTTGTCCTTCTGGGTACCGAACCAGCTGTCGATGGTGCTGCAGCCCGCCAGCATGCCCGCGCCACCCAGCAGCGCGGCGCGTCGCGTCCAGATCGTCCCGCTCATCAGACCCCCATTCCCGCCGCCAGCCTTTCCGCCCGCTCGCGTACGCCCCGGGGGGCCGTCACGTCGCCGGCAAGGGTTTCCAGAATGCGCTTCGCCTCATCCCGATCGCCGCGCCGCAGCGCGATCAATCCCTGCATCTCGCGCGCCGAGGCGCTCCAGGCCTGCCCAGTCGCCGCCAGCGGCTGAATGCGTGATGCCAGCGCCGCCGGGTCCTGCGAATCGAGCCCGTGCAGCACCCACATCAGGCTGCCGAGATCACGGTAGAGCTGCGGCGCGGAGGCATCGGCGGCCAGCTCGTCCCAGATGGCGAGTGCCGCGGCACGGTCGCCGGTTTCCGCTTTCAGGGCAGCGGCACGCAGCCGGGCCAGGACACGGTACCCGGTGGGACTCTCAGCGGCGAGGGCGCCGAATCGCTCACCCATGGCGCGAAGATCGGCGCCCTCGGCCTCGGTGGCGCGGTTCAGCTCCAGAAAGGTGGTGGCGAGCCGGTCGGCCTCGCGCTGCTGGTACCATTGCCAGCCCTGCCAGCCACCGATGCCCAGCAACGCCAGCAGGGCCAGCCCCGCCGCCATGCCGCCATACCGCATGCCGAGCTTGCGTGCCCGCTCGGCCCGCAGCTCCTCCTGCACTTCGTCGAAGATATCCGGCAAGGTCCGGCCCCAATTCGAAAACGGCGCGGACCATAGCCGCCTGCGCCGCCCACGTTAAGGGCGACGCTTGCTACGGGGTCCGCGATGATGCCGGGCCTTGGCCTCGGCGACAGCGGCCGAAGCGTCAGCGGAACCGGACCGTACGGCCCTGAGGCTCGCCCTGCACCTCGTCCTCACGCATGGCCACATGCCCGCGAATGATGGTCATCACCGGCCAGCCCGTCACCTTCTGGCCGGCAAAGGGCGTCCAGCCGCAGGGCGAGGCGATCCAGCTTTCCTCGATGGTGCGGCCGCGCTTCATGTCCACCACGGTGAAATCGGCATCGTAGCCGGCCGAGATCCGCCCCTTGCTGAGCGCGCCATAAACCCGCGCCGGTCCGTCCGCCATCAGCTCCGCCATGCGCGTCAGCGTCAGCCGGCCGGCATTCACATGGTCCAGCATGATGGGCGCCAGGGTTTGCACTCCAGTCAGCCCCGCCGCCGTCTGCGGCCAGGGCTTCTCCTTGTTGGCGCGGGAATGCGGCGCATGGTCGGAGCCGATGCAATCCACCCGGCCATCCGCCACTGCGGCCCAGGCCGCCGCCATGTGCCGCGCATCGCGGATCGGCGGGTTCATCACCGCGTAGCCGCCCAGCCGCTCATAGGCCTCGTCGGTCTGCGACAGGTGGTTGACCAGCAGCTCCACCGTCGCGATGTCGCGGTAATCGCGCAGGTAGTCCAGCTCCTCGGCGGTGGACACGTGGAGGATGTGCGCCGGGCGATCGGTCTCGCGCGCCAGCGCCATCAGCCGCCGGGTGCCGAGCAGCGCGCATTCCACGTCGCGCCACTCGGCATGCAGCCTGTGCGGGCCGCCGGCGGCGTAGAGTGGCTTGCGCTCCTGCAGCCGGTACTCGTCCTCGGAATGGTAGCAGATGCGGCGGCGGCCCGACCGCATCACCCGCTCCAGCGAAGCATCGTCCTCCACCAGCAGGTCCCCGGTGCTGCTGCCGGCAAAGACCTTGATGGCGCAAACATCCGGCTCCAGCTCCAGCGCGGCCAGGGCGGCGATGTTGGATTTGCCGGCACCGACATAGAAGCCGATGTCGCACCAGGACTTGCCCTGGACATAGGCCCGCTTGTCTTCCAGCGCCTTCTGGCTGGTGATGGACGGGGTGGTGTTCGGCATGTCGAACACGGCGGTGATGCCGCCCAGGATGGCCGCCCTGGTACCGGTCGGAATGGTTTCCACCGCCGGATCGCCAGGGTCGCGCAGATGCACATGCGGGTCGATCAAGCCTGGCAGCACATGCAGCCCAGCACAATCGATCACCTCGGCGGCACCGGCGGCACCAAGGTCGCCAATGGCCGCGATCCGCCCCGCTTGCACCGCCACATCGGCCGCCACCTCGCCCCATGGCAGCACGCAGGTGCCGCCCCGCAGAATAAGATCGTACTGGGTCATGGCGGCTGGCTCCTGCAGGTTGCGGGGAAGAAAGGCTGGTCTATGACGTTTCATGAAAGGCGGCCAGGGGGCGGAACGCGGCGTCCTGGATCCAAAGCGCGGAATTCCATGGGACGTCGGCCCTCTCGAACCCGCATTGCCGAAGGCCGGCACACCTTCGGATAGGCGTTCATGGCGCCTTCAGCGCCCCCCCTGGCGAGAGGGCGGCGAGGCCGCCGGACCGCGCCCGTGAGCGCTGGTCGGGAACGACGTCTCCGCAAGGGTGGGGTTGAGGGGCAGGATCCCTCAACCCCGGCCCATCAGCCGCAAACCTCGGCCAAGGCACGGTCAATGGCGGAGGTGATGGTGTCGATGTCATCCGGCGTCGCGATCAGTCCGGGACTCAGGCAGAGCGTGTTGTTCAGCCCGGGCAGGGAGCGGTTGGTCATGCCGATGATGACGCCGTGCTCGCGGCACTTGGCGACCACGGCGGCGACCTTGGCCTCGGCCAGCGGCTCCTTGGTCGTGCGGTCGGCCACCAGCTCAGCGCCGTAGAACAACCCCTTGCCGCGCACGTCCCCGACGACCCGGTGCTTCTCCATCAGCGCGCGGAGATTGCCGTCCAGCCGCTCACCCATGGACACCGTGTTGGCCAGCAGGCCCTCATCCTCGATGATCCGCATGTTCTCCAGTGCAGCCGCAGGACCGGCCAGGCACCCGCCATAGGTCGAGATATCGCGGAAATAGCTCATCGGGTCCGAAGGGTTGTCCTTGAACATCTCGAACACCGCCTCGGTGGTCACGGTGCAGGAGATGGCGGCGTAGCCCGAGGCCACTCCCTTGGCCATGGTGACGAAATCAGGCTTCACCCCGTATTGCTGGTAGCCGAACCAGGTGCCGGTGCGGCCCAGGCCGCAAACCACCTCGTCGATATGCAGCAGGACCTCGTACTTGCGGCAGATCTCCTGCACCCGCTCCCAGTAGCCCTTGGGAGGCGTAATGACGCCGCCACCCGCGGTGATCGGCTCCAGGCAGAGCAGGCCCACCGTGTCGGGCCCTTCGCGCAGGATGACGTCCTCGATCGCGTTGGCGGCGGCCAGGCCATAGTCTTCCGCATCCGGGTACTGGTTGCGGTATTCCAGGCAATGCGGCACCTCGACGAAGCCTTCCGGAAATGGTCCGTACTGCTCGGCCCGCTGCGGCTGGCCGCATGCGGCGAGCACGGCAATGGTGGTGCCGTGATAGTCGCGCTCGCGAAACAGGATCTTGGACTTGCGGCCGCCGTGATGACGCGCGGAAATCTGCCGCACCATCTTGAAGACCTTCTCGTTCGCCTCGGAACCCGAGTTCGAATAATAGACCCGGGTCAGTCCCGGCATCTTCTCGATCAGCTTCTGCGCGAAGCGCGCCCCCGGCTCGCTGCCCGCGGCGCCCGCGAAATAGTTCAGCTTCACCAGCTGGTCGCGCACAGCGTTGGCGATGGATTCGCGGCCATAGCCCACATTCACCGTCCACACGCCGCCCGCCACAGCGTCGAGATACTCGCGCCCCTTGGCGTCCCAGATGCGCAGCCCCTTGCCCTCGATCATGATCGGCGGGTCGCTCGTCTCGTACTGCTTGTGCTGCGACAGGTGATGCCAGACATGGGCGCGATCCGCCTCGATGATGCCGGCAATGTCGTTGGGCTTGGGGACGAAGTTCATGATCGGTCCTTCAACGGTCCCGCCGGGCCGCCCACGGCGCGGGAATGGAGAAAAGCCGGCGGGCGGCTCGATGCGTCAGGGGCCATTCGCGTCGCGGGCGGGACATGTGCCCCGGTCGGGACCACCTGTCAGTTGATCACCGGCGTCGGCGGCACGTTCAGCGGCGCGGAAACATCCAGGGGGTTGGCGATGAACAGCCCTGGCTCCGGGTAGTAATCGACGAACATGTTGATCCGCGCGTTCTTGCCCTTGTTCCGGGTCGAATGCCGCATGCGGTTGTTGAAATCGTAGGCATGGCCCTTGAGCATGGTGAATTTCCGCCCGTCGATCTTGTATTCGACGCTCGGCGTGCTGCTCAGCGACACATGGATGCGGTGGGCCTTCACGGCCATGAGCTGCCCGTCAATATGCGGCGGCACCTGCGTGCCGCCTCGCAGCCGCACCAGTGCCACGCGGGTGACCACGCCGCGCGGCTTCTTCAGCGGCGCGATGGCCTGCTGCACCACCGGCTCCAGCACGTCCTTGTACCGGTTCCAGTCGGGCATGGTGAAAACTGGCCAGAGATCGGTGTTTTCCTTGGCAATCGGCAGGTAGGGACGATGGTCGATCCCCTTTTCCTTGGCCCAGACGAACACCAGGTCCTCGAAGGTCAGGATGCCGGTGCGGCTGGCGGAGGGATGCCACTCGGTCTTGAACAGAATGTTGTCGGCGGCGTCGTGAACTCCGGCCGAGAGCATGTCGCGGCGGAAATTGTTGCCGGTCCAGTCTTCCTCGGTCAGCGTCTCGATCATCTTCAGCACGCCGGAAACATCGACCGGCCCCAGGTCGCGCAAAGGTACTCCGATATCCATAGGCCTTGTCCCCCTTCTCTTGCGGACGTTGCTCCCGCCTCGAGGGGCAAGTCAACGCCCCCTGCCCGACCCCAGTGTCCTGCATGCCAGCAAGGCGGCGCGGCGGGGGCGCCGCGCGTGGTTTCGGTTCCCCGCGCCCCGGTTCCGGGCTAAAGCCAGCCTCATCATGCTCCCCCGTATCGCCATCATCGGCCGGCCCAACGTCGGCAAGTCCACGCTGTTCAACCGCCTTGCGGGCCGCAAGCTCGCCATCGTGGACGACACGCCCGGCGTCACCCGCGACCGCAAGGAGGTCGAGGCGCGCCTTGGCGGCCGTGCCGTGCTGCTGCTGGATACGGCAGGGCTGGAGGAAGCACCGCCCGACACCGTGGCCGGCCGCATGCGCGCCTCCTCGGAGGTCGCCATCCGCCAGGCCGACCTGGTGCTGTTCGTGATCGACGCCCGCACCGGGCTGACGCCCTCCGACCGCGCCTTCGCCGCCTGGCTGCGGCGCCAGCCCACCCCCGTGCTGCTGGTCGCCAACAAGACCGAGGGCCGCGGCGGCGGCATGGCCGCCATGGAGGCCTATGAGCTCGGCCTCGGCGATCCGGTGGCCATCTCCGCCGAGCATGGCGAGGGCATCGCCGACCTTCACACCACCGCCGCCGAACTGCTGCCTGAGGAAGAGGACCCCGAGGCGCGGGACCGTGACCGGCCGCTGCGCCTGGCCATCGTCGGCCGCCCCAATGCCGGCAAGTCCACCCTGCTGAACGCCCTCCTCGGCGAGGAGCGCATGATCACCGGTCCCGAACCCGGTCTGACCCGCGACGCCGTGGCCGTGCAGTGGGAGGATGACGAGGGCAAGGTGCGGCTGGTGGACACCGCCGGCATGCGCAAGAAGGCCCGGATCAGCGAGAGCCTTGAGCAGATGTCGGTGGGCGCGACCATCGGCGCACTGAAGGAAGCGGAGGTCGCGGTGCTGGTGCTCGACGCCACCCTCGGCATGGACGAGCAGGACCTGCGCATCGCACGCCTGGCCGAGCGCGAAGGCCGGGCCGTTGTGATCGCCTACAACAAGTGGGACGCCGTGGAGGATCGCGCCGCCGCACGGCAGGTGCTGGAAGACACGCTGCAAACCTCCCTGGCGCAGCTCAAGGGCATCGCCGTGGTCGCCCTCTCGGCCATGACCGGACGCGGCGTGGACAAGCTGATGCCCACGGTGCGCCGCACCATCGAGCGCTGGAACCGCCGCATTCCCACCGGCGAGCTGAATCGCTGGTTCGAGGGCGCGGTGGCCAAGCACACGCCTCCATTGGCCGATGGCCGCCGCATCAAGCTGCGCTACGCCACCATGCCGAAGGCCCGCCCGCCCACCATCGCCGTGTTCGGCCCCCGCGCCGAGGACCTGCCGGAGGATTACCGCCGCTATTTGGTGAACAGCTTCCGCGACACCTTCGACATGCCCGGCGTGCCGATCCGTCTTCACGCACGGGGCGGCAAGAACCCCTTCGTCGAGGAATAGCGGGCGGGGGGCGGGCTCAGGAGCGCGCCACCAGCGCGCCTCCGGCCATCATCGGCAGGCTGACCGGAACGGCGAAGACACAGGCCGTGCCTGGTCGCTCAGCCGTTCTTCATGGTCATGTCGCCGTTAAGGTCGATGCGGCTTCCGGTCGCCGCCGAGCGGTAGAGGGCCTCGATGATGCGGATGTCCCGCAGCCCCATCTCACCCGGCGCATCCACTTCGCCATTGCTGGCGATGGCTTCCGAAAGGTGGTCCATCACGCTGGTGAACTGCTCGGCGCTGGTGGCCTCGGAAAGGATCTGGCGCTGTTCCTCGGCCGTGGAGACGATGAGCTTATTGTCCTTGTAGGCCGTAGCCGGGTCCAGCACCGCCACCGCCTTGTCGCCCCACAGATCGATGCGCTTCTTGTCCGCCGTGTAGCCGGAGGAGATGTTGGCCCGTGCGCCGGACGGAAACACCAGCTGCGCCTGCACGATGTTCTCGACCTCGGCGAAGCGGTCGTCATCGGGTGGCGAATGGAGTGTGGCGGCAACCGAGACAGGGCTTTCGCCGAGGAACCAGATCAGCCCGTTGATCGAGTAGATGCCGATATCCACCAGCGAGCCCCCACCGGCGATCGCCTTGCGCACCCGCCACTGGTCGCGTGGCTGCGAAGGCTTCAACGGCCTGTGGTGATCGGCGGAGGCGAACCATACCTTGCCCAGCTCGCCGGCCCGCAGCATGTCCCGGGCGCGCATGTTGTGCGGCTCGAAATGGGCGCGGTAGGCGACCATGAGCTTGCGGCCCGCCGCCTTGGCCGCGTCGATCATGCGCTGGCACTCGGCCGGAGAGTTCGCCATCGGCTTCTCGCACAGCACATGCTTGCCGGCCTCCAGCGCGCGCACCGTCAGCTCGGCATGGGTGGAGTTGGGCGTGATGACATAGACCACCTGCACCGCCTGGTCGTCGCTAAGCCCCGCCATGTCATAGCCGTAGCGATGCTGATCGCTGATCCCGTAGCGGGCACCAACCTGCCGCAGCTTCTCGGGACTGCCCGAGATCAGCCCCGCTGGGCGGGACATCAGGGCGCGGCCAAGAGCGGGCAGCATGTAAGCCTGTGCGAAATGCCCGAGCCCTGCCACCGCCCAGCCGATACGACGATCCTCCGCCTGCTGAGGCGGGCATTCAAGCTCGGGCTCCGGACGTCCAGTCGGGCCGGCGGGAATGCTTTCGCCAGTAGCAGCAGCTGAGGCCTGCGCCGCCGCCGGAACGGCCATCAACGCTCCCAGCGAGCTGACAAGGGTGCGGCGCGAGGCAGCAGGCAAGCGGTTCTCTGGCAAGATCATGGCCCCGGTTGTGGATGCAGCGCAAACCCCTACCCGGTCATCCTGTTTCTTCACGCCCGCGTTGAGCACAAGCCCGGCCTTTAGAAGACTGCGTCTCCTGCTACCGCAGATTGAGGTAGTGGAAGGTGTCACCCTCCGGCAGGACGCCTTCCACATGACGACGATGCCACAGCGCGTAGAACAACAGATGCCAGGCAGCGAAACCCTCCCGCTTGCCGGAGGCTGCCCGAAACAGCGCCGCCACCCTTTCCGGGCGTGCGATCTCCATCACTCCGGGCTGTGCCGCCACCAACGGCCCCAGCGCCTCGCCCCGCGACGCGATCCAGGCGCCGATCGGCACGGTGAAGCCCTGCTTCGGCTTGTGCGGGTCGGCGGCCGGAAAGTTCCGCGCCAGCCATTCGCGCAGCAGCCACTTGCCGGTATGACGACGTACCTTCAGCCCATCCGGCAGGCGAAAGGCCGCCTCGGCGACAGCGGTGTCGAGAAAGGGCGTACGCCCTTCCACGCCATGCGCCATCAGGCAGCGATCGAGCTTGATCAGCAGATCGTTCGGCAGCCAGTCGGCCATGTCCAGGGCCTGTGCTGCCATCAGGCGGGTCCGCCCCGGCGTGGCCGCAGCCGATTCGGCGGCCGCAATGCCGTCGCGCCAGCCGGTCGGCTCCCTCCGCAGCACATCCACCCGGTCGAAGGCCCCCCGTGTGCGCGGCGCCTTGCCCCCCAGCCACCAGGGGCGCATGGCGGCGCGATAGCGGCCATAGCCGCCCAGGATCTCGTCCCCGCCCTCGCCCGAGAGCACCACCTTCACCTCCTGCCGCGCCCGCCGAGCCAGGAACCAGGTGGGGATGATGGCGTAGTCGGCCGCCGGGTCGTCCATGGCGGCAACGATCTCGGGCAGGTGTTTCCACACCTCGGCCTCGGTCACATGCACCGTCTCGTGCTTCGCGCCGGCGGCCCGGGCGAAGCCGGCGGCGCGCTCGCGCTCATCCGCCGCGCCCTGGACGTCGAAGCCGGCGGTGAAGGCGCGCACAGGCGCCTCGTTCAGCCGAGCCATCATGGCCAGCACCGCCGCGCTGTCCGTGCCGCCGGACAGGAACATGCCATAGGGCACGTCGCTCCGCTGGTGCATCTCCACGCTGTCACGGAAGGCGGCGTCGAAGCGGGCCAGCGCCTCGTCCTCCGTGGCGGCGACCGGGCCGCCCTCAGGCAGGGCAGCGCGGTGGCGGCGTTCCAGTACCTTGCCCTCGGCCAGGGCGATGCTCTCCCCCGGCAGAACGCGGTTAATGCCCTCAAAAATGGTTTCGGCACCGGTGGTGAACTGCATCTGCAACAGCTCGGCACGCGACTCGGCCCGTACCCGGGGGCGCACCAGCCCTGCCGCGACCAGTGCCTGTGCCTCGGACGCAAAGGCGACGCCTCCCGGCACTTCCGCCATGTAGAGCGGCTTGATGCCGAAGGGGTCGCGCGCCAGCACCACCTGCCGGGCCGAGCGGTCATGGATGGCCAGGGCGTACATGCCGCGCAACCCGTCGGCGAAGGCCACCCCGTCGCGGCGGTACAGATGCAGCGGCGGCTCGCAATCGCTGCCGGTGGCGCAGCCGAGCTGGTAGGTCTCTCTCAGCTCCCGGTAGTTGTAGACCTCGCCATTGCCGACCAGCGCAGCCGGCCCGGCGAAAAGCGGCTGGTCGCCAGTCTGCAGGTCGATGATGGCCAGCCTGGTATGCGCCAGCGCCACATTCGCAGCCACATGGTGCCCACCGCCATCGGGCCCGCGATGCGCCAGCGCCTGGGTCAGCCTTTGCAGGGTGGTGGCGTCGGGGGTCTGCCCCTGGCGCAGGATCAGGCCGGCAATGCCGCACATGCAGGATTATGGCTCCACCCGCCCGGCGGTCGGGAACGTCGCGGCCCCGGGGCGGGCAACCGGGACTACGCCACCTGTTGCAGGAAGCCGCGCCAGCGCGCAAGCACCGGCGCCTGGGCAAATTCAGCGGCATAGGCGGCGCGGCCCGCCGTGGCCAGCACCTCCCGCCGCGCCGGATCGGCCAGCAGGGCGGCAATCGCCGCCGCCATGGCCCGATGATCTTCCGGCGGCACCAGCATGCCCGTCCGGCCGTCATGGATCAGCTCGGATGGTCCTTGCGCGGCGGCCGCAACAACCGGGCGCCGGGCGCTCCAGGCCTCGATGACCATGTTGCCCAGCGGCTCATGGCGGGAAGAGCAAAGGAACACGTCGCAGGCCGCGAGCAGCGCCGCGGCATCCTGCCGCCAGCCCAGGAAGCGCACGCGATCGCCCAGCTCCAGCTCAGCGGCCAGCCGATGCAGCGCTTCCCGCTCGGGCCCTTCCCCGGCCAGCAGCAGCACCGCACGGGGCAGCAGCGCCAGGGCCCGGAGTGCAGTGTCAAAGCCCTTGTTGCGGTGAAGACGCCCCAGCCCCAGCAGCACGGGTGCTTCCGGCGGAAGGTCCAGCGTCGCAGGCTTGGCGTCGCCCATTTCAGCCACGAAGTTCGGCAGGTAGTGCGTGCGCTCGGCCGGCCAGCCCTGCGCCGTGATCCAGCGCGCGAGGTCCCGCGTGTTGCCAACCAGATGATCGCAGCGACGGTAATACTTCAGGTCGTAATAGCCGCCCAGCCGACCGACCAGGGGCCAAGCTCCGCGCGGCGCCTTCGCCGCCGCCCGGTTCATCCACGCGACCGCCACGTTCGGGCGGAAGCGGCGCAGCGCTCGCCCGAGCAAAGGCCGGGTCATCAGATCGAGCGGTCCGCCAAAGGGCAGTTGCAGCGGCGCGAGGCCCGCCGCCTCCAGCCTCGCGGCCCGGCCGGCATCGTGTCGGATTGCCGGCAGCACGGCATCGCCGGACTCGTGCAAGGCAATGCTCAGCCGCTCGAAAAAGCCCTCCGCCCCACCCATGGATGCCCCGGCCATGATCTGCGCGACGCGCATCAGGGGTGGCGCTCCGGATATTGTCCGGGCTTTCGATGCGGCAGCAACCCGGCACAGCGGGCCGGCAACATGCCCCCTCCACTCTCCCGGCGAGGCAGCAGGAGCCGGGCGGGAGGCGCGCAGCAACACCGCAGGTGGCCACTCGGCCGGCCGATCTTGCCAGTCAATAGCGGATTGGCGGCGCGGGCGTCGGAACACATGTTGACCCGCCGCGGCGTATCCGGGATGGCCCGGTCCACCGCATTGCCGAAGCCCGGACCGCCGGTGCGGGCCGGAGGTTGACCGCCTTTCTTGCGGGCAACGATGGCCAGGCTCAGCCTCGGGGTCATGCGTTGTCCTTTCTCAGCAGCCGCGTGGCCGCCTCCAGAGCGGACTCCACGGACAAAGCCTGCATGGGCGCGGCGCCCAGCGGCCCGTCAGCGACCACGGCACGCGCGCAGGCGCCGACCGGCGCGTATTCATCCGCCGGGGTCGGGCCGAACAGGCCCAGTGTCGGAACCGCCGCAGCCGCCGCCAGATGCATCAGACCGGAATCATTGCCGACAAACAGCGCGCAGCGCGACAGCGCCGCCGCCGCCTCGGGAAGTTCCAGCTGCCCCACCAGATCCACACTTCCTGGCAACCTGGCCAGCACCGGCGCGGCCATGGCGGCCTCCGCCGCCCCCGGTCCGGCCAACACCACCGGCCGCGCGCCGGGCAATGGCCCGCTGGGCGCCGCCAACGCCTGGAACAAGGCGACAAAGCGCTCCGACGGCCAAACCTTGCCGGCCCAGTTGGCGCTGGGGCCAAGGGCGATGTAAGGCCCCGTCCCCGGCAACAGCGATGCCGCGCGGACCGCATCGGACGCGTCGAACCAGGCAACCGGCGGTGGGGGGGAAGGCAGCCCCAGCACGGCCGCCAGATGGCCGATACGATGCCCCGGCCGACGCCCCCCCCGCATCACCGCGCGCCGCCGCGCCGGCACCAGCCAAGCCAGGGCGGAGCCGCGCAGATCCACCACAAGGTCCCAGCGCTGCAGCGCCACCTGACGCCACAGCCCCAGCCAGTGGCGGGAAAAGCTTTGTTTGGTCAGCACGATGGTCGCTTCGCGCCGTGGCATACGGGCGAACACGCCCTCGGCGACAGGTCCGCAGGCGACCGTGATCCGCGCATCCGGATAGGTCCGCAGCAGGTGGTCGAGCAATCCGGTGGAGAGCACCGCATCCCCGATCCGGGTGGCGGTCACGAAAAGGATGCGCATGGTCGGGGCCGCGCATAGCATGGTTGCGCGCGAAGGTGCAGCGCCGCCGCTTGCCCCGAGGCCGGTTCGCGCCAAAATCTCTGCCATGCCGATCGCAGCCCTGACCCACCGCACCGTCATCGAGATCACCGGGGAGGATCGCGTTGCCTTTCTCCAGGGACTCGTCTCCAACGATGTCACCGAGGCCGCGCCCGGTCGCGCCGTTTGGGCCGCACTGCTGACGCCACAAGGCAAGTGGCTAGCCGACTTCTTTCTGTTTGCCGAGGACGGACGCCTGCTGATCGATGCCGAGGCGAGCCAGCGCGACATGCTGATCCAGCGCCTGTCCCGCTTCCGGCTCCGCTCCAGGGTGGCGCTGACCGCGGCCGAGGGCCTTGCGGTCTGGGCAGGGTGGGGCGATTCGGCCATGCCCGTAGGCATCGCCGCCGCGGATCCCCGCCTTCCCGAAGCCGGTTGGCGCGCCCTGCTCCCCCCCGGCGAAGCGCCGCACGGCACCGTCGGCGACTACGCGACGCATCGCATTGCGCTTGGGCTGCCGGATGGCGCACCGGATCTGGAGCCCGAGAAATCCGTGCTGCTGGAAGCTGGCTTCGACGAGCTGCACGGCGTGTCCTGGAGCAAGGGCTGCTACATGGGCCAGGAGCTGACTGCCCGGACCAAGTATCGCGGCCTGCTCAAGAAGCGCCTTTTCCCGGTTCGGGTCGATGGCCCGTTGCCCGCCCCGGGAACCCCCATCCTGCGGCAAGGTGCCGAGGTGGGGGAGATGCGCTCCGGCATCGGGGGACACGGACTGGCCCTGATCCGCCTCGCCGTGCCCGTGGGCGAGGAATTGTCGTGCGGAGAGGCGACGCTGCACGCTTCGGTACCGGGATGGATGAGGCTTCCGGAGAAAGCGGACTGAGCATGCCGTCAGGAGGGGACGGCCACCCCGGGGCCCCGGCCGGGGTGACAGCGTCGAACCCGGATCGAGCCTGCCATTGGGCACGGCGCTTGACCGGGCTCGATCGAAAAGCAGGGCCACAGACCTTGCTCCGAGGGCGTGCGGCGCCCGAAAGGCCGTGACTGTCGGCACCTTGGGGTGGTTTTACGCACCCCAGTGTGTTGCTTCCCCTCAGGCCGTCCGGTCGGACCCGCCCGAGAGCGCTGCCTGGGCCGCCGCCAGCCGCGCTACCGGCACGCGATAGGGCGAGCAGGACACGTAGTCGAGTCCAGTGGCCTCGCAGAACTGGATCGAGGCCGGGTCGCCGCCATGCTCACCGCAGATGCCGAGCTTGAGGTCCGGCTTCACGCTCCGCCCCTTCTGCTTGGCGATCTCCACCAGCGCGCCGACACCTTCCGGGTCAATGGAAACGAACGGGTCCTTCGGCAGGATGCCCTTCTCGACATAGTAGGGCAGGAACTTGCCGGCATCGTCGCGCGACAGGCCGAAGGTGGTCTGCGTCAGGTCGTTGGTGCCGAAGGAAAAGAAATCGGCCGCGCCGGCAATGGCATCCGCGGTGAGCGCCGCGCGCGGCAGCTCGATCATGGTGCCCACCAGGTATTCGATGGTGGTGCCCGCCTCGGCGAAGACCTCCTTCGCCACCTTGTCCACCTGCGCGCGGGTGATCTCCAGCTCCTTCTTCGTGCCGACCAGCGGGATCATGATCTCGGGCACCGGCGCGGCGCCCGACTCCTTGGCGATTGCCACCGCCGCCTCGAAGATGGCGCGGGCCTGCATCTCGTAGATCTCGGGATAAGTCACGCCAAGGCGGCAGCCGCGATGGCCCAGCATCGGATTGGCTTCCGACAGATCCAGGGCACGCCGCTTCATGGCGGCCAGGTCGGCGCCGAGGCTCTGCGCCACCTCGGCCAGTTCCTCTTCCCGATGCGGCAGGAACTCGTGCAGCGGCGGGTCCAGGAGGCGAATGGTCACCGGCAGGCCCGCCATGATGCGGAACAGCTCGATGAAATCCTTGCGCTGGAAAGGCAGAAGCTTGGCCAGCGCGTCGCGCCGCCCGCCCTCGCTCTCGGACATGATCATCATGCGCACGGCGCCGATGCGCTCAGGGTCGAAGAACATGTGCTCGGTGCGGCACAGGCCGATACCCTCGGCGCCGAACTTCTTCGCCGTGTCGGCATCGAGCGGCGTTTCGGCATTGGCGCGCACCTTCATGCGGCGGATCTTGTCGGCCCAGCCCATCAGCGTGGCGAAGTCACCGGACAGTTTCGGCTCCACCATCGCCACGGCGCCCAAAAAGATCTCGCCCGTGGCGCCATCGAGGGTGATGGTTTCCCCCGCCTGGATGGTCTTGCCGCCGGCCGAGAGCTGCTGGCTGTGATAATCCACCACCACGCCGCCGGCACCGGCGACGCAGGGGCGACCCATGCCGCGGGCCACCACCGCCGCGTGGCTGGTCATGCCGCCGCGCGTGGTCAGGATGCCCTTGGCGGCGTGCATTCCATGAATATCCTCGGGCGAGGTTTCGATCCGGACCAGGATCACGCTCTCGCCCTTGGCAGCGCGCGCCTCGGCCTCGTCAGCGGAGAACACCACCGTGCCGCAGGCCGCGCCGGGAGAAGCCGGCAGGCCTTTGGACAACACCGTGCGCTTGGCTTCCGGGTCCAGCGTCGGGTGCAGGAGCTGGTCGAGAGAGCCGGGAGCGACGCGTCGGATCGCCTCGGCCTCGTCGATCAGCCCTTCCTGCGCCATGTCCACGGCGATCTTCAGACTGGCCGCGGCGGTGCGCTTTCCGTTGCGGGTCTGCAGCATGTACAGCTTGTTCTGCTGCACGGTGAACTCGATGTCCTGCATGTCCGTGTAGTGCTTCTCGAGCGTATGACGGACCTGCACCAGCTCGGCATAGGCGGCGGGCATGGCTTCTTCCATGGAGCGCTCGCCAGGCTTGGCACGCGCGCTAGACATGGGCTGCGGCGTGCGGATGCCGGCCACAACATCCTCGCCCTGGGCGTTGATCAGGTACTCGCCATAGAAGATGTTCTCGCCGGTGGACGGGTCACGCGTGAAGCATACGCCCGTCGCGCAATCATCGCCCATGTTGCCGAACACCATGGCCTGCACGTTCACCGCCGTGCCCCACCCCGCCGGGATGTCGTGCAGCCGGCGGTAGGTGTTGGCGCGCTGGTTCATCCAGGAGCCGAACACCGCGCCGATCGCGCCCCAGAGCTGCGCCTCCGGCTCCTGCGGGAAAGGCTGGCCCAGCACTTCCTCGACCATCGCCTTGTACCGGGTCACGACCTGCTGCCAGTCCTCGGCGGTAAGCCCGGTATCCTCCGTGACCCCCTTGTCCAGCTTGGCGTCCTCGATGATCTCCTCGAAACGGTGGTGGTCGACGCCCAGCACCACCGAGCCGTACATCTGGATGAAGCGGCGGTAGCTGTCCCAGGCGAAGCGCGGGTCGCCGGAGGCGCCGGCCAGCCCCTCCACCGTGCGGTCGTTCAGGCCGAGGTTCAGCACCGTGTCCATCATGCCCGGCATGGAGACGCGAGCGCCGGACCGGACCGAAACCAGCAGCGGCTTGGCCTCGTCGCCGAACTTCAGCCCGACCGCCTCCTCGATGCGCGCCAAAGCCTCCGCCACGTCGGCCTTCAGGCTCTCGGGATACTGCTTCCCATGCTCGTAGTAGTAGGTGCAGACCTCGGTGGTGATGGTGAATCCAGGCGGCACCGGCAGCCCGATCGAGGCCATCTCGGCCAGGTTGGCGCCCTTGCCACCCAGCAGGTTGCGCATCTCGGCCTTGCCGTCATTGCGACCGGCGCCGAAGCCGTACACCCACTTCTGCATCCCTAGCGTCCCCTTCAGCCTTCGATCTTGGAGAAATCCGCCACCTGGTCGATCGCGTCCCGGAGGCGGGCCAGAAGCCCCAGCCGGTTGCGGCGGATCGCCGCATCGGCGTCATTGACCACAACCTTGTCGAAGAAGGCATCCACCGGTGCCCGAAGCTCAGCCAGTGCCGCCATGGCGGTGGCGTCATCCTCGGCGGCAAGAGCGGCGCGCGCCTTGGGAAGCGTCATGTCCAGCGCGGCGGAAAGCGCCCTCTCCTCCTCCGCGGAGAACAGGGCCGCATCGGTTTCCGGCCGGTGCGGGCCGTCCTTCTTGTCCTCGATGCGCAGGATGTTGGCCGCCCGCTTGTAGGCGGCCAGCAGGTTGGCGCCGTCCTCACCTTCCAGGAAGCCGCGCAGGGCGGTGGCCCGGGCCAGCAGGCGCACCAGGTCGCCACCGCCGCCCGCGGTTCTTCCGTTGGGAAGAACCGCCGCCAGCACGTCGTGCCGCTCGCCCTCGGCACGGAGTTGTACCCGCAACCGGTCGGCCAGGAAGTCGAGCAGCCCGGCGGCGAAGGCTGCCACCATTGGCGGGTGATCCGATCTCGGGTCGGGCTGGAAGCCCTCCTTCATCGCATCCTGCGCCACCGCCATGCCGAATTCGGGGCTGGCGGTGCTGCCGACCGCCTGCGGAAAGCCGAAGAAGGCTTCGGCAAGCGCATCGCCCAGGTCGAGCCGCAGCCCGTTCTCGCGCAGAATGCGGATGACGCCCAACGCCGCGCGCCGCAGCGCGTAGGGATCGCCCGAACCGGTAGGCCTCTCATCCGCCGCGAAGAAGCCCGCCAACTGGTCCAGCTTGTCCGCCAGCGCCACCGCCATCGAGACCGGCTCTGCCTGAGCGGCGTCACCGGGACCCATCGGGCGGTAATGCGCCGCCACGGCTTCGGCCACGCGCGGGTCCTCGCCATCCTTCAGCGCGTAGTAGCGGCCGATAATGCCCTGAAGCTCCGGGAACTCGCCCACCAGTCCGGTCGCCAGATCGGCCTTGGCGAGCCGCGCGGCACGGGCGGCCAGCTTCGGATCGGCGCCCAGCTTCGGTGCCAGCCAAGCGGCGAGCCGCTCGAGGCGCTGCACGCGCTGCCCCTGGGTGCCGAGCTTTGCATGGAACACCACTCCGGCAAGCTTCGGCAGGTAATCCTCCAGCTTCTGGCGGCGATCCTGATCCCAGAAGAAGCGGGCGTCGGACAGGCGGGCGCGCAGCACACGTTCATTGCCCTCCACCACCGCGCGGCCGCCATCGCGGGCCTCGATGTTGGACACCACGGCAAAGAACGGAGCGGCTGTGCCATCCGGGTGGCGCAGGGCGAAGTAGCGCTGGTTCACTCGCATGGTGGTGCGCATCAGCTCGGCCGGCAGGTCCATGAAGGCGCCGTCGATGCGGCCCAGCAGCGGCGCCGGCCATTCAACCAGCCCGGCGACCTCCGCAATCAGCCCTTCATCCGGCACCACCTCGACTCCCTCGGCAGCCGCCAAGGCCGCAATACCGTCACGCACCAGCTTGGCACGCTCCGCGGGGTCGATAACCACACGCCGCTCGCCGAGTTGCGCCGCGTAATCGGCAAACCCGGTCACTGAAAATTCACCCGGCGCCAGGATGCGGTGACCCTCTGTGACCGCGCCCGAGGCCAGCCCATGGCCGTCATCATCGCCCTGGGCCAGGGTGAAGGGCACCACCGCTCCGTTGAACAGACAAAGGATGCGCTTCAACGGCCGCACCCAGATGAAGTTACTGGTGCCGCCCCAGCGCATGGATTTCGGCCAGGGAAAGCGCCGCAGCAGGGCGGGAATGATCTCGGCGAGCACGGCGGGCGTGGGCCGGCCCGGCCGCCGGATCACCGCGTAGAAATAGGCCGTGCCCTTGACCTCGCGGGTTTCAAGCTGCTCGCGCGACAGGCCTGTGGAGCGCAGAAAACCTTCCAGCGCCGGGCCTGTGGCGTCGGCGCGGGGGCCACGCCGCTCCTCCTCCACCGCCGCTGTGCCGGCGGGCAGCTCCGCCACCAGTGTCAGTCGGCGCGGACCGTGCAAGGTGCGCAGCCCTTCGGGTTTCAGCCCCGCACCCTTCAGCGCCTCACCCAGCAGCCGTGCCAGATCCTCAGCCGCACGGGCCTGCATGCGGGCGGGAATTTCCTCGGAGAACAGTTCGAGCAGAAGTTCGGGCATCAGGGCGGGGCCTTATCGTCGGGGCCGGAAAGGAGGCTGGCGCCGGAATGGGGCGCCGGCAAGGCGGGAAGGCTGGGGGTTGGGGCTCAGCCGCGCTCCGTGCCCTCGCTCAGCCAGGTTTCGCAGCAGGCCTTGGCCAGGGTACGGACACGCCCGATAAAGCTCGCCCGCTCCGTCACCGAGATGGCGCCGCGCGCATCGAGCAGGTTGAAGGTGTGGCTCGCCTTGATGCACTGGTCATAGGCCGGCAGAGCCAGCCGCTTCTCCACCAGCGCGGCGCATTCCACCTCCGCATCCTTGAAGTGCTGGAACAGCAGCGCCGTGTCGGCGTGCTCGAAGTTGAAGGCGCTGTATTCCTTCTCGGCGCGCAGGAACACGTCGCCATAGGTCACGCCCTGGCCGTTGAAGTCGAGGTCATACACGTTCTCGACGCCTTGGATGTACATGGCCAGCCGCTCCAGCCCGTAGGTCAGCTCGGAACAGGGCTTCTCCACCGCGATGCCGCCGACCTGCTGGAAATAGGTGAACTGCGTCACCTCCATGCCGTCGCACCACACCTCCCAGCCCAGGCCCCAGGCGCCGATGGTGGGGCTTTCCCAGTCATCCTCGACGAAGCGGATGTCGTGCAGAGTGGGATCGATGCCCAGTGCCCGGTAGCTCTCGATCAGCAGCGCTTGCGGGTCCGCCGGGCTCGGCTTCAGGATCACCTGATACTGGTAGTAGTGCTGCAGCCGGTTGGGGTTCTCGCCATACCGCCCATCGGAGGGCCGGCGGGAGGGCTGCACATAGGCCGCCTTCCAGTTCTGCGGGCCCAGGGCGCGCAGCGTGGTGGCGGGATGAAAGGTTCCGGCACCCATTTCCATGTCGTAGGGCTGCAGGATGACGCAGCCCTGGGCCGCCCAGAACCGGTGCAGGGTCAGGATGATGTCCTGGAAGCTGAGGGGCTTCCCGGTGAACTGGCTCATGCGGCGGCATCTCGGTATGATGGAAGTCAGTGTCGGGCTTGCGGCCCTGTTGCGCGCCGCAGCATAAGACGTCGCTCACTCCCCCGGCAAGGAAGGGCGCCGCACGGCATGACCACCACCGAATCCCTGATCCGCTCCTATTATGCCGCCTTTAACGCCGGGGATGTGGAGGGCATGCTCGCACTCCTGGACGAAAATGTGATCCACGACATCAACCAAGGAGAGCGCGAGCGAGGTATTCCGGCCTTCCGCACCTTCATGCAGCGGATGAACCGCCATTACCGCGAGGAGCTGCGGGACATCGTGGTGCTGACCGACGGCACCGGGCGGCGCGCCGCCGCGGAATTCACCGTCCACGGCACCTACCTCGCCACCGATGCCGGGCTGCCGGAGGCGGCCGGCCAGGGCTACATCCTGCCTGCCGGTGCCTTTTTCGAGGTTCATGGCGGACGCATCGCCCGGATTTCCAACACCTACAACCTGGCGGACTGGGTGCGGCAGGTGGGCGGCTGAGTTTTTCGGGAGAGCTTTGCCCCCCTCCCGAACCCCCTACCAAGGCCCAAGGCCTTTGAGCCCGCATCCGCGGGGCTGATGCCAGCGCCCTGTCTCGGGAGCGCAACGCATGCGGCATGCACCGACAAGTCGCGGACGCAGGAAACCCTGTCCCTTGCCAGGCTAGCTCGATGGGCATCGCTGCCCTTGGCCGGCTTCAGCCATAACCCAGGCTGCCGCGCAGCGCCGCCACCCGCTTCGCATCGGGCCGTGACTGCCGGGTCCAGGATACTCCCTCCCGGATCAGCCGCGCCGGGACGCCTGCCACCAGACTGCAGGGTGGCACGTCGCGCGTCACCATGGCCTGGGCCGCCACGATCGACCCCCGCCCCACCGTCACGCCTTTCATCACCGTGGCGCCGGCGGCCAACCAGACATGCGGGCCGATCGCCACATCCTCCGGCAGGTTCACCTGCTCGCCCGTGGCAAGATCGACGATGCCGTGGGAATCGGCGTTCCGGATGTTGATGCCCTCGGCGAACATGGCGTCATCGCCGATGATCACCTGTCCCGGCCCTTCCACCATGGCATTGCCGCCATTGCTGGACGAGTCTCGGCCCATCAGGAACAGCGCCCTGCCCGTGCGCAGGGATACGGTGAGGGCATGCCGCCCCTTGCCGCCGCCGACAACAAAGAGATGCCCGCTGCCAGCCAGCTTGAGCTGAAACCGGCTGCCCGCGGTGCAGCCGCCCACCGCGAACAGGTTGTCCCCGCAATCGGCCCGGCCGAAGCGCAACCGCAACTCGGCGAAAGGCGCCTCCGCCTCCAGCAGCAGGCGGTTGCCCGGGGTGCGCGGCCCCTCCGCCACAATACCGTACCGCTTCAATTCGGCAGGGTCGGCACCGTCCAGCCCGATCTCCAGCGCACCTTCGGCGAAGAGGGGCAGCGAGAAGCCCTCTGGCAGCCCGCCCGCCAAGCGTGGGTGAGACCTCAGCAGGGAAGCGGCCTCCTCCGGCCCCAGCCGGCGTGGCTTCAGACCCATTCACCCTTCCGCATCACGGGGGTGGCGCTGCCATCGAAGCCGATGCCGTCCACGTCGATGGCGGCCGAGCCGATCATCCAGTCCACATGGATCAGGCTGGAATTGCCGCCGCGCCGGGCGAACACCTCATCGGTCATGCTTTCCGGATCGGTGAAGCACTTCTTGTAGGCCTGGCCGAGCGCGATGTGGCTGGCCGCGTTCTCGTCGAACAGTGTGTTGAAAAACAGCAGCCCGCTCTGCGAGATGGGCGAGGAATGCGGCACCAGCGCGACTTCGCCCAGCATCCGCGCGCCCTCATCGGTCGAGATCAGCTTCTGCAGCACGCCTTCCCCGGTCGAGGCATGTGCTTCCACGATCCGGCCGGCCTCGAAGCGCACGCGAATGTCGCGGATCAGCGTGCCGGCATGGGCCAGCGGCTTGGTGGCGGCGACGGTGCCCTCCGTCATCGCGGCATGGGGGGTGGTGAACACCTCCTCGGTCGGGATGTTGGGGTTGCCGGTGATGCCGTTGCGCGCCTTGGAGATGCCGCCCATCCAGACATGCTCATCGGCCAGGCCGACGCGGAGGTCGGTGCCCGGGCCCTTGAAGTGCAGGGCGCGGAAGCGGCGCTCGGTCAACATCCTGCGCCGGGCCATCAGCGCGGCGTTGTGCTCGGCCCAGGCCGCCACAGGGTCGGCGCGATCGACGCGGGTGCTGCTGTAGAGCGCGTCCCACAGCTTCGCGACCGCCGCGTCCGGCAACAGGTCCGGGAACACCGTGCGCGCCCAGGCGCGCGAGGCGAAAGGCACCAGCGTCCAGTTGATGGCGGACGCCGTGATCAGCTCCAGCGCCGGGCGGTAGGCCTTGGACCGCGCGCGGTTGCTGCGCGAAACCTTTTCCGCATCCTGTTCGGCCAGCAGATTGGGATCGTCGCCGACGATGGCCAGGCGCGCGGCGCCGCCCTCGAAGGCCTTGGCCATGGCCTCGAACATCCAGGCCGGCGCGTGGTCGAAGCTGGCGTCGGGGGCGTGACGATAGCGGGCCAGGGTCGATTCATCGTCGGAGAAGAACGTCGTCACCTGCGATGCGCCGGCCTTGTAGGCCTCGGCGGTGATGCGGCGGACCAGGGGCAGCGCCTCAATGGACGCCGTCATCAACAATTCCTGCCCGGGATGCAGCCCGCCCAGCCCGACCCGCACGGCAATCTCCGCCAGCTTGTCCAGGCGCGGATCGGCGGCGGTGCTGGTGTCGGGCTGGTGCTGGTCCATGGGGGCGCTCCTTCGGCGTGCAAAGCTGAGCGGGGATTGCCACCCCCGCCCCGCCGCCTGTCAAGCGCCGCGGATCACAGCCCGATGCGCGCCCAGGCCGAGCGTTCCTCCAGCCGGTGCTCCGCTTCCGCCATGGCGCCGCGCAGCAGCCGCATCGGCAAGGGCGGCTTCTTGGCGCCCAGCGGCACCACCTGCGCCTTGTCGCCGAACCGGCGCTCGATCTCGCCCCGCGCGTCGCCCAGCCGGTCGATGAGTCCGAGCGGCAGTGCCTCCCGCCCGGTCCAGAAGCGGCCTGTGAAGAGTTCCTCCTCGGGCGCGGCCAGGCGGCTGCCGCGCCGTCCGCGCACCCAGCCCTTGAACTCCGCGTGCAGCCCGCCGAGCAGTTCCTCCAGCCGCTCCTGCTGCCAGGGCTCCACCGGACGGAAGGGATCGAGAAATGCCTTCTCGCCGCCCGCCGTGTTGACCCGCCGCTCGATGCCGAGCTTTTCCGCCAGCCCTTCCACCCCGAAGCTGGCCGAGATCACGCCGATCGAGCCGACAATGGAGGACGGGTCGGCCACGATCTCGTCCGCCGCGCAGGCGATCCAGTAGCCGCCTGAGGCCGCCGCATCCTCGCACACGGCGACAACAGGCACCTTGTGCTTCTCGGCCAGTTGCCGGATGCGCTGCGCGATCAGGCTGGATTGCACCGGCGAGCCGCCGGGGGAGTTGATGGCCAGCACCACCCCCTGGAGCCGCTTCAGCCCGAAGGCACGGTCCAGCACCGGCCCCAGGGACTGGATGTTGAGGCCGCCGCCCCCGGGCGGAAAGCCGCCGCCACGGGCCGCGATGATGCCGGAAAGGCGGACCAGCGCCACACGGGGGGCGCGGTTCATGAACGGGATCTGCATGATCCATCAGATTGCCCCGCCCAGGCCCGGCGGCAAGCGCCCCTTTCGTCCCGTGCCGCGGCATGCGAGGAGAAGCGCGGTTTTCGCCAAGAGGAGCCGCCGCCATGAAGACACGCGCCGCCATCGCCTGGGAGGCCGGCAAGCCGCTTTCGGTCGAGGAGGTCGATCTGGAAGGCCCCCGCGCCGGCGAGGTGCTGGTCGAGGTCAAGGCCACCGGCCTCTGCCACACCGACAAGTACACCCTCTCGGGCGCTGATCCGGAGGGCATCTTCCCCGCCATCCTCGGGCATGAGGGCGCGGGCGTGGTGCTGGAGGTCGGCGCCGGCGTCAGCAGCCTGCGGCCAGGCGATCACGTCATTCCGCTTTACACGCCGGAATGCCGCGAATGCGACTACTGCCTCAGCCGCAAAACCAATCTGTGCCAGAAGATCCGCATCACCCAGGGGCGCGGGCAGATGCCGGACGGCTCCAGCCGCTTCTCCTGCAAGGGCAAGCCGATCCACCACTACATGGGCACTTCGACCTTCGCCAACCACACGGTGGTGCCGGAGATCGCCCTGGCCAAGATCCGCCCCGACGCGCCCTTCGACAAGGTTTGCTACATCGGCTGCGGCGTCACCACCGGCATCGGCGCGGTGCTGTTCACGGCCAAGGTGGAGCCGGGCTCCAACGTGGTGGTGTTCGGCCTCGGCGGCATCGGGCTGAATGTCATCCAGGGCGCCAGGATGGTCGGCGCCGACAAGATCATCGGCGTGGACATCAACCCCGAGCGCGAGGCGATGGCGCGCCGCTTCGGCATGACGCATTTCGTCAACCCGAAGGAGGTTGAAGGCGACCTGGTCGGCCACCTGGTGGAGCTGACCGGAGGCGGCGCCGACTATTCCTTCGAGTGCGTCGGCAACACCAAGCTGATGCGCCAGGCACTGGAATGCTGCCACAAGGGCTGGGGCGTCTCCACCATCATCGGTGTGGCCGAGGCCGGTGCCGAGATCTCCACCCGTCCCTTCCAGCTGGTCACCGGGCGGCGCTGGATCGGGTCGGCCTTTGGCGGGGCACGCGGCCGGACGGACGTGCCGAAGATCGTCGACTGGTACATGGACGGCAAGATCAACATCGACGATCTGATCACCCACACCATGCCGCTCGAGAAGATCAACGAGGGCTTCGACCTGATGACCCGTGGCGAGAGCATCCGCGGCGTCGTCGTGTACTGAGGCGCGGCGGCGGCGGGGAACCATCCCGCGCCGCCCCGCGTTCCCGCTGCTCCATGCCTACGGAGCCCGCGCCATGACATCCCGCACCTTGCGCGCCGTGCTGGCGCTGCCGCTGCTGCTGGCATCGCTCACGGCTGGCGCCGAGGACCGTGCCCCCACGGCGGCCGAGCGCGACCGGATTGAGCAGGTGCTGCGCGGCCATGGCTTCTCCTCTTGGGGTGAGATCGGGCTGGATGGGGGCATCTGGTCCGTGGACGATGCCCACGACGCCCAGGGCCGTGAGCGCGATATCCGCCTGACCCCGGGAGAGTACCGGCTCGTGGCGGATGACGAGGAGGATCGCCAGGCCACGGATGAGGAGTTCCGCCGAATCGAGGCAGCCCTGAAGCGCGGCGGCTTCGTTGAAATCACCGGTGCGCGGCTTGAAGACGGACTGTGGGAGGTGCAGGACGCCCAGGGGCCGGACAAGCGCAGCTACTTCCTGGTCCTGGATCGTGAAACGCTGCGCATCCTGCACCGCGCGCCCCGCAGCTGAAGGAGTTCTCCCATGGCAACCGACGGTCTGGACGACGAGACGATCCGTGAATTGCTGTTGAACACGCGCCGCATCGCCGTGGTCGGTGCCTCGGCCAATCCCGCACGCCCTTCCCACGAGGTCACGGGCTTCCTGGTCGGGCGGGGTTTCGACGTCACGCCGGTCAATCCCGGCCTGGCCGGTCAGCGGCTGCATGGCGCGACGGTGGTGGCCAGCCTGGAGGAGGCGGGACCGCTCGACCTTGTGGACATCTTCCGCCGCTCGGAGGAAGCCGGGCGCGTGGTGGACGAGGCGATTCGTCTCGGAGCGAAGGCCGTCTGGATGCAGCTCGGCGTGGTGGACCACGCGGCGGCGGAACGCGCCCGCGCCGCCGGGCTGATCGCGGTGATGGATCGCTGCCCGGCCATTGAATGGCCCAGGTTGAGGCTTTCGCTCGGCGCCTGAGTCTCACATGTCCGATTTGTAATTTTCCTCTTGAAAGCGTTGGCGGGCCGGTCCAGATCGTTGGCTCGCACTGGAGCTCCGGCCCCGGCGCGGAATGACGCCACTGTCTGGAAAGGCCCCTCCCGGGGATCGGACATGACCGAAGAAGAACGCCGCATCATCTCCGCCTTTGTCGAGCGCATGGCCGGGGTCTCCGCCCCACAGGCCGCGCCCTCGCCCTGGGGCGGCAGCAGCGTGCCCGCTACCCAGTCGCGCCCGCCCCTGCCCCCCGTGGACCCGGAGGCCGACCGCCTGATCGGCGACCTGTTCGCCCGCTACCCCGAGGCGCGCTATCGTCTGACCCAGACCGCCTTCGTGCAGGAGCACGCCCTGGTTCAGGCGCAGAACCGTATCCAGGAGCTGGAATGGCAGCTGGAGAACAGCCAGGCGCAGGCGCAGCAGGCCCAGCAGGCCCCGGCGCGTGGCGGGCTGTTCGGCGGCATGTTCGGCGGCGGCCAGCAGCAGCCGCAGCGCCCGATGCCAATGCGCCCGCGCCCGCAGCCTGTAATGCCGCCCCAGGGCATGAATCCCGGGATGATGCAGCAGGGCCGCGGCGGATCGGGCTTCCTGGGCTCGGCGCTGACCACCGCGGCCGGCGTTGCCGGCGGCATGATCATGGGCAACATGCTGATGAACATGTTCTCGGGCGGTGGCGCGGCCGAGGCCGCCACAGGCATGGCCAATGAAGCTGGTGCCTTCGGTGAGGAAGCGGTCGGTGCTTCCAGCCCCTGGACTGATCCGGCGGCCGATGGCGGACAGGACGCCCACGCCGAGAATGCCGGCTATGCCGACGACACCGGTTACGCCGACGATGGCGGATTTGCCGATGATGGCGGCTTCGACGACGAGATCTGACGTCGGGTCGAGGCCCACCGGAGCTTCATGAACGCGGCCCGGGGAGACACCTCCCCGGGCCGTTTCTGGTGGAATGGGATGCCGGGGCCGGTTTGACACATCGGCACCGTCAGGCGCAGCTTCGGAAAAACGCCGCCGCGCAACCCTGCGCGCGCGGCCCGAGGACCCGTCCGCCATGCCGCCCCCAGGCCCGACCGCCACGTCCCACCCTTCCATGCAGCACAACCGGGACTGGCGCATCATCGGCCTGATCGGCACCGGCCATTTCCTGTCGCATTTCTACATGCTGTGCCTGGCGCCATTGTTTCCTCTGTGGCGCGAGGAATTTGGCGTCTCGTATTTTGCTCTCGGCCTGTCGGTCGCACTGATGAGCGCGGTGACGGCGCTGCTGCAGACGCCGGTGGGCTTTCTGGTGGACCGCCATGGGGCACGGCCATACCTCGTGGGCGGCACGCTGATCATGGCCTTGTCCATCTCGGCCATGGCCTTCGCGCCGAACTACTGGACGATCCTTGGCCTGGCCCTGCTGTCAGGCATCGGCAACAGCGTGATCCACCCGGCCGATTATGCGATTCTGGCGGGCAGCATCAACAAGGCGCGCATGGGCCGTGCCTTCGCCTGGCACACCGTGACCGGCAATCTGGGCTTCGCGCTCGCACCGCCGGTGATCGTCCTGCTCTCCTTCTGGATCGGCTGGCGGGAAGCGCTGCTGCTGGTCGGACTGCTCGGCATCCCCGTGGTCGGCGCCATCCTGTTGCAGAGCCGCATCCTGGTCGACCAGGCGAAGCCGCGCGGGAGCCAGGGCGAAGGCGGCGCGGCGATGCTGTTCAGCAGGCCGATGCTGATGTTCTTCGCCTTCTTCCTGCTGTCCGCCATGGCGGGATCGGGCATGCAGGCGTTTCTGATCACGGTACTCGACCAGCTCTGGGCCATTCCCATCGCCCAGGGATCGTGGGCGCTGACCGGCTACATGGCCGGCGCGACCTTCGGTGTGCTGATCGGCGGCTGGTTCGCCGATCGCTCGCAGCGCCACGCCAGCTTCGTGATCGCGCTCACCCTCACGGCCGTGGCCCTGATCCTGTGCCTCGGCCTCGTTCCCGTCTCCGGCCCGGTGGCCATCGGCATCGCCCTGTCGGCCGGGCTGGCGCTCGGCGCCAGCCGTACTCCGCGCGATGTGATGGTGAAGGACGCCGCGCCACCAGGCCAGATCGGCAAGGTGTTCGGCTTCATTTCCGCCGGGCTGCCGCTAGGCGGCACCTTGACCCCTGTCTTCGGCCTGTTGCTGGATGCGGGCCTGGCGCATTGGGTGCTGCCGCTGGTTGCGGCCATTCTGGCACTGTCACTGCTGTGCATGGGCACGGCGCGCGGCGCCGTCTCCGCAACGCGGCCCCTGCCCGCCGAGTAAAAGGCACCGCCGCTCACGTGCCTTTTGCCCTGCTGCTGGAACTTCTGAACTACGTCGGCTCCGCCGCCTTCGCCACCGCGGGTGCGCTTACCGCCTCGCGCAAGCAGATGGACCCGGTCGGCTTCATTCTGATCGCGGCGCTGACGGCGTTTGGCGGCGGATCGTTGCGCGACGTGCTGCTGGGGAGGCCCGTGGCATGGCTGGGCTCACCCGGTCCGGCGCTCATGGTGGCGGTGGTGGCGATCGCGGTTTTCTTCTTCGCGCACCGTTTCGAGCGGCGCACTGTCCCGCTCCTCTGGGCCGATGCCGTGGGCATGGCGCTGTTTGCCGTGCTGGGCGCCGAGGCCGCCATCGGTGAGGGCGCCAGCCCGTGGGCCGCCATCCTGCTTGGCACCATCACCGCGACCTTTGGCGGCGCGCTGCGCGACGTGGTGTGCGGCGAGGTGCCGCTGATCCTGCGCAAGGAAATCTATGCCACGGCGGCGGCGCTGGGTGCGGCGCTGTTCGTGGCGCTGCACATGGCTGGTGTGCCGCGCGATGCCGCGGTGGTGGCCGGCATGAGCGCGGCCTTCGCGCTACGGGCGGCAGCGCTGTGGCGAGGCTGGTCGCTGCCGGCCTACAAGGCGCGGCCGGGCCGGGACTACTGAAGCACTCCTAAAGCAGCTTTTCGAAGAACAGGTCGGGATAGGGATCGTCGTTGAACCGCGGGATCTCCACCCAGCCGGTGCGACGATACAGCGCCACCGCCTCCCCCAGCGCGCTATTGGAGTCGAGGCGCAGCGCGCGGATGCCGAGGGAGCGGGCCGCATTCTCCGCCTCCTGCATCAGCCGCCGCCCCAGCCCGAGTCCGCGTGCCGCTTCGGACACCCAGAGCCGCTTGATCTCCGCGCTGTCCCCTCCCTGCCCCTTGAGCCCGACACAGCCAACCGGCAGTCCGTCCGACGCCGCCACCAGGAACACGCCCCGTGGCCGGAGCATGTCGGCGGCGTCGGGATCGCGCGAAAGCGAGACGTCGAAGCCGCGCGCGAAGCGTCGGGCAAGCTCCGCATAATACTGGCCGAGGCAGTGGCGGGACACGGCGTCGCGCGGATCCGCTTCCCGCACCGTCACCCGGTCGCGCCCGAAGGCCGAGGCGATCAGATCCATCGCCTCCAGCAGCGCCGGGGCGTTCGGATGCCGGGACAGGAGCGAGCGGGCCTGTGCGTTTGAAAGATCCTCGTAAGCACGGAACTCGGCCTCGCCTTCAGGCGTCAGGCGGGCAACACGGCGGCGGGCATCCTCGGGATGCGCCTCAGTGCGGATCAGCCCTTCTTCCTCCAAGCTCCGCAGCAGGCGGCTCATCAGACCGGAGTCGAGGCCGAGATAATCCCGGATCTCCGAAACCTCGCCGCGTCCGTGGCCGATGGCATTGAGCACCCGCGCCGCGCCCAGCGCTCGCCCACGGCCCAGAAAGGAATTGTCCAGCACGCCCACCTCGGTGGTCACGGCACGGCTGAAGCGGCGGAAACGCAGGATGGCATCGTCGAACATTTTTCTGACTTTAGTCAGGTAAAATTCTGGGTCAACCTGCTTGTGCCGCCCACTGCCTCGCTGCCGCCCCAAGACGCTCCGCCGCGCCGCGAAGAGCGGCGGGCGCATGTCCGGAATAGCCGATCACGAACCCGTCGGGCCCACCCTGTTCCAGCCTCGTTTCCGAGATCAGCCAGCCCTCCACGCCCGCGGCGATGCGCAGCGCCGCCGCGGTGCCTGGGGGGGCTTCTTCCGGCAACCATGCCAGAAGGTGCAAGCCCTGGTCAGGCACCACCACACGCAGCAACCCGCCCGAGGCCTCCAACAGCACTGCCGCGACAAGATCGCGCGCCGCCCGGTAGCGGCCACGCATGCGCCGCACATGGCGGGCAAAGCCGCCGCCAGCCATCAGCTCCGCCACGGCGCCATCCAGGAGGCTGGGTGGAAAGCGGTCGGACACGGCGCGGGCGGCGACCATGCCCTCCACCAGCGTGGAGGGAAGCACGGCGTAGCCCATGCGCAATCCCGGAAACAGCGTCTTGGAGAACGTGCCCACATAGATCACCCGCCCTTCCGGATCGATCCCCGCCAGTGCCGTCAGCGGCGGACCGGCAAAACGGAACTCGCTGTCATAATCATCCTCGATCACCCAGGCGCCGGCTTGCCGCGCCCAGTCCAGGAGGGCGATACGGCGCTCCATGCTCATGGTCACGCCGGTGGGGAACTGGTGCGAGGGTGTAACATAGGCGAGCCTGGCATCGGGCGCCCGCCGGCGGCCTTCTGCCACCTCCAGCCCGGCCGCATCCACCGGCACCGGCACCAGCCTCGCGCCGGCTGCCTCCAGGATGCGCCGCGCCGCCGGATAGCCGGGATCTTCCATCCAGACCTGCTCCCCCGGCCGCAGCACAACATCGGCGCAGAGCCGGACGGCCTGTTGCGTGCCGCTGGTGACGAGGATCTGTGCGGGGTCACGCACAACGCCGCGCGTGGCCGCCAGATGGGAGGCAATGGCGGCGCGTAGCTCCGCACTGCCGCGTGGGTCGCCATAAGCGAAGTGCGCCGGATCGGTCGCAGCCAGCTGACGCCGCATGATGCGCGCGATCCAGGCCAAAAGGTCGGGGTCCGGATGGGTCTGACCCAGGGCGAAGGGTCCACGCGGCGCGGGCGCCGCCGCCACAGATGCGGGGATAGGGGGCTGCGCCGGCGCTCCCGGCAGCCTTGCCGCGACATAGGTGCCGTCGCCGACCCGCGCCTCCGTCAGTCCGTCGGCCAGCAGATGCTCGTAGGCGGTGACCACGGCATTGCGCCGGACACCCAGCTGCTGGGCCAGAGCGCGGCTCGACGGCAGGCGCAACCCTGCGCGCAGGCGTCCCTCCAGAATGGCCGCGCGCAATCCGGCATGCACCCTTGCTGGCTGGCCACCTTCTTCAACCAGGCGGAGCGGAAGGTCCAACACATCGCTCACGACAGAATTGGTTGGCATATCAAGCTCCCGATTGGCCCTCGCGCCGACCAATTTCCCGGCGCGATACTCCCGGCGTCAACCCCGCCGCTCCGAGATGCCGCCATGCCCCGCGCCGAGATCCCCGCCACTGACACCGCTTATCCGGTCGATCATCTCAACCGGGTGAAACGCCGGCATGATCGCGGCTTCTACGACCATCCCACGGTGCATGCGCTGCTGGATGCCGCCATCCTCTGCCATGTGGCGTACGCCATCGATGGCCAGCCCTTCTGCACGCCCACCCTGTTCTGGCGCGAGGGCAACCTGCTCTACTGGCATGGCAGCAGCGCCAGCCGCATGCTGCGCAACCTGTCGAAGGGTGAACCCGCCTGCCTGACGGTCACGCATCTGGACAGCCTCGTGCTGGCGCGCTGCGGCTTCAACCATTCGGCCGATTACCGGTCGGTCATGTGCTTCGGCCAGGCCAGGCTGGTGGCCGATCCGGAGGAAAAGCGACGGGCCCTGGTGATGATGGTGGATCGCTTCTTTCCAGGCCGCACCGCCGGTCTACGCCAGAGCACGGAGAGCGAGATCAAGGCCACGGCGGTGATCGTCATGGAGATCGAGCGCGCCTCGGCCAAGATCCGCGCCAAGGGTGTGGCGGATGACGAGGAGGATTACGCGCTCCCCATCCATGCCGAACGCCTTCCGGTCCGCACCCTGATCGGCACGCCGGAGCCCTGTCCACGCCGCCTGCCCGGCGTGGAGCGCGGCAGCGACCTGGCGGAATACAGCGCCGGCCGCGCTCTGGAGGAGGCGCTGGCAGAGGCGCATCGCCGGGCCTATCCGGGATAAGGCGGACCGGGCCCAGGCTTCGCCGCCGGCTGGGACAACGCTGCAAATTGGTGCTGCGCCGCGCAATCATGGCTTGGCAAGCGGCTCGTCCTGCGGCACCTCCTGCGCCGCGATGAACCCAGCTGATTCCTTTCTGGCCGCCCAAGGCTATGGCACGGCGCGGCGCGATCCACTGCCACAGGATGCGGGCCACCGCCGCTATACCCGGCTGTCGGATGGCCCACGCCCGGCGCTGCTCATGGATTGCTCCGGCGCGCCGGCCGTTGGCGTGACGCCCGAGGAAGACCTGCTGCCTTTCATCAGGCTGGCCCGCCACATCGCCGGGATCGGTCTTTCGGTGCCGGTCATCCTGGCGGAGGATACGCCAAACGGCTTGCTGCTGGTGGAGGATCTGGGGCCTGCCACCCATGCCCAGCTTCTGGATGGCGGAGCCGATCCGCAACCGCTCTATGAAGCGGCGGCGGAAACCCTGGCCGCGCTGCATGCCGCCCCCCCGCCTCCTGGCCTGCCCGGCTGGGAAGCGCCGCGCATGGCGGCCACCGCCGGGCTGACCTTTCTGGACTGGTGGTGGCCCGCCAGTTTCGGCGTCCAGCCCTCCCCTGCCATCCGGGACGAGTTCGCCGCGGCGATGCGAGCCATGCTTGCCCCTTTCGAGGGCGCCGGCTCCCTGGTGCATCGGGACTACTTCCCGGCCAACCTGATCGATCTGCCGGGACGCTCGGGGCCGCGCCGCACCGGCATTCTGGATTTTCAGGACGCGGCGACGGGCCATCCGGCCTATGATCTGGTCAGCCTGGTGGAGGATGCCCGCCGCGACGTGGCGCCGCACATCCGTGAAGCGGCGATCGGCCGGTACCTGGCAGCCCGGCCGGAGCTGGAGGAAGACGCGTTCCGGGCCGCCTTCGCCGCCCAGGCGGCGCAGCGCCACCTGCGCGTCGCAGCCCTCTGGGTCCGGCTCGACCGGCGCGACAACAAGCCTGCATACCTGAAGCACGGGCCGCGCTGCTGGGCTTTGCTGGGCCGGGCACTGCAACACCCCTCGACCGCACCGCTCGCCGCCTTTCTCGACCGCCATGTTCCGGCCGGCCTGCGCCGCAACCCCGACCAGCTCCCAAGGATGCCTGCCGCGTGATCACCCTCAACTCCGCCATGGTCATGGCTGCCGGCCTCGGCACGCGGATGCGCCCGCTGACCGAAGCCACGCCCAAGCCCCTGTTGAAGCTTGCTGGGCGCAGCCTGCTGGATCACGCGCTGGATCGCATCGGCGATGCCGGCATCGGCAACACCGTGGTCAACGCCCACTGGTTTCCCGAGCAGGTCGAGGCCGCCTGCACCGCCCGTTCCCGCCCGCCGGTCGTGGTGCGGGAGGAGGATGTGCTGGAAACCGGCGGTGGGGTGCGCAATGCCTTGCCGCATCTTGGGGACGCGCCGTTCCTGGTCGCCAATGGCGATGCCTTCTGGCTCGATGGCCCTCGCTCCGCCATCGCGCGGCTGGCGGAGCGCTTCGACCCGGAGCAGATGGACGCGCTGCTGCTGGTGATGCGCGTCGCATCGGTGGAGGGAGAGGTCGGGCGCGGCGATTTCCGCATGGATCCGATGGGCCGCCTGCTGCGACCCCGCGAGCGCGAGATCGTGCCCTACGTCTATGCCGGCGTGCAGATTGTGCATCCGCGCCTGTTCGCCGACGCGCCGGAAGGCCGCTTCAGCACCAATATTCTGTGGGACCGCGCCATCGAGGCGGAGCGCCTCTATGGCCTGGTGCATGACGGCGTCTGGTTCCACCTTTCCACGCCTGCCGACCTACGGAAGGCCGAGGCTCTGCTGGCCCATAACCTGGTGAAGCCGCTGTTCTGACGGCTGGGTGAGGAATCGTAACAAGGGACGTGCAGCGGCATTGCCGGGTTGCGAAGACGCTCGCATTATGACGGAACCATGTCGCGAACCGGGGACAACCCGCGGGACGCGGCGCCGTTTCATCCTCACCACGGCTTGACCCGCCGGGGCGCGGGCCACAGGAACGGCCAGTCAATTGGGAGAGCAGTCGCTTGCATCATGGTGCCACACCCCCTGGCGGGACCGAAGAGCCGCGCCAGACCTTCGGGACGGCCGATATTGCGGCGATGGATCGCCCCGGGGCCGTCACCCGGTTCTTCATGGGCATCGTCGCCTGGGCCGAAAAGCTCAACCTGAAGCATACCCAGGTTGGCAATCCGCCGGTTTACGACAACGCCACCTTCCCCTGGGCCGCCGAGGTCGAGCGGGAATGGCACCTGATCCGCCGCGAGCTGGAGCAGGTGTTGGTGCGGCAGAGCGAGTTGCCGAGCTTCCACGACATCTCGACCGACGTGCAGACGATCAGCAAGGACAGCGCCTGGAAGACATTCTTCCTGACCGGCTACGGCAAGTCGTCGGAGAAGAACATCGAGCGCTGCCCCGAAACCTGGCGCATCGTGCAGAAGATCCCGGGCCTCAAGACGGCGATGTTCTCGATCTTTGAGCCGGGCAAGCACCTGCCGCCGCATCGCGGCCCCTATAACGGCGTGCTGCGCCTGCATCTCGGGCTGATCGTGCCGGAGCAGAGCGAGCGTCTGGCGATCCGCGTCGACAAGCAGGTCTGCCACTGGCACGAAGGCCAGGCGCTCATCTTCGACGACGCCTATGAGCACGAGGCCTGGAACCACACCGACAAGACTCGAGTGGTGCTGTTCGTCGACTTCGTGAAGCCGCTCGGCTTCCCAGCGAAGCTGGTGAACTGGATGCTGCTCAACCTCGCCGTGTTCACGCCCTTCATCCGCGAAGGGGTGGACAATCACAAGGAATGGGAAAAGAAGTTCTACGCCGAGGCCGAGAAGTTGCGGAACCGCCCCAACTGAAGCAGCCCGGCGAGAGCAAGGAAACGCCGATGTCCCGCTTCACCATGGATCACATCCACCTCCGCAGCCCCGATCCGGATGCGGCGGCACGCTTCTACACGGAGAAGCTGGATGCGACCGTGGCACAGCGGCTGGAAGGTCCCGACTCGCTGCGCGTCGTGGTGGATCTCGCCGGCCTCAAGCTGTTCATCGAGCGCGTTCCGGCCGACACGGTTTCCGTGCCGCCGCCGCCCTTCCAAGGGCTGGAGCATATCGGGCTGGCGGTGAAGGACATCGATGCCGTGGCCGCCGAGCTGAAGAGCAAGGGCGTGGAGTTCACCCTTGACCCGATGAGCCCGAAGCCGGGTATCCGCATCGCCTTCTTCAAGGCGCCCGACGCAGTGCGTATTGAGATCCTGGAACGGAGCTGACCCGTCCCTTCCGCGGGTGACTCGGGCAGGGGCGTAGCGGAGACTGCCCGCATGCCCTCTTCCCCCAAACGCCCGCCGCTGTGGCTGCTGGTGCTGATCACCACCTCTGGCACGCTGGGTATCCATATCTTCGTTCCCGCGCTGCCGCAGGCGGCCGCCGATCTGGCGGTGTCCAGCGGCACGGCGCAGCTGGCCATCAGCCTCTACATCCTGGGGTTGGCGGTGGGGCAGCTCTTCTACGGTCCGCTTTCCGACAATTTCGGCCGCCGGCCAGTGCTGCTGGGCGGGCTCGGGCTGTATGCCGCGGCTGGGCTGGTGGCCGCATTGGCGCCCGATGCCACGGCGCTGATCGCGGCCCGGCTGATGCAGGCGCTGGGCGGCTGCGCCGGGCTGGCGCTGGGTCGCGCCATCGTGCGCGACACCTCGGAAACACGCGAAGCCGCCTCGCGCCTCGCCGCACTGTCGCTGGTGGTGTCCATCGGCCCTGGCATCGCGCCCGCCATCGGCACGGCGCTGTCCGAAACCCTGGGCTGGCGCTCCATCTTCGGGCTGCTTTCCGGCCTCGGCGCGAGTACGGCGCTGCTGGTCGCTTGGCGCCTGCCGGAAACGCGGGCCAGCGGCGCGGGACGCAGCACCTCGGCGCTGGTTGCCGACTATGCCGGACTGCTACGCTCGTCACGCTTTCTGGGTCTGGCCCTGGGGGGCGGCTGCGCCACCACCAGCTGGTACGCCTTTCTCGCCGCCATGCCCTTTGTGCTGGTGCAGCAGCTCGGGAGGCCAGCGCATGAGGTCAGCCTCTACTATCTGCTGCTGGTCGGCGGCACCGCGGTCGGCAACATCCTGGCCAACCGGATGGTCGGGGTCTTCGGTTTCCGGCCCCTAATCCTCGGCGCCAGCGCGGGCGGGCTGATGGGCGCGCTGTTCTACCTCCTGGTGGTGCTGACCGGTTCCATGACGGTGCTGTCGGTGATGGCGGGGCCGGTGGTCTTCGCCATCGGCGTCGGCTTGGCGTCGCCCCTGGCACTGACCCAGGCGGTCAGCGTCAACCCGCAGGTCATCGGCTCGGCCGCCGGATTCTATGGATTCAGCCAGATGGCGGTGGGGGCGCTTTGCGCTTCCCTGGCCGGGCTGGGGCGCGACCCGGCCTTGTCCTCGTCGATCGTGCTGGCCGGGGCTGCCCTGACGGGGCTGGTTGCTTTCTGGATCGCGCTGCGCCCGGCGAGGCCCCGCTGATACCCGGCGCCGAAGCCGACAATCATTGCCACCGCCCTTCCGCCTCTTGCTTCGGCGGCTCTACTCTGCCCCCCTGCTTTTCGACGACATCAAGGGAGCGGCGGCGGATGACCCCGGAGAAACGGACCATGCGGATCGCGGTGCTGAAGTTCTCGCATGAAACCGTGACCTTTTTGCCCTTCGACACCACGGAGGATGATTTTATCTTCCCCGGCTCGCCCGCTTCAGGCGAGGCGCTGCTCGCTTCCGAGCCCAAGAGCTATATTGGCGGCTTCGTGCAGGTGGCGCGCGAGTATGACGGGGTGGAGCTGGTTGGCATTGAATCCCCGCTGGATTCCAAGCGGGGCTCAGGCTCAGGCTGGATCACCACCGCCGCCTTCGAACGCTTCGTCGGCAGGATGGTCGAGGAGCTGAAGGCCAAGGGTCCTTTCGACGGCGTGTACCTTTCGCTGCACGGCGCCATGGGCGTGCGCGACGTGCCCCGCCCCGAGGCCGAGATCGCCCGCCGCGTGCGCGAAGCGGTCGGGCCGAAGACGCTGATCACCGCGACCTTCGATCCGCATGGCAACGAGGATGAGGAATTTCTTCGCCATGCGGATATGGGATTCACGGTGAAGTACTACCCGCATTACGACGCGCATCTGCAGGGCCAGCGTGCTGCGCGCATGCTGGTGCGTGCCATTCGCGGCGAGTTCAAGCCGAGCCACGTCACGGTGAAGGTGCCCGTCATCTCACCCACCGTCCTGCAATGGACGGGCGGCAACTCCCCCTGGGCGGCGCTGATCCAGCGTGCCCTGGTGTGGGAAGCGCGCGAGCCGGATGTCTACGTCAACGTCTTTTTCGGCTTCCCCTGGTCCGACGTGCCCGATGTCGGCCTTTGCTTCCAGGCCATCACGGATGGCGACCCCGCCCTGGCAAAGAAGGTCGCGGACGACATGGCCGGCTTTGCCTGGCGCCAGCGCGAGGCGCTGCTGAACGCAGCGAAGATCTGGTCCATCGGTGATGGGGTCAAGCGCGCCAAGGAGGCCGTGGCCGAGGGGAAAACCCCAGTGGTGCTCTGCGACCACAGCGACCGCTCCGGCTATGCCACCTGGCTGCTGCGGGCCATTGTTGAGCAGGGGCTGAAGAACACGCTGGTCGCCACCCTGGCCGACAAGGCCGCCGTCGAGAAGCTGCTGGCCGGCGGTATCAAGTCGGGCGACGCCTTCGACATGGAAGTGGGAGGGCTGGCCGATGAAAGCTCGGGCGAGCCGGTGCGCATCCACGGCAAGGTCCGGCATGTTGTGGAGGGCCCGCGCCGCTCCTCCACCCAGACCTGCATCGCCATCGAGTTCGGCGAAGGCAACCTGCTGATCCTGACACCCTTCCTGACGCAGATCATCGAGCTGCACACCCTGCACGAGATGGGCGTCGATCCTGCGAGCTTCGACGTCATCGCCATCAAGTCCCGTGTCCATTTCCGCCGCGGCTTCGACGACAACGGCTTCGCCAAGGAGATCCTGCTGGTGGAGCCGGACCAGCCCTTCCTTGGAACGGTACGGCTCGACGGCCTCACCTATGAGCATGTGACGCTGGACCACTACTACCCTTACGGCAGTCCCGGCTTCGGCTGAGCTCCCGGGAGGGGGCTATGCCCCTTCCGAACCCCTGGAGCCCCTCGACAGGTCTGCCCCCCATCGGTAAGCAGTTTCATCGGAAACTTCTTATCTTTGAGCGGGTGCCCGAATGCTGCGCCGATCCCTCCTGGCCGCCGCCGCCCTGCCCTTCCTGCCGCGTTTCCCGGAGGCGGCGCCTGGCGCAACCATCACCTTCTCCTGGCCGGTCCATGCCGGGCCGCTGCACCCGCACCGCTACTCCCCGAACCAGATCTATGCCCAGTCCATGCTCTACGAGCCGCTGGTGCGCTACGTCGAAGGCGGGGAGATCGCCCCCGCCCTGGCCACCTCCTGGCGGCAGGAAGGGCGTGACTCGATCTTTACTCTGCGACCCGGTGTACGCTTCACCGACGGTACGCCCTTCGACGCCGCCGCCGTGGTCGCCAACGTGGAAGCAGTGCTGCGCCAGCGGGACAAGCATGCCTGGCTGGACCTGATAGCGCAGATCCAGGGCGCGGAGGCGATCGATGACGCCACCGTCCGGTTGCGCTTCCGCAATGCCTATTATCCCACGCTGCAGGAGCTGGCGCTGGTCCGTCCGCTTCGCTTCGCATCCCCCGCCGTGCTGCGGCCGGATGGCGAGATCACGGCGCCGGTCGGCACCGGCCCCTGGCTCCTGGCCGAAATGCGGCGCGGACAGCACGATCTGTTCACCCGCAACAACGGCTATTGGGGCGGGGCGCCAAAACCCGCCCGCATCCTGGTCAAGGTGGTGGCCGACCCGAATACCCGTGCACTGGCGCTGGAAACGGGCGAAATCGACCTGGCCTATGGCGCCGACCAGCTCGATGCCGACAGCTTTCGCCGCCTGGCCGCCGATCCACGCTTCACCGCAGCCATCTCCCCGCCCCTGGCGACCCGGCTGCTGGCGCTGAACTCGGGCCTGGCGCCGACCGATGCGCTTCCTGTGCGGCAGGCGATCGCGCGAGGGATCAACCGCGACGCGCTGGTGCGTCACGTGCTGCTGGACACCGAGCCCGCCGCCGCCACGCTTTTCGCCGAAAGCATGCCTTATTGCCGCCTCGGCCTCACCGCCCCGCCCTTCGATCCCGCCGCTGCCGCCGCGCTGCTGGAGGGAGCCGGATGGACGTTGTCGCCTGGCGGGCGCGTGCGCCGCAAAGCCGGGCGCGACCTCGCCCTCGACCTTTGCTTCACGGGCTCGGACGCGTTGCAGAAGGCGGCGGCGGAGGCGGTGCAGGGCGACCTTGCCCGCATCGGCATCGCCGTTTCGCCGAAGGGAGAGGACGCCGCCACCGTCTACGGCCGGCAACGATCGGGCGAGTTCGGCATGATCTTCGCCGACACCTGGGGCGCGCCCTATGACCCGCACGCTTTTCTTGGTTCCATGCGGCAGCCTGCCCATGCCGACTACCAGGCGCAACGCGGTCTGCCCATGAAGCCCGAGATCGACCGCCGCATCACCGCCGTGCTGACCTCAACCGACGAGGCGGCGCGCGCCGCGGATTATCGCTGGTTGCTGACCACCTTGCACGAGCAGGCGGTGTACTTCCCCATCTCCTTCCTCACCAACAAGCTGCTTCACCGCAAGTCGCTCGGCACCATTCCCTTCGGCGACACGCGCTACGAAATCCCCTTCGAGCGGATCGGCTGAGCCGGTGGGCGGCTTCATCCTGCGGCGCATCTTGTCGCTGTTTCCTTTGCTGCTGGCGGCCTCCTTCGCCTTTTTCGCGATGCTGCGCCTGGGGCGCGGTGACCCGGCCATGGATTACCTGCGGCTGGCGCAGATCCCGCCCAGCGACGCGGCACTGGCGCTGGCAAGGATGGAACTCGGCCTCGACCGCGCGCTGCTGGCGCAATACGCTTCCTGGCTTGCCGACGCGTTGCAGGGCGACCTCGGCTTGTCCTGGTTCACCCGCCGCCCGGTGACGGAGGATCTGCTGGCGGCACTTCCGGCGACATTGCAGCTGGCGGGCACGGCCATGCTGCTCGTGCTGCTGGTGGGGCTGCCGCTCGGCATCTTCGCCGCGCTGCACCGCGACCGCTGGCCCGATCATGCGACGCGGCTGATTGCCTTTCTCGGCGTCTCGCTGCCGAACTTCTGGCTGGGCTTCCTGCTCGTGCTGCTGTTCTCGGTTACGCTGGGCTGGCTGCCTTCCATGGGGCGCGAAGGACCCGCCAGTCTTATCCTGCCCGCCATCGCCACCGCCGCCATGTCCTGCTGCGTCATGCTGCGGTTGATGCGCGCCTCGGTGCTCGGGGTGCTCGGCGAGCGCCACCTCGCCTTCGCCGCCGCGCGTGGCCTGCCCAGGCGCACGGTTCTCGGGCGGCATGTGGTGCTGAACGCCATGGTGCCGCCACTCACCGCCATAGGCCTGCATCTGGGCGAGCTGATCGGCGGCGCCATGGTGGTGGAGATGGTGTTCTCCTGGCCCGGCATGGGCCGCTATGCGCTGATCGCCATCACCAATCGCGACTACCCGGCGCTGCAGGGCTTCGTCATGCTGCTGATGCTGGTCTTTGTTCTGGGCAACCTTCTGGTGGACATCGCCTATGCCTGGCTCGATCCCCGCATCCGGCTGGGCGGCGGCGCATGAGACGCGCGCTGCCCTGGGTCGGTGCCACCCTGGTGGCGCTGCTGCTCGCCGCGGCGGTCCTGGCACCGTGGATCGCGCCGCACGACCCGGCCCTGACCGATCTCGCCAGCCGCCTGCAAGGGCCCTCCGCGCGGCACTGGCTCGGCACCGATCATCTGGGACGCGACCTGCTGTCCCGCCTGCTGCACGGCGCCCGCGCCTCCCTCGGCGCGGTGGCTTTGATCCTCGCTTTGGTGCTTGCCATCGGCTGCGCGGTGGGCAGCATCGCCGGCATGGCGGGCGGCATTGTGGATGCGGTGCTGATGCGTATCTGCGACGCCTTCATGACGGTGCCGACACTTGTGCTGGCGCTGTTCATGATCGGCGCGCTTGGCACAGGGCTCGGCAATGTGGTCATCGCCATCGCGCTCTCGCACTGGGCCTGGTATGCGCGGTTGGTGCGCGGGCTGACGCTGTCGCTGCGCAGCCGCGACCACATCGCCGCCGCACGGCTGGCGGGACTGTCGCGCCTCGCCATCATCCGCCGCCACATCCTGCCGGCGGTGGCCGGGCAGCTGGCCGTGCTGGCCAGCCTGGATCTCGGCCACTGGATGCTGCACCTGGCAGGTCTGTCTTTTCTGGGCCTTGGCGTGGCGCCGCCGGCGCCGGAATGGGGCATCATGATCAACGATGCGCGGCCCTTCTTCCGCACCGCGCCGATGCTGGTGCTGCTGCCGGGCGCGGCCATCCTGCTCACCGTGCTGGCCTTCAACCTGCTGGGCGACGCGCTGCGCGACCGGCTCGACCCCGCGTTGCGGGAGCACGCGCATTGAAGCTGGAAGGCCTCACCCTGGCCGCCGGGAACCGCGTGCTGGTGCGCGACCTGTCGCTGGAGATCCGGCGTGGCCAGGTGCTCGGCCTGCTCGGCGCCAGCGGTGGCGGCAAGAGCCTGACGGTGATGGCAATGCTGGGCCTGCTGCCGCCGGGCGTGCGGCAGGTGGCCGGGCGAGTCACCCTCGATGGGCAGGAGGTGGATCCGGCCAGGCTGCGCGGCGCTACGCTGGGACTGGTGCAGCAGTCGCCACGCGGCTGCTTCAACCCGCTGGTCAGCATCGGGCGGCATTTCCGCGAAACCCTGTCCTGCGAAGGTCTGCGCGGGGCCGAAGCCGAGCGCCGAGCGGCGGCGCTGCTGCACGAGACCGGCTTCGCGGACCCTAGGGCCATCCTTGCCCTCTATCCTTCGCAGATGAGCGGCGGGATGCTGCAACGAACGATGCTCGCCCTTGCCCTGGCGCGTGACCCCGCCTTTCTGCTGGCGGACGAACCCACCACGGATCTCGACCTTGTTGTGCAGGCACGCATCCTCGACCTGCTGGAAACCCTGGCACGGCGCCGGGGCCTGGGCGTGCTGCTGGTGACGCATGACCTGTCCGTGCTGGCGCGGCTGGCCGACGATGTGGCGGTGATGGAGGGCGGCCGCATCGTGGACGGCGCGCCGGTGCAGGACTTTTTTGCCGCGCCGCGCCATCCGCGCAGCCGGGCGCTGCTGGCCGCCCATCTGGCGCTCCATGGCGAGGCGCTGCCATGACGGTGGTTGCGCTGGAGGGCATCAACCTGTCCTATCGTGGCGGCGGGCTGTTCAGCCGCCATCCGCCCCGGACCGTGCTGCGCGACGCGGCGCTGCGGATCAACGAGGGTGAGTGCGTCGCTCTCCTGGGCCGCACCGGCAGCGGCAAATCCACACTGGGCCGCATCCTGCTCGGGCTGGAACGGCCGGATGCCGGAACGGCCAGCTTCCGCGGTGCGCCGCTGCTCAACGGGCGTGGCCGCATGATTCCAGCAACGCGCCGGGCCTTGCAGGCGGTGTTCCAGGACCCCTATGGCGCGACCAGCCAGCGCCACACCGCCTTCGATGTGGTGGCGGAGCCGCTGCTGCAGGATGGCCTGCCGCGCGCCATGCTGCGCGACCGCGTGGCTGCGCTCATGCATCAGGTGGAGTTGGACCCGGCGCCGATGGATCGACTGGCCCACCGCATGAGTGGCGGGCAGTTGCAGCGCCTTTGCATCGCCCGCGCCCTGGCGCCTTGCCCGGCGCTGATCGTGCTGGATGAAGCGGTGAACAGCCTCGACGCCGAAACCCAGGCGCATCTGATGGTGCTGCTGCGCCGGCTGCGGCAGGATGGCATGGCCTTTCTGTTCATCACCCATGACCTGCGGCTGCTGCGCGGCTTTGCCGACCGCGTCTGCGTCATGCAGGATGGCCGGCCGCTGCCCGTGCCGCCGCCCGGCAGCGGCATGCCCGAGCCTGCCGCCCTGGCCGAGTTGCGCGCCGCGCTGCTGCCTGCGCGCCCACCCGTGCGGGATGGCGCGCGGCGGGAAGCGCATGCTATCGCGTGAGGGGATGGCCAGCTTCCGCTTCATCCACGCCGCCGACCTGCATCTTGACAGTCCTCTGCGCGGCCTCGATGCCGATGACGCAGCGCCTGCCGCCCGCATCCGTGGCGCCAGCCGCGCGGCGCTGACAGCGCTGGTGGATCTGGCGATCGCCGAGCAGGTGGATTTCGTGGTCATCGCCGGCGACCTCTACGATGGAGACTGGTCGGATTACCGCACTGGCCAATCATTGGTGGCGGCGCTGGGAAAACTCACCCGCGCCGGCATCCGCGTCTTCGCCATTCGCGGCAACCATGACGCCGAAAGCGTGCTGAGCCGCGATCTGCGCCTGCCGGACGGCGCCCGCATGCTGTCCAGCCGCAGCCCGGACAGCATCGATCTGCCGGAACACGGCGTAGTGCTGCACGGGCAAAGTTTCGCCAGCCGTGCCGCCACGGAAAACCTTGCCGGGGCCTATCCCCGCCCCCGGCCCGGGCGCTTCAACCTGGGCCTGCTGCACAGTTCCGCCGATGGCCGCCCGGGTCATGCCACCTATGCGCCCTGCTCCGTCGCGCAGCTTGCCGCGCATGGGTACGACTATTGGGCTCTTGGCCACATCCATGCGCGGGAAATCCTGCTGGAGGAACCGTGGATCGTTTTTCCCGGCAATCTGCAAGGGCGCCACATCAACGAGGCAGGGGCCAAGGGCGCCAGCCTCGTGACGGTGCGCGACGGGCGTGTTGCCGCGGTGGAGCATCACGCGTTGGACCAGGTGCGCTGGGTGCGTGTCGCTGTTGATTGCACCGGCGCCGAGGACCGTGACGCCGCGCTGAACCGCGTGCTGCGCGCGGTGGATGCAGCGGTGGGCGACGCGCGCTCGCGCCTCGCCGTGCTGCGGATCGAGCTGACGGGAACCACCGCCGCGCATGCCGGACTGGCCAGGGACGCGCAGGACACGCTGGGCCGCATCCGCGCAGCCGCACTGGAAGCGGCGTCGGAAGAGGATGTCTGGATCGAGGCCGTTCGGCTGCGCACGGCCGCTCCCCGCGCCAGGGCCACGCGCCCCGAGGCGGTGGAGCGCCTCTTCGCCGCCATTGACGGACTGGCCGGGGGCGGTGCCCTGCCGCCGGACCTTGCCGATTATGCAGCCAGGTTGCTGGCGCAGTCCGGGCTGCGCGATGCGTTGGGCGAGGATCACCCCGCGGTGCAGGCTGCCGAAGGCAGGCTTTCCCCCGAATGGAGGGAGCGCGCGCGGGACCTGCTGCTGTCTCGGCTGGACGAGGCCTGAAGGATGCGGCTGACCCGCCTCGCCCTGCGGCAATACGGCCCATTCGCCGAGGCAGCGCTCACGCTCGACCCCATGCCGGGCCGGATCAACCTGGTGCTGGCGCCGAATGGCGCCGGCAAGTCGGTGCTGCGCGGCGCCTGGCGCGACCTGCTCTTCGGCATCGGCGCCCGCACGCCCATGGATTTCCGATTCGGATATTCCGGCATGCAGGTCGCGGCGGAGGGCGTGGCGCCGGACGGCACGCCCTTTGCCTTCACCCGCCGCAAGGGCCGTGCCGGCACCTTGCTCGGGGCGGATGACCAGCCGCTCGATCCGGGCCTGCTGCCCCGCCTGCTTGGTGGCGCAGACCAGACGCTGCTGGAACGGCTCTTTGCCCTGGACACCGCGCTGCTGCGGGAAGGCGGCGCCGGGCTCCTGGAATCAGGCGGCGCGCTGGCCGAGGCGCTGTTGCAGGCCGCGGGCGGGCTGCGCCGTGCCCAGGGCGTGGCCCAGACACTCGACAAGGAGCGCAACGATCTGGCGCCGGAGCGTCGCACGGCGAGCCGTCCGTTCTACCAGGCGCTGGACCAGTTGAAGGAAAGCCGCAGGGCATTGCGGGCGCATCTGGTGAAGCCCGCCCAGTGGCGTGATGCCGAAAGGGCCCTGGAAGCCGCGGCTGCCGCCCGCGACGCCGCGCGGGAGGATGCGGCCGCCGCCGCCCGGGCCTTGTCACGACTGGAAAGGGTCCGCCGGCTGCGCGCGCCCCTGCTCCGGCTGGACCTGGCGGAGTCCTGGCTGGCGGGCCATTCCGGCGCCCCCGCCCTGCCGGCGGACGTGGCGGAAACCCTGCGCGGCGCGCGCGAGGCCCGTTCGGCGGCGCTTCGCGCCCTTGCCGAGGACACCTTGCGCAGAGAGGAGCTGGTGGCGCAGATCGCCGGCATCGCGCCGCGCAAGGCGTGGCTGGAGCGTGCTTCCCGCATTGCCGCCCTGCGCGAGCAGGCTGGCGCCGCCGAGAAAGCCCGCCGCGACCTTTCGGCCCAGGAAACCGCACTCCTTGCCGCGGAGGCGACCATCGAGGAGAAGCTGCGTGAGCTTGGCCTGCCCTGGCCCGCCGCGCGGGCCGCGGAGCTGATGCCGGCGCCGGCACTCCTGGCGCAGGCGCGCCGCCTGCTGCGTGAATACGGGGACGAGGATCGTGCCGAGCGCGAAGCCCCTGCGCTGCTGGAACGCCACCATGCCGGGCAGGGCGCCGCCGCCGCCGCATTGGCTGCGCTGCCCGCCCCGCGCGACGCAGAGGCGCTGGCCGCGCTGGTTCAGGCCGTCTCGGCCGAGGGCGAGCCGGTGGCGCTGGCCGCACGCGATGACCGGACCGTGGCCGAGGCAAGGGCGCAGTGGGCTGTCCGCCTCGCCACCTTGCCGGAACCCTGGCGGGACCTTTCCACGCTGCGCGGCCTGGACGTGCCGTCGCCGGACAGGCTGCGCCGCCTTGCCTCGACCCTGGAAGCGGCTTCCGCCGCCCGCCGAGAGGCGGAAGCCGCCGCCAGCCGCGCCGCCGCGACATTGAGTTCCCAGAAGGCCGAACGGGCCGCGCTGGGCAGCGACGGGGCTTTGCCCGATGCCGCCAGCCTGGACGCCGCCAGGGCCTTACGGCAGGAGCTCTGGACCGCGTTGCGCGGGCAGGCCGCCCCCGAAGCCAGCTTGCTGGCCTTCGAGGCCGCGCTGGTGGAAGCCGACCGCATCGCCGACCGGCGCTTCGACGAGGCCGAGCGTGTAGGCGCTGCCGCAAGGCTCGATGCGGGAATCGCACGGCAGGAAACCGAAACAGTCGCGGCGCGACGGCTTGCCGACGCCGCCGAGGCCGAAGAAGCGGCGGCCCGGGCGGAATGGGCCGGTGCGCTGGCACCGTTGTCGGTCCACCCCGGCACGGGCCTGGATGGGCTGCGTGAATGGCTGGCCGCGCGTCAGGCAGCCCTGGACGCGGCGGCGGCGCTGGAGGCTGCCCTTGCTCTCGCCGCCGAGCGCCAGACGGTGCATGACGGCGCCGCCCGCCGCTTGGCCGGCGCCCTGGAGGTTCCGCTCCCCGCCGGCCCGCCTACCCTGGCGCTGCGCCTGTTGCTGGACCGGGCCGGTTCCGCGTTGCGTGCCGACCGCGAAGCCGCCGCCGAGCGCGCCCGGTTGATCGAGGCCGAGGCCACCCATGGTGCCGCTCTGCGGGAAGCCGGGCGCCAGGCCACCCTGCGGCGGCAGCGCCTCGGCCAATGGAGCTCGCAATGGCAAGACGTGCTGCGGGCGCTGAAGCGGCCGCCTGATGAAAGGCCGGAAGACAGCGAGACAACCCTGGCGTTGCTTGAGGCCCTGGGGCCGCTGGTGCGGGAAGCCCGTCTTGCCCGCGCGCGACGCGACGCCATGCGGGCCGAGATTGCAGCCTTCACCGAGGCCTGTGCCGCCCTTTGCGCCGAGCTGGAAGAGAAGCCGCCCGCAGACCCTGTCGCGGCGGCGCGCATCCTCGGGGCGACGCTGGAAGAGGAGCAGGCGGAGCATTCGCGCCTCGTCCTGCTGCGCGGCCAAGCCGAGCAGCAGGCTCGGGCACTGGAAGTGGCCCAGCGGCACCTCGCAGCCAGTGAGGCCCGGCTGCGCGACGTGGTGGCCGCAGCCGGGGCTGAGAATGTGGAGGACGCCGAGGCACGTATCGCCCTGTCCGCCAACCGTGCGGTGCAGGAAGCGGCGCGGGACGCGGCCTTGTCGGAGATCGCCACCCTGTGCGATGGGCTGGAACTGGAGGTTCTGCGCGCCGAGCAGGCGGCGCATCCGCCGGACAGCCTCGAAGCCGCGCTGGCCGAAGCCGAACGCCTCCGGGAAGCCGCCGAGACGGCGCGCGAGGATGCCGTCGGCGCCCACACGCAGGCCGCCCGTGCCCTGCACGACCTTGGCCATGACGCTCCGGTTCACGCGGCGGTGGCGGCCGAGCAATCGGCCCTGGCCCGGCTGTCGCGGGCGCTGGAGGAGGCGGTGGTCCTGCAGGCCGCCCGCTCCATGCTGGGTGAGGCACTGGCCGAGGTGCAGCAGGCCGGCGATGATGCCACGCTGCGCCGGATCGGGGCCGTGTTCGCCACCCTGACCGATGGCGCCTACCCTGCCGTGACCTCGCGCGAGGATGACCGTGGCGTGGCGCACCTGATGATCGGTCGCCGCCACCCGGCCGAAACCCTGGCAGTGGACGCCCTGTCCGAGGGCACGCGGGACCAGCTCTTCCTTGCCCTGCGGCTGGTAGCGATCGAGGATCATGCGGCGCACTCGACGCCCTTGCCGTTTCTGGGCGACGACATCCTGCAAAGCTTCGACGATGCCCGCGCCGCCGCCGCCTTCCGTGCGCTGCACCGCTTCAGCGAGACAACGCAGGTGATCCTGCTGACGCATCACAGGCATCTGGCGGAGCTGGCCCGCGCCACCCTGCCGCAGGGAGCGCTGAACCTGCAGTCGCTGCCGGAGTGATGGCGGACCGGAAAAGGCTCGCCACGGCCGGAAGGCCGACCAGGGGCATGCCCAGGGCCCTGACCGACAACCGGGTTCCAGCGGACCCGCCGCTTTGCCCAGGGCCGGATGATATTTCTCCCGAGCGGAAAGTGTAGAATTCGGCTCGCGCTGCCTTCGCACCATCCGGCCCTGGCTGCGCCGGTCCGGCCGGACCGGGCATCTTCCGCCCCGCCGCTTGCGGTGCCTATAGGTTACAATCGCGCCCGTGCCTGAAGGAGTTGCCGCATGCCGACCCGCCAGCCGATCAGCCTCGGCCTTTCCATGCGTTACATCGGCTACCACGCCGCAAGTTGGCGCCACCCGCAGGCGCAGCCCGGCGCGGGCTCGGATTTCCGGCACTTCGTCCGCCTCGCGCAGTCGGCCGAGGCTGCCAAGTTCGACATGCTTTTTCTGGCGGATGGCATCGGCATCCGCGCCAAGGACGCACCACCCGGCGCGTTGCAGCAGACGGCGCAGAGCACGGTGCTGGAGCCGCTGACGCTGCTTTCCGGCCTTGCCGCCGTGACGGAGCGCATCGGCCTGGTCGCCACCGCCTCCACCACCTACAACGAGCCTTTCCACATCGCCCGCAAATACGCCTCGCTCGACAGCATCAGCGGCGGCCGGGCGGGATGGAACATCGTCACCTCCTGGTCCGAGGCGGAAGCGCGTAATTTCGGCCGCGACAAGCACATGGACCATGGCCCGCGCTACGCCCGCGCGGCGGAGTTCGTCGAGGTGGTAAAGGGACTGTGGGACAGCTGGGATGCCGACGCCTTTGTGCATGACAAGGCGAGCGGCACCTTCTTCGATCCGGCCAAGATGCATGTGCTGGATCACCAGGGCGAACATTTCCGCGTGCGTGGCCCGCTCGACATCCCTCGCAGCCCGCAGGGACGGCCGGTGCTGGTACAGGCTGGCGCGTCGGATGCCGGTATCGGCATCGCCGCCGCCAATGCCGAGGTGGTGTATTCCGTCGCTCACGATCTGAACGGCGCCAAATCCTACTACGACAAGGTCAAGAACGCGGTAGCCACGGCTGGGCGCAACCCGTCTGGCTGCAAGATCATGCCCGGCATCACGACCTTCATCGCGCCGACCGAGACCGAAGCGCGCGAGAAGTACGAGCAGCTCAACGCCCTGGTGCCGGAGGCTCTGGGCCTGTCGTATCTCTACGGCCAGATGGGCGACCTTTCAGGCCACGACCTCGACGGGCCGGTGCCGGAGCCGACCGACCCCGCAGTGCGCTCCATCGCCAAGGGCCTGCTGGCCCTGGCGCAGCGCGATAACCTCTCGATCCGGCAGCTCTACACCACCATTGCGGCTGGCTTTGGTACGCGCATCCTGATCGGCACGCCGCGCCAGGTGGTGGACGAGTTGGAAGCATGGGTCGAGGCCGGCGCGGCGGACGGCTTCAACCTTTGCCCACCCGTGCTGCCGTCGGCCTTCGATGATTTTGTGGCGATGGCGCTGCCGGAGCTGCGCCGCCGCGGCCTGTTCCGCGAGGAATACAGCGGCACCACGCTGCGCGAGCATCTGGGAGTCACGGTCCCAAACAGCCGCTATGGTGGGGCGGTGGTGCCGCGGGAGTGAACGGAGGACGTCATGAGAGGGGCACCGCCCCTCTTACACTCTCCACGCCGAAGGGCTGAGGCTCTTGGAAACGCGGTTGGCGGGAACGATCCTTTGGAGGTCGCCACCGGCCGGATCTGCCGGTCCGCTCTGAGAGCGGCTTTGCAAGATGCTACAGTTGACGGAATTCGGCGAGCTTCCCCTAGGTCGATGACATTGTACCGCCGGCTAACGACGTAACTTCTACAGCGCGGGAAGCTTGATTGTCTGTCCCGCGACATCGATCGCCACCTTGCCTCGAAGCCCACGGGAGCCCCCACCTTCGAGCAGCTCATGCGCTTCGCCGATCCGGGCCAATGGAAGCACCGCACCAATGACAGGTCGGATCAGGCCGCGTTCGACCAGGTTTGTCAGCGCGTCAAGCTTGCCGCGGTTCTGCCGGGTGAAGACGAAATGGTAGGCGGCGTTCTTCCCCCAGGCATCGATCAGGTTTTGCGGCTGTGAGATGTCGACAATACTGACCACGCGCCCGGCGTCCGCAAGGGCAGGCGCGCTTCTTGTCAGGGTGTCGCCGCCGATCGTGTCGAACACGACGTTCACCCCCTGCCCCCGCGTCAGGTCCGCGACGGCTGAGACATAGTCATCGGAGGTGTGGTCGATCGCCTCGTCTGCTCCGAGTGAACGCACGAACTGGTGGTTGCCACGGCGCGCCGTCGTGATGACGCGCGCACCCATCGCCTTGGCAAGCTGGATCGCCACCGTGCCCACGCCGCCCGCACCGCCGTGGATCAGAATGGTCTCGTGGACGGCAAGCTGGGCGCGGGTCACCAAGGCTTCCCAGACCGTGCCTCCGACCAGCGTCAGGCTGGCAGCCTCCAGATGATTGATGTTGTTCGGCTTGCGGGCGACCAGATCAACATCGGCAACGTGTTGCTCCGCATATGAGCCGGCGCCGCCGAAGATCCTGGGCGTGTAGTAAACCTCGTCGCCAAGGGCGAATTCGCTGACATGCGCGCCCTTCTCTTCCACGATGCCGGAAACGTCGTGACCGATAATGGCGGGGAGTGGCACGTCGTCGGCGTAGTCGCCGCGCCGGATCTGATAGTCCAGCGGATTGATGGCGGTGGCGTGAACGCGCACCCGGACTTGCCGGGGCCCGACGGCCGGAACGGCAACATCGCGCATCTCGAAAGCGTCGAAGCCACCGAACTTGCTGAGAACGATTGCCTTCATGGTGCCGGTCACACTCTTGCCTTTTCCTGAACCAGGTTGACGGTAAGAGCGTCTTATCGGGTACCCACGCTTGCTGTAATACGCACAAAATTCTCCCTAGGTGCACAGGACGATACCGACATGGTCAAGCGGCGCCATTCCAGCTTGGATTGCAGTCCCGGTTGCGCCGTCGAGGCGGCCATCAGTCTGATCGACGGCAAATGGAAATGCGTCGCGCTCTGGTACCTTCACGAAAGAGGGGAGGTCCGCTTCAATGAGTTGATGCGCCTGATGTCCGGGGTCACACAGAGGACGTTGACCAATCAGTTGCGCGAGCTGGAAGCCGACGGACTCATCAATCGCGTCGTCTACGCTCAGGTTCCACCCAAGGTCGAATACAGCTTGTCCGATCGGGGTCGGACTTTCGTGCCGATCCTTCTATCCCTTTCGGCGTGGGGAGAAGCCAATATGGACTTGTTCCAGCAATCCCACGTGGCGACCTCGTAACCTCCGCCAAGCTGCAGGCCCGTGCGATGGCACCGGCTCCTGGCGCCATGGAACCGCCAGCCAGGGTCTGACCAGAATGCACCCGGGAACGGCCCAGGCTTTGCCAAAATCCGGGCGTAACTACCTTCTCCCGACACGCCAAAGCTGGGCTGGAAAGTCAGGATGCTCTTCCGCGCGCGCATGACCGCCCGGAAGGCAGACACTGCAACAATTGGAACGACATAGAAGGGTGGGAGCCGATCGCAACACGGGGCTTCCTTTCGGATCCCGCCCTTAGGGAACGTCCCCAACATCGGGAGCCGGGGAAGATGCTCGCCTGCTGGAGAGCCCGAGGGGCACCGCGCCCCTGGGCCCACCTTTCAACGCTTCTCCACGTTCCAGAACACCGGCACGGCCGAGGGGATCAGTCCGCCGAGGTTGGACCGCATCGCCGCCGGCTGGGCGAACTGGCCGAAGGGAATTCCGAGCCCCTGCTCATAGACGATGGTCTGGATCTGCCCCGCCACCTCCCGCTGCTGCTCGCGGCTGGGCGCGCGGGCAAAGGCATCGAACAGCGGCACCATGCGCTGGTCGCACATGAAGCCCGCCGTCTTGGCCTCGGTGCAGTTGAAGCTGATCACGGTGTTGGTCAACGGCGAGGACAGGTCGAGGCCCAGCGCATGCACGCCATAGACGCTCCAGCCCTCACGCAGGGTGCGGCGGGTCAGCACCGAGGCCCAGTCCATGATCTGGAAGTCCACCTTGAAGCCAGCACGCGTCAAACGGTCCGCCAGGATCTGACTGGAAATCTTCGGTGCCTCCAGGTCGGAGGCGGCCATCACCACCACCGGCTCGCCCGCATACTTTGTCTGCTTCAGCAGCGCCGCGGCGGCCTCGATCGAGGGATCCTTCAGCGGCTCGGTGCCGGCCGTGGTCTCGTAGGGCGAGCCGCAGATGAAGAAGGCGGCGCAGTCGCGCGAATAGCGGTCATCAAGGCCAAGCCCGGCCATCACCTCCCGCTGGTCCACAAGCTTCAGCAGCACGCGGCGGATGGCGGGGTCGTTGAAGGGCGGAGAGGCGGTGTTGATCCGGTAATGGCCGGTGAACATGTGCGGTCCCGCAAAGTTCACCACCTTCACCCGCCGGTCCTTCTCCATCATCGGCAAAAAGTCGAAGGGGGCGTACTGCATGTAGTCGATTTCGCCCGATTGCAGGGCGGCGGCGGCCGTTGAGCCGTCCGGGATGACGCGGATATCCAGCGCCTCGACCTTCGCCACCTTGCCTCCGGCCAGGAAGTCCGCCGGCTCGGCACGCGGCTTGTAGGCCTCGTTGCGGCGGAGGACCATGCGGTCGCCAGGCCGGTGCTGCGCCCGGTCGTAGATGAACGGGCCTGATCCGACGATCTCGGACAGTTGCGTGCTGCCCGGCGTCGCCGCCAGCCGTGCCGGCATGATGAAGGGAGTGGGCGAGGAAGGGGTGCCCAATGTATCCAGCACCAGCCCGTAGGGTTCCTTCAGCACCAGGCGGAAGCTGTTCTCGCCCGTGGCCTCCAGGCTGGAGGCGACCGCCATCAGCCGCGCGCCGAGCGGGCTACGCGTTGCCCAGCGCTTCAGCGAGGCGACGGCATCGGCGCCGGTGACCTTGCTGCCGTCATGAAAGGCGAGGCCATCGCGCAGGGTGAAGTCCCAGTTCAGCCCATCGGCCGAGACAGTGTGGCTCTCCACCATCTGCGGATGCATCGCGCCCTTGGAATCGGGAGCGAACAGCGTGTCGAACACCATCAGCCCGAAGGTCCGGGTGATGTAGGCGCTGGTGAAATAGGGGTCGAGCGTGACGATCTCGGCCTCCAGCACCACTTTCAGTGGTTCGGCCCGTACCGCCGGGGCGGTGGCAAGGGCAACTCCCAGCGCCATGGCGCCCATGATCGAGCGGTGAAACATCTTCATCTGACCCTTGGCCCTCCTGCAACAGGTGGACAGGGTTTCAGCAAAATGCGTGCCGCGCCAGAGGCGGCGCTCAGGTCAGTCCAGCGCCATAGGGACAGCGTGGTGGTGGCAGTGGCCATGTTCGAAATCGGCCAGCGTTTCCAGGATGCGGCAATCCTTGGCCTCGCCGCCCCGGCAGGATCCGGCCATCTCCACCAGCTCGGCCCGCAGCGCCTCCAGGCGGCGCAGGCGCGAATCCACTTCCGCGATCTGCGCCGTGGCCAAGCCGTGGATCGCAGCGCAATCCTCGCGTGGCCGCCCCGCCAGTCCCAGCAGTGTGCGGATCGCCGGCATGGCGAAGCCCAGCTCGCGCGCATGGCGGATGAAGCCCAGTCGGCGGAGGTGGTCGGCGGCATAAACACGGTGCCCGCCATCGCTGCGTGCCGGGGAAGGCAGCAGCCCTTCCTGCTCATACCAGCGGATGGTGGTCGGCTTCACCCCCGTCCGCCGGGACAACTCGCCGATCGTCAGCGTCACTGCAGCCTCCTTTTCGCCGCCGGAGGGGCATTTCGCCCTTGAACCTCCAGTCGCTGGAAGGTGCATATGGGGAGCCGGCCACGCATGGAGCAAGACGATGGATGGCGGCACCCGACATGGCTGGAAGGTAGGCGGCATGGATTGCGCCGCCTGTGTCGCCAAGGTCACCCGCGCCGTCGAGCGCCTACCCGGCGTTTCGGAGGTATCGGTCAACCTGATGGCCGAGGAACTGTTTCTTGACCTCGCGCCCGGCACCACTGCTCCAGGGAAGGTAAGGGATCAGGTCTCAGCCCTGGGCTACAGCGTCACGGCCCTGCCCATCATCGTCCGGCCTGATGGCGGTAAAGATGAGCATGCGCATGACGGATGCTGTGGACGTGGCCACCCTGATCGCGCCGACGGGCCGGAGCCGGAGGCACGTTATCGCTGGAAGGTGGAGGGCATGGATTGCGCCGCCTGCGTGGCAAAGGTGACGCGGGCGGTGGAACGCCTGCCTGGCGTGAGCGGCATTTCGGTCAATCTTATGGCCGAGGAACTGTCGCTACGGCTGGGACCCCACGGTCGGCGGAACGATGTGGAAGCCCAGGTGGCGGCCCTCGGCTACGCCATCTCTCCCCTCGGCGACCCTCATGCTGTGGGGCTGGGCAGCATGGGCCATGCTCCGGGCCATGAGCATGGCCCTGTGGCGCACAGCCATGGCGCGGCGGATCCGGCGCGTCCCTGGCATGCCAACCGGCAGGCCCGGCTGGTGCTTCTGCTGGGCACCCTGGTGGGAGCGGCCAGCCTGGCCGGCTGGCTCTGGCCCGCCGCCGCAGCGTGGCTCTACCTCACTGCCACCCTGGTCGCGGTGGTGCCCTTCGGCCGCCGTGCGGTGGCCCTGGCCCGCGCCGGCAGCCCCTTCAGCATCGAAACGCTGATGGTGACCGCGGCTATCGGCGCGGCCCTGATCGGCGCCGCTGGCGAGGCCGCGCTCGTGGTCTTTCTGTTCGCCACGGGCGAATGGTTGGAGGGGGTCGCCGCCGGCCGGGCCCGCGCCGGCATCCGCGCCCTCGTGGAGATGATGCCCCGCACCGCCCGTCGCGAGCGCGGGGGGCGCGTCGAGGAGGTGGCGGCCGACAGCCTCGCTCCCGGCGAAACGATCCTGATCCGCCCCGGCGACCGCGTGCCTTGCGACGGCACCATCGCGGAGGGCCGCTCGGCGCTGGACGAGAGCCCGGTCACCGGCGAAAGCCAGCCTGTGGCCCGTGGACCGGGCGACCCCGTAGTGGCCGGCAGCATCAATGCCGATGGCGTGCTGCGCGTCACCGTCACCCATGCCGGGCCGGACAGCACCCTGGCCCGTATCGCCCGCATGGTGACAGAGGCCACGGCTTCGCGCGGGCGGACCCAGCGCTTTATTGAGCGTTTCAGCAACGTCTGGACGCCGGGCTCCATGGCGGTGGCGGCGCTGGTGGCGTTGCTGCCGCCGCTGCTGGGCGGCGGCGACTGGTCCACCTGGCTGTACAGGGGCCTGGCGCTGCTGCTGGTGGCCTGTCCCTGCGCGCTGGTGATCTCGGTGCCGGCGGCCATGGCGTCTGGCCTGTCGGCGGGGGCACGGCACGGGATGTTGGTGAAGGGCGGCGCGGCCCTGGAGGCGATTGGCGGCGCCCGCACCGTCGCCTTTGACAAGACCGGCACGCTGACCGAGGGCCGCCCGCGGGTCACAGATATCCTCCCAGCGCCCTATGTGCGGGAGGAGGAAGTGCTGCGCCTCGCCTCCGGGCTGGAAGCCGGCTCCTCCCATCCCCTGGCCCGCGCCATCCTGGCGGAGGCGCGGGTACGCGCCGTCACGCCCCCGCCGCTCTCCGCTGCAGCGGCCATCCCTGGGCAGGCGGTCACCGGAACATTGGAAGGGCAGCCCTACGCCCTGGGCAGTCCGGGCTGGGCAGCGGAAGCGGGGCATCCCCTGCCCTCCACCCTGGCCGGCACTGCCGAAGCCCTGGAAGCCGAGGGCAAGACAGTGGTGGCGCTGGTCCGTGACGGGGAGGTGATGGGGCTGGTGGCCATGCGCGACGAGCCTCGGGCCGATGCGGCGGCCGGCATTGCCTCGCTCCGCCGGCTCGGGCTGCGCTGCGTGATGCTGACCGGCGACAATCCTCGCACCGGCGCCGCGATCGGGCGGGTGCTGGACCTCGAGGTGCGTGCCGGCCTCCGGCCCGAAGGCAAGCTCCGGGAAATCGCGGCGCTGCGACAACAAGGGCCGGTGGTGATGGTCGGGGACGGCATCAACGACGCGCCGGCCCTGGCGGCTGCCTCGTCCGGCATAGCCATGGGCGGCAGCACCGATGTGGCGCTGGAAGCCGCCGACGCCGCGTTGATGCGCGAACGCGTCGGCGGTGTTGCCGGTCTGGTGGCACTGTCGCGCGCCACGCTCGGCAACGTGAAGCAGAATGTCGCCGTCGCTGTAGGACTGAAACTGATCTTTCTGGTCACCACCGTGGCAGGCATATCCGGCTTGTGGATGGCGATCCTGGCCGACACCGGGGCCACCGTTCTGGTGACGCTGAACGCCTTGCGGTTGTTGCGCTGGCGGCCGGCGCAGCACTGATCGCGCCGTGAATGCGGAGGGCCGAGTCGGCCGAGTGTGCGGCGCGGCATAAGTTCCGGTCAAACTCTGGTGTTTGTTGCCATTTGCTTGCCCATCAAGGATTTTTTTTCGCTCACGCAGCGATGATTCTCGTGACTTTTGCCAACGGCTGGTCGGACACTACGTGATGTGGAGCGACGACGCCCCGGCACGGAAGCCCCCGCGACGGACAGCGCCCTTCACGCCACCAGAGGCAAGCCAGGAGCGCGAATTGGCCCAGCTTGACGATATCTTCTCCCTGCACAGCGCGATGCGCGAGCAGCGCCGCGAGGTCGAGATGAGCCTCGCGGAATTTCTTGAACAATGCCGCACCGATCCGGGCTGTTACGCATCCGCCGCCGAACGGATGCTGCGCGCCATTGGCGAGCCTGAAACCATCGACACGGCGAAGGATGCGCGGCTCGGCCGCATCTTCCTGAATCGCACCATCCGCATTTACCCCGCCTTCGCCGAGTTCCACGGCATGGAGGAGACGATCGAGCGGATCGTCGGATTTTTCCGCCATGCCGCGCAGGGGCTGGAGGAGCGAAAGCAGATCCTCTACCTGCTGGGCCCCGTGGGCGGCGGCAAATCCTCGCTTGGCGAGCGGCTGAAAGCGCTGATGGAGCAGGAACCCATCTATGTGCTGAAGGCGGGCCAGGAGATCAGCCCGGTCTTTGAAAGCCCCCTCGGGCTGTTCGACCCCGAGCGCATGGCGCCGGCAGTGTCCGAACGCTACGGCGTGCCACTGCGCTACCTGACCGGCCTTGCCAGTCCCTGGGCGCTCAAGCGGCTGGATGAGTTCGAGGGCGACCTCGAGCGCTTTCGCGTCGTGAAGCTCTACCCGTCCCGCCGCCGGCAGATCGCCATCGCCAAGACCGAGCCGGGCGATGACAACAACCAGGACGTATCGGCCTTGGTGGGCAAGGTGGATATCCGCCAGCTCGAAACCTACAGCCAGAATGACCCTGACGCCTACGGCTTCTCGGGCGGGCTGAACCGCGCCAACCAGGGGCTTCTGGAATTCGTCGAGATGTTCAAGGCGCCGATCAAGATGCTGCACCCCCTGCTGACGGCGACGCAGGAGAACAACTACGTCGGCACCGAGAATATCGGCGCCATTCCCTTCAATGGCGTGATCCTGGCGCATTCCAATGAGGCGGAATGGCAGAGCTTCCGCAACAACCGCACCAACGAGGCCTTTCTCGACCGTGTAAGCGTGGTGAAGGTGCCCTACTGCCTCCGCGTTACGGAAGAAACCAAGATCTACGAGAAGCTGATCCGCACCTCGGCCCTGGCGGAAGCGCCGTGCGCGCCGCACACGCTGGAGATGCTGGCCCGCTTCGCCGTGCTGTCGCGGCTGAAGCCGCACGCCAATTCACGGCCCTTCATCAAGATGCGCGTGTATGACGGGGAAAACATCCGCGAGATGGACCCCAAGGTAAAGACGATGCAGGAGTATCGCGACACCGCCGGCGTCGATGAAGGGATGGACGGCATCTCCACCCGCTTCGCGTTCAAGGTGCTGTCGGCCACCTTCAACCACGACCCGACCGAGGTGGCGGCCGATCCGGTGCACCTGATGTACGTGCTGGAACAGGCCATCAAGCGCGAGCAGTTCCCGCCCGAGGTGGAACAGAACTACCTGACTGCCATCAAGTCGGAACTGGCCTCGCGCTACGCCGAGTTCATCGGCAACGAGATCCAGAAGGCCTATCTGGAGAGCTACCACGACTACGGCCAGAACCTGTTCGACCGCTACCTCGACTACGCCGATGCATGGATCGAGGATCTGGACTTCAAGGACCCGGATACCGGGCAGATGATGAACCGGGATCTGCTGAACGCCGAGCTGACCAAGATCGAGAAGCCGGCGGGCATCGCCAATCCAAAGGATTTCCGCAACGAGGTCGTGAAGTTCGCGTTGCGGACAAGGGCGGCGAATGGCGGGCAGAATCCGTCCTGGACCTCCTACGAGAAGATCCGCGACGTGATCGAGAAGCGGATGTTCTCCCAGGTCGAGGACCTGCTGCCGGTCATCAGCTTCGGCTCCAAGAAGGATGGCGAGACCGAGCGCAAGCACAGCGATTTCGTCGAGCGCATGGTTTCCCGCGGTTACACGGAGCGCCAGGTGCGCCGGCTTGTCGAGTGGTACATGCGCGTCAAGCAGTCGGCCTGAGGCCTCCGGGGGACGGTATCGACTTTGGACATCATCGACAGACGACCGAACCCGCATGGCAAGAACCTCGAGAACCGCCGCCGCGTCCTGGTCCGGGCACGGCAGGCAGTGCTCCGGGCGGTCCGGGATGCGGTGGACAGCGGGACACTGCGGGAAACCGGGCATGGCGAGGCTGTTACCATCCCCGCCGACTCGCTGCATGAGCCTGTGTTCCACGAGGTGTTCACCAGCGGCCGACGCGACATCGTTCTGCCGGGCAACAAGGAATTCTCGGTCGGCGACCGCCTGAAGCGCCCCGATGGAAAAGGCGGCGGGGCCGGCGGTGGCGGAGGCAGCGGCGCCTCCGGTGAGGGCGGAGGCGGCAGCGAGGACAATTTCCGCTTTGTGCTCACCCGCGACGAGTTCCTCGACCTGTTCTTTGAGGATCTCGAGCTTCCGGACCTGGTGAAGCGCGACATCCTGGACACCGAGACGGTGTCGCCGCAGCGCACTGGCATCTCCACCGATGGCTCGCCCTCGCAGATCGACCTGGCGCGCTCCATGCGCCAGAGCCTGGCGCGCCGCATCGGGCTGAAGCGCCCCAAGAGTGAAGCGGTGCGCAACATGGAGGCCGAGGTCGCGGCGCTGGAGGAAAGCGGCGAGGAGCCGGAGCGGCTGAAAGCGCTGCGCGCCGAGGTGGCCGAGGCCCGGCGGCGTCAGGCGCGCATACCCTGGGTCGACCCGGTCGATCTGCGTTACCGCCGATTCACCCCGACACCGAAGCCTTCGGCGCGGGCGGTGATGTTTTGTCTGATGGATGTGTCCGGCTCCATGACCGAAAGCATGAAGGACCTGGCCAAGCGGTTCTTCCTGCTGCTGCACGTCTTCCTCGAGCGCCGCTACAAGCGTGTGGAACTGGTGTTCATCCGCCACACGGAGGCAGCGGAGGAAGTGGACGAGAAGACCTTCTTCACCGACCCCCGCACCGGCGGCACCATCGTCTCTTCGGCTCTGGCCGAGTTGATCCGCATCCAGCGCGAACGCTACCCGGCCGCATCCTGGAACATCTATGCGGCCCAGGCCTCGGATGGCGACAACTATGGCGGCGACACCGCCCGTGCCGTGCAGTTGCTGGAGAACGATATCCTGCCGCTGGTGCAGCATTTCGCCTATATCGAGGTGGCACCTTCCGGCGCCGTGATCCGCGGTGAAACCGACCTTTGGCGCGGCTATGATCCGCTGTCCGACCGGGTCGAGCACATGGCGATGCGCCGTGTCAGCGACCGGCGGGAAATCTTCCCGGTGTTCCGCGACCTGTTCGGCAAGCGCCCGGTGGCGGGGTAAGGCGCCATGGAGAGCGGCTCATCTTCCCTGCTCTACTCCGGCACGGCCTGGGACTTTGCCACGCTGCGCCGGTCCTATGACGCCATCGAGCGCATTGCCGAGCAGGAACTCGGCCTCGATGTCTACCCCAACCGCATCGAGGTCATCAGCTCCGAGCAGATGCTGGATGTGTACACTGCCCATGGCATGCCGATCACCTACCGGCACTGGTCCTACGGCAAGCACTTCCTGCAGCACGAGAACGAGTACAAGAAGGGCTACAGCAACCTCGCCTACGAGGTGGTGATCAACGCCAACCCCTGCATCTCCTATCTGATGGAGGGCAACACGGCGACGATGCAGGCGCTTGTCATTGCTCACGCCGCTTTCGGCCACAACCACTTCTTCAAGAACAACCACCTGTTCCGGCAATGGACGGACGCCACGGCCATCCTGGACTACCTCGAATTCGCCCGCAGCTTCATCTCCCGCTGCGAGGACCAGCACGGCATCGCCGCGGTGGAGCGGGTGCTGGATGCAGCGCATGCACTATCCCGAAACGGCGTCCACCGGCATGGCGGCAAGCGACCGCTGAACCTGCAGAGCGAGGAGCACCGCGAGCGCGAGCGGCGGCAGTACGACCAGAAAGTGTTCAACGACCTGTGGCGAACCGTACCTGGCGTCAAGCCGGTGCATGCCACGGACACAGTGGCCGAGCGCCGCCGGCGTCTGGGCCTGCCTGAGGAGAACCTGCTTTACTTCCTGGAGAAGACCTCGCCCGTTCTGAAGAGCTGGGAGCGGGAACTGATCCGCATCGTCCGGTTGATTGCACAGTACTTCTACCCGCAGCCTCAGGCCAAGGTGATGAACGAGGGCTGCGCCACCTGGGTGCATCACCAGATCATGACCCGGCTGCACGAGACCGGGCAGATCGACGATGCAGCCTTCCTGGAATGCATCCATTCCACCAGCTCCGTCATCCAGCAGCACGGCTTCGAGCATGTGGGACCAAACCTGAACCCCTATGCGCTCGGCTACGCGATGATGAACGACATCGCCCGCGCCTGCACCGACCCTTCGGAAGAGGACCGGCGCTGGTTCCCCGACTTCGCCGGCAACAAGGATGCCATCGGCACGCTGAAACATGCCTGGGCCAACTACCGGGATGAAAGCTTCATCCTGCAGTTCCTGTCTCCTGCCGTGATTCGCCGCTTCCGCCTGTTCCGCTTGCTGGACGACACCACCGACAGCCATCTGCTGGTGGACGCCATCCATGACGAGGATGGCTATCGGGAAATCCGCCGGTCACTGGCCCGCAGCTACGATCCAGGGATTGGCACGCCTGACATCCAGGTCCTGGACGTTGACCTGGCCGGCGACCGGCGGCTGCTTCTGGAGCACCGCACCAGGCCAGGACGGCTGCTACATTCCAAGGATGCGGCGGCGACCATGCGCTACCTCGCCAGCCTTTGGGGCTACGAGGTGCGGCTGCAGGAGGTGGACATGGTGACCGACAACATCCTGGCAGTGCACTCGGCGGCCCCCTGAGGATCGCGCCATGAAAAAGGGCGGAGCCGCAAGGCCCCGCCCTTCATTATTCCGGTCAGGCCGGGATCAGCGCGAGTAGAACTCGACGACCAGGTTCGGTTCCATCTGCACCGGATACGGCACGTCCGACAGCTTGGGCGCGCGCAGGAAGCGGCCCTTCATCTGGCGGTGGTCCACCTCGATGTATTCCGGCACGTCGCGCTCGCCGCTCTGCGCGGCGTCCAGCACCATCACCAGCTGCTTCGACTTCTCCTTGACCTCGACCACGTCATTGTCGCGGACCAGGTAGGAGGGGATGTTGACGCGCTTGCCGTTGACCGTGACGTGGCCGTGGTTCACGAACTGCCGGGCCGCAAAGGGCGTCATCGCCAGCTTCATGCGGTAGATCACGGCGTCCAGGCGGCGCTCCAGGATCTCGATCAGGTTCTCGGAGGTGTCGCCCTTGCGGCGCACGGCCTCCTCGTAATACTTGCGGAACTGCTTCTCGCCAATATTGCCGTAGTAGCCCTTCAGCTTCTGCTTGGCCATCAGCTGGATGCCGAAGTCGGTCGGCTTCTGCTTGCGGCGCTGGCCATGCTGGCCGGGGCCATATTCGCGCTTGGCGACCGGGGACTTGGCGCGGCCCCACAGGTTCACGCCCAGGCGGCGATTGATCTTGTACTTGCTTTCCGCGCGCTTCGTCATGCGGCGGGCTCCTTCTTGTTGTGGCCCCGCTGCCGTTGACCGGTCCGAGGTGCCGTTGTGTCCCGGTAGTCCCCAAGGCTGGTGCCAAGGGGCGGGCGCGCAGGACCGGGCCCACGTCCGCTTTCCCGGAAAGGTGCGCGCCTGTAGCCGCTGCCCGGGCCGCTTGTCAAACGCCGCCCACCCCCCTACCCGGAGTTTCAGGCGGGAGGAGCAAATCCAATGGTCACACGGGCGGAAATCCTGATCCTGGGGCTAACGGCGGGAGTAGCGGGCAGCCTTGTCGGGGGGTTGATGCTGGGCATCGGCCTGGGCCTCGTGGTCAATGGCGTGCATGCCGCCTGGGTCCTGGTGCTGCCGGCGGCACCGGTAGGGGGCATGATCGGCTATGGTTTGGCCCGGCGGCTGGCCCGGCAGGCCGAGGCGCCCTAGCAACCACCCTCCACCGCTTCCCGTTCTGCAAAGCAATGCTGCAACGCGGCATACCAGCAGCGAGAAGGGGTCTGGAGCATGTCCTTGGCAGAAAATGGCCGCGTCGTCGTGATCACCGGCGCGTCCAGCGGCATTGGCCGCGCCACGGCCTATGCCTTCGCCGAACGAGGCGACCACCTGGTTCTGGCCGCGCGCCGGGCGGAGCGGCTGGAGGAGCTGGCGCGCGAATGCGAAGGTATGGGCGTGCATGCCCTGGCGGTGCCGACCGATACCACGGATGAGGACCAGGTCCGGCATCTGGCCGGCCAGGCGCTGGAGCATTTCGGCCGGATCGACGTTTGGTTCAACAATGCGGGTGTCGGTGTTTTCGGCCGGTTCGAGGACATTCCGCCCGAAGCCTGGCGCCGGGTGATCGAGACCAACCTGTTCGGCTACGTGCACGGGGCCCGCGCGGCCATGCCGGTGTTCCGGCGGCAGGGGCATGGCGTGCTGATCCAGAATGCCTCCATCGTCGGCCGCATCGCCAAGCCCGATTCCACCGCCTACGCCACCAGCAAATTCGCCGTGCGCGGATTGTCCGAGGCACTGCGGCAGGAAGTGCTGGATCAGCCCGGCATCCAGATCTGCACCATCCTGCCTTCCGTAATCGACACGCCCTTCTTCCAGCATGCGGCCAATTACAGCCACCGGCGCGTGCGGGCGGCGCCGCCCGTCTACACGCCCGAGAAGGTGGCGCAGGCCGTGTTGCGTTTGGTCGACAACCCGCGTGCCGAGACGCCGATCGGCGGCTTCGCCTGGTTCGGCACGCTGATGAAGCGACTGGCCCCTGCCCCGGTCGCTACACGCCTGACCGGACGCGCCCTCCATGCCGGCTTCCTGGCGCGGGAAGCCAGTCCGGACACCGACGGCGCGTTGTTCACACCCATGGTGGATGAAGCCCGGGTGCGCGGCGGCTGGCGGCACGGGCCCAACAATGGCGGGGTGCCGCTGGCGGCCTTCGGCCTGCTGGCCGCCGTGCTGATCCTGCGCCGGATGTCCCGCTGATGCCGGCCCCCGCAACGCAGCCCTTCACGGCCCTCGCCCTTTCCGGCGGCATCGCGCTCGGCGCCTACGAAGCCGGTGCCTGCGCCGCGCTGCAGGACGCCGGACAGGAGCCACGCTGGATTGCCGGCGCTTCGGTGGGCGCCATCACCGCCGCGCTGATCGCCGGCAACCCGCCGGAACGGCGCGCGGCCCGGCTTAAGGAGTTCTGGCAGGCCGCCACCCACGAGCCTTTGCCCTTGGCCCCGCTCTGGTTCGGCGCGCCCTTCACCGGCCCCTGGCGGGAAGCGGAGGCGATGGCGGCGGCGCTGCAGTCTCACTTGTTCGGATGCCCGTCGATCTTTCGCCCTCGCCTCGGCCTGCCCGGGGCCGGCGTGCGCGACGTGCCTGCCCTGTACGATCTTTCGCCGCTGCGGGCGCAGCTTGAACAGCTGGTTGATTTCGGCCGACTCAACAGCGGCACCATCAGGGTGAGTATCACCGCCACCGACATCGAGAGTGGTGACCGCGTGGTGTTCGATACCGCGCGCGGACAGCGCATCGGTCCAGAGCACCTGCTGGCCTCGGGCGCCCTCCTGCCCCTGTTCGGCCCGGTCGAAATCGAGGGCCGGCTGCTGGGCGATGGCGGGCTGGCGTCGAACCTGCCCCTGGACCTGATCCTGGACGACCTGCCCCCGGAGGAGGTGCTCTGCCTGGCCGTCGAGCTGTTCGCCCGTCGCGGCAGCCGCCCGCACACCCTGGCCGCCGCCGCCTCCCGGGCAGGGGACATCGCTTTCGGCAACCAGACCCGCCGCATGGTGGAGGGACGGCAGCGGGAACACCGGCTGCGCGCCTTGCTGGCCCATCTTCCGGAACACCTGGCGGACGATCCTGCCCTCGCCAACCTGCGGCAGGAGGCCCGAACACAGCGCACGGCGGTAATCTGCCTGAGCTACCGCGCCGCGCTGGACGAGGCGGGGCTGGGCAAGGCCTTCGATTTCTCGGGCAAGACCCTGACCCAGCGCTGGCAGAGAGGTGGTGCAGACATGCGCATCGCGCTGGAGCAGGCACGCCATCTGCCGACCGGTGCGGGGCTGGTCGTCCACGAGATCGACACCCCGGCGGAAGGCGCGGAGTGAAGCGGTGAACGAAAAAGAGGGGAGCCTTCGCCCCCCTCCAGGTTCAGCCGGATGCTGCCTCGGTGCGGTTCAAGCCGCCACCTGCAGCGCCTCCGACTGCCGGCGCACCATGTCCTGGTAGGGGCCAGGGCGGCGCATCAGCTGGTCTGGCGGGCCATCCTGCACCACCTGCCCCTGGTCCATGACGACAATGCGGTCGAAATTGGTCAGGGTGGCCAGGCGGTGGGCCACGGCGATCACCGTGCGGCCCTCCATCAGGGAGTCGAGTGCCTTCTGCACTTCGGCCTCCGACTCGCTGTCGAGCGCCGAGGTGGCCTCGTCGAGCAGCAGGATCGGCGCGTTCTTCAGCAGGGCGCGGGCGATGGCCAGGCGCTGGCGCTGACCGCCCGAAAGCTTGGCGCCACGGTCGCCGACAATGGTGTCGAAGCCCTCTGGCAGGGCCTCGATGAAGTCGCGGCAGCGAGCGGCCTCGGCGGCAGCCAGCACTTCCTCGTCAGTCGCATCGGGGCGGGCGTAGCGGATGTTCTCCAGCACCGTGCGGTGAAACAGGGAGACATCCTGCGGCACCACCGCGATCTGCTCGGCCAGGCTTTCCCGCGTTGCATCGGCAATGTTCTGCCCGTCGATGTCCACTTCGCCCGATTGCGGTGCGGAATGGCGCTGCAGAAGCGTCAACAGGGTGGACTTGCCGGCGCCCGAGCGCCCGACCACGCCAACCTTCTGCCCTTTGGGAATGGACAGGTTCAGCCCACGCAGGATTGGCGGCGAGCCTTCCGGAGCGGCCGGATAGCTGAACACCACGTCGCGGAAATCCACCGCGCCGCCCCGGCCCTCCAGCAGGCTGGCGTTTTCCACATCCGGCAGGTCATGCGGCACCAGCAGCGACACCAGCGCTTCCCGCATGCGGGCCACGTACTGCGTCAGGTCCACCAGGGCCATGGCGAGGTCGCGCGAGGCATGCAGGATGGTGAAGCCCAGCGTGCAGACCAGCACGATGTCGCCGGCCGTGGCACGTCCGGCCTGCCACAGCGTCACCACCCACCACAGCAGCACGGCCGTCATCACGGCGGTAGCGGCGCCGTGTACCAGGCGAAGCTTCTCCAGGTAGCGAAGGCTGGCGCGGCGAGCGGCGGTTTCATCGGCCAGCGACTTGTCGAGCAGCACACGCTCCCGGCCGAAGGCGCCGAAGGCACGGACCAGCGAGAAATTCTGCACCACGTCCACCAGCTGCCCGTCCACTGCGGCGGCCCGTCCAGCGAAGCGGTCATGCATCACCTCGCCCTTGCGGCCGAGCCAGGCAACACCCGCCGCCAGCAGCCCTGCCGCCACCACAAGGCAGCCCGCCATCAGCGGGTCCACACTGGCGAGGAAGGCAATCGCCAGGGTGACCGCCACCGCGGGGGGCACGGTGTGCCACGTGAAATTCTGCAGCACGGTGAAGCCTGCCGTGCCGGTGGCGCTGATCCGGGCCGCCAGCGTGCCGGAAGAGCGGTTGGCGAAATAACCGGGCGAGTGGCCGGAAAGGTGATGGAACAGCTCGGCCCGCATCGAGGCGGTGGCGCGGGGAAAGCGATCCGCCGCGATCCAGCCGCCGACGCGCCACAACAGGTTATCGGCGGTGATAATGCCGGCCAGGATGGCGAAGGCGGTCCACACGGCGGTGGAGGCCACGTTGGACGGGCCGCCCGACAACGTGTCGATCAGGTTCTTCACGGCATAATTGGCACCCACCGAACAGCCGACCGCGCCGAGCACCGCGATCATGATCGCGACGTGGCTGCCGGCGTAGGGCCGCAGGTGGCGGAACAGGAACCCGATCGGACGCCGGGATAGGCGGAGCAGGTCGCTGGTGTCGGCACGCTGCATGGGGGGAACTCGCCTCCGAAACCTGAAGCACAAACGCGTGAGCCCAGCCTTGGGCCGCGTTCTTGCTGAGGTAACGCCAGCATCAAGACGAAATCGTGGCGAAGTTTGCCGAATCCAAACCTCAATCACCTGCGATCTATCCACCCAGTGACGAAGCAATGGAGACCCGACCCGATGCGTATCGCTCAGATCGCTCCCCTTACCGAGGCCGTGCCCCCGAAGCTGTACGGGGGCACTGAGCGGATCGTGTCCTACCTGACGGAGGAGCTGGTCGAGCTGGGCCACGAGGTGACGCTGTTTGCCAGCGGCGACTCGATCACCAAGGCCAAGCTGGCGCCCATGAGCACCAAGGCGCTGCGGCTGGACCCTTCCGTGCGTGACGCCAACGCGCCGCTGACGCTGATGCTGGAGCAGGTTTATCGCCGCAGGCACGAGTTCGACCTGCTGCACTTCCACCTGGACTACCTGCCCTTCCCGCTCTTCTCGCGGCAGAGCGTCCCCTTCGTGACCACGCTGCACGGCCGGCTGGACCTGCAGGAGCTGCAGCCCGTATTTGACGCCTTCCCCAACGCGCCGGTGGTGTCGATCTCCAACGACCAGCGCCGCCCGTTGCCTCAGGCACATTGGGCCGGCACCGTTTATCATGGCCTGCCGGAGCGCCTGCTGGTGCCGGACGCACAGGCGAAGCCGGGCTACCTAGCCTTCCTGGGCCGCATCGCGCCGGAGAAGCGCTGCGACCGGGCGATCGAGATCGCCATTGCCACCAATACCCCGCTGAAGATCGCGGCCAAGGTGGACAAGGTCGACGTCGATTACTTCGAGAGCAAGATCAAGCCGATGCTGAACCATCCGCTGATCGAGTTCATTGGCGAGATCAACGAGACGCAGAAGCAGGACTTCCTGGCCAATGCCATCGCCCTGCTGACGCCGATCGACTGGCCGGAGCCGTTCGGACTGGTGATGATCGAAGCCATGGCCTGCGGCACGCCGGTGATCGCCTTCCGCCACGGCTCGGTGCCTGAGGTGGTGGATGACGGCATCACAGGCTACTCGGTGACCAGCATGTCCGAGGCGATCTCGGCCGTGGCCCGCGTCAAGGAACTGCCCCGCGCCGGCGTACGCGCCCAGTTCGACAAGCGGTTCACCGGCCGCCGCATGGCTGAGGACTACGTGTCCCTCTACGAGGGGCTGTGCCGCCGCGAGGCTCCGCAACTGGCCGTCGCCGCCGAATAAGGGCACGGCACCAAAACCTGGCCGGGAGCGCCTCGCCGCTTCCGGCCTTTTTCGTCTCCGGCCGGCCATGCGAGGACGGGGCGGCCCTCTCGAACGTCCCTGACAGTTAAAGCTTCACCCTTCGGGAAGCCCTCGCCACGAGGTGAAGCAGCGTCCAGGCCGCTACGGTTTCAGGCTGAAGCCGTCTTGTGCCGAGCCGGTGGGCATGTCGCTGCTCCGCCGCCAGCGGCCGCAAATGGGCCTCCGGGGGTACGGAGCACCGGGTGACGAGGGACATAACACTTCCCGGCCAGTGCGCATGCGTCCCGGTTCCGCTTTGATTCCCGCCCCGCATGCCCTATCTGCTGCGCGGACCTCTCGGCGGGTGTTGACCGCCTTCCCGACTCTGCCGCCGGAACAGCATGACCGACACGCCGCTCTCCCGTATCCGCAATTTCTCGATCATCGCCCATATCGACCATGGCAAATCGACCCTGGCCGACCGCCTGATCCAGGCCACGGGCTCCGTCGCGCTGCGCGACATGAAGGAGCAGATGCTCGACAGCATGGAGCTGGAGCAGGAGCGCGGCATCACCATCAAGGCGGCTTCCGTGCGGCTCGACTACAAGGCGCAGGACGGCGAAACCTATGTCCTGAACCTCATGGACACGCCGGGTCATGTGGATTTTGCCTATGAGGTCAGCCGGTCGCTGGCCGCCTGCGAGGGCTCGCTGCTGGTGGTCGATGCCTCCCAGGGGGTCGAAGCGCAGACGCTGGCCAATGTATACCAGGCGATCGACGCCAATCACGAGATCGTCCCCGTTCTCAACAAGATCGACCTGCCAGCCGCCGAGCCGGAGCGGGTGAAGCAGCAGATCGAGGATGTGATCGGTCTCGACGCCTCGGAGGCGGTGGAAATCTCGGCCAAGTCCGGCCTCAACATCGAGGGCGTGCTGGAAGCCATCGTCACCCGCCTGCCGGCTCCCAAGGGCGACGCTTCCGCGCCGCTCAAGGCCCTGCTGGTGGACAGCTGGTACGACCCCTATCTCGGCGTCATCATCCTGATCCGGGTGGTGGACGGTACCATCCGCAAGGGTCAGAAGATCCGCTTCATGGCGGAGGGCACTACCCAGACGGTGGACAGCGTCGGCGTGTTCCGCCCCAAGATGGTGCCGGTGGATTACCTCGGCCCGGGCGAGATGGGCTACCTCAACGCCGCCATCAAGACGGTGGCCGAGACCAATGTCGGCGACACCATCACCGATGACCGCACCCCCGCCGCCGAGCCTCTGGCGGGCTTCAAGCCCTCCATCCCTGTGGTCTGGTGCGGCCTCTATCCGGTCGATGCCGATGATTTCGAGAAGCTGCGCGAATCGCTCGGCAAGCTTCGGCTGAACGACGCGTCCTTTCATTTCGAGGCGGAAAGCTCGGCGGCGCTGGGCTTCGGCTTCCGCTGCGGCTTCCTTGGCCTTTTGCACCTGGAGATCATCCAGGAACGGCTGTCGCGCGAGTTCGACCTCGACCTGATCGCGACCGCCCCCTCGGTGGTCTACAAGCTGACCGACAGCAAAGGCGTGACCAGCGACCTGCACAACCCGGCCGACATGCCGGACCCAACGCAGATCGACAAGATCGAGGAGCCCTGGATCAAGGCCACCATCATGGTGCCGGACGAGCATCTCGGCTCGATCCTGACGCTGTGCTCGGAGCGCCGGGGCCAGCAGGTGGAACTGACCTATGTCGGCAACCGCGCCATGGCGGTGTATCGCCTGCCGCTGAACGAGGTGGTGTTTGACTTCTACGACCGGCTGAAATCGGTCTCGCGGGGCTACGCCTCCTTCGACTACCAGATGGACGGCTATGACGAGGGCGACCTCGTGAAGATCTCGATTCTGGTGAACAACGAGCCGGTGGACGCGCTGTCCTTCATGGCGCACCGCTCCCAGGCCGAACGCCGCGGCCGCTCCATCTGCGAGAAGCTGAAGGACCTGATCCCCCGTCAGCTCTTCAAGATCCCCATTCAGGCGGCGATTGGTGGCCGGGTCATCGCGCGCGAAACCATTTCCGCCATGTCAAAGGACGTTACCGCCAAGTGCTATGGCGGCGACATTTCCCGCAAGCGCAAGCTTCTGGAGAAGCAGAAGGAAGGCAAGAAGCGGATGCGGCAATTCGGCAAGGTCGAGATCCCGCAATCGGCCTTCATCGCCGCCCTTAAGATGGATAGCTGAGAGCGGCCAGCGGAGCCTATTCCGTGATGGCTCCGAAAGCTGACCTTGCTGTAACGTTCTTCCACGCCTCTCCGCCCACCCCGGTGGAGGGCGCCCGCACCGCCTGAGAAGCGGACGGAAACGTCGGAAGGACTTGATTGATGCTTCGTCGCTGCCTGCCTGTTTCCCTGGCCGGCCTCGCCCTCTCGGCGCTGGCTCTTTTCCCGTCCGGCTCCGCCCGGGCGCAGGGCAACTACCCGACCCGCACCATCACCATGGTCGTGCCCTTCGCAGCCGGCGGGCCGACCGACACCGTTGCCCGGCTGGTGGCCGAGGCCATGGGACGCGACCTCGGGCAAACCGTGGTGGTCGAGAATGTTGGCGGTGCCGGCGGCACGCTGGGCGCGGCGCGCACCGCGCAGGCCCGCCCGGATGGCTACAACATCCTGATGCACCATATCGGCATGGGCACCACGCCAACCCTTTACCGCCGGCTGCCTTATGATCCCGTCAATGGCTTCGCACCCATCGGCCTCGTCACCGAGGTGCCGATGACCATCATCACCCGCAAGGACATCCCCGCCGCCAACATGGCCGAGCTGACCGCCCTGGTGAAAAAGGAAGGCGAGAAGCTGAACTACGCCCATGCCGGGATCGGCGCCGCCAGCCATCTCTGCGGCCTGCTGTTCCGCCAGGCTGTGGGCGCGCCCATGACCACCGTTCCCTATCGCGGCACCGCTCCGGCCATGACCGATCTGGTGGCCGGCACCGTGGACGTCCTGTGCGATCAGACCACCAACACCACGGAGCAGATCCGGGCCGGCGCTGTGAAGGTCTTCGCCGTCACCACGCCCGAGCGCCTGAAGGCCATGCCCGATGTCCCCACCGCGGCCGAGGGCGGCCTGTCCGGCATGGAGGTCACTATCTGGCACGGGCTCTACGCGCCGAAGGGCACTGACGCCGCCATCGTGAACCGGCTTTCCGCGGCGTTGCAGGTAGCGCTGCGCGATCCCCGCGTGGTGGAGCGCTTCGCCGATCTGGGGACCACGCCGGTAACGCAGGATCGCGCCACACCGACGGCCCATGAGACATTCTGGAAGGCCGATATCGCCAAGTGGAAGCCTGTGATCGAAGCTGCCGGGCAGTATGCCGATTGAATATCCCGGCATTCATGCACGCCTCGATTGGTAGAAGAGGGACGCACACAACCGAACATTCGTTCCAACCGGTCACTCTGCCTTGGGTTCGTCCGGCAGGCTCGTCTTGACCCTTGCGCATGGCGCCGCGCCGCCGCATGGGGAGGTTGATGCAACCCCGCCGCGGGCGGATCCGGTCAGGACGATGAGGCAGGCGACACGACGGGCGCCGACCGTTCGGCTTTATTTGCTGCTCATCGCCCTGGCCGTCTTCCTGCCGGTCTGGGGTATGGCCGGCCATGTGGCTGGCCGGATGGCCGAAGCCGAGCGGGACCGCCTTTCCGCCCAGGCGGCGGAGGCAGCGCGCGAACTGGCCTTCGGGCTGGAACGCGAGGTGCTGGGGCTGCGCGGAGAACTGGCCGCACTGGGCCGCTCGCCTGCACTCCGCAACCAGGATTTTGCTGCCTTCCACGAGGCCGCGCGCACCCTGCCGATGACCTACCGCGCCCGCATCTGGCTGACCGATGTGCAGGGCCACATCGTTGTCGACAGCGGCCGCGCCTTTATCGACCCGCACAAGCCGGGGATCGTGCTCCCGGTGCTGCGTGATGCTCCCCGAAGCACCGGCATCTCCAGCCGCCACTCGCTGACGGCGGACGAGCCGCTGCGCCTCGACATCACCGAGGAGCTCTGGCCACAGGGCCCGGGGCACCCATCGCTGTTTCTCACCGCCTCGCTTGACCCCATGCCGCTGTGGCGGCCGCGCATCCAGCGACTGACCGTGCCTTCGGAATGGATCGTCACCATTATCGACGAGAATGCCCGATTGCTGGCGCGCAGCCCTCCCCTGCCCGGTTCGGTAGGGCGCGAATTGACCGCCACCAGCCCCATACGCCGGGTCCTGCGCACGGATTCAAACCAGGGTTGGCTGCTCAGCCAAACGGCCCGTTCGGAGCCGGTCTATACCGCCTGGCGCCGCGTCGAATCGACGCCCTGGACCGTCACCGTTTCCCTCCCGACCGAGACGCTGGACGGCGCCCTTTACCGTGTGCTGACGCCGGTGGTGCTGGTGGGCGGCTCGGTGCTGGCCATGTTCACCCTGGCATTGGCCCTCTGGGTGGACCGGCGCGTAGCGACGCCGCTGGGGCGGCTGGGCGAGATCGCCCACGCCTTTGGGCGGGGTGGTCCGCTGCCCGCCTTTCCACCGACCGGGTTGCGCGAAATCGACGAGGCTGCGGCGGCGCTGACCAAGGCGGCCGCGGAGCGCGATGACCTGGAAGCGGAGCGCATCGCCCTTTCGGCCCGGCTTCACACCGTGCTGGAAAGCACCACTGACAGCGTCCTGGTGCTCGACCGCGAAGGGGTGCTGCTCTACCTCAACGGTCGCGCACGTGCCCTGGCCGCCAGCACCGGGGAGGCCATCGGCCGCCGTTTGCCGGAAAGCTTTCCCGGATGGGACGAGGGCCCCTTCTCCGCCGCCTTCGAGGTGGCGCGGCAGGATGGAACGGCGCAATCCGTCACTGCCTTCCATCCGGCCCTGGCGCGCTGGATCTCGGCTGACATTTTTCCCTCGGCAGAGGGGCTGACGCTGTTCTTCCGCGATGTCAGCGACGAGCGCGCGGCCCAGGCGGCGCTTCGGGAAAGCGAGGCGCGACTCAAGGCGGTGATGGACAACGTCCCCGTCGGCGTGCTGCTGGCCGAGGCCCCCTCGGGGCGGATCCTGCTCGGCAACCGGCGGCTGGAGGAGATCCTGCGAAGCCCGGTCGAGTTGCTGGGCGGCATTGGCGAATACCGCGCCAAGCTGGAGGCCTACCACGCCGATGGCCGCCGCATGGACGGGCCGGAGTTCCCGCTGGCCCGTGCCTTGCTGACCGGCCTGCCGGCCACGGCGGAGCATCATTACCGGCGTGGCGACGGCTCCATGGTATGGCTGCGGGTGGCTGGCACGCCGATTCGCGATGCGCAGGGGCGGATCGTCGGGGCCGTGGCCGCCATCACCGACATCGACGCGAGCCGCCGCGCCGCCGAGGCACTGCGCGAGAGCGAGCTGCGCTTCCGCACGCTGGCCGAGGCCATTCCGCAGATCGTCTGGTCAACCTTGCCCGATGGGCGAATCGACTACGTCAACCCTCGCCTGCAGGATTTCACGGGCCTTGCCCCCGGGATCGCCGTGCAGTCGCTGGACCGGCTCGTGCACCCCGAGGACCAGCAGAGGGCCGAGCGTGCCTGGCGCAGGGCGCTGCGCGGCGGAAAGCCGTTCAGTGCCGAGCTGCGACTGCGCCGGGCTGAGGGAGGCTGGCGTTGGTGCGTGGCCCGTGCCCTGCCCGCCCGTGCCGCCGATGGGACCATCCGCCGCTGGATCGGCGCCGTGACCGATGTGTCGGAACTGGCCGAGGCACGCGAGGCGCTGGCCCGGCAGGTCGCGGCGCAGACCGCTTCGCGCAAGGCAGCGGTGCAGGCGGCGGCCGACCTTGCCGCGTCCGAGAGCCGCTTCCGCCGCTTCGCCGAGGCCAGCCCGGACGTGATGTGGATGTCCGACATCAGCGGCCAGAACCTGGAATTCCTGAGCCCGGCCTTCGAGCGCATCTGGGGCGTCTCGCAGGAGCGGATGGAGCGCGAGCCTGGCCTCTGGGTGGAAATGATCCACCCCGCGGATCGCGATCGTGTGCAGGCCGCGGCAACGCAGGCCCGCATCACCGGCATGCAGGACATCGAGTACCGCATCACCCGCCCGGATGGTGGCATGCGCTGGATCCGCGATGTCGGCTTCCCCATTCTGGATGCCCAGGGCCGAATGACGCGGCGTGGCGGCCTGTCGCGCGACGTGACCGACGCCAAGGCAGCCGAGGCACGGCAGGCCCTGCTGCTGGGCGAGCTGAACCACCGGGTCAAGAACACCCTGGCCACCGTGCATTCCTTGGCGCTGCAAACGGCGCGCAATGTTGTCGGCGCACCGGATGCCATTCCCCGCTTCCTGCAGGACTTCCAGGCCCGGCTGCTGACCCTGTCGCGAGGGCATGACCTGCTGACCGCCCGCACCTGGCGCGGCGCCACGCTGGAAGAAACGGCACGGGCCGTACTGGCCCCCTGGCAAGGCGAGGCAGCGGGCGAACCGGGCGAGTTCCGCTTCCGCATCGGCGGCCCCACCGTCTGGCTGGCACCCAAGCAGGCGCTGGGCCTCGCTCTCGCCCTGCACGAACTAGCGACCAACGCCCTCAAGCATGGCGCGTTGACTCATCAGGATGGGCGTATTGTGGTTCGATGGGGTGGCGAGGCCGATGGCATGGTGCAACTGATGTGGCGCGAAGGAAATGGACCGCCAGTGCGGGCCCCTTCCCGCAAGGGCTTCGGCACGCGCATGCTGGAGCGTGGATTGCCGGCGGAGCTGGGGCCTGGCTCCTCGGTAAAGCTGAATTACGAGAGTGACGGCTTCGTGGCGGCCATTCGCTTCCGCCCCGTCAACGGACCGGTGGTGGAAGAGGAGCCCGCATGAGCGGCTTGAATGGACGGCGCATCCTGGTGGTCGAAGACGAGGCGCTGATCGCCATGCTGGTGGAGGATGCGTTGCTGGAAGTCGGCGCCATCGTGCTCGGCCCCGCCGCCACGGTGGAGGAAGCGCTGGAATTGTTTGAAGCCGAGCGGCCCGAGGCCGCCGTGCTGGACATCAACCTGGCGGGCCAAGCCTCCACCCCTGTGGCGGATACGCTCAGCGACCACAACATCCCGTTTGTGGTGGCCACCGGCTACGGCGCCGCTGGCCTGCCGGAGCGGCATCGCGACGTCACCGTGCTGGCCAAACCTTATGACCCGCGCGACCTGATCCTAGCCCTGGAGCGGGTTTGCTCCTGAGGAACCACGCCGCCTGAAGACACGGCGGGAGGAGCTTGGCTCCTCCCGTCCGAAAGCAGCGGCGGCCTGAGCCTCCGGAAAGCCACCTCAGCACCTATTGAACCGCTGGTGGCGTTCCGGACTTCAGGTCTGACGCACCCTCAGCGGTTCATGACGCGCCCGGCCACCGCGTCCAGCTTCGCCATCAGGGCGGGATCGCGCTTCTCGGGCGGGGTAACCAGCGCGTATTCCAGCGCACGGTCGCATCCCGCCGGACAGGCGCCGCGCGGCACGCCCAGCATCGGCACCACTGTCTTCACCAGGGCCTTCGCGCGGTCGGCATTGGCTTGCATCACCTTGACCACGGCATCCACCGTCACCGCATCATGGTCGGGGTGCCAGCAGTCGAAATCAGTGACCATGGCAATGGTCGCGTAGCAAAGCTCCGCTTCACGGGCGAGCTTGGCCTCGGGCATGTTGGTCATGCCAATCACGTCGCAGCCCCAGGCGCGGTACAGCTCGCTTTCAGCCTTGGTGGAGAATTGCGGGCCTTCCATCACCAGATAGGTGCCGCCGCGCTTGTAGCTCAGCCCGATCCGGCGGGCCGCTTCCTCGGCCGCGTCGCCAAGGCGGGGGCAGACAGGGTGGGCCACCGAGACATGCGCCACACAACCCGTCTCGAAGAAGGACTTGTTGCGCGCAAAGGTGCGGTCGATGAACTGGTCCACGATCACAAAATGCCCCGGCGGCAGGTCGCCATTCAACGAGCCTACCGCCGAGATGGAGAGGATCTCGGTAACGCCGGCGCGCTTCAAAGCATCGATGTTGGCGCGGTAATTCAACGCCGAGGGCGGCATCCGGTGGCCGCGGCCGTGGCGCGGGAGAAACACCACGCGCACTCCGCCAAGGCGGCCAAAAAGCAACTCGTCCGAGGGCTCACCCCAGGGGCTCTCGATCCGGCGCCATTCGCGCTCCTCAAGCCCGTCAATATCGTAGAGGCCGGACCCGCCGATCAGGCCGATCACGGGTTCGATCATGTCGCTCATGCGGGGGGCTCCTCACGAAAAAGGCCGCCTGGTGGCGACCCTTTCCTTGGAGCCGGCCCGGCAGCACTGCCGGACCGTCCTTGAAGCAGGATACGGCCGGCCGCAAGCCACCGGCCGCATGACGTTCCTATTTCACGTGGTCGCCGCCAATCCGCGCCCAGACCCGCCGCTTCACCGTGTAGGTCAGCCCGCCCAGAACCAGCAGGAACAGGATGATCCGCACACCCATGGCGCGCCGGGTTTCCGATTCCGGCTCGGAAGCCCAGGCCAGGAAGGCGGTGACGTCGCGGGCCATCTGATCCACGGTGGCGGTGGTGCCATCCGCGTACTGCACCTGGCCGTCGCTGGTCAGCGGCGGCGCCATGGCGATCTGATGGCCGGCGAAGTACTTGTTGTAGTGCATCCCCTCCATCAGCGTGACACCCGCTGGCGGATCCTCGTAGCCGACCAGAAGCGCATGAAGGTAGTCGGCGCCGCCCCCGCGGGCCTTGACGATCACCGACAGATCGGGCGGCAGAGCACCATTATTGGCCGCACGCGCCGCGGAGTCGTTGGCGAAAGGCTTGCGGAAGCGGTCTGAGGGGCGTCCCGGCCGCTCGAACATCTCGCCGTCGTCGTTCGGACCGTCCTGGATCTGGTAGCCGGCGGCGACCGCCGTCACCTCCGGCTCCGAGAAGCCGATATCCCGCAGGTTGCGGTAGGAGACCAGCCGCATGGAATGGCAGGCCGAGCAAACTTCCTTGTAGACCTGGAAGCCGCGCTGCAGCTCGCCCCGGTCGAAGGTGCCGAAAGGCCCGTCAAACGAGAACTTGGTGTTGGGCAGTTCGACGCCGCTTTCCGCCGCCTGGGTCGCCGGCATGGCCAAGCCGATCGACATCAGGCCGGCGAGCGCGGCTGCCTTCAGGGTGTGCACGCGCATCAGGCCTTCTCCATCGGCTTGGCCACGGCCGCGCCGGGCAGTGGCCCGCCGCCTCGCGTCACCGGCTGGCTGATGCTTTCCGGCAGCGGCAAGGGCCGCTCCACCTTGGCCAGCAGCGGCAGGATGACGAGGAAGTAGGCGAAGTAATAGGCGGTCGAGAGCCGCGCGATGGTGACGTAGACGCCCTCGGCCGGCATGGCGCCCGCCCACATGAGGACAAAGAAGTTGATGCCCCACAGCATCAGCGCCCAGCGCGCGATTGGCCGGAAGCGCATGGAGCGCACCGGCGAGCGGTCCAGCCAGGGCAGGATGAACAGGATGGCGATGGAACCGAACATCATCAGCACACCGCCGAGCTTGTTCGGCACCGCGCGGAGAATGGCGTAGAAGGGCAGGAAGTACCATTCCGGCACGATGTGCGCCGGCGTCACCAGCGGGTTGGCCGGGATGTAGTTGTCGGTATGGCCCAGGTAGTTCGGGGTGAAGAACACCAGAACCGAGAACACGATGAAGTAGACGATGATCCCGACGCTGTCCTTGGCCGTGTAGTAGGGGTGGAAGGGCAGCGTGTCCTGCGGACCCTTCGGCTCAATGCCGAGCGGGTTGTTGGAGCCTGTGATGTGCAGCGCCGCGACGTGGAGGAACACCACGCCGGCGATCACGAAGGGCAGCAGGTAGTGCAGGGAGAAGAACCGGTTCAGCGTCGGATTGTCGACCGAGAAGCCGCCCCAGAGCAGGGTGACGATGGCATCCCCCACCAGCGGGATGGCCGAGAACAGGTTGGTGATGACGGTGGCGCCCCAGAAGGACATCTGGCCCCAGGGCAGCACGTAGCCCATGAAGGCCGTGGCCATCATCAACAGGAAGATGGTGACGCCGAGGATCCAGAGCAGCTCGCGGGGGCTCTTGTAGGAACCGTAATACAGGCCGCGCCAGATATGGATCAGCACAACGATGAAGAACATCGAGGCGCCGTTCATGTGAACGTACCGGATCAGCCAGCCATAGTTCACGTCGCGCATGATGCGTTCGACGCTGTCGAAGGCCAGTCCGGTATGCGCGGTGTAGTTCATCGCCAGGAAGATGCCCGTCGCGATCATGATCACGAGGTTGATCAGGGCGAGGGCGCCGAAATTCCAGAAGTAGTTGAAATTCCGCGGAGTCGGGAAGCTCCCATACTCCTTTTGGATCATGGTGACGACGGGCATGCGCTGATCGATCCAGCGCAGGACGGGGTTTGTGACAGTGCTGTCGTGCAGGCCGGCCATGGTTCTGCTCCTCAGCCGATGCGGATCTGGGTGTCGGAGCGGAATGCGTATTCCGGTACGGCGAGGTTGGTCGGCGCGGGGCCGCGGCGGATGCGGCCCGCCGTGTCATAGTGGCTGCCGTGGCAGGGGCAGAACCAGCCGCCGTAATCGCCACGCGGGTCGGTCGATTTCTGCCCCAGCGGCACGCAGCCGAGATGGGTGCAGACGCCGACCACCACCAGCCAGGGTTCGCGTTGCACCCGGTCCTGGTCGCTCGCCGGATCGCGCAGCTGGCCCAGCGGCACGTCCTTGGCCTCCTGGATCTCGGCCGCGGTGCGGTGGCGCACGAAAACGGGCTTGCCACGCCACATCACCGTGACGGCCTGCCCTTCGGCGATATGGTCCAGCGTCACGTCCGTGCTGGCCAGCGCCAGCACGTCCTTTGCCGGGTTCATCGACGCGATGAAGGGCCAGACAATGGCACCCACGCCGACGGCGGCAAACGACCCCGTCACCAGTTTCAGAAAGTCGCGCTTCGTCCCCTCCGGCTGGCCATGGGGTTCACCCGTGGCCGGGGAACGTGTCGGCGCCAGCGTATCAGCCATGCCTCATCGTCCCTTATGGCGGCTGACCCCGGTCTCCAGGCAGGCGGGGACGCCGCAAATCATTGGCCGCAACTGGCGGCAGCGCACATCCTTCCAGACCCCCTTCCGCCCTTGGACCTGCGTGGGAGCCCGGCGATCCATGCGCCACCGACATATTAAGGGCACGTCAGAGAAGGTGGCAATCGCCAGCCCGCGCCTTAGCGAGGCTGAAACGCGGCTTTCATGGTGGAACGCCCCTGCTTCCGCCGTTGCGCCGGGCCCGGCCAGGCGCTAGCCCCCGCCTGCCTACCGTCGTGAGGATCGCCATGCCTGACACCACTCCGATGGATCATCCGCTCGCCCAGCCTGCGCGCTCCTGGTTCGAGTCGCTGCGCGACCGGCTCTGCACCGCCTTCGAGACGATCGAGGACGATCTGGCCACCGGCCCCCATGCGGCCCTTCCCCCCGGCCGATTCGAGCGTCAGCCCTGGGACCGACCTAGCGGCGAAGGCCCGGAGGGCGGTGGGCCAGGAGGCGGCGGCGTCATGTCCGTGATGCGCGGCCGGGTGTTCGAGAAGGTCGGGGTCAACGTTTCCACCGTTTGGGGCGAGTTCAGCCCGGAATTCCGCAAGCAGATCCCGGGTGCCGCCGAAGACCCTCGCTTCATGGCCACGGGTGTGTCGCTTGTCGCGCATATGCGTTCCCCCCGCGTGCCTGCGGCGCACATGAACACCCGCTTCATCGTGACTAGCCGCGCCTGGTTCGGCGGCGGCGGCGACCTCACGCCCATGACCATGGATGCGCCGGAGTCGCTGGAAGACGCCGCCGCCTTCCACGCCGCATACAAGGCCGCCTGCGACCGGCATGACCCAGAGCACTATCCGCGCTTCAAGCAGTGGTGCGACGAGTATTTCTTTCTGCCCCACCGCAACGAGCCGCGCGGGCTGGGCGGCATCTTCTACGACTGGCTGGGCCGCGACGATCCAGGCGGCGAGCGGCTGGAAGACCACTTCGCCTTCACCCGCGACGTAGGTAAGGCCTTTCTGTCCGCCTACCCCGCCATTATCCGCCGCCGCATGCACGAACCATGGACCGAGGCCGAGCGAGAGCACCAACTCATCCGCCGTGGACGCTACGTGGAGTTCAACCTGCTGCACGATCGCGGCACGCTGTTCGGGCTCAGGACCGGCGGGAACACGGAGGCGATCCTGATGTCCATGCCGCCGGAAGTGCGCTGGCCCTGATCGCCAGGGGCATCGCCCCTGGACTTCCGCCGAAAGAAGGGGTGGCTCCCCAGCTTCCCCCTCCCTTGGCGCGAAGGCCCGCCGCGGCCGCGTTCAGCGGATTCTGTCGCGGTCACCAGCTCGAATCCGCGGTTGCCTGAGGCCTGCCCTCCGGCATGTTCTTCAAAAGGACCGCTCCGTTCGGGGGACGAGGTGGTTCCACCATTGCGGCGGGACACGCGGGAGTGCCCCTCCACCCTCCCTTTCAGGCCGCCTGCTCCGAAAAGAAGCGATTTGCTGGCCGCGGCAGGCCGAGGTTCTCCCGCAGCGTCGGTCCATCATAGTCCGTGCGGGCCAGGCCCCGCCTGCGCAGGACCGGCAGCACGTCTTCCACGAAGCGCTCGAACTGGGTCGGGAAAAAGGGCGGCATGATGTTGAAGCCGTCGCAGGCCTCGGCGCGGAACCAGCTTTCCAGCGCATCGGCGATCTGCTCGGGCGTGCCCCAGACGATGCGGTGCCCGCGCGCCCCGGCCACCAGGTAGTACAGTTCCCGCAACGTCAGCTTCTGGGTGCGGGCCAGGTCGGTCAGCAGCTTGGCGCGGCTCTGCAACTGGTCCGACTCGGGCAGGTCCGGCAAGGGACCGTCCAGGTCGAAGCCGGAGATGTCGTGGCCCAGCCGGTCTGACAGCAGGCGCGTCGCCGCCGCCGGGTCGATGCCGCCCTGCAATTCGGCGTACAGCGACCTTGCCTCGGCCTCGGTGGCGCCGACCACCGGGCAGACGCCCGGCAGCACCAGCAGGTGGTCGGGATTGCGACCGGCCTCGCGCACCTGCCGCTTCAGCCCTTGGGTGAAGGCCCGGCCCTCTTCCAGCGTTTGCTGCGCGGTGAACACCATGTCGGCCGTGCGGGCCGCCAGGCGCTGGCCGGGCGCGGAGGAGCCGGCCTGGATGATCACCGGATGCCCCTGAGGCGAACGGGATACGTTGAGCGGCCCCTTCACGGAGAAGTAGTGCCCCTTGTGGTCCAGGGTGTGGATCGAGTCGGGCCGGATGTAGTGGCCGCTCGCCTTGTCCTTGATGAAGGCGTCGTCGGCGAAGCTGTCCCAGAGGCCGCGCACCACGTCGATGAATTCCTCGGCGATGGCATAGCGCTCGTCATGCGCCGGGTGCTCGCCACGGGTGAAATTCGCCGCCGAGCGGGAATAGGAGGTGGTCACGGCGTTCCAGCCGGCGCGCCCACCCGAAAGGTGGTCCAGCGAGGCGAAAACCCGCGCCGTGCTGAAGGGCTCGCCATAGGTGGTTGAGGCGGTTGCGGCGAGGCCGATATGCTTTGTCGTCATCGACAGCGCGGACAGCAGGGAAAGCGGCTCGATCCGCGCCATGGCCGAAGGGTGGGCGTCGGCGCCCGTGGTCAGTCCATCGGCCAGAAATAACAGGTCGAACTTGCCGGCCTCGGCGGTTGCGGCGACGCGCTGGATCAGGCCGACATTCTCGCCGCCCGAATCCGCCTCCGGATGGCGCCAGCCGGCGACGTGGTGCCCGGCGCCCTGGAGGAACAGCCCCAGGCGCATCAAGGGGGTGGTCATGCTCGTGTCTCCCGCTCAGTCGAGGCGCAGATTGGCGCTCTCCCGCAGCCGGGTCCACTTGGCGATCTCGGAATCCAGTCGCTGCGCCAGATCCTCAGGCCGTCCACCCACGAATTCCACCCCCTCCTCGGCGAAGCGGCGACGCAGATCCGGGTCCGCCACAGCCTCGTTCAGCGCGGCGTTGAGCCGTGCCACCACCGGAGCAGGCGTGCCTGGCGGGGCGAAGAGCCCGTTCCAGCTGGTGACGTCGAAGCCCGGCAGGGTTTCCGCCAGCGCCGGCACGTCGGGAAGGCGCGGGCTGCGCTGCGGGCTGCTGACGGCCAGTGCCCTGGCACCATTCTCCAGCATCGGCAGCACCTCGATCATCTGGGCGAAGGCGCCGTGCAGCCGGCCGCTGGTGATGTCGAGCATTTCCGCCGCGCCACCTTTGTAGGGCACGGTCACCAGCTTCAGCCCGGCCTGGAAGGCCAGCAGCTCGGCGGCAAAGCGCGGCGCAGTCGCGGCGCCGGAATTACCCAGGTTGAGCGCACCGGGATTGGCCTTGGACCAGGCGATCAGTCCCGCCACATCCTCGGCCGGAAGACCGGGGCCGGTAACCAGCACGTAAGGCAGCCGCGCCACGGCGCCGATGGGCGTGAAGGCCTTGCGCGTATCGCCCGGCGGCAGGTCCGGCTGGAAGACCGGGTTGATGGAACTGGCCGGCGTCGCAATGAACAGCGAATAGCCATCCGGCGCGGCGCGTGACACTTGAGCCGCAGCCAGCGAGGTCGAACCACCCGGCTTGTTGTCCACGATGATGGTGGTGCCGAGGATGCGGCCCATCCGCTCGGACACGGCGCGTGCGATGGTGTCCACACCGCCGCCGGGCGGAAACGGAACCGTCAGGGTGATGGGACGGAGTGGAAATCCATCATTCCGGGGCTGTCCCTGGGCGATGGCCGGTGCACGCGCTGCCAAGGCGCCCAGCCCCGCGACCATGGCGGCACCGCCCTGCAGCAGGCGGCGACGCGGGAGAAACAAAGCTTCGGAACGGGCCGTGATGCGCTGCATGACCATCCTCTGATACACGATATCTGAAGGTTTAATTCTGTAACCAGCAAAGTCCATCGTATTTCAGGATCCCTTGGCCATGGCGGAGCTGTTGGATCCGCTGGAAAGCGGCAACCCGAGGCCAGCCGCCGTGTGCTGGCGGTGACATTCTCATGGACTTTATCCACCCTGAACCACGATATTTCATCGTGCAAATACCCAGGCGGTGAATGAACAAGCTGCGAGTGGAGGCATCACCACGGCGGCGATCCAGGCGGAACGCCTTTTCCCCACAGTGTCTTCCCCCGCAACGACGCGCGCTGGCCACCGATTGCGTCGATGTCCGCCCGAACCCTTGCGGCGGAACGGCGACGCCACCATACCGCTTGGCATGGCCCAGGACCTTTCCACCACGGCCGGGCGCCGCGCCGCCTGGATCAACAGCCTGTTTGTCGATCATGCCGTGCTGCGGCTGGGCTGGCGAAACTGGGGGGTGGTGGAAGCCGGGCGGCTTTACCGCTCGAACCATCCCTCCCCCTGGCAGTTCCGCCGAGCGGTCCAGGGCGTCGGCATCCGCAGCGTCATCAACCTGCGCGGCCACCGGGAGAAATGCGGCTCCGATGCGCTGGGCCGGGCCGTGGCGCAGGAGTTGGGGCTCGAACATGTGGACGCCCCGCTGGAATCGCGCGGCGCGCCGCACAAGGACCGCATCCTTCGCCTGGCAGGCATCTTCCGCGACCTGCCGGAACCCGTGCTTATCCACTGCAAATCGGGCGCCGACCGCACCGGCCTCGCCGCCGGGCTTTGGCTGATGCTGCAGCACCGCCCGGTGGAAGAAGCGATGCGTCAGCTCTCCTGGAGGCACGGCCACGTTTCCGCCTCCAAGACCGGCATTCTTGACGCTTTTTTCCGGGAATATGCCCGCTTCACCCGGGCGCATGGCCCGAAGCCTTTCCTTGACTGGGTTCGGGATGATTACGACGAGGACGCCCTGCGAAGCCAATTCCGCAGCCGCGCCTGGGCCGACCGCCTGGTGGATGGCATCCTGCGCCGGGAGTAGCGCGGCCGCCCGAGGCCCGCGCCCGAATCGAGGAAGCCACTCCGCATGAGCGACAGCCATTTCTACGAACCGCGCCGGGGGCACGGCCTGCCGCACGACCCGTTCAACGCCATTGTCGGGCCGCGGCCCATTGGCTGGATCTCGACGCGCGGGGCCGACGGCTCGCTGAACCTCGCGCCCTACTCCTTCTTCAACGCCTTTTCCTACCATCCGCCGATCGTCGGCTTCTCCTCCACCAGCGAGAAGGACAGCCTGCGCAATGCGCGCGAAACCGGCGAATTCGGATGGAGCCTGACCACCCGGGCGCTGGCCGAAGCGATGAACCTGTCCTGCGCACCCCTGCCCTATGGCACGAGCGAGTTCGAGGCGGCAGGCCTGTCCCCTGCCTCCTCCCGCATCATCGGCGCCCCGCGCGTGGCGGAAAGCCCGGTGAGCTTCGAATGCAAGGTCAGCGACATCATTCACCTGAAGGGCCATGACGGCCGCCCCGCGCAAGGCTGGCTGGTGATCGGCGAGGTGGTGGGCGTGCATATCGACCGCGCTTTGCTGAAGGACGGCATCTACGACACCTTCGGCTCCGGTGTGGTGCTGCGCGCCGGCGGCCCCAGCGCTTATGCCGCCATCGGCCCCGAAAACCGCTTCGACATGCGCCGCCCTGGCTGAGGGCTTCCGCAACCGCACCCTTTGCCGCGGCATTGCTGTTCGCACTGGCCGGCGCCGCGAGGCCCGGCCCGTCGGAGGCCGCTCGCATGACAAAGCCCACCCCGACCGTACCGCCACCTCGTCCAGACAGCCTGAACCAGTCCTTGCGGCGCAACATCCAGGCGCTGGAAGAACGGCGCCGGCGTGAGGCCGCTTCGGCCACCCGGCAGGAGCGGGTGGCCGAGGCCATCACCCGCTTCACCGGCAGCATGCGCTTCGTCTACCTGCACATCCTGCTCTATGGAGGTTGGATCCTCGTCAACCTGGGCGTCGTGCCCGGGGTGCCGCGCTTCGATCCCTCCTTCGTGGTGCTGGCGATGGTGGCCTCGGTGGAAGCGATCTTCCTGTCCACCTTTGTGCTTATCAGCCAGAACCGCATGTCGGCGGCGGCCGACAAGCGCGCGGACCTGGACCTGCAGATCAGCCTGCTGACGGAGCATGAGCTGACCAAACTGTCGGAAACGGTGGTCGCCATCGCCGAGCGACTGGACATCCGCGCCGGGTCGGACCCCGAAGTGCAGGAGATCGGGAAGGACGTGGCGCCCGAGGCGGTGCTAGACGAGATCCAGGCGCAGCAGCGCGAAGGCGGCGCACCCGTCTGAGCCTCCCTGCCGCGGCTATTCCGCGGCGAAGGCCTGGGTGCGGACCATGCGGGCATACAGCCCGTCGCGAACCATCAACTCGGCATGCGTGCCACTCTCGGTGGCACGGCCATCCTGCATGACGATGATGCGGTTTGCCTGCTGCACCGTCGCCAGCCGGTGTGCCACCACCAGCGTGGTACGTCCGGCCCGCAGCCGTTCCAGCGCCCGGCCGATGGCGGCCTCGTTCTCGGCATCCAGCGCGCTGGTCGCCTCGTCCAGCAGAAGCACGCGCGGGTTGCGCAGCAGGGCGCGGGCCAGGGCGATGCGCTGCCGCTGGCCACCCGAGAGGCGTGACCCGGCAGGCCCGAGCACCGTCGCATAGCCCTGCGGCAGGGCCTCGATGAAGCCGTGGGCGGCAGCGGCGAGCGCGGCCTCCTCGACCTCCGCCTGGCTGGCACCGGGGCGCCCGCAGGCGATGTTGGCCATCGCCGTGTCGTCGAAGATCACCGCATCCTGCCCGACATAGGCCATTGCCGCGCGGAGGGACTCCAGCGTCACCCCGCGGATGTCGGCGCCATCCAGGGTGATGCGCCCTTCCGTCGCGTCGTACAGGCGCGGCAGCAGCGCCAGGGCGGTCGACTTGCCAGCGCCCGAAGGGCCGACCAGCGCCACGGTCTGCCCCGGCTCGGCGGCAAAGCTCAGATCGTTCAGCGCCGGCTGGTCGCCACCATAATGAAAGCCCACTGCCTCGAACACGACGCGCCCCTGGCCGGGTGGCAGGGGCAGCGCTCCTTCGGGCGCGGTGATGCTGGGCCTGCGATCCATCATGGCGAAGACGCGGATCAATCCGCCGAAGCCTTCCTGCAAAGCGGCGTTCAGGGAGCCGAGGGAGCGCATCGGCCGCGTCGCCAGCAGCAGCGCGGTGATGAAGCCGGTGAACTCGCCCACCGTGCCGCGATCGGTGGCCACCTTCCAGCCGACAAAGGCCAGCACGCCCGCGACGGCGATGCCGCCCAGCGCTTCCAGGATCGGGTCCAGCATCGAGCGGGTGCGGACAATGGTGTAGAGCGCGCGGCGAAGATCGGCGAAGGCGCCGGCAGCGCGAGCCTCCTCCTGCCGCTCCAGCCCGTAGGCACGCACCATGCGGGCGGCGGAAAAGCTCTCAGTCAGCATCGCCGCCGTCTCGCCCACCCGCTCCTGCATGCCGCCCGAGGCACGGCGGATGCGTTTGCCCAGCCGGTTGATAGGCACCACCGCCACGGGATAGAGAAACACCAGGATCAGGCTCATCTGCCAGTCCAGCCACACCATGGAGATGGCCAGACCGATCACCGTCAGCCCGTCGGCCAGGGCGTTGATGGCCTTGGTCAACGCCTCACGGATGGCCTGGGCGTCAGCGGTGAAGCGGGCAGCGGCGCGCGCCGGCGCCTCGGTGGCGATCTGCGCCAGGTCGGCGCGGGCATAGGCGCGGAACAGGTCGTTCTGCAGCCCTTCGATCACCCGCAGCACCACCCCCTGCACAGCCACGGCCTGCCCGAACTGTGCCAAGGATTTCAGGGCGGTGATCAAGATGATGACCGGCGGCACCAGCCACACGATTCGGGCGTCGCCAGCCGTGAACAGGTCGAAGCTCTGTTGGATCACCACCGGGTAGAGCGCGGTGAAGCCTGCCAGTGCCGCGGTGCAGAGCAGTGCCATCAGGATGCCGCCACGCCGATGGCGCACATAGTCGCGCCACAGGCGAAGGGTCAGGGCACGGGTGGTTTCGGGAAGCGGAAGGGGGGCGGCCATGCGCCGCGCTTAGAGCGGATAGGCGTGGCGGGAAAGAAGCGTCGCCATCCAGCAGGCCGGAACCGGGCGGCTCACCGGTTCAGCTCGGCCAGGGCGCTCGCCATGGGCCGGTCGGACATCACCAACAACCCGCTGAACGGGCTGTCGATTTCCATGATAATGAAGACGGCGCTGCCGATCGCCAGAGCCGACAGCAGGAATGCCATCAGGACCACGCGGTTGATCGGCATGTTCAACCCGAAGCTGGCGAAGATCAGGGTCACAAGAATAACGGCCCAGCCCAGGATCAGCGGCTGCACGGTGGGCGCATCCTGCTCGATCAGCACCTGACGCTGCCGCAATAACTGGGCCGCGCTCTGCGTGGCCTGAAGCTGCAGCTGTTGAGCGCGGATGGCCTGAGGCACCAGCGACCGGATCATGCGCCGGACTTCTTCCAGCATCGCGCCTGCAGCAGGAGCGGAGGGATGTGCCGGAGCATGTTGCGTTCCTGGCCAGATATCCCGCTTGAACTGTTGGGCAAAGGCACGCAGCCGCGCGCGTGCGGCATCCGCTTCCGGCCCGTAGTCCCGCAGGACACCATCCAGGATCACCAGCTCGGCCGCAAAATTCTGCACTTCCCGCGTGGTGGTGTCGGAGGAGGTTCGGGCGGTTGTGATCAGCAGCCCCAGAACGAGCGCCGCCAGCACCGACAGGCTGCCGGTGCAGAGCCGGATCACTTCCTGGGTTTCCTTGGTCACATGCTCCGGCGGCAACAGGCGGTGGAGATACAGGCCGCCAACTGCGCCGGCGAAAACACAGGCCGCAGCCGCGAGGCCCACAACAGCCGGCATGCCTTCACCCACCCGGCCAAGCCGCCTGAACATGCACCGCTGCGGCCACAGCTCTCTTCATCGCCCTCCGCTCCATCCTTGCCGGATGTTCGCCGATCCGTCTTCACCCTGCGGCGCCAGAACGGAATATTACGGTGGAAGAATGGAAACGGCCAGGGCGGAGGATCGGCAGAAGGAGACAGGCTTCAGCGGGCCGCCCCTCGGGCTTCCGGGGCCAGGGTATCGAGGCGCGGCATCGCGCGGGCATTGATGACCAGCGTCAACATGCCGCAGAGCAGCGTAACGATCCCCACATAGTGCGCCGGACCCAGGCGATCCAGCGGAACCAGGACCGACACCAGCAACGGCGTCAGTCCGCCGAAGATGGCGTAGGACATGTTGTAGGCGAAGGAGACGCCCGAGAAGCGGATGGGAGCTGGAAAGGAGTGGATCATCACGAAGGGTGTGACGGTGATGATGCCGACAGCCGCACCTGCCACGGCATAAAGCGGCACCAGCAGGTCCGGCCGCAGTCCGGCACCAATATACAGGGCATAGGTCGCGGAGATCAGCCCGACGCAGCCGATCAGCCCGACCTTCAGGCTGCCGAAGCGGTCCATCAGCGCGCCGCACAGAACGGCCGAAACGGTGAGGGTGAAGGTGCCTGCCAGATTCGCCCGCAACGTCTCGGCCGGCGTGAAGCCGTACATCTTCTGCAACAGTGTGGGCGTCATCAGGATCACCACCACCACGGCCGCCGACAGCATCCAGGTCAACGCCATGGAGACGACCACGCCTCGGCCATGCCCGGCCAGGACCTGTTTCACCGGCAGTTCGCGTGACAGCGCCGCGCGCTGACGCAGTTCCTCGAAGATCGGCGTTTCGTGCAGGAAACGACGCAGGTACATGGCCAACAGCCCGAACACGCCGCCGATCAGAAAGGGAATGCGCCAGGCGAAGCCGCTGACCTCCTCCGGCGTGAAGGCGGTGTTGATGGCGGTGGCCATCAGTGAGCCGAGCATGATGCCCCCTGTCAGCCCGCCGGTCAGCATGCCGATGGCAAGGCCCACATGGCGCTTCGGCGCGTGCTCGGCCACGAAGACCCAGGCGCCCGGCCCTTCGCCGCCGATCGCCGCGCCCTGCATCATGCGGAAGATCAACAGCAGCACCGGCGCGGCATAGCCCAGCGTGGCATAGGTGGGGGTGAGGCCGATCAGCAGGGTTGGCACGGCCATCAGCAGAATGGAGAAGGTGAACATCTTCTTCCGGCCGACCCGATCGCCGAAATGCGCCATGATCAGCCCGCCGAGCGGACGGGCCAGGTATCCAGCAGCGAAGATGCCGAAGGTCTGCATCTGCTGCAGCCAGTCCGGCATGCCGGGTGGGAAGAACAGATGCGAGATGGCGGCCGCGAAAAAGACAAAGATAATGAAGTCGTAGAATTCCAGCGCGCCGCCAAGCGAGGCAAGGGTCAGCGTGCGGACATCCCGCCGGTTGAGGTTCCGGTTCACCTGCCCGGCCATCCCTTGCTCGCTCATGCCACCATCCAAGAATTCGGACGAAATGCCCGGTCTATTGCAGGCCGATCCGGCGGCTTAAACTTCATGTCGCGCGGCCGGTCGATCTTGGAATTTTAGGTCGTGGATGCGGTAGGAAGGAGCATGGATTGGGAAAGGCAGCAATGCACCGCCAGCAGTTCTGAGAACGATTACACAGCTGTCCGCAAACGTTCCCGGCACTTCATTGAAGGCCCGCGGCGTGCCGCAGCATGGTGCGGCACGCCGAGGCGGAGGCGGTGCAGCCGCCCTCCCACCACCACCGCCTCGCTTCGGCCAAAGCACGTCCCATGGCCGGGCCGGGGGAAATGCCGAGTTCCAGCGCATCCCGGCCCTGCAGCGGAAACACCGGAGCGGGCGTATCCGCAATACGACGGCGGAGGGCGGCCCGATCCCGACCATCCCAAGCCTCTGCAGCCCAGGCGAGGTCCGTGGCGATTGGGGGCGCAACATCGGCCAGCAGCCGCCGCAGGTCATCGCCTGAGGTTTCCGGCGCCGGTGCAGGAACCGCCAACAGGGTGCGCAGCCGCTTCGCTTCATCGCCCGACAAACGAAGGCGGCGGATCAGGTGCTCGGCGCCGCCTGCCCCGTTCAGAAGCACCGCCAGCCGCAGCACGGGGTCGGGCGGGGCGCCAAGCCGGGCCACCGCCGCGACGCAGCCGGCCTCGGGCAACACCGCCTGCAAAACTCCCGACTCGCGCATCAGCTCCAGTGTCGGAGCCGGATCGGTACCTTCCAGGAGGCGCTTCAGCTCCATCCAGACCCGTTCGGCGGACAGGCGGGCCAGTCCGGGAATAGCGGCGCGAATGGCCGTCAGAGCGGCAGCATCAGGCGCCCCGCGCCCATAGCGCGCGTGGAAGCGGAAAAACCGGAGCAACCGGAGATAATCCTCGGCGAGGCGAGTGGCCGGGTCGCCGACAAACCGCACCAACCCGGCGGCCAAATCCTCGCGCCCGCCGAAATAATCCCAGATCCGCCCTTCTCCATCCATCGAAAGGGCGTTGATCGTGAAGTCGCGGCGCGCTGCATCTTCCCGCCAATCTTCTGTCCAGGCCACGGTGGCATGTCGGCCGTCGGTCAGCACATCGCGGCGCAGGCTGGTCACTTCGACCGGCTCCCGGTTCAGCACGGCGGTGACGGTGCCGTGTTGCAGGCCGGTCTCGAAAACCTTCAGTCCCGCTTCCCGTAGCCGTGCCGCGATGGCGTCGGGCGGCAGGGGCGCGGCCACATCCACGTCATGCACCGGGCGTCCGGCAAGTGCATCGCGCACGGCACCGCCCACAGCACGTGCACCCGGCAGCGCCGCCAGAACCGCCGCCGGCGCGCCTTGCCGAAGCATCTCGGGTGGATCGATGCGGACAACTGGCGGGTCGGAAGGGTCGGTCATGGCGCGGCAGGCCAGCATGTGGCGAGGCCGCGCGCAACCACGCATCCAATTGCCCCGCTGCCGCGTTTGCCGGGCACGCCGCCGGAATCCCGTGTGGCACCAAAGGACAGGAGATGCTTATGGACGAGAACCGCGTGACCGGCGCCGCCCGCGAAGGCCTGGGCCGGGCGCAGGAGGCTGCCGGCGCCATCACCGGCAATGCCGAGTACCGCGCGCGGGGCATGTACAACCAGGGCGCCGGCTCGGCCGAGAACATGGTCGGGCAGATGTGCGAGAGCGTGCGGGAGCAGCCGCTGACCTCGCTCGCGATCGCGGCCGGCATCGGCTACATCCTGGGTCGCCTCCGCATTCTCTGACGCATGGCCTTGCGGCGGCCGACCCTGAACTCAATTTCATCCGGAACAGGTTCAGGAGACGCCGCCCATGCCTTCCTTCACACGCCGCCAGGCCCTGATGAGCGGGGGCGCCTTCACCCTGGGAACCCTGGTTCTGGCCAGCGATGCGTCCGCGCATCACGGCTGGTCCTGGGCGGAGGGTGAGCAGGTGGAAATGACCGGCACCGTCCGCAATGTTTATATCGGGCAGCCGCACCCCACCCTTCAGGTGGAAATGCCCGACGGAATGTGGACGGTGGAGCTGGGCAACCCTTCGCAGACGAGCCGAGCGGGATTTTCGGCCGAATCCGCCAAGGTAGGCGACCAGATCACCGCCCTCGGCAACCGTTCACGCGACGCGAACGAGAAACGGCTGAAAGCCGTGCGCGTCTCGGTGAACGGCCGCACCTACGACATCTACCCCGAGCGCATCCGCACCTGATCTTGCAGGCCCTTTCCGAGTGGGGAGTGGCCGCGGCCATCCGCGAGGGCGCCCTCCTTTACCCGCTGGTGAATGCTGCGCACATCCTGGGCATTGCCCTGCTGATCGGCACGATTGCCACGCTCGATCTGCGCCTGCTTGGCCTGTTCCGGCAGCAGCCGCTGGCCGCACTGGCCCCGCCGCTCTGGCGGGTGGCCGCCGGCGGGCTCAGCCTGGCGCTACTCACCGGCTTCCTGCTGTTCAGCACCCGTCCTGCCGACTACCTGGCCAACCCCGCGCTGCTGACCAAGCTGGCCCTGGTCACCGTGGGCATCGCCAACGCCCTGCTGCTGCACCGGAGTGCCGCCTGGCACGAAGCCTTGTCAGGCACCCCGCCGCGCCCCAGGCTGAAGTTCGCGGCGGGTTTGTCCCTGGCATGCTGGTTGGGGGCGCTTTTGGCCGGACGCTGGATCGGATTCCTGCAATGAACCCGCCAAGGCCGCGGAATGCCTGACTCAGAACAGCGACATCTGGCCCTTGGTGCCGACACCGTCGGGAACAGCGAACTGCCCGCAATCCAGCGCTCCCTGTGACCACCGATCAAAGCCCAGCCGGCGAGAAGCGACACGAAACCGGTTGGCCAGCATCTCGGCGTAAGGGCCCGAACCCTTCATGCGCTGTGCGAAATCCCCATCGTAAAGGCGGCCACCGCGTGTCTGCCGCACCAGGGCGAGCACCCGCTCGGCCCGGTCAGGCATGTGCGCGCGCAACCAGTCCTCGAACAAGCCGGCGATCTCCAGCGGCAGGCGCAGCAACACGTAACCGGCGCGCGTAGCTCCTGCGGCGGCGGCGCGCTCCAGAATGCGCTCCAGCTCCATGTCATTGACGGCGGGGATCATGGGCGCGGCCAGCACGGCGGTGGGAATGCCGGCCTCGGTGAGTTGCCGCACCGCCTGCAGCCGCCGCTCCGGCGCGGCGGCGCGGGGCTCCAGGATGCGCGCCAGCTTCGGATCCAGAGTCGTGATGGAAAAGCAGACGCGCATCAGCCCACGTGCGGCCATGCGCCGGAGGATATCGAGATCGCGCAACACGCCGGCGGATTTGGTGACAATGGTGGCGGGATGGCCGAACCGTTCCAGCACCTCCAGCACCGCACGGGTCAGCTTGAGCTGACGTTCCACGGGCTGATAGGGATCGGTATTGGAGCCCAGCGCAATCGGGCGGGGCACATAACCCGGCTTGCGCAGTTCCTTCTCCAGCAACGCGGCAACATCCGGCTTGAACAGTAGCCGCGTTTCGAAATCCAGCCCGGGTGAGAGACCCAGATAGGCGTGGCTCGGTCGGGCGTAACAATAAACGCAGCCATGTTCGCAGCCGCGATAAGGATTCACGGCCCGGTCAAAGCCAAGATCGGGGGAGTTGTTCCAGCTGATGGCGCTGCGGCTGGCGTCCTTGGTCAGGGTAGTTGGCAGCGGTGGCAGTTCGGCGAAGCTGTTTTCCAGGGTCTGCCAGCCATCGTCGAAGGCCGCCGTGGCCTGTCGGTCGAAACGAACGGGCGGGTTGCGGGTGGCACCCCGCCCCTTGCGGGCGCCGTCCAGGGGGCTGGACACAGCGATGCTGCCCTCCGGCATGGACATGTTCCTCTTTCGTTCGGACCGACTCTGCGCAAGAAATGCAAGAGGCGTCAAGAACAATGAAAGAACACTTCATCCATGACCGAAGGGGCACCTGCCGCTCTTGCGCCGCTTCCGGGCCTCTGCTGCGTAGGCGCCAGGGCGATGGTTCTCGTTCTGGTTCGGCACCACGATCGAGCGATGATAGTCGGCCCAGTCGGCCGCGCTCATGGCCTCCAGATCCGTGGTGCTGGTGGCGGAGGCCAGCACCGCGTCGGAATAGGCAATCTGCGGCACGGGCTGGGCCTGCAGCAACGGTTCCGAACGACGAAACGAAATCGGCATGCCCGTGCGGGTCAGGCGAATATTGGTGAACAACGGGCCGAACCAATGGTCGGCCTCGACCATTCCCTCAAACGGCTCATAGGCTGGGTGGCGCGGAAGATTGGCCAGCGGCCGCAGCAGCAGGCTCCAGCCCGGTGCGGTCCGCGCGGCCAGGCCAGTCCACATCTGCACCACGCCGGGCTCCTGCAACGCGGTCAGGAATGGCGGCGAGTAGCCGCGGATTTCCTCCGGCACGGCGGCGTCGAAGCGGGAGGCGAAATGCGGGAACTGAGCCGAGCCCAGCGGCATCCAGCCTTCCAGCCCCGCGCAGTGCCACCAGATCTGTGCGCCATCCCAGATCAGATCAAAGTCCATCGGGGCATGAAGGTGCCAGCCGAAACCCGCCGCGCTGGTCACAGCATCGCAGTGCCGCACGGCGCGGATCGGCAGGCTGCCACCGGCCGAGCGGTCGGCACGTTCCGGAAGTCGCGCAGTGTCGATCATGCGGTGAAAGGTGACGAAGGGTATCGCGGCGGAAAGGGCAGCCATGGTTCTCGCGGTCCGGCTTCTGGCGGGGCACAAAAAAAGCCGGGAGCATTTGCTCCCGGCCTTCCAGCTGAGGATGACGGTACTGATTAGCCGCGGCGCATGCCGGCGCCCAGGCGCACCCGGCCCGCATCAGCCGTGGCGGCGGCAAAATGCGGGCAGCCCGTTGTAGCCGGGGCGTTCCGGAACCCGGGCGGCAGCGGAGGCAGCCCAGCCGGCATCGTCATCGCACGGCGTTCAAGATGGCGCATCCCGGCGCCGAGACGAACCAGGCCGGCATCCTGCACATCGGCGATCTGAACCGGGTTCTGAGTGATGATGGTCATGGTGGGTTCTTTCACGATGGGCCAGGCAAAGGCGCGGCATACGCGGCTTCGGGGGGAAAGCGGCGGTTAACGCAACCAAGCGGCAAGAGGGGAAAGCGTCTCAGGCATGGCTCCGCCCTTGACCAAACGGACTTTATCCCCATTTCCGCTCAGATCAAGGATTATTTTCCCTCAACCAGACAGATAATCCTCGCCTTCTCTTTTAACGTGACTTTGACGGTCGGCGTGCGTCTATCACGCGCAGCGACGAAGCAGGATTGTTAGGGTCTGCCCATGATGCCAGCGCAGCAATGGGAACACGCCATGACGAGCACCCGTCTTCCGGAGCAAGCCTCCGTCCGTGACACCCAGGACAGCCTGATCAAGGTTTATGCCGCCGCCCGCCGCTACATGGCGCATCGTGAGCGGGCGCGGATCCTGCAGGAGCGCCGCGATCAGGCCCCTGCCGACTTGGCCGAAGCCATCGATCGCGACTTCATCGAGTTCGACATGATGCGGGCTGAGCGGCGCCTGCGGGAAGCGCTTCGCGCCGCCGCTCCCCTGTTGGCGGATGACGCGCTGCCCGATCTCGACGACGAAGGCTGATCGCCGCAGGGATGAAAGATCTGCCGCCGGTGCAACTTCCCGCACGCCTTCCCCTGGCGGCAGAGTTGGGCCTTCGGCTAGGTTAAGTTTATGTCGGGTACGTCATGGGTCGAGGCCGGAGCAAGCACGGGGGCCACGCCGCTCGCCCGTGGTGCTGCCGCTTTGCCCGGCCTGCCGCCGGCCACGACGCCGCTGATGCGCATCGGGCTGATTGGACCCATGGAAGCCTGGACCCTGTCCAGCCGTCCCGTTCTTCCACGCTCCCGCAAGGCCCGCGCACTTCTTGCCGTACTCGGCCGCTCCCTGGGACAGCCGGTGCCGCGCAGCCGGCTTGCGGAACTGCTCTGGTCGCGCCGGGGCGAGGAACAGCAGCGAGGCTCTCTGCGTCAGGCGCTGCACGAGTTGCAGGCCGCGCTGGTGCCGGTGGGCGCTCCGGTGCTGCAGGCCAGCCGAGACAGTCTGATGTTGCAGGACGGACCCGTCTGGATCGATGCCGAGGCGGTGCTCGACCGTGAAGCCGGGCCGGATGCGCTTGATCTTCTGTGCCAGCCGCTGCTGCCGGATCTGGAAGGGCTTGACGCCGCCTTCGACGGCTGGCTGACGGAGCAGCGCGCCCTGCTGCAATCCGTTGCGGCGCACCGCGCAGGTGCCCTGCTGGCCGCCACTACGTCGCCGGAGGCCGCCCTGGATGCGGCCGAGCGCCTGTTGCGCATCGACCCGGCACGGGAAGCGGGATGGCGCGCGCTGATCCGGCTGCGGCTCGACCGCGGCGATCGCGCTGGCGCCTATGCCGCGTACGAGGCCTGCCGCAGCCTGATGGCGAGCCGCTTCAACATCACCCCGTCGGCCGAGACCGAGGCGTTGGCGCTGGCGCTGCGGGCCGAGGCGGGACCGCCGCCCCCCGCCCCTGCTCCGCGCCAGCCGGCGCAGCGGGGCACGCGGCTGGGGGTGGTGCCGCTGCTGCCGCTGGGCGAAGGGGTTGCGAGCCATCTGGGACTTGGCTTGGCAGAGGAGATCGGCACGGCACTGGCCCGCTTCCGCTGGGTGTTCGTGGCCGACAGCACCTCCCTCGCCGAAGCCACGGGGCGCGAGGGCGCCGAGGCCGCGGCGCGGGCGCTGCGTCTCGACTACCTGCTGAGCGGCACCGTGCAACGCGGCGGCGACACGCTGCGCGTCTCGCTGCGACTGGCCGATCTGCGCGATCCCGGCGGGCTGGTCTGGAGCCAGCGCTTCGACCGCCCGGCCGGCGACCTGCTGGCCCTGCAGGACGAGGTGGCAGCCGCTGTGGTGGCCCGCATAGACCCCGAGATCCTGCTGATCGAGGCCAAGCGCGCCACCGCCCGCCCCGCCCATAGCGGCGCCTATGACCTGTTGCTGCGCGCCATTCCCGCCATCCACCGGCTCGACCGGCAAAGCTTCATGGCCGCCGGCGAATGGCTGTCCCAGGCCACGGCGCTGGAGCCGGACTACGCCCAGGTCCATGCATGGCATGCCTATTGGCATCTGTTCCTGGTTGGCCAGGGCTGGTCGGCCGACGAGGCTGCCAGCACCGTCGAGGCCGAGCGGCTGGCGCAGCATGCCAGCGGCCTCGATCCGCTGGATGCCCAGGCCTTGACCATCCAGGGCCATGTCCGCGCCTTTCTGCACCACGAGCCGGACCAGGCGGCGGCGCTGCATGATCGCGCCCTGGCACTGAACCCCAACTTGGCCATGGCATGGGTTTTCTCTGGCATGGCCGAAAGCTATCGCGGCCGGCATGAGGAGGCGTTGCTGCGCCTCGACCGCTACGCCGCCTTGTCGCCCTGTCACCCGCACGCTTTCTTTTTCGATGCGGCGCGCGGCATTCCGCTGGTGATGTTGCGCCGGCACGAGGAAGCGGCGGCGGTGGGCCGCGCGGCTGTGGCGCTGCGCCCGGCATTCAGCTCCAACTACAAGACCTATCTTTCAGCGCTGGGCCATCTGGGGCTGAAGGATGAAGCGGCCACGGCCCGTTCCCGCCTGCTGGCGATCGAGCCGGATTTCTCCATCGCCAAGGCGCTGCGGCGTACACCGGTCAGGGGAGAAGAAGACCGGGCGCATTACGCCGAGGGGCTTCGCCTGGCCGGTCTGGGCGCGGGCTGACGCGCGGCAGGTCAAGCCGTCCGCAGCACCACGGCGGTCCGGTAGGGCGGCTCGCCATACCACGCCATGCGGTCCAGCACGGAAGCGTTAACCGGCAGCGCCCGCGCATCCGCCTCGCCCTCGCCGCGCGCGGGTTCGGTCCAGGGATCGCTGATCAGGAACCAGCCATCCTTGGCCCCGCCCGCCCGGCCATGCAGCAGGATCCAGTGCGGGGTGTCCCGCCCCTGGGTCAGCGTCTGGCTGACCAGCACCAGCACCATGGCCCCCTCATCCAGCGCCGCCGCCAGATCTTCTACCTCGAAGGCCCTCTGCTCGGCCTGCAGGCCACTGGCCGCCACCTCGGCCCGGAAGCCCTCCTGCACGAAGCGGATCAGGTCGCGCTTCTCTTCCGTGTCGGCTCGTTCCATCAGCATGGGTCCGGGTGTGCTTGCCAGCACCCGGGCCTGGAGACCGCGCCGGCGCGCCGCCAGCGCAAGGCCGAAGGGATCGCAGCCGCCAGGGCCGCTCAGGCTGACAATGCTGGTGGCCTCACGCCACAGCGCGATCTCGGCGTCCCGCGTCGGCGCCTCCCCTTGCAGGAGCCTCATTGCCATGAGCAGGGAGGCTGGTCCGCAGGTGAAGCGCGTGGACTGCCGGTAGTAAACAAGCCCTTCCTGCACGGGCAGGCGGAGGTTGCCAAACCAGTGCTCGGCCTCGGCCTCCACCCCGAAGGCCGGCAAAAGCTCCGCATCAATGACCGTGCCGCCACCGCGGCGCCAGCCCAGAAGCCCGACGGCCTTCGCCTGGTCCGCGAGACGCTCCGCCAGCACCAGGGCCGCGCTGGTCCGATCCAGAACACCCGGGGCGATCCAGACCAGCAACAGCCGCATCATTCCGCCGGTTGGCCGTGCCAGACCGAGCGCCAGCCCGGCCAGCGTCCCCTCTTCCCAAAGACAGGCCAGATGGTGTCCGGGGAGCGCCAGTGTGGCGGCAACCTCCTCCCGCCGTTCCGGCGGCAGCGCGGCCATGGCGCGGGCGAGTTCGTCCGGAGCCGGGATGTGGTCGAGCGGTGCCATGGCGTCAGCCCTTGCGCAGGTTCCAGAAGGTGGCGGTCGGCGCCTTCACGAAGCCGCTGAGGTTCCGGCTGAAGGCCTGCTGGTTGAAGTACTGGCCGCAGGGCAGGAAGGGCGGCCGTTCCAGTGCCCGGAGCTGCATCTGCTCCGCCACTGCCTTCTGAGCCGGCAGGTCCGGCGCGTCGAACCATTGGTCACGCAGCTCGGCCATGCGGGCGTCAGGCTCGCTGCCGTAGAGATGCGCGTGCATGGCGGGATTGGTGATCCAGAGCCCGGCCCAGGCCGTGGCATAGCAGTTCCAGGGGCCGCGCCCGCCCTGCGCATTGGTGCGGCTGAGCAGCGTGCCCCAATCCATGGTCTGGTAGTCGACCTTCAGGCCGACCTGCTCGAACAATTGCCGCGCTACCGGCGAGAAGGCGGCTGAGGTGCCGAGGTCGGACGCTTCCAGCATCACCACCGGCCGCCCGTCGTAACCGGCGTCCTTGAGCAGCTGCCGCGCCTTCTCCAGGTCGCGCGGACCGGTCAGCACATCGAGCCCGGCTTCCGTCGCCAGGGGAGAGCCGGGCAGGAACACGCCGCTCCGGGGGTTCATCAGCTCCGGCCGCTCCGTACCCAGAAGGGATTGCAGGAAATCGGCCTGCTTCAGCGCCGGCATCAGGGCACGCGCCACCTTCGGGTTGTTGAAGGGCGGGATGGCGGTGTTGAAGCGGATCTCCGCCCAGGTGCCGAGCGGGTCCAGCACATCCACCCGCAGCCTGGGATGCTGCTCCAGCAGCGGCACGAGATCGGCGAAGGGCCGCTCTACCCAATCCACCTCACCCGCCTGCAGCGCCGAGGCCGCAGTGCTGGGGTCGGGCATGATGGTCCACTCGATCCGATCGAAATGCACCGGCTTGCCGCCGGCCCAGAAGGAGGACGATTCGTCGCGCGACATGTAGCGAGGGTTGCGCTCGAACACGGCCCGGGCGCCGGAAACCCACTCGTCCCGGCGGAAGATAAAGGGACCGCTGCCCATCGGCTCGTTCACCGCCGTGCCGACGGGCGTGGCGGCGCTGCGCTCCGGCATCATGAAGCAGGCCGTGGCACCCAGGGCGAACAGCATCTGCGGGAAGGGCTTCCGCAGCCGGATCTCGAAGCGTGTGTCGTCAAGCGCCCGCATCTCCTCCGTCTGCGCGGCCAGGCGCAGACCGAAGCCGTCCTTCTGCGCCCAGCGATGGAGGGAGGCGACGCAGTCCCGCGCCAACACCTTCTCCCCGTCATGCCAGAGCAGGCCTTCACGCAGCGAGAAGCGCCAATGCAGGCGATCCTCGGAAAGTTCGTGGCCCGACACCATCTGCGGCCGCGGCGTCAGCGTCTCGTCCAGCCCGTAGAGCCGGTCCCAGATGGCGCTGGCCGCGCAATAGGAAACCAGCGCCGTGGACCAGAGAGGATCGAGCACGGTGAGGTTGGCGTGCGGCACGAAGCGCAGCACGCGGCTCCGATCCTGGCCAAGCGCAGGGCGGAAGGGGCCGGGCGCCAGCGTGGCGCCGCCGGCCAGGGCCAGGGCGGCACGGCGGCCGAACTTGGGGTGCGGCTGGGGCATGGTCGTGCATCTCCTTGGCCGGGCAGCCTGCGCCCGGCCGCCGCACCCTGGCAACCCGCCTGCCTTCAGGCCCCCAGCTTCGCCGCCGCTCCCTTCAGAAAGCCGCCAAGCGCCGCGTGGAACTCGGGCTCATGCAGCAGAAAGGCATCGTGCCCCTTGTCGGAGGTGATCTCCACAAAGGACACGTTGGCCGCCGCTTGGTTCAGCGCCCGCACCAGTGTGCGGCTTTCCTCCGTCGGGAACAGCCAGTCGGAGGTGAAGCTCGCGACAAAGAAACGGGTGGAAGTGCCGCGGAACGCGGCCGAAAGATCGCCGCCATGCTCCGCCGCCAGATCGAAGTAATCCATCGCCCGGGTGATGGTCAGGTAGGAATTGGCATCGAAGCGGCGCACAAAGGTGGAGCCCTGGTGGCGCAGGTAGCTCTCAACCTCGAACACATCCTCCAGAAAGGTCAGCGCCGAGGCGCCGCGCAGCCGCCGGCCGAACTTCCGCGTCAGCGCCTGCTCGGAAAGGTAGGTGATGTGCGCCACCATGCGCGCCACCGACAGCCCCTTGGCCGGCACAAGCCCCGGCTCGGCGAAGTAGCGCCCGCCGCGCCAGTCGGGATCAGCCTGGATGGCGGCGCGTCCCACCTCGTCGAAGGCGATGTTCTGCGCGCTGTGATGGGCGGCGGTGGCGATCGGCGCCGCGGCGAACACCATCTCCGGAAAGGTCGCGGCCCATTCCAGCACCTGCATCCCGCCCATGGAGCCACCCACCACCGCCAGCAGCCGGGCGATGCCCAGATGCTCCACCAGCAGCTTCTGCGTGCGGACCATGTCACGGATGGTAACCGAGGGGAAATCGGTGCCCCAGGGCCGGCCTTCCCCAGGCATCTCCTCGCGCGGGCCGGTGGTGCCCATGCAGCCACCCAGCACGTTGGAGCAGATCACGAAATAGCGGTCGGTGTCGATCGGCTTGCCGGGACCGACAATCGCCTCCCACCAACCGGGCTTGCCGGTGACGGGCTGTGTTTCCGCCAGGTACTGGTCGCCGGTCAGGGCGTGGCAGACCAGCACGGCGTTGCTGCGGGCCGCGTTCAGCGTACCATAGGTGCGGTAGGCGACATCCACCGGCGCCAGCACCGCGCCGCAATCCAGCGCCAGCCCGTCGGGAAAACGGGCGCGCTGATGCTCAACCTCGGCGGTGGGCGCCAGGACGGAGGCGGAGGCGGGGTTGCTGGCCTGGTTCATCACGCCCCGATCAATAGAACAACCATGCCGGAACGGAAATGCGGCGCTTGGCGCGGAACGCGACGGGTTCTATTGCTGAGCCGCCGCCATGTCCGATCAGAACGCGCCCCTTCCCGCCGAGCCAAAGCCAGCGACGCCTGCCATGGCCTCGACCGCGCCTCCCTTTCGCGACCTCGCCGCCGTGCGCGCGGAGATCGACCGGATCGACGATGCGCTGCACGACCTGCTGATGCAGCGTGCCGATCTCGTGGCCCACATGGCTGCCTCCCGGCTGAAGAACGGCGCGCCCACCTTTCGTCCCGGGCGGGAGGCGCTGATCCTGCGGCGCCTTTTGCAGCGCAACCGGGGCGCTCTCGCGCGCCCCGCCTTGGTGCGGTTCTGGCGCGAGATGATCGCCGCCTCCCTGGCGCAGCAGGGCAACTTCACCGTGGCCATACCGGCGGAGACCGGGGAGGATTCCTGCGCCCGCCTGGCCCGGGCGCATTTCGGCGTGCTGACGCCACTGAAGCTGCATTCCACGCCGTTCCGGGCCCTGGCTGCCGTGGCGGGCGGAGAATCCGCCGTGGCCATCCTGCCACCCCCCGAGGATGCAGAGCGCCCCGACCCTGCCTGGTGGATGCAGATGGAAGCGCCGCGGCTGCGCGTGGTCGCCGCCCTGCCCTTTCTGGCCGCGCCGGACGCATCCCCGCAGGGCTATGCCATCGCCACGCTGGCGCCGGAGCCCACCGGGCGCGATCGCAGCCTGATCCGCATCGAGCCCGGCGCCGACCATTCCCGCCCGCGCATCGCCGCGTTGCTCACCGCCGCCGGCCTGCCGCCGCGCTGGCTGATCCGCCGCGAATCGCCCCTGCCCATGGCACTGGCCGAGGTGCCGGGCTTCCTCGCCGAGGATGACTCCCGTTTGGCCGCCCTGCCCTTCCCCCGCCTGACGATCCTCGGCACCTACGCCGAGCCCGAGCCGGAAGCCTGATCCCATGCCCGTTTCGCCGCGCCCCTCCATCATGACCATCGACCCCTATGTAGGCGGCGAGTCGAAGATCCCCGGCGTCAACCGGATCATCAAGCTGTCGTCGAACGAGGGCGCCTTCGGCCCGCCGCCCGCGGCGATCGAGGCCATCACCCGCGCCGGGCGCGAAGCCCACCGCTACCCCGATGGCGCCGCCACCGCGCTGCGCGAGGCGATCGGCGGCCGCTTCGGCCTCGACCCCGCCCGCATCGTCACCGGCAATGGCTCGGACGAGCTGATCTCGCTGCTCTGCCTGGCCTATGGTGGCGAAGGCACGGAGATCATCATGTCGGCCTACGGCTTCATGATGTACGACCTGTCGGGCCGGGCCGGCGGCGCCCGCGTGCTGAAGGTCGCCGAGAAGCCCGCCCCCGGCGGTGTCGGCACGGTGGCCGATATCGACGGCATGATCGCGGCCGCCGGGCCGCGCACCCGGATCGTCTTCCTGACCAACCCCAACAACCCGACCGGCACGCTGCTGCCCAACAGCGAGCTGGCGCGCCTCCGCGCCGGCCTGCGCGACGACATCCTGCTGGTGCTGGACAGCGCCTATGCGGAGTACGTCACCGAGCCGGATTACGATCCCGGCAACGGGCTGGTGGACGCGGCCGGCAACACCATCATGCTTCGCACCTTCTCCAAGGTGTTCGGACTGGGCGGGATGCGCATCGGCTGGGGCTACGCGCCGGCCGGAATCATCGACGTGATGAACCGCGTGCGCGGCCCCTTCAACGTCGCCGCCGCCTCGCAGGCCGCCGCCCTCGGCGCGCTGTCCGAACCGGGCTGGGTCGAGAAGTCGGTCGCCCACAACACCGAATGGCGCGGCCGGCTATCCGCTGCCCTGTCCGCCGCCGGGGCAGAGGTCTGGCCCAGCCACGCCAACTTCATCTTCGCCGATTTCGGCTCGGCGGAGGCCGCGAGGACGATCGATGCCCGCCTCAAGGCGCGCGGCCTGATCGTGCGCGGCATGGCAGGCTACGGGCTGCCGCAGGCGCTGCGCTTCACGGTCGGCAATGCCGAGGAATGCCAGATGGTGATCGACGCGCTTGGCACGCCCCATGGCTGAGCCCGCGGCGGCCGAGCCGATTTTCAACCGCCTCTGCCTTATCGGGCTGGGGTTGATCGGCTCCTCCATCGCCCGGCTTGCGCGGGAGCGCGGCGACATCGCCCGGACCCTCGTGGCCTGCGACCACGGCGTCGGCGTGGCGCACCGCCTGCGCGAGCTGGATCTGGCCGACATCATCGAGGTCGACGCCGCCGAAGCAGTGAAGGGATGCGATGGCGTCATCCTATGCACACCGGTCGGCAGCTTCGCCGGACTGATGGCGCAGATCGCGCCGCATTTGGCCGCGGGCGCGGTGTTGTCCGACACCGGCTCCACCAAGGGCTCAGTGCTGCGCGACATCCGGCCTCTGCTGCCCAAGGGCGTGCATCTTGTCCCCGCCCATCCCATGGCAGGCACGGAACATTCAGGCCCCGATGCCGGCTTCTCCACCCTGTTCCAGGGCCGCTACGTCATTCTGACGCCGCAGCCCGGCACGCCGCCCGAAGCGCAGGAAAAGATCGCCGAGCTGTGGCGCCGCGCCGGTGCCATGCTGGAAAACATGGACGCCATCACCCACGACAAGGTGGTGGCCATTGTGTCCCACCTGCCGCACCTGCTGGCCTTCACCATCTGCTCGACGGCCGATGACCTGGCACAGGAAACTCGCGAGCAGGTGCTGAAATTCGCCGCTTCCGGCTTCCGCGACTTCACCCGCATCGCGTCGAGCGACGTGGACATGTGGCGCGACATCTTCGTCAACAACCGCGAGGCGCTGCTGGAAATGCTGGCCCGCTTCTCGGAGGACGCACACGCTCTGGGCCGTGCCGTCCGGTGGAACGAGACCCAGTTCATCGAGGACCGCATCCATCGCGGCCGCAAGATCCGCCGCTCGCTCATCGAGCTGAAGCAGGCCTGAGGCGGGAGGGGGGGCCCTCCCTCCCCGCTTACTCGACGATCTGGAACTCGCCCGCGAGATGCAGCGCGACCTCGTCGCTCACCGCCGGCACCATGTAGCCCATGCCGAACTCGGACCGCTTCAGCGTGGCAGTGCCGTCGAAGCCCAACGTGTAGCGCTTGGTCACCGGATGCACGCCCGCCGTGTTGAAGCGGGCCTCGAAGGCGACGGGGCGGGTGACGCCGCGCAAGGTCAGGTCGCCGGTGACGCGCGCCGTGCGGTCGCCCGTGCGCTCGATGCGCGTTGACACGAAACGCGCCTCGGGATGCTTGGCGGTGTCGAAGAAGTCCGCGGCGCGCAAGTGCTTGTCGAGGTCCGCATCCAGCGTGCCGCCCTTCTCCAACGGGATGGTCACCCGCAGCGAGCCCTGGTCCGGTGCCTTGGGGTCCAGGCGCAACTCCGCCTGCACATCGGTCAGCTGGCCGGTATAGCGCGACAGGCCCAGGTGGCTGACCGTCCAGGTGATCTTGCCATGCGACGCATCCAGCGCGTAGGTGCCGGCCCGCACCGCGGCGGGGTCGGGGTTGAAGGGCTGCGGTTGCTGCGCCATCGCGGGCGCGAAGCTCAGGGCGGCCAGCATGAACCCGGTGGTGAGAAGTTTCTTCAAAGGCAAGTTTCCCGGCGTCGCCGGCGGAGCATCATGCACCGCCTGATGGCCAAGGTGGCGCCGCACCTGCTGGATTCAACCGCGCAAATGGTCGCGCAAAAGGCGGACAGCCGGCGTCAGCCCGGCATCCAGGCGGGCACAAAGGCACAGGCTCCGCACTGCCCAGCCGTCCTTGAGGGGCCGCACCAGAATCGTGCGGCCATGCCGCCGCAACGCGGTTTCCGGCAGAATGGCAATGCCGGCCCCCGCCGCCACCAGGCGACAGGCGGCATCGAAACCCTGGGCACGAACCCGCAACCGCATCCGCCCGCCAAGCCGAGAAGCCTGCCACAATAGATGAGCCTGCAACGCGCTGCCGGCCTCCAACCCGACGAAGCCCTCGGGCAGAAGATCCGCGAGACACAGCGTCGCGGCCCTGCCAAGGACATGGCCGCGCGGCAAGGCTACCATCAGCCGGTCCGTGCGAAAGGGCAGCACCTCCATTCCCTCCTGGCCTTCCAACGCCCAGGCGGCGGCGATTCCCAGCTCCGCAAAACCGCCGGACACGGCCCGCACCACGGCGTCACTACCTTGTTCCTCAGGCTCCACATCCAGCCCGGGATGAGCCGCCAGAAAGGGCGCCAGCGCTTCCGGCAGGAAGATGCCGCAAGCCGCGCTATTGGCTGGCAGACGGATCACCCCGCGAAGTCCGCCGGCAAAATCCGCCATGGCGGCCTCGAGCCCCGCCAACTGCCCCAGCACCAGCCTTGCGTGATGCATCAGGGCCAGCCCTGCCGCGGTCAGGCGGATGCCGCGACGGCCGCGCTGCAGCAGCGCCACTCCAGCCTCGGCCTCCAGGTCGCGCAGGCGGGTGCTGGCGGCGGCCAGCGCCAGATGCGCCCGTGCCGCGCCGCCGGTGATGCTGCCGGCATCGGCCACAGCCAGGAACAGGCGCAGATCGGTCAGGTCCAGATGCATGCCGTGCCTTCGCGCAGCGCGAAGCCTCGATCAACCAGGGACGCATTGTGTGCCCGGTGCCGGGAGCCGCAAGCTGGCAACCATGGAAAGCAGCAGCATCACGATCCTGGCCGTGGCCGGAGTGTTCTTCGTGGCCGGCATGGTCAAGGGCGTCATCGGGCTGGGCCTGCCCACGGTTGCGATCGGCCTGCTGGGCCTGTTCCTGCCGCCGGCCCAGGCGGCAGGGCTGCTGGTGCTGCCTTCCTTGCTGACGAATTTCTGGCAGGCCGGCACAGGCGGCCGCGTGCTGCCGCTGGCCGGGAAACTGGCGCCGCTGCTCCTCGGTATCTGTGCCGGCGCGGGGCTGGGAACGCTGCTGGGCTGGGGATTGTCGGGCGGCGATGCCGCCATGGCCCGCCGGTTCCTGGGCGTTGCTCTGGTTGCGTATGGGCTCTTCGGCCTGCTCGGGCGGCGCATGGGGCTGCCGCCCAGGATGCACGGGGCGCTGGGCGCGGCCAGCGGCCTCGTTACGGGGCTCGTCACAGCGGCCACCGGCGTGTTTGTGATGCCTGCCGTGCCCTACCTGCAGTCACTGGGGCTGGAGCGGGGGACACTGCTGCAGGGCATGGGCCTGTCCTTCGCCATTTCCACGCTGGCTCTGGCGGCGGCCCTGCCGACAGGCACGCTGCTGGGGGGCGGGATGCTGGCCGGCTCGGCGCTGGCCATCCTGCCTACCCTGCTCGGCATGGTGGCGGGCCAGAAGCTGAACCTGCCGCCAATGGCCTTCCGCATCCTGTTTTTTGCCGGGCTGTTGGCGCTCGGCGCCCATCTGGCGCTAGGCTGACCCGGCTGAGATGCCTCAGGCCGCAACCAGGCGGATGTGGCGACCTTCCATGGCCTCCACCTTCAGCACCCCGATGATCTGGCCCAGATTGCCAGCCACCAGATGCAGCATCTCGAGCGGCATGGCATCCAGTGCAACCTCGACGCGAAGATAATCCCCTTCGCGCTGGCTGCGCACTCTGTCGGGGGTCAGGTCGCGCTTCGCGAAGGGCTCCAGCACGCGGGACAGCAGGCCGGGATAAGCCTCGGCCTGAACGGTGAAGCGGGCGGACGCCATCGGGGCGGTATCGGACATGGGATCGGTTCCGGATCAGCGGAGAAGAAGGGCGCGCGGGGCTTGTCCCGGCCGCTGCCCCCCGCAGGGCGCTCAGGCGGCCGGGCCGCTAATCACAATGCGGTCGATCCGGAAATCCATGGGACGGACGATAAGCGTGTCTCGCACCGGCTGGCAAGCCTTTGTGCGGGACCATGCGACGCGGGGCAGCGAGCCACCGAACGCATGGCGCCCTGCCCGCGCCCTCATCCTTCGGCGGCGCGCGGCACGGGCGGACGCATCGCGTCCGGCGCCTGCCCGTCAAAGGTCAGGCGTTGCCGGTGCGCGGGGATCTCGATCCCCAGCGCGTCGAAGCGCGCCTTGATGCGACGATTGGCTTCCCGCAGCACCTCCCACCGCTTGATAGGCTCGGTCTTGATCCGGACCCGCAGGATTGGGCCGTCCGGCAGCAGCTTGTCCACGCCCAGCACTTCCAGGTCGTCGCGGATCATCAGCCCCCACTTGGCCTCCGCGCGCATCTCGCTGCAGATCCCGCTCAGCACCTCGACCACACGGTCCAGGTCCTCTCGGTAGGCCACCTGCACGTCGAGCACGGCGAAGGAGAAGTCCCGCGTCATGTTGGTGACGCTGTTGACGGTGGAGAAGGGGATGATGTGCAGGCTGCCATCGATCGCGCGCAGCTTGATGGAGCGGATGGACAGGTGCTCGACCACCCCTGTCTTGCCGCCCAGATCGACCACGTCGCCCACTGCCATGGCATCCTCGAACAACAGGAAGATGCCGGTGATCACATCCTGGACCAGCTTCTGCGAGCCGAAGCCCAGCGCCAGGCCAATCACGCCGGCACCGGCCAGCAGCGGCGCCACGTTGACGCCGAGTTCGGTCATCAGGGTGAAGGCCAGGAACAGCAGGATCACCACCATCAACGTGGTCTTCAGCATCGGCACCAGGGTGCGGACGCGGGCGCTGCGGGCGGCCTCTGCATCGCGTGACAGGCGTTCCAGATGGCGGGCCAGCGCCACATTGGCGACCTCCCAGACGGCCAGCGCCAGTGCCACGCTGAGGCCGAAGGACAGACCGGATGCGATCAGCCGGCTGCCCAGCGCACCGGGGCGGAACCAGGCGAAGACGTCAATCCCCCACACTTCCATCAGCAACATCACCGTCAACACGGTCAGCACCGTGGACACGAGGCCCTTGATCAAGGTGACGTAGCGGTTGGCGCGGTTCTCCAGCCCGGGATGCCGGCTGGCGAGGTCGTTGGCCACGCTGAAGAAGCGCGAAAGCATGCGCCGCGCCGTGATGTCCAGCAGGCGCGCCGCGCCCAGCACCAGCAGCGTCAGCACGCTGGCCCGCAGCAGCCGGGCGAAGCCGTCCTCGATCTGAAGCGCCCAGACCGCCCACAGCGCCAGCAGGTAGAGGATGGCCAGGATATGCCAGATCTCGGCCAAACCGTCGCGAAAGCGGCGGGCGGCGATGCGGGCCCGGTTCGGTGCGTCGCTGGGGCGCAACGCCGGCGCGCGCAGCCATTGCGCCACCGGCACCCGGTTCTGCAGCACGATGATTCCGAAGAACACCGACACGGCCAGCAGCGTCAGCCGCCGGATGGCGTCGTAGACACCCCAGGGCAAGCCAAAGAACAGCCCCGCCTCAGCCACGGCATAGCCGGCTGTCAGCACGGTAACCACTCGCCCGAGCCAAAGCATTACATAGGCGGCTGTGAAGTCCGAGCATGGCACCAGCCGGAGCCGTGCCGAGGCGGGGGACAGCAGCATCCGCCCCAGCGCCATCACCACGCGAATGAAGAGGTAGGCGTTGTTGGCAGTCAACAGCACCAGTTCTGTGGTCGGTAGCGGCTGCACAGCCGGTGTGGCACCGAACGCAACCAGGCCAAAGGCGGCGATCGGCAGCAGATCAAGCAGGAGGCGGCCCAGCAGCAGCGGCAGGCGCCGGATGCGCCCCCATCCCAGCGCAGGGCCGGGCACGGCACGGTCCAGCTTGCGCCGGGAACGGCCCAGCGCCCGCTCCGCCGCCCATTCCGCCAACAGGCCCAGGCCAAACACCAGCACAAGCTTCCACGAGGCGTCGGCAACGCGGGCCTGCGTTACCGGGTCCCGCGCCACGGCCGAAAGCCAATCCACCAAGCCCGGCAGGTCCGTGATCGCCTGCAGGGCCGTCAGGGTTTGCGCGGTGATGAAGGCGAGATAGCGGGAAGCACCGGACAGCAATTGCCCGCCCAGCGTGTCCGGCGCCAGCAAAGGCGGTTCGGCCGCACCTGGGGCAGGCTGAGATGCGGGCGCCGGCGCCGCTCCGGCCTCAGGCGGTTGGGCAGGCTGGCCCGGCGGCGCAGGCACCGCCGGGGCCGCCGGACTGACGGCGGAAAGCGCCTCCAGCGTCCGCATCAGTTCCATCCGCCTGGCTTCGTCGCGCAGCAGGTCGAGCAGGCGACGCGCCTCCCCGGCTCCTTGCGGAGGGGATGCCTGAGGTGGCGATACGGGCTCCTCGATCGCGGGCGCAGCGGGCATGGGCACGGGAGCCTGCGCCCACGAGGTGTCGGGACGCAGGGCCGCAAGGGCGAGCATCAGCCCGCACAGGAGCAGGGAAATCGGCAGGCGCATGGGCCGCAGCAAGCCGAAGCTGCGATCCGGGTCAAGGCTTAGGCCGCGGCACCTGCCTTGCACGGCTGCGAAACGATGCCATCTTGGCGAAATGGTCACCCTGCTCTCCATCCTGCTCGGCCTGTGCATGCTCGGCACGCTCGGCGTCATGTTCGCCGGCATGGCGGGGCTGGCGCGCGGCGAAGGTCCCCATCAAGGCCACCGCTCCAACAAACTGATGCGCTGGCGGGTGGGGCTGCAGGGCCTCTCCATCGCCTTGTTTCTGGCGCTGATGATGGCGATGCGCGGTTAAATCCACCGGGGTCGTGAGCGTTCGGCAGCGCCCTGCCGTAGCCTTCGGCAATGCCGAAAGCGAGTCCAGGCGCGGTGTCGCTCGCCCGCCTTGCCACTGCCCGGCACCCCGCCTAGGCTCGCGCCGCAACAGAACACATGAAGCGGCCGTCCGACATGGCAGGGCGGCCCTGGGAACCCACAAGGACACGGCCTGGCGATGAAGCTCCTCGTCCCCGTCAAGCGGGTGGTTGACTACAATGTGAAGGTCCGCGTGAAGGCGGATGGCACAGGCGTCGAAACGGCGAACGTGAAGATGTCGATGAACCCGTTCGACGAGATCGCCGTCGAGGAAGCCGTTCGGCTCAAGGAAAAGGGCGCGGCCACCGAGATCATCGCCGTCTCCATCGGCCCGGCCCAGGCGCAGGAGCAGATCCGCACGGCGCTCGCCATGGGCGCCGATCGCGGCATCCTGATCGAGGCGGAGGGCACGGAGCCGCTGGGCGTGGCCAAGCTGCTGAAGGCCATCGTTGAGCGCGAAAGCCCGCAGCTGGTGCTGATGGGCAAGCAGGCCATCGACGACGACATGAACGCCACAGGCCAGATGCTGGCGGCTCTGCTGGGTTGGGGCCAGGGCACCTATGCCAGCAAGGTCGAGCTGGCCGATGACGGCGCCAAGGTCACGCGCGAGGTGGATGGGGGACTGGAAACGGTCAACCTGAAGCTGCCTGCCATCGTGACGGCGGATCTGCGGCTGAACGAGCCCCGCTACGCCTCGCTGCCCAACATCATGAAGGCGCGCAAGAAGCCGATCGAGACTCTGAAGCCGGCCGATCTCGGCGTCGACGTCACACCGCGCCTGACCACGCTGAAGGTCGAGGAGCCGCCGAAGCGCCAGGCCGGCGTGAAGGTGGGCTCTGTGGCCGAGCTGGTGTCCAAGCTGAAGACCGAAGCGAAGGTGATCTGAGCATGGCCGTCCTTCTTCTTGCCGACCGCAGCGGCGGCACCGTCAGCCAGCCCACCCGATCCGCCATTGCCGCCGCCTCGCAGATCGACAGCGACGTGCACGTGCTGGTTCTGGGCGGGGCCGAGGCTTCCCAGGCCGCGGCGAAGCTCCCCGGCGTCACCAAGGTGATCCAGGCCGATGGCCCGGCCTATGAGCACGGGCTGGCCGAGCCCGCCGCGGCGCTGCTGGTGGCGCTGGCGCCGAACTATACCCACCTGCTCGCCCCTGGCAGCGCCATGGGCAAGAACATCATGCCGCGTGTCGCCGCCCTGCTCGACGTGCAGGTTCTGACCGATGTGGCCGGCGTCGAAGGGCCGGACACCTTCCGCCGCTTCATCTATGCCGGCAATGCGCTGGCCACGGTGAAGACCTCGGATGAGAAGAAGGTGCTGACGGTCCGCGCCGCCTCCTTCGACCCGGTGCCGGCCGAGGGTGGCTCCGCATCGATTGAGAACGCGCCAGGCGCGGAAGATCCGGGCGTGTCGTCCTTTGTCGGCGCCGAGATCGCGCAGAGCGAGCGGCCGGAGCTGACCGCCGCCCGCGTGGTCATCTCCGGCGGGCGCGCCCTGGGCTCCGCCGAGAACTTCGCGATCCTGGACAAGGTGGCGGACAAGCTGGGCGCCGCCGTCGGCGCGTCCCGCGCAGCGGTGGATGCGGGCTACGCGCCGAACGACCATCAGGTCGGGCAGACCGGCAAGATCGTGGCGCCGGAACTGTACATCGCGGTCGGCATCTCGGGCGCGATCCAGCACCTCGCCGGCATGAAGGACAGCAAGGTCATCGTCGCCATCAACAAGGACGAGGATGCACCGATCTTCCAGGTGGCCGATTACGGATTGGTGGGCGACCTGTTCTCCATCATGCCGGACCTCGAGAAGGAGCTGGGCTGAGCCATGCCGGAGGCGGGATCGGGGATCGCATCGGTCGGTGTGATCGGCGCCGGGCAGATGGGCAACGGCATCGCGCATGTCGCGGCCCTGGCCGGCCTGCCGGTGGTGCTGGTCGACGTGAAGCCCGAAGCGCTGGACAAGGCGCTGACCACCATCCGCAAGAACATGGACCGGCAGGTGGCCAAGAGCACGTTGCAGGCGCCGGACAAGGATGCCGCCCTGGCACGCATCCAGACCGGCACCGAGATGGCAGCCCTGTCCGACTGCGACATCGTGATCGAGGCGGCGACGGAGCGGGAAGAGACCAAGCTCTCCATCTTCAAATCGGCCTGTGCCGTGCTGAAGGAGGGGGCGATTCTCGCTTCCAACACCTCTTCCATTCCCATCACCCGGCTGGCGGCGGCGACCGACCGGCCGGAGCGCTTCATCGGCATGCACTTCATGAATCCGGTGCCGGTGATGAAGCTGGTGGAAGTGATCCGCGGCATCGCCACCTCGGACGATACCTTCGTGGCGGTGCAGGCCCTGGCGGAGCGGATGGGCAAGACCACCGCCGTGGCCCAGGATTACCCGGCCTTCATCGTCAACCGCATCCTGGTGCCGATGATCAACGAGGCGGTGCAATCGCTGCAGGAAGGCGTGGGCGATATCCGCTCCATCGACGCGGCCATGAAGCTCGGCGCCAACCACCCGATGGGTCCGCTGGAACTGGGCGACTTCATCGGCCTCGATACCTGCCTCGCCATCATGCGAGTGCTGCACGAGGGGATGGGTGACAGCAAGTACCGTCCCTCTCCGCTTCTGGTGAAGTATGTCGAGGCGGGATGGCTGGGCCGCAAAACCGGGCGCGGCTTCTACGATTATACCCAGGACCCGCCGGCACCGACCCGCTGAGCGGGTCGCCCAGCCCGCGAACCGGAGGCGGAGATGAGCGTCGTCGCCGCCTTCCTTTACCACAATGGCCATCGCGTCCGGCCCATCGCCATCGATGAGCCGACGCCCTGCCATGACGACAAGGCCGAGTTTGTCTGGATCGGCCTGCTGGAACCCTCGGAAGAGGAGTTGCGGACCCTCCAGGACAAGTTCGGCCTGCATCCGCTAGCGGTGGAGGACGCGCTGAAGGCGCATCAGCTGCCGAAGGTCGACGTCTATGGGGATCAGCTCTTCGTGGTCGCCCGCACCGCGCAGCTTGAAAACGACCAGGTGCAATACGGCGAAACCGCCATCTTTGTCGGCCGCAACCACATCATCACTGTTCGCCACGGTTCCGCCCGCCACCACATGCGCCTGCGCGAGCAGCTCGAGGCCTCACCGCAGTTGCTGGCCCACGGCGTAGATTATGTGCTGCACGGGGTGCTGGATTTCATCGTGGATGGCTACTTCCCGATCGTTGACACGATCGAGGAAGACCTTCTGGAGATGGAGCAGAGCGCGCTCGATACCATGCTGGAGCGAGAGGCCGTGATCCGCATCTTCGGTCTGCGCCGGCAGATGATCCGGTTCCAGCGCATTCTGGGACCGATGGCGGAGCTTTGCGGAAAGCTTGTTCGCCTTGATCTGCCCTGCATCGATGCCGAGGCGCGCAACTACTTCCGCGACGTGCTCGACCATGTGCGGCGGGTGGAGATGCGGGTGGGCGGACTGCGCGAGGTGCTGACCTCCGTCTTCGAGACCAGCAGCCTGCTGGAGCAGCAGCGCCAAGGCGCCATCGGGCGGCAACTGGCCGCCTGGGCCGCCATCCTGGCGGTGCCCACCGCCATTGCCGGCATCTACGGCATGAATTTCGAGAACATGCCCGAACTGCGTACCCGCGACGGCTACTTCGTCGTACTGGGCGTGATCGCCGTGCTGTGCGGCTTCCTCTACTGGCGCTTCCGGCGGGCGCGCTGGCTCTGAGCCGCCTCTTCCGCGGCTGCGCAGCATCTCGTGTTGCCCAGGGGACGCACCGGAGCGATGGCCAGATGCTGGCGCAAAACCGGTTGGTAGTGGCGGGGAAGATGCCCGACATCCTGCGCGCAGTGACCAGGGGACGCACACAGGACACCGGTTAGCCCTTCCATGTCCCAGCCGGTCGCCCGATGCGATGCGGCAAGTTCGGTCAAGGCAAGCTCCGGCCGCGCGGCAGCATCTTCGGCTGGGCGGTGAGGCCTAAAGCAGACCCTCCCGCCGGAAGCTCAGGTAGCGGCCATTGCCTACGATCAGATGATCATGCACGACCACGGCGAAGAACTGCCCGGCCTGCTTGATCTCTTTGGTCATCTCGATGTCGGCGCGGCTCGGCGTCGGGTCGCCGCTCGGATGGTTGTGGACCAGGATCAACGCCGTGGCATGCAGCTCCAGAGCCCGCTTCATGACCTCGCGCGGGTAGACCGGCGTGTGGTTCACCGTTCCCTTGGCCTGCGCCTCATCGGCGATCAGCCGGTTCTTGCTGTCCAGGAACAGGATGCGGAACTGCTCGATCTTCTCGCGCGAGATGGCGGCATTCAGATAGGTGATCAGCCTGTCCCAGTTGTTCAGCACAGGGGCTTCCATCACCTCCGCCTTGGCCAAGCGCAGCGCGGCGGCCTGCACCAACTTAATGGCGGCGACGCTGTGGGTCCCCAGGCCCCGGGTTTCCATCAGCACCTGCTGTGGCGCCGCCAACACCGCGCCAAAGGAACCGAACTGGTTGATCAGCGCCTTGGCCAGCGGCTTTGTGTCGCCCTGCTTGAAGGCAAAGAACAGCAACATCTCCAGTAATTCGTAATCGGCCAGGGAGTCGGGGCCGCGTTCGAGCAGCTTTTCCCGCATCCGGCCGCGATGGCCCTGCGGTCCGGTGCTGACAAAGGGTTTGGCTGGACTGTCCACTCCATCCGGCGCCTGATCCAACCGGTCAGGACGTAGCGGAAACGACGTGTCCGGATCGTCGGTCGTGCCGCCGGAAGGTGCCAGCGTGTCCAGCAACTCGGTGGTCCGGAGCACCTCGGCCGCCACCTCCGCTCGCAGCGTCTCGTTGCGGGCAGTGCGCCGACGCAGCCCGTTCCGCAATGGAGCTTCGGAAAAGCCACGCGGCACGTGGCCCGGTTCCGGTTGCGTCATATCGTTGGAGGCGAGGGCATCACTGACCCCCGCCTTTTTCTGGAAAGTCCTGGAAAGCCAACCGGCCACGCTGTCAGATCCGTCCTGGAATACACATCACGGCGATGTGAGGAACTATTCCTTCAACCTGTCGGCGATTCAAGCCTTTCCTGCGATCTGGTTAGCGCTGAAAGCTGACCTTGGCGTTTTCACCGCCCGTATCGGGCCGCCCGGTCACCAGCGCCTCGGCATAGCCGAAAGCGAAGCGCAGGCTGGAGGAGATGCCGTCCCAGTACTCCGCCCCCTCGATGGTCACGGCGATCAGTCCGACTTCCGGGCTCTCGGGTCCCTCGGGCAGCCAGGTGCGCAGCCCTTCCGTCCAGAGAGCCTTTTTCTTCTCCGCATCCACGACCACCCGGCCACGGCCGTAGATCGAGACGTAATCCTCGCTACGAGTATCGGAATAGCCGAGCAGCACACGGTCATCCTTCTCCAGCTCGGCGATCTTCGGGCTGTCGGACCGGGTGAAGAACCACAGGGTGACGCCGTCCTCGTCCGGCTTCTGGGTCCGCATGGGACGGCCATGCAAGCGGCCATGGCCGTCAATCGTGGTGAAAATGGCGGTGCCGATGCCGGAGATCATCTCCCGCACCTTCATCCGCATTTCGTCGTCGTTCTTGGTGGCCTGCATGGAGGGCTCTCCCTGGCTGTGTCATCGGAGAACCCTTGCCGCGGCGGGGGGTTGCCCCGCCACGGCGGCGGCTCAATCGGCGGGAAACAGGTAGGGCGGAATGGGCTGGGTATGGTCCTCCACCCGCTTGACCCCCGGAACCTCGGAGGCCAGCACGCGCAGGCCGCGTTGCACCGCCGGGCTGCGCGAAAAGCCATGCAGTTCCACCACGCCGTCATGCACCTCGACCAGGGTGTAGAAGGTTTCCGCCCAGGGTTCCTGCTTCATGGCCGTCAACACGGCCTGGCGCAGCTTCTCATCGGTAACCTCGGCGCCCTCCTGCGCGCTGGGCGGCTTAACAATGGCCCGGAGCAGGTCGGCGCGGCTGACCACCCCGCAAAGCTGGCCATCCTCCACCACCAGCACCCGGCGGATGTTCTTTTCTTCCAGCGTGTCAACAATGGCAGCCAGCGTGGCTGAGGGCGGGACGGTAACGGGCCGGGCGGTCATCACCTCGGCGGCGGTGCGCCCATGGGTGTCCGTGTAACGTCGCGCGAGCCGGTCATTGTCGGCGAAGAGCGACCGGAAAAAGCCGCCAGCATGCTTGTCGGCTCCGGCCAGGCGGCGGATCAGGTCGGCTTCAGTGACGATGCCCTGCAAGACCCCGTCGGCGGCAACAACGGGCACAGCGGAAATGCCGCGCTCCGCGAGCAGTGCCGCGATGGCGCCCACAGGCGTTTCCGGCGGCACCGTCACAACCGGGGATGTCATCAGCTCGCGTGCGGTGGGCTGGCTCATGGTCCGGCTCCTTTCGGGGGAACGCGACCTTCGGCACGGCGCGCCCCTGCTTTTGGCCCGCCGGACGCTCGCCCGCCATGGGAACGGCGCCCCGCGGTACCCTTCTACAACGCGCGACGCGGGCATCCGGTGGCGCCGGTCAATCCCGCAGTTTGCCGCGCGGCCTCCGCTTGTCCCGCCTCCAGCCATGCCGGACCTTGATGCACATCAAATCCGGAGCCACGAAGGCGAATCTTATATTCACGCTTTCGTGAAGTTCTTAGGGTAGGCGCCATGCGCGCCTTCTTCTGCTTGTCGGTCGTCTTGCTCACCGGATGTGCCATGCCGGTGCCCGATCACTGGATCCCGACCCTCTGGGAAACGCCCGAGCCGGTGGCGGAGCCCGACAGCACCGACCCTGCCGCCGCGGTCCGTCCCGTGGCCGACGGAACGCCGTCGGTCAGGCTTTCCTGGGGCCGGGGCACCGCGCTCGCGCTGCTGGTCTCGCAGAATGGCGAGAACCGGATGTGGCGCAGTGCCGGAGGCGTGGTCGTGGCGACCGACGGCGCACGCATCGTGGCCACGGCCGGGCTGCGGGAATGGATCGCCAGCACCCGCATTGACGGGCCGGACCCGCTGGACGAGCCGCTTTCCCTCGCCAGTCAGCCCGTAACGCTGCGGCGGCAGGTCGACCTGATGCGGGGCAATCGTGCCCCGTCCTCCATGCGGTTCGGCGTGGCGCTGAACTGCCGCATCTCGGCGGCGCGGCAAGGCCCGGCGCTGGTGGTGCGGGAGAATTGCCGCGGCACCGGCCCGCTGATGACCGAGCCGGGCTGGTTCGGTGGCGTGTTCGGCGAGGAGAGCCGGAGCGGTTTCACCAACCGCTACTGGGCGGACCCTGCCACCGGCGGGATCTATCGTTCCGAGCAATGGGTGGGCGAGGCCGGCATGATGCGCCTGGAAGTGGTCACGCCGCCCAGCTGAGGCCGGCCCGGCGCACCCGGTGCGCCACATAGGCCAGCCAGCTGAGCTGCACCAGCAGTGGCGGCAGGATCACCAGTGGCTTCTCCGCCGGTCCCAGCCGCAGGAACAGCAGCGCCAGCCCGACATGCAGCAGCACAAACCCGCCATGCACCGCCGTCACCTGGCGCGGGCCGAGGCCGCTGCGCTGCGCCATCTGGTACAGGTGGGTCCGGTGAGGCGCCGAAAGCGGTTCTCCCATGGCAGCGCGGCGCAGCAGCGTGAAACCGGTATCGAACAGCAGCGCGAAGAGAAGCAGCGGCATCAGCAGAAAGGAAATCTGCCCCGCATCCAGCTCGGCCGCCGCCACACCCAGCACGGCCAGAATGAAGCCCAGGAACTGGCTGCCCACATCCCCCATGAAGATGCGCGCCGGGTTCAGGTTGAAGGGAAGAAAGCCCAGCACGCTGCCGCCCAGGATCACGGCCGCCGCATAGATGAACCAGCCGCCCTGAGCCTGCGCCACATAGGCGAGGCCGGCGCAGACCACCAGCACCGTGCCGCCCACCAGCCCATCCATGCCGTCCATGAAGTTCACGGCGTTGGTGCAGGCCACGATCCAGAACAGCGTCAGCAGCGGCCCGAACCAGCCCAGCTCCACCACGCCGATCCAGGGCAGCGCCAGCCGTTCCACCACCAGCCCGCTGCCAATGGCGACCAGCGCCGCCAGGGTCTGCGCCGCCAGCTTCACCACGAAGCGGAAATCGCGCATGTCGTCCAGCAACGCCACCACGGCAATGGCGACCGCCGCGGCAATCACGCCAACAAAGCCACGGTCGGCCATGCGGGCGAACTGCGCCACCTGGTAGAGCACCAGCATCCCCACAACAAAGGCGCAAACGATGCCAATCCCGCCTCCCTTCGGCGTCGGCCGCGCATGCGCCTTGCGGTGGTCGGGATGGTCCAGGATCGGGAAGGCGATCATCAGCCGCACGAGCAGGCCGGACAGCACCGCCAAGCATAGGGCGAAGCCGAGATGTTGCAGAACGGCATTCAGGGTCATCGTCAATCCGGCAGGCGGTTCAGGACATCAGGCAGCGCGTCAGAGCAGGCGCGCCGGCTCCAGACTGGCGTAAACATCGCCGGAATTGGCCTCGGCCGGCAGCGCCTCCAGCCAGCGGGCCAGCGTGCCGGCATGCACAGGGCCGTCCAGCGCGAAGCGCATCTCCTCCCCCAGGCAGGCATTGAAGCGATAGGGGCCTAGCGCCTCGACCAGCTCCAGGGCCGCGTGCGCCACGCCGCGCTGGTGGGTGGTGAACTCGAAACTCAGGCTACGCACGGGGCGCGAAAGGCCGGACAGCACCGCCGCCTCATAGCCTTCCACGTCGATCTTGATGAAATGGGGCGTTCCGTGCCGGGAGGCCAGCGCGTCCAACGTGGTGACGGCCACCGGGATCTCGGCATCCCAGATCTGCCCCTGCCAGCCAGGCGCATCGCCAGCGGCGGCCAGGAAGTCGCGGGAAGCGGTGGCTACCGTGGGGTTGGCGCGGTTCAGGTGCAGCACTGCCTCCCCCGCTTGCCCGCCCAGCAGCACCGGCACCAGCGCCACCCCTTCATCCGCGGCAAAAAGCAGGCGCAGGAGCCGGGCCAGGCGGGGCTGCGGCTCCACCGCCACCGCCCGCGCGCCCAGGCGGCGGAAGCTGGCGGTGCGGTCGCCCACATGGGCGCCAACATCGAAGCCAAGCTCCCCCTGCCCCAGGAAGCGGCGCAGGAAGCCATCCAGCGCCGCCGCGCGGCCCGGCGCGTAATAGGTGCGCAACGAGCGGCCAATCGCCCTCGCCTCCGGCGCCTGGCTCATGCAGCGAAGATCAGGGCCGTGCCGCCGGCATGCTCGGGCGGCAACATCAGCCCGCCCGGCACGACCCGCAGCCGATCACCGGCGATGCGCCGGATCGCCTCGTTGCCGTCATCGGTGCGCAGGGTGCAGGCGGCCAGAAAGGGCAGTCCAGGCGCCGCCACCCCCGGCAGCGCGCGCTCCAGCGCAGCCGGCGGCAGGATGCGCACGCGTCCCACGGGCAGGGGCAGCACATAGCCACCGGCGGGATCGGGCTCGAACGGCAGGCCGGCCAGGCGGGACAGGGCGGTGGCGCTGACCGCCGGCTCGGGCGCTGCCAGGATCGTATCCTCCAGCGCCACGGCACGGTTGGCGTGAACAAGCCAGCGCTCCTGCCACATCAATTGCGGCGTGTGGTGCTGCACCAACTGGATGCGACCTTCCGGCGCGTCGGGGATGGGAAGGCGGGAAAAGCGCGCGGGGGGCCCGCCACTGTTGTCCACCGGCCGCTGCAAGGGCGACACCCCCGGCACTTCCAGCCCCGCCCGCCGCAGGCGCGGCAACTCGGCCTCCGCATCCTCCATGCCGAACGCCAGGATGTGCATGCCCTCATACCGCGCGAGGAATCGCGTGAGGCCATTGTCGAAGCCGGACGGATCCACGATGGCCAACAGCTCAACATAGCCCTGCCGCAGCATGGCGCAGCGATTGGCGGTGCCGTAAAGCTCCAGTGGAGAATCCGGTCCGCCACGGCGCCCGCTCTGCCGGTTCACCGGCGACAGGGTGAAGCCCAGCGCCTCGTAGGTCGCCCACAGGGCCGGGCCATCGGCGGTGCAGAGCCCCACATGATCCAGGCTCGACGCCCCCTCGGAGTCTTCGGGCTGCACCCCGCTCACGACTGCGCCGCCTGTTCGTACTTCGCCAGCTGCCATTCGGCGGGCTCGGCCGCGGCCTCGGCATACCAGCGCTCGATCAGCGGGTGGGCACGCACCGACGCCATGTAATCGCGGCTAAGCGCGGACAGCTCCGGCTCCCAGGTCAGGAACCGACTGACCACGGGAGCGAACATGGCATCCACCGCACCGAAGCGGGCACCGAACAGGAAGGGGCCGCCAGAGGCACGCAGCGCCTCGCCCCAGATGGTCTCGATGCGGACGATGTCTGCCAGCGCCTCAGGCGTGCGGTTGCGGCCGGGGAAGCGGCGCAGGGCCACCATCGGCATGGCCATGCGCAATGCCCGGAAGCCGGCATGCATCTCGGACGCCATGGAGCGCGCGGTGGCGCGTGCAACCCGGTCCTCCGGCCAAAGGGCGGGCTCGAGCTCGGCACAATATTCCAGGATGGCGATGCTCTCCCAGATTCGCGCTCCGCGATGTTCGAGGTAAGGCACCAGGCCGGCCGGCGTCGCATCCTTGATGGCTTCCGTGCCGCCGCCGGCCAGGGGGATCACCACCTCCTCCACGTCCAGCCCGGCAAGGTGCACGGCCAGCCAACCGCGCAGCGACCAGGAGGAATACATCTTGGTTCCGATGACGAGACGTCCCTCGGCCATATCAGGTGCTCCTTCTTCACCGCCCGCCGGCTGCGGGACGTCGCCAAACTAGGGCCAGGCGCCGCTGCGGGAAAGCCGCCAGCCTTGCACCTCCCGGGAACGGCGCCACCTCTGGCCTGACCATGGCGAGGAAGGGCGGCCCGAGGTGGATGTCAGCGAGTATTACGACCAGATGCACACCTACACCTGGCGCGACAGCGCCTTCGAGCTGCATTCGGGCATCCACCACCACGCCATCCACCGCTTCCTCCAGGCACCGGATGGCAGCTTCTCGCCGGACACCATCCACACCCTGCTGGCGGCGCACCTGCCGCGCCTGCCCGGATTCCGAGGACTGGATGCCGGTTGCGGTTATGGCGGCACCTGCTTCCGGCTGCTGCCGCTGACGGGCGGCGTCTGGACGGGCATCACCATCTCGGCCACGCAGCGCCGGCTTGCCGCCGCCCGTGCCGTGGAGCTGGGTTTCGAGGCGCGCGCGCATTTCGCCCGACGCTCCTACGACGATCCGCAGGAAGGCAGCTTCCATGCCATTCTCGCGATCGAGAGCCTCGCGCATAGCCGGGACCCTGCCGCCTCGCTGACGAACCTGGCGCGGCACCTGCGACCGGGCGGCGTTTTTCTGCTTGTGGACGACATGCCCCGCCCCGGCCTCCCGGCGGAGGAAGCTGGATGGCTCGCGGAATTCCGCCGCTACTGGCATTGTCCGGTGCTGCCCATGGCCGATGGCTGGCGCGCGATGCTGGCTGCGGAGGGGCTGGAGCTGGCGCACGACCAGGACCTGCTCCCCCTCACCCGCCCACGCCCGATGGAGATGCTGGAAACGGCCTGGGTCGAGCATTCCGCCCGCCTCCCGGCCCGTCGGAGCGAGGGCTTCGGCGCTGTCGCGGAAGGCGAGCTGGGCGGCATCCGCCTTGAGCAGCTCATGCGGCGCGGCGCGGTGGAATACCGGCTGATGGTGGCGCGTCGCCCCGGCTGAGGGCGCCTTCCCTACTCTGCCGGCACGCCCTTGGAGGTGCTGTACTCGAAATGCAGCGCCTCGCCCGGATAGATCCGCGGATGGATGGCATGCGCCGCCATGGCTGCCTCCGAGAAGCCTTGCAGGATCAGCTTCAGCTTGCCCGGGTAAGTGGCGACATCGCCGATGGCGTGGATGCCGGGGATATTGGTTTCGCAGGTGGCAGGGTTTACCGTGATGTGGTGCTTCTCCAGCCCCAACCCCCACTCGGCGATAGGGCCAAGCTCCATCGACAGGCCGAAGAAGGCCAGCAGGTGGTCGGCCGGCACCGCCTTCTCTTCGCCCTTCAACGTGGCCAGCACCACATGGTCCAGGACGCCATCTTTTCCGGTCAGGCCGTGCAGCTGGTAGGGAATGGCGAGATCCAGCTCGCCCATCGTGGCCGCCGCCTCCATCTGCGCGACGCTTTCGGGCGCGGCGCGGAATTTCGGCCTGCGGTGCACCACCGTCACCCGCTTGGCGATGCCCTTCAGGCTCAGCGCCCAGTCCACTGCCGAATCGCCGCCGCCGGCGATCACCACCCGCTTGTTCCGCAACTCTTCCCGCCGGGCCACCATGTAGCGCACCGCGCCGGTGGCCTCGTAGGCCGACAGGTCGTTCAGCGGCGGCCGGTTGGGTCCAAAGGCGCCGGCGCCGGCGGCAATGATCACCGCGCGGGCCCGCACCAGCTCACCCTTGCTGGTGCGCAGCTCGAAGCCGCCGCCGTCGCGCTCGCTCAGCGCCTCGACCCGACGGCCCAGCAGATAGATGGGGGAAAAAGGTGCGGCCTGCTCCTCCAGCCGGTGCACGAGATCGGCGCCCGCGATCGCCGGATGGGCGGGAATGTCGTAGATCGGCTTCTCGGGATACAGGGCGGAGCACTGGCCACCGATCGCCTCCAGGGTGTCGATCACCACGCATTTCATCCGCAGCATGCCGCATTCGAACACGGCGAACAGCCCCGTGGGGCCGGCACCGATGATGGCGACATCGGTCTCCACCGCGACATGCGGGGCGTTCTGGTCGGGCATGGTGCGGGCATCTCCAAGCTGTGCAGGCGGCATAGAGGCTTTGCGCCCCGGCCGCAAAGGGCGGCGGGTCAGGCCCGGCGCGCCTCGAAATGCGTCTTGCCGCGGGTGAAGCCCGCCCCTTCGTAGAAGCGCAGCGTTTCCGGCTGATGTGAGCCGGTGGCCAGCATCACCTTGTAGCAGCCGAGATCCCAGGCCCGTTCCATCGCCGCCCCCAGCACCGCCCGCCCCAGCCCCGTCCGCCGCCAGGCCGGATCGGTGACCACATTCTCGATCAGCGCGAAGGGGCGTGCGCCGCGCGGCAGGTGCGGCACCACCAACAGCGTGCAGCTCGACACCGGCTGCCCGCCGCGCTCGGCGACCAGCACGGACACCAGCTCCGAGCCCAGCAGCGCGGCCCAGGCGGCCGCGGCGCGCACGGGATCGGGTTCCGGCTCATCCCCCGTCAGGTGGCGGAAAAGCGCGATCATGGCCGGCAGGTCCTCGGCCCGCGCCAGGCGGATGCCGTTAAGCGCCGGGTGCATCATGTTCCGTCCAGGATGGCCAGCGTCGCAGGGTCGCGCCGCCCGTCGTAGAATTGCACCAGCGCATCGGCGAATTCAGGCTGCTCTGGCCGGGCCGTCGCGAACAGCGTCATGCAGGATCGGAACTTCATGTCGTCCGGGCTGCCAAAGATCTGGTGCGCGCTGCGTCCCCGTACGGCATTCACCAGCGCGGTGCATTCCACCAGCCGCCAGCCCAGCACGGGGTGCGCCAGATAGGCCACCGCTTCCTCCAACGAGGCGATGGCGTAGCGCCGCGCCATGGGGCTGTGCCCCAGCCCGGCGATTTGCGGAAACACGAACCACATCCAGTGGCTGCGCTTCTGGCCCTCCGCCAGCTCGCGGCGCACCTGGTTGATCACTGGCGCCTGGGCCTGAACAAAGCGGTCAAGGTCGTAGGGGTCGCTCATGGCAGCCATCCTAAGCTAGGATGCGTGCTTTGCCATGGATGGCGGCTTGTTGCGCTGGATCATTGTTCTCCTCCTGGTGCTGTGCGGCATGTTTGGCGCTGCGTGGCTCAGCCTGAGCAAGGTGGATCTGGCATCCTGGGCCGCACGTCGCGCATCGGCCAGCCTGGGCCGCGAGGTAGCGCTCGACTCGTTGCGATTGGAGCCCGGACGCTGGCTCGGCGTCACGCTGCATGGCCTTCGCGTTGCCAATCTGCCGGGCGGCAGCGAACCTGACATGGTCACGCTGAGGATGGCCAGGGCCGAGATCGACCTGTTCTCGCTCCTGTCAGGCTCACCGGTGCTGAGGCAGGCCGGCGTGCACGGGCTCAGGCTCCTGCTGGAACACGGGCCGGATGGCGCCGCGAACTGGCAGAGGCCAGGCGCCGCTTCGGCGGCAAGAGGCAGGGCATCACCCCGCCCCTCCGATCTTCCCGCCATCCTGACAGCCGCATTCTCCGACGCCGCAGTGGACTTCCGCACGAGCAGCGGAGCGCTGCTGCGCATCAGGCTGGCCGGGGCTCAACTCGCCCTGCCCCCCGGTGCACCGGGAAGCCTGTCCGCCCGCGGCAGCTACAACGGGATCTCCGCACAGGTCACGGGCAGCCTCCTGCCACCTGGCACATCGCACCAATCCGGCGCCCCTTTTGCCGCCCGGCTGACCCTGCGGTGCGGCAACACCCTGCTGCGCTTCGCCGGCAGCATCGCCGACCCTCTCGGCTTTGATGGTCTCGATGGTGCCGTGTCGCTCGACGCGCCAAGCCTCGACACCCTGCTCCGTATCGCCGGCCTCGACGAAGAGGGCGCGCCGGCCCTGCGCCTGGCTGGGCATCTCCGCCATACGGGGCAACTCTGGTCCCTGGACGGCGCCACAGGGAAAGTGGGCGACACCGCGATCGAAGGCGCGTCGCTGGCCCTGGAGGAAGGCGCCCGCGGTCAGCCGGACAGCATCGCTGCTAAGCTGCTCTTCGGGCATCTGGATCTCGACGCTCTGCTGGGGCGCCCGGCGGTGCCGCAACGCGGCCGGCAAGCCAGGGACGCCGATGTGGCGCTGGCGGTGGATCAGGCCCCCGACACGCTGTTGCAGGCCCGGCTTGCAGCATCCCGGCTCAGCTATGGCGCGGTTGAGGCAACCGATGCGCATCTTCATGCCAGCCTCACACCGGGCCGTGTCGCGGTGGAAGGATTTGGCCTGCACGACCTGGGGGGCCGGATCAGCGGCCAGGGCGAGGTGGTTGCCGAAGGCGGGAGCGCCGGTCGGATTCAGGCCATGGCGGAAGTTGCCGGGCTGGACAGCGAGGCCCTGAGGCATGCCCTACAGGCCGGGAGGCTTCCCTTCTCGGGGCGGCTGGATGGCCGCTTCGCCATCACGGCGCAAGGCGAGACGCTGAACGCGGCGGCGCAGGGTGCGCATGCGGCCGCGGTGGTGTCGATGTCGGGCGGATGGATCGACCGCAGGGCTATCGAGATCGCCTCCACCGACCTGCGCAGCGTGTTCCGCCGGGCCGAAGGCAGGACGGCGCTGCGATGCCTGCTGGGGGTGATGGACCTGCGTGCCGGGATCGCGACCATCTCTCCGCTCCGGCTCCGCGCCGACACCGGAACGATTGCCGGACATGGCCGCCTCGACCTGAACAGGCGAACGGTGGACATGACCGTGGGCAGCGAATCCAACACCACCGGCGCGCTGGCGCTCGACATTCCGGTGAGGATCAATGGCCCTATTGCTGATCCCTCGATCCGCCCGGCGGCGTGGAGTGCCGAAGGCCGCGCCTCGCTGCACGCCTCGGACATCGTGGAACGCTTGCCGCAAGGTCTGCGTCCTATGGCGCGCGGAAACCCCTGCCTCGCACCGGGCTGACGCCACCCCCTGACTGGGGCGCAGCCTTCCTGTCCGCCCCGCCTGCCGGCGAGGCGGAGGCCCTGGCTCAATCCCCCAGCGTTTCCATCAGCTCGCACAACACCGCGCAGCGCGGCGCCAGCTCGGGCCAGATCACATGCTCGAACTCCGCATGGGCACCGGCGCCGGCGCCGCCCAGCCCGTCCAGTGTCGGCACGCCCATGGCGGCGGTGAAGTTGCCGTCTGAGCCTCCGCCGCGATGCTGCTTCGGCAGGTCGTAGCCGGCCTTGGCCGCCGCCGCCCGCGCCGCCTCGTACAGCGCCAGCGCCGCGGCGTTCTCCACCATGGGCGGCCGGTTCATGCCGCCGGTGATGGAAACCTCGGTGCCTTCTGGCTGCGGTCCCGCGAGTGCGGAGATGGCGGCTACCAGCGCCTCGCCCTTCTCCACCGTGGCGACGCGGATATCCACCTCGCAGCCGGCCTCGTTGGGAATGACGTTGGGCCGCGTGCCGCCCCAGATCGGCGCGCAGTTGGTGGTGGTGCCGGCTTCCAGATCCACCATGTGATGGATGGCGGTGATCAGCCGTGCCAGCGTCACCACGGCGCTGCGCCCATCCTGCCAGTTACCACCGGAATGGGCGCTCTGGCCCTTGACCTTCACCACCATGCGGCCGGTGCCCTTGCGCGCCGTGACGCAGGCCTTCTGCGTGCCGCCGGCCGGCTCGGGGATCAGCACGGCGCAGGCCCGCGCCGCCTCGGCCTCGATCAGTTCGCGGCTGGTCTGGCTGCCCACCTCCTCATCCGAGGTCAGGATCAGGGTGATGGGCGACTTCGTGCGGGTGCCCTGGCGCAGGATCTCCCGCAGCGAGTGGAAGGCGAAGAAGGAGCCCGACTTCATGTCGTAGATGCCCGGTCCGTAAGCTTTTTCGCCCTCCACGCGAAAGGACAGGACGCCGTGGTCCCACACCGTGTCGAGGTGGCCGGCCACCACCACCGGGCGGCCATTGCCGGACGTCTCGGGCGGCGTGCGCGCGATCAGCTGGCCACCGCGCCCGTCGCGGCCAGGGATGCGTTCCACCCTGGCGCCCACCGCCTCCAGCTCGGCCGCGATCTTGTCCATCAGCGCGTCGATGGCGGCGGGATCGGTGGTCGGCGTCTCATGCTCCACCCAGCCGCGCAGTTCCTCCAGCAGGGTTTCGCTGGTGCCGATCCGGGTCATGGGCATGGGGCGTCCTCTCCTGTGACGGTGAAGGCCAGGGTTGTCGCGCCACGTCGCCGGCTTGTCCATGCCAGGGCGCATGCGGCCCAGCATCCGCCAAGCTTGTCCCGCGGCCCGACGGGCGGTAAGCCCGGCAAGCGGCGCAACATCGGCGCCGCGAGGGGCGGGCCCGCCACCAAGCCCCGCCGGCCGCCCGGCCCCCGCCGACACAGCGGCGGTCCGCCCGGAACGCCGGAGGCCGACCCTCCTGCCGCGACAGCCGGGGGCAACTCCGCCGAAACCACAGGTCTGATCTCATGAAGCGTGTCTGCGTGTTCTGCGGCTCCAATCCCGGCCTCAACCCGGCCTATGCCAGTGCAGCCCGCGCTCTGGGCCGCGCCATCGCGGCACGTGGGCTCGGCCTGGTCTATGGCGGCGGCCATGTCGGGCTGATGGGCATCGTGGCCGACGCCGCCATGCGCGAAGCGGCGGAGGTGATTGGCATCATCCCCGAGACGCTGATGCGGCGGGAAGTCGGCCACGGCGCCATCACCGACCTGCGCGTGGTTTCCACCATGCATGAGCGCAAGGCGATGATGGCCGACTTGTCGGACGGATTCATCGTGTTGCCGGGCGGCATCGGCACGCTGGAGGAGGCAGTGGAGGCCTTCACCTGGACCCAGCTTGGCATCCACGACAAAGGTCTGGTGTTCCTCGACACCGCCGGATACTGGCAGCGCATGGGCGCCGTGTTCGACCACATGGTGAGCGAGGGCTTCCTCCACGAGAAGCACCGTGCCCTGGTGACCCTGGCGGAAACGCCGGAGGAGGCGCTGGACGCGCTGGAGGATTTTACCCCCGTGACGGTGGAGAAGTGGGCGGAGAAGACGCAGCGGTGAGTGCAGGCCGGTGACCGGGATCCCCGCGATCAACATCCCCCGGGAGGCGCGTGGCGCCACCGTGGCGCTGGGCAATTTTGACGGCGTGCATCTGGGGCACCGGGCAGTGCTGCGCGCCGCCCATGCCGCCCGCCCCGACCTGCCGGTGGTGGCGCTGACCTTTGAGCCGCATCCGCGCGAACATTTCCGCCCCGACGACCCACCCTTCCGCCTGACCCTCGGGTCCGAGAAGGCGCGGGCGCTGAAAGGGGCAGGCGCGGCGCACGTTGTGGCGCTGCCCTTCAACGAAGCCTTCGCCGACCTGTCCGCAGAAGCCTTTGTGACCGAGATCCTGCACGGCGCGCTGGACGCCCGGCACCTGTCCTGCGGCGGCGACTTTGCCTTTGGCCACCGACGCGGCGGCGACGTGGCCTTTCTGGGCGTGGAGGCCGAGCGGCTGGGGATGGGGCTGACCGTGGTGCCGCACCTCTCGGACGAGCACGGACCGATCTCCTCCACCGGGATCCGCCGCGTGCTGCAGGACGGCTATCCCGAACGCGCCGCGCGGTCTCTCGGCCGGGATTGGGTCATCAACGGCGTCGTGAGCCATGGCGACAAGCGCGGCCGCACCATCGGCTTCCCGACCGCCAACGTGCCGCTGGGGCGGCACCTGGAGCCGGCACGCGGTGTCTACGCCATCCGCGCCCTGCTCCCGGATGGCGGGGTGGCGCCCGGGGTGGCCAATATCGGCATGCGCCCCACCGTGGGCGGCACGGAAAGCCGGGTGGAGGCGCATCTGTTCGACTTCAACGGCGACCTCTACGGCCAGGAGATCGGCATCGCGCTGGTGCACTACCTGCGCGCCGAGAAGCGGTTCCCCGACTTCGCGGCGCTGAAGGTTCAGATCGGTGTGGACGCGGCGGAGGCGCGGCGGCTGCTGGGCGCCTGAGCGCGTGTGGATGGCCTGTCGCCCATTGCGGGACCAGGCCGAGGCACCATGATCTTTGCTGCCCCCTCACTGGAGATCACCCGATGCGCAGCCCCGTTGCCTCCCGTTCCGCTGTTGCCGCTGGCGTGGCCGCGGCCCTCGTTCTTAGCCTGGCCGCCTGCGGCGCGCCCTCCGGGGGAGCATCCCCGGCGCCATCCGCGCAGCCCGGATCCTCCTCGCAGCCTTCTACCCTGGGCAGCACGCAGCCGCGCTCGGCCCTGCCCGGCAATGGTGGCCAGGGCAACAACACAGGCTCCGGCGGCAGTTCCGGCGCCAGCCGCTGAACCGGCAGGAGGCCGGATAGCACACCCGGAGCGCCGCGCGGGCAAGGCGCCGCCGGGTGACCCGGCGGCTGGATCCAAGCCGGTTCGGCCAGGGCCAGGGCTGCGTTCTGGTGCGGCCGTCCTCCAGACGCATCCCCGCCGCCCTCCTTTGCCAAGGCCGCATTGCCTCGCTGCCCTGGCGGGCGCCGCCGCATCGCGATCTCAACACACCGGCAAGTTGCTTGACCTCGCCCCGGACGCGCCGCAAAACGCCGGCATGGTCCCATTGCCGACAGGCCCGCAGACGATGCTCCCGGGCGCACGAATTCCCAGCCCGGTTTCCTGAACCCGCACCGGGGCCAGGGGGCCGGGGTGCCTGATCTTCTTCCTTTCTCCGCCTGACCGCCTGCCCGCCAGGGCCGGCATGGACACCATGATGACCGACGCCTCGCCTGCCTCTCGCGATTACCGCGGCACCGTCTTCCTGCCGCAGACCTCTTTCCCCATGAAGGGCGATCTGCCGAAGCGCGAGCCCGGTTGGCTGGAACGGTGGGAGCGGATCGGGCTGTGGTCGCGTCTGCGCGCGCAGTCCGAGGGGCGCGAGAAGTTCGTGCTGCATGACGGCCCGCCCTACGCCAACGGTGCCCTGCACATCGGCCACGCGCTGAACAAGATCCTGAAGGACGTCATCAATCGCGCCGCGCAGATGAGCGGCAAGGACGCCGACTACATCCCTGGCTGGGACTGCCACGGCCTGCCCATCGAGTGGAAGGTCGAGGAGGAGTATCGCAACCCCAAGGGCAAGTATCAGGGTGGGCGGGACAAGGACGCCGTGCCGGTGCTGGAATTCCGCGCCGAGTGCCGCGCCTATGCCGCGCACTGGCTGGACGTGCAGCGGGAAGAGTTCAAGCGCCTGGGCGTCGCCGGCGACTGGGCCGGCCGCTACGCCACCATGGACTTTCCCTCCGAGGCCGCCATTGCCGGGGAGATCGGCAAGTTCCTGCTGAACGGCTCGCTGTACCGCGGACTACGCCCGGTGATGTGGAGCCCGGTGGAGAAGACAGCCCTGGCCGAGGCCGAGGTCGAGTACCACGACCACAAATCGGCCATCCTCTACACCGGCTTCCCGATCATCGCCGGCGCGCCGGAGGACCTGATCGACGCCGAGGCGGTGATCTGGACCACAACCCCTTGGACCATCCCGGCCAACCGCGCCCTCGCCTACGGCGCGGAGATCGACTACGCGCTGGTGGTGGTGGATGGCGTCGCGGACGGGATCGAGCTGGTGCGGGCGGGCCAGCGCTTCATCGTCGCCGAGGCGCTGATCGGTTCCTTCGCCAAGGAGGTCGGCCTCGCCGCCTTCAGCGTGAAGCGGGTGTTCAAGGGCGCGGAACTGGCCGGCGCCATCGCCGCCCATCCGCTGCGGAGCTGGTCCGGCGCCGATGACGGCTATCAGTTCGCCGTGCCGCTGCTGGAAGGCGATTTCGTCACCACTGAAGCCGGAACCGGCCTGGTGCACATGGCGCCGGCCCATGGCGAGGACGATTTCCACCTGACGCGCGCCCATGGCATCGCGGTGCCGGAATGCGTGGCCGATGACGGCACCTATACCAGTCAGGCGCCCGGCTTCACCGGCATCCACGTGTTCAAGGCGCATGAGCCGGTCTGGGCTGCGCTGACCGAAACCGGGCACCTGGCGGGCAAGGGCTTCATCACCCACTCCTACCCGCACAGCTGGCGCTCCAAGAAGCCGATCATCTTCCGCGCGACGCCGCAATGGTTCATCGCCATGGATGACGGCAACCAGATCCGCGCCAAGTCGCTCCAGGCCATCGCCGAGACGCACTTCGTTCCCGACCAGGGGCGCAACCGCATCGGCTCCATGGTTGCCGCACGGCCCGACTGGTGCATCAGCCGCCAGCGCGCCTGGGGCGTGCCCATCGCCGTCTTCGTCCACAAGGAGACCCGCGAGGTGCTGCGCGACGAGGCGGTGCTGGATCGCGTCTGCACCGCCTTCGCGGCGGAAGGGGCGGATGCGTGGTACAGGCCCGGGGCCGCCGCCCGCTTCCTGGGAGACGGGCGGAATGCCGATGATTACGAGCAGGTCATGGACATCGTGGATGTCTGGTTCGAATCTGGCTCGACCCACGCCTTCGTGCTGCGCGACCGCGGCCTTCCCGTGCCCGCCGACCTCTACCTGGAGGGCTCGGACCAGCATCGCGGCTGGTTCCACTCCTCCCTGCTGGAAAGCATCGGGGCCAACGGTCACGCGCCGTTCAAGGCCATCCTGACGCACGGCTTCGTCCTCGACGAGGGCGGGCGGAAGATGTCGAAGTCGCTCGGCAACGTCACCGCGCCGCAGGAGGTGACGCAGCAATACGGCGCCGATATCCTGCGCCTGTGGGTGATGAATTCCGACGTGTCGGACGATCTGCGCATCGGCAAGAACATCCTGGGTCAGCAGGCGGAGCTGTATCGCCGCATCCGCAATACCCTGCGCTGGCTGCTGGGCAATCTGGCCGGCTTCGAACAGGGCGAGGCGACCGCCCGCAAATCGGACGATGAGCCGTTCTCCGGGCTCAGCGCCGGCGCCTACCGTGCCTTGCCGGAACTGGAGCGCTGGGTGCTGCACCGGCTCTCGGAGCTGGATGCTCGGATGCGCAAGGCGGTCGCGGATTACGATTGGAACGGCGTCTACCCCGAGCTCCACGCCTTTTGCGCCACCGACCTTTCGGCCTTCTACTTCGACATCCGCAAGGACAGCCTTTACTGCGACGCGGCCGACAATCCGCGCCGCCGCGCTGCCCGCACCGTGCTGGATGTGCTGCATCGCTGCCTGACCGCCTGGCTGGCCCCCGTCATGCCCTTCACCGCCGAGGAAGCCTGGCTCGCCCGCTTCCCGTCGGAGGATGGCTCGGTCCATCTGCAGGGCTTCCCCGAGATCCCGGCGGAATGGCGCGACGAGGCCCTGGCCGCGAAATGGGACACGATCCGCGGCATCCGGCGCGCCGTGACCGGCGTGCTGGAAAAGGCCCGCGCTTCGGGCGATATTGGCTCCTCGCTGCAGGCTGCGCCGGTGCTGCACCTGCCGGAAGAGCTGTTGCCGCTGCTGCCACCGGCGCAATGGGCGGAGTTGTGCATCACCTCCGATCTCCGCCTCACCACCACCCCTGCCCCCGAGGCGGCGCAGATGGCCGAGAGCCAGCCCGGCGTAGCCGCCCTGTTCGCCCCGGCCGCAGGCGGGAAGTGCGAGCGGTGCTGGCGCGTCCTTCCCGAGGTGGGAAGCTCGGCGGCGCATCCGGGCCTGTGCCTGCGCTGCGAGGCGGTGGTGGAACAGGCCGCGGCATGAGCCTCAAGCTCGGGCTGCCGGTGGCCACCGGCCTGCTGGTGGCGGATCAGATCAGCAAGTGGTGGATCCTGGAGGTGCTGCGCCTGCCGGAGCGCTTCCAGGTGAAGCTGCTCGATTTCGGCAGCTTCGGCTTTGACTTCACCATGGTTTGGAACCGTGGCGTCACCTTCGGCCTGCTGGCGGGCGAGGCCTTGTGGCACCGGCTTGCCCTGGCCGCCGTCGCGCTGCTCGTGGTGGCTTTCCTCCTCCGCTGGATGGCCCGCGCCGAGAACCGCCTGACCACCCTGGCGCTGGGTGGCATCACCGGCGGCGCCATCGGCAACGTGATCGATCGGGTGCGTTTCGGCGCGGTCGTGGATTTTGCCGATTTCTGGATCGGCTCCTTTCATTGGTACGTGTTCAACCTCGCCGACGCGGCCATCGTCATCGGCGTTGTCGCGCTGATGGCCGACGCCTTGTTCCGTCCGCGCGCCACGGCTAAGGAAACACCATGAGGACGCTTCCCTTCCAGGCGCGCGGCGCCGCGCCCGCGCTCCGTTTCGCGACGCTCGGCTGCATCCTGCTGCTGGCGGCCTGCGGCAGCGACACCTCCCGCACCCTGGGCTTCACCCGGGATGCCCCGGACGAGTTCGCCGTGGTCACCCGCGCTCCACTCTCTCTGCCACCCACATTGGGGGAACTGCCGCGGCCGCGCCCCGGCAGCCCCCGCCCGCAGGAGCTGCGCGGCCCGCTGGCCGGCGAGGCGGCCCTGGCGCCTGGCGCCGTTTACGGTGTCGGTGCCAGCACGGGCCCTTCGAGCGGCGAGTCGGCTCTGCTGGCCCAGGCCGGCGGCAGCGTGCCGGCCGGCATCCGCAACACGGTGGACGAGGAAAGCCTGCGCCTGGAAACGGCCGACCGCTCCGTGGTGGACCGGCTGATGTTCTGGCGCGACGCGCCCCCGCCCGGCACCGCCGTGGATGCCGGGCGCGAGGCGCAGCGCCTGCGCGAGAACGCGGCATTGGGGCGCGACAGCGTGGAGGGCGAGACGCCGATCATCCAGCGCCGCCGACAGGGTCTCTTCCAGGGCCTGTTCTGAACGCCCGCCTTGCGCAATTCCCCTGTTGCCTTGGACGCTCCGCCCCCATCTGATGCGGATATGTGCCCGATCAGCCGCCGGGCGGCCCTCACGGCCGCCGCCGCCCTCCCCGCTCTTGCGGCCTTGCCGCCGCAATCCCTTGCCGCTTCCCCCGCCCCCAGCGGCGCGGCCCCCGCGCCTTCAGGAGAGCGCCCGCTGTTTGGTGCCAGTCTCTGGACCCTGCCCAACGGGCTGACCGTGGTGCATGCCGAGAACCGGCGCGCGCCGGTGATCGCCCATTATGTGTTCTACAGCGTCGGCGCCGGGGACGATCCAGCCGGCAAGTCCGGCCTTGCCCACTTCCTGGAACACATGATGTTCAAGGGAAGCGCCAATGTCGCGTCCGGCGCCTTTTCCCGCGTCGTGGCGCGGGAAGGCGGGCAGGACAATGCCTTCACCTCGCGCGACGTCACCGCCTACCACCAGCATGTTGAGGCCAGCCGCCTTCCCCTGGTGGCGGGCATGGAGGCGGATCGCATGGCCTCCGCCCTGTTTCCCGCCGACGAGATCGAGGCCGAGCGCCAGGTTGTGCAGGAGGAGCGCCGCCAGCGCACCGAAAGCACCCCGCGCGGCCGCTTCCGCGAAGCCTGGGACGCAGCCTTCTGGGGCCGCCAGCACTGGCGCGGCCGCCCGCTTATCGGCTGGCCGGAGGACATCGCCGCCCTGTCGCGCGACGACATGGTGGAGTTCTTCCGCAACGCCTACACGCCGGCCAATGCCACGCTGGTGGTGACCGGCGCCATTAGCCGCGCCGAGCTCGAAAAGCTGGCGGTGGAGGATTACGGCGGCATTCAGGGCCGCCCCGCGCCCTGGCCCAAGGCGCAGCGCGGCCGCGCCGTCACGCCCGCGGCGCCGCTGGAAGAGCGGCTGGTGCGCCGCGAGCCCACCTTGCAGGAAGCCGCCTTCATGCGGGGCTGGATCGCTCCCGCCCTGCTGGATGGCACCGAGGCAGGCCGGCATGCCTACCCGCTGGAAGTGTTGTCGCACCTGCTGGGCGGCGGTCAGGGCTCGCGGCTGCACCGTGCGCTGGTGGAAAGCGGCGTCGCGGTGTCCGCCGGCTGCTCCTACGATGGGGATTCCCTCGGCACCGGAACGCTGGACCTCTTTGTGACGCCCCGGCGCGACACGCCCGCAGAGCGGGTGGAACAAACGGTGCAAGCCGAGATTGCCCGGCTGCTCGATGCCGGCGTCACTGAGGCCGAGGTGACACGCTCGATCCGGCAGCTTACCGCCGGCACGCTGCTGGCCCTGGACAGCCTGGGTACGGCGCCGCGCATCCTGGGCAGCGGCATCGCCACCGGCATGGCGCTGGAGCAGATCGAATTCTGGCCATCGCATATTCGCGCCGTAACGCCCGGCCAGGTGACAGAGGCGGCGCGTTACGTGCTGTCCCGTCCCTCGATGAACGGCTGGCTGCTGCCGGAGGGCGCGGCATGAGCGGCAGCGCCGGCTTTTCCCTGCCGATCCAGGTGGTCGAGGCGGCCGGCCTGACCGCTTGGCTGGCCGAGGATCATTCCGTTCCGGTGGTCAGCCTGTCCTGGTCGTGGCCCGGCGGCGCCGCGCTCGACCCCGCAGGACAGGAGGGCGCCGCGCGGCTCGCCGCCGCGCTGATGACCGAGGGTGCGGGCGATCTGGACGCCAATGCCTTTGCCGACGCGCTCCGCGACGAAGCGATCGGGCTGGATTTCGGTGCCGGGCGCGACGAGTTCGAAGGCGGTTTCCGGGCCCTGGCCCCGGCCCTGCCGCAGGCGGTTCGCCTGGCCCGTCTGGCAATGACCGAGCCGCGCTTCGCCGAGGCCGACATCGCCCGGCTGAGGGCCCGCGCCATCGCCTCGGCCCGGCAGATGCTGGAAGGTCCGCGCGGCCGCGGCAGCCGTGCCTTCTGGGCCGCGGCCTATCCGGACCACCCGGCGGGACGCCCGTCCGGCGGCACGGAGGAAAGCCTTGCGGGGCTGACCGAGGCGCAGCTGCGTGCTCCACTAACCCGGCATCTGCGGCGTAATGGCGGGCTGCGCATCGCCGCTTCCGGTGCCATCACCGCCGCGCAGCTGACGCAACTTCTGCCCCAGCTCTTCGGCGCCTTGCCTGAGGCTCCGGCCGAGGCACTGCCGCCCCTGCCGGATTTTCGCGATTTCGGCACGCAGGTGGTGCCGGTGGCGGCGCCGCAATCCTCCGTCATTTTCGGCCAGCCTGGCATCGCTCCGCGCGACCCGGACTGGGAAGCGGCGCAGGTGATGCTCCGCATCCTTGCAGGGGGCGGCTTCACGGCACGGCTGACCCGCTCGATCCGGGAGCAGCGCGGCCTGACCTACGGCATCGGTGCCGGCCTCGACAGCTTCTACGGGCAGGCGGTGCTGGTCGGCTCCTGCGCGACCGCGAATGCCCGTGTGAGCGAGCTGCTGTCGGTGCTGCGCGAGGAATGGGCCCGGATGGCAGCGAATGGTCCGACGAGCGAGGAGATGGACGAGGCCATCGCCTATCTCACCGGCAGCCAGCCGCTGCAATTTACCGACAGCCGACGCATCGCGGCCACGCTGTTGGCCATGCAGCGCAACGACCGCCCGCTCGACTGGCTGACCCGGCGGCCCGAGCGTCTGGCGGCCATCACCCGCGACCATGCCGCGTCGCTGGCGAAGCGTTTACTGCAACCCGAGGGACTTTCGATCACGGTGGCTGGGCAACCCGAAGGCATCTGAGCGATTATAGTCGCGCCCGAGCCTGGATGGAGGAAGCAATCATGACGCCGGAAGCGCGCAACGCTGCCTGGGGGCGCCTCGCCTCCCTCGCTTCCGGCCCCGCCGCCGGGCAGATCCGCGAACTTTTCGCCGCCGACGCAAAGCGCTTCGGGCGCTTTCACCGTCAGGGCTGCGACATCCTGATGGATTTCTCCAAGACCTCCATCGATGACGACGTCCTGAAGGCGCTGCTGGAGCTGGCCGAGGCTTGCCAGGTGACGCAGAAGCGGGACGCCATGGCGGCGGGCGAGATCGTCAACAATACCGAGGGCCGCTCGGTGCTGCACATGGCCTTGCGGGCGCCCCGCAAGGCCGGCTTCACCGCCAAGCATGCCGACGGCTCGGTCGAGGATGCCTCAGCCCATGTGGACGAAACGCTGGCGGCGATGGAGCGCTTCACCCACGCCATCCACACCGGCGACATTCGCGGTGCCACGGGCGAAACCTTCACCGACGTCATCAACATCGGCATCGGCGGCTCCGACCTGGGGCCGTTCATGGCCGGGCGGGCGCTGTGGACGGTGCGCTCACCCATGCGCCCGCTCTTCCTGGCCAATGCCGACGCGCATAACTGGGAGGCGATCCGTCCCCGGCTGAACCCGCATCGCACGCTGATGCTGGTGGCATCCAAGACCTTCACCACCGCCGAAACGATGGCCAATGCCCATGTGGTGCGCGGCTGGCTGGAGCGGAACCTGGGCGAGATAGGCGCCCGCCGGCACATGGCCGCCCTGTCCACCAACCTCGAGGCGACGGCGGCCTTCGGCGTGCCGTCGGACCGCGTCTTCGGCTTCCGCGACTGGGTGGGCGGGCGGTTTTCGCTCTGGTCGGCCATTGGCCTTTCGATCGCGCTATCCTGCGGGTGGAACGCCTTCCGTCAGTTGCTGGACGGCGCCCGGGCCATGGACGAGCATTTCTTGTCCGCCCCGCCCGACCGCAACCTGCCGCTGTTGTTGGCGCTCACCACCGTCTGGCATGTGAACGGCCTGGGGCTGAAGGCGCATGCGGTGCTGCCCTATGACCACCGCCTGTCGCGCTTCCCCGCGCATCTGCAGCAGCTGGAGATGGAAAGCCTGGGCAAGCGCGTCACCGTCTCCGGTGAGCCGGTCGGGCGCGAAACCGGGCCGGTGATCTTCGGCGAACCCGGCACCAACGCGCAGCACTCCTTTATGCAGCTGCTGCACCAGGGCACCACGCCGGTGCCGGCGGACTTCGTCCTCGTGGCCAACCCCGACCATCCCTATGCCGACAACCACCGGCTGCTGCTGGCCAACGGGCTTGCCCAGGCCGAGGCGCTGCTGCGCGGCCGTTCGGCAGACGAGGTCGCCGCCGAGATGCGCAAATCCGGCAAGCCGGAGGATGAGATCGCGCGCCTGCTGCCGCATCGCGTCTTCCCCGGCGATCGGCCCAGCACCACCTTGCTGATGGACCGGCTGGACGCCTTCACCCTGGGCCAGCTGATCGCCCTCTACGAGCACAAGGTGTTCTGCCTCGGCGCGCTGTGGGACATCGACGCCTTCGACCAATGGGGTGTGGAGCTGGGCAAGCAGCTCGCGGGCTCCATCCTGCCGGAGCTGGCGCCGCTGGGCAGCGTCGGCGACCATGACGCCTCCACCACCGGCCTGATCGCCCGCATCCGCGAGTTGCAGGTGCTGAGGAACGCCTGAACCAGTCAGGTCAGGGGCTTGCGCAGCGTCCATTTCGGGCCGCTGATCGCCAGCTCCTGGCCGATCTCGGCGGCGAAGTCCTGTGCCGCCCGCGCCACGCCCGGCCAGGACCAGTCATCGCCCACCAATACCCCGCCCGGGGCCAGGATCTCCCAGAAGCGGCGGGCATCGCGCAGAACCGGCTCGTACTCATGCGCCGCGTCGATGTGGACCATCTCGGGGTTCAGCTTCATCCGGCCCAGGATCATGGCGGCGTTCTCGCTGGTCTGCACCATCGGCACCACGCTGGCCTGCAATCCCAGATGCGCCACGTTGCTGAGGAACTGCCGGTACAGCATCGGCTGGCCGCGATCCATGCGCAGCGAGGCATAGATGCCGTCCGGCCGGTTCCGGTTCCAATGCTCCGGACTGCCCAGGAAGGTGTCCACCGCGATCACCGCGCCCCGCAGCCCGAGCTGCGCCATCTGCGTCGCCAGGAACGCCACGGAGGCGCCTTTCCACACACCCACATCGACCACGTAGCGTGGCCGTGCTGCCACCAGCGCCTCGGCCAGCGCCGGGTGGTGGCTGTTCCAGCCCTGAAGGTCCAGCGGCAGTTCGGGCTCGTAGCCGGCGAAGATATCCTCGCCGTAAAGCCGCTCGGTCAGTCGCTGGGCACGGCTTTGGCGGAGCGGCGTCTCGACCGTGGCGTTCATGCCCATGTCCTGACTCGTCGATTCTGATGAAATCATTCTGCGGGCAAACTTGTTTCGGTGCCAAGCGGCTTCACGGAGCGCGGAGCGCCCCGGCGGCTGTCATGCCGGAATCACCCTGGCCCTTTCCGCGCCGGGTCGTCGGGCGCTAGACCCTGGCGATGGACCGCATCCGCCTTCTTTCCGCAACCACGGCCGACCGCATCGCCGCCGGCGAGGTGGTGGAGCGTCCCGCCGCCGCGGTGAAGGAACTGGTGGAGAACGCGCTGGATGCCGGGGCACGCCATGTCTTCATTGGCCTGGAAGGCGGCGGGATCGCCCGCATCCTGGTGGAAGATGACGGGGCCGGCATGTCGGCCGCCGACCTGTCCCTTGCCGTGGAGCGCCATGCCACCTCCAAACTGCCCGAAGAGGCGGCGCTGTTCCGCATCGCCACACTGGGTTTCCGGGGTGAGGCGCTGCCTTCCATTGGTGCCGTGGCACGCCTCATCCTCACCAGCCGCCGTGCGGATGGCGACGCGCATGGCCTGACGGTCGAAGGAGGGCTCAAGGGTGAAGTGCGGCCGGCCTCCGGGGCGCCCGGCACCCGCGTCGAGGTTCGGGACCTGTTCTTCGCCACCCCCGCCCGGCGGAAGTTCCTGAAGACGCCGCCGACCGAGGCCGGACACGCGGTGGAGGCTGTGCGCCGCCTCGCCCTGGCCTGGCCGGAAGTCGCCTTCCGCATGGAGGTGGAAGGGCGGCAGGTGCTGAACCTCGCCGCCACGGACCGGTCCGGCCGGCTGGCAGCCCTGCTCGGGCCGGATTTCGCCCGCGCCGCCGTGCCGGTGAAGGGTGCCTGGAGTGACCTGGAGCTCGACGGCATGGCGGCGCTGCCGACGCTGACCCGTGCCACCGCTGCGGAGCAGCATCTGGTGGTGAACCGCCGCCCGGTGCGGGACCCTCTTCTGCGTGCCGCGCTGCGCGTTGCCTATCGCGACCTGATCGTCTATGGCCGGCATCCGGTGGCGGCGCTGTTTCTGGACCTGCCGCCCGAGTTGGTGGATGTGAACGTCCATCCCATGAAGACCGAGCTGCGTTTCCGCGATGCTGGGGCGGTGCGGGGCGCGCTGATCTCCGCGCTGCGCCGGGCCCTGGCCGTGGGCGCGGGGAACGGCGTCCCGGCGCCACCTCCCGCCCCCGCAGACTGGTCGGCCATGGCGCTGGAGGAAGGCGCAGGAGGGGCGGACCCCGGCTTCGCGCCAGCGGGGTTCGCCGAATCGCAGCCTGCCCTGGATGGCGCCACCGCGCCCACGGTCGGTTTCCTGGCCCAGCGACCCGCCGCCTGGCAGCCGGGGCTGCGCCTGCCGCCGCCCCTGCCCCGCAACGGGCAGCTGGCGCCCCATCCGGCCCAGGCGCACGAGGATGGACCGCTCGGCCTGCCTGTTGCCCAGCTGATGGACACCTACATCCTGGCCGAAGCTCCGGATGGCGCACTGATCCTGGTGGACCAGCATGCGGCGCATGAGCGACTGACGCATGAGGCGCTGAAGGCGCAGCTTCTGGAGGGCGAGGTGCGCAGCCAGCCTCTGCTGATCCCCGGTGTGGTAGAGATGCCGCAGCACGAGGCGGCACGGTTGACCGAGGCTGCTCCAACCCTGGCACGGCTGGGGCTGGAGCTGGAAGGCTTCGGCCCTGGAGCCGTGCTGGTGCGCGCCCTGCCCGCTCTGCTTGGCAATCCCGACCCGGTGCCGCTGCTGCGCGACCTGGTGGCCGAACTGGCGGAATGGGACGAAACCACGGTGCTGGAGCGCCGGCTCGATGCTGCTGTGGCGCGACTGGCCTGCCATGGATCGATCCGCGCAGGGCGGCGCCTCAAGCCGGAAGAAATGGCCGCCCTTCTGCGGCAGATGGAGGCGACACCGCGTGCCTCCACCTGCTCGCATGGCCGACCCACATGGCTGCGCTTCGGCAAGGGTGAATTCGAGCGGATGTTTGGCCGGCGCTGAGGCAAAACAGCCTTTCGCGCGCCATCTCCGTGCCCTTGCCAGGGCGACGCTTCCGCGCCAGCTTCCCGCGCAAGGACGGCCGGTCGAAGGCCGCCAGGACACCGTCGAGGAAAGTGGCCCACCATGCCTGCGCCCGTTCAGCAAGCGCGTTGCCGCGCATGAACTACGTCTTTGAATTCAGCGCAGTCTTCGACGCCTGGGACGAACTTCTCGCCGGAACGCTGCGCACGGTCTGGCTTTCGGCCGCCGCGATGGGTATCGGGCTCGTGGTCGCCATCCTGGGTGCCCTGGCCAAAACCGGCGGACCGCGCCCGGTGCGCTGGCTAATCGACGCGTATATCGAGTTGATCCGCAACACGCCCTTCCTGATCCAGATCTTCGTCATCTTCTTCGGCCTGCCAGCCATCGGTTTGCGGCTGGAGGCCGATCAGGCGGCTCTGCTGGCGCTTGTGGTCAATGTTGGGGCCTACGGCATCGAAATCATCCGGGCCGGTATCGAGAGCATCCATCATGGCCAGGTCGAAGCCGGGAGGGCACTTGGCCTGACCAACCTGCAGATCTTCCGCCTCATCATATTGAAACCGGCCCTGCAGGCGATCTACCCGTCCCTCACCAGCCAGTTCATCCTGCTGATGCTCAACTCCTCGGTCTGCTCGGCCATCGCGGCCAGCGAGCTGACCGGAGCAGCCAACGACATCCAGGCCCGCACCTTCCGCAGCTTCGAGGTCTACTTCGTGGTCACCGGCCTCTATCTGGCGTTGTCCGTGCTGTTCTGGGGGCTGTTCGCCTGGATCGAGCGCACCTTCCTGCGCCAGCCAGCCCCGCGCTGAAGGAGGCCGATCATGCGAAGCCTCGCCACCGGCGACATCCTCTTCATCCTGCTGGCCCTGCGCTGGACTCTGCTGCTCTCCGTCGTCGCCTTCATTGGTGGCGCGGCGGGCGGGCTGCTGATTGCCCTCATGCGCAGCGGCACCATCCCCGCGCTCCGCTGGCTGGCCTTCGGTTACATCAAGCTGTTCCAGGGCACGCCGCTGCTGATGCAGTTGTTCCTGGCCTTCTTCGTTCCTGGCATCTTCGGCTTCGACGTCGATCCCTGGGGTGCGGCGGCGCTTGGCCTGTCGCTGCACGCCAGCGCCTTCTTGGGCGAGATCTGGCGCGGGGCGATCGAGACCGTGCCCAAGGGGCAATGGGAAGCCTCCTCGGCGCTCGGCCTTCGATACTGGCGGCAAATGCGGTTGATCGTGCTGCCGCAGGCGCTGCGCGTGGCCATCCCGCCCACCGTGGGCTTCCTGGTCCAGCTGATCAAGGCGACCTCGCTCGCCTCCATCATCGGCTTCGTCGAGATCACGCGCGCAGCGCAGGTCATCAACAACGCGGTGTTCCAGCCCTTCACCATCTTCGGTCTGGTGGGGCTCGCCTATTTCATCGTCTGCTGGCCGCTTTCGGCCTACAGCCGCCGGATGGAGCAGCGCCTGGCCGCTGTCCGCAGATAAACTAGATCCCAGGAGGAAACCATGACGCTCAACCTGTCCCGCCGCGGCCTTGGCGCGCTGGCACTCGGTGCCACAGCCCTCGGCCTCGCCCGCCCCGCCGCGGCCGCCACACCGGACGAGATCAAGAAGCGCGGCCACCTTCTGGTCGGGGTGCTGACCGATTACCCCCCCTTCGGCGGCATCGATGCCAACCAGCAACCGGCGGGCTACGATCCCGACGTTGCGGCACTGTTGGCGAAGGCCATGGGTGTCGAGTTGCGGCTGGTGCCGGTCACTGGGCCGAACCGCATCCCCTTTCTGCTGACCAACAAGGTGGACATGCTGATCGCGACCTTCGGCATCACGGAGGAGCGGTCGAAGCAGGTGCTGTTTTCCAACCCGTACAGCGCCTTCACCACTTATATCCTGGCGCCCAAATCGACCGCCATCAAGGCACCGGAGGATCTGAAGGGCGTGCGCGTCGGCGTGGCAAGGGCCAGCACTCAGGATTCCGCCCTGGTTGCCGTGGCGCCCAAGGAAACCCGCATCATGCGTTTCGACGACGATGCGACAACAACACAGTCGATCATTTCCGGTCAGGTCCAGGCGATCGGCGCCAGCAGCACCGTCCTGGCACAATTGACGGAAAGCTACGCCAATCTGCAGATCGAGCCGAAATTCACCCTGCGCGCCCAGGCCAATGGCATGGCCTTCCGCAAGCAGGACACGGCGCTGCGCGACTGGAGCAATGACTTCATCGCCAAGCTGATCGCCGATGGCGAGCTGGGCCGCATTCACGAGCGCTGGTTCAAGGCCAAGATGGAGCCGCTGCCGCCGATGCCCCAGTTCGCCGGCTGATTCCGAAGCGAGAGGGGCCTCCACCCCTCTCGTCACCTCCTCAGAACAGCGCCGAGGGCGCCACAGTTGATCCCGTGCCGCCCTCCACCTTCAACGGCTGCACCGCGAAGGCGAATTCATGCTGGCCACGCTGCGCCAGCGCGTCGAGCTTCATGTTCTCCAGCAGGTGCACCCCATGCACCACCAGGGCCAGTTGATGCACTGGCAGGCTGGCATCCGGCATGGTCTTGGAAGGGGCGCATTCCACCGGCCAGTTGTCCGCACCCATCAGCATCGGGTTCTGGCCCAGAACCCATTCCGCCGCCGCCACGCCAAGGCCGGGGCAGGAACGGACATAGCGGGCGTTTTCCTTGCCCCAGAGAAGGCCCCAGCCGGTGTGGATGAGCACGGCGTCGCCTTCCTCGATGCGGGTGTTCTGCTTCTGCAACGCCGCCTGGAGGTCGTCGGGTGTGATCTCATAGCTGTCGGGCAAGGTCGCCACGCCCTTCAGCGCCGCCACGTCGATCAGCACGCCACGGGTGAAGATGGTGCCCACCGTGTCCACCCCCATTTCGGCAAAGCCGCCCCGGCCCGCGATGCGCGGGATGTTGACGCAGTTGTAGCCCTCATCCCCGATGGTCTGGTGCGGAAAGGCGTCGAGCTGCGTGCCCACTTGGCCGATCTCGGCAATCACCAGTTCCTCGTTGGAGCCCCGCCTGTTGGCCTCGGGGTTCATGAAGGTGCGCTTCAGGTGGACGTCGAAGCGCCGCGTGCCGAAGAAGGGCATGGTCTGGCTCAGCTTCTGACCGCACTCGACGATCTCGCCCGTGCGGATCAGCTGCGCCGCGCGCTTGGCTCGCTCCGGTGTCATCAGGTTCATGGAGCCGCGGCGATCGGCGGCACCCCAGCGTGACGGGCAGCGCTGGTCAGCGCCCGGCGGGCTCCACCCCTGGGCGCTGGCGGGGGTGGCCATCAGCCCGTGCGCCCCGGCACAGGCCATGCAGATGGAGCCGAAGACCGCCTTGCGGCGGGTCAGTCGAGACATGGTTGTTTCCTCCCGGTCTTCGGGAGGGCGATCGCGGGAGCGAACCCGGCCGCCATCCCTGACCGGCAGCATGGTCCACCGCGTTTCCACCTGCCAAGCCGCAAATGCTTCTGTGCCGGAACGTTTCGCCGGCCGGATGCCACCAGCCCGCACCTGGAGCCGGCCGGATACGCAGCATCGCGCAGGCCTCACTGGACCGGGGATCGTATGCCCCCCCGGAACCGGAGGGGAGTCCGCCCCCCCCGGCCCGCTTCACCCCCGCAGCGTCGCGCCGGTCGCCTTGGCCACGGCGGCAACGATTTTCGCCCCCACAGCTTCGATCTCGGCGTCGGTCAGGCTCTTCTCTCGAGGCTGCAGCGTCACCTCCAGTGCCAGCGAAACCTTGCCCTCGGGCAGTTTCTCGCCGGCATAGCGGTCAAACAGCGCCACATCGGTGATCAGCGTCCGTTCCGCTCCCCGCGCCGCACGGACGAGGCTTTCCGCTGGCACCACGGCATCGACCAGGAACGCGAAGTCGCGCCGCAGCGGCTGGAAGGATGGCAGGTCGGGCACCGACTTCTTGCGCTTCTTGGGTTCCGGGACGGCATCCAGGAAGACCTCGAACCCCACGGCGGCGCCGGGCAGACCCAGCTCTTCCCGCAGCTTCGGATGGATCTCGCCGAACCGCGCCAGCACCGTCTTCGGGCCTTGCCGCAGCTGGCCTGAGCGGCCGGGATGGTAGAAGCCGGGCGCATCGGCGGTGACGGTCAGCGCCGCCATCGGGACCCCCAGCGCCAGCAGCACTGCCAGCGCATCGCCTTTGGCATCCATTGCATCGATGGCGCGAGCCGGTGCATCCCAGTGGCGCGGGGTCGCCCCGGTGCGGATGCCGCTCACCACCGCCGCTTGCCCGTCGGGCGATGCATCCAGATAGGCGGCGCCCAACTCGGACAGCGCCACATCCGGATAACCCCGCGCGATGTTGCGCGCCGCCGCCAGCACCAGGCTGGCCAGCGGCGTCGGGCGCATCTGGTCCAGATCGGCGGCAATCGGATTGAGCAGGCGCAGCGTTTCCGGCGTCTCGCCGAACTTCGCGGCGATGCGGCTGTCCATGAAGCCATAGGACACGCAATCCATCATGCCGCGCGCGGCCAGCGTCCGGCGGGCCAGCGTGGCGCGGGCCTGCTTCGGCGTCAGCGCCGGCTTCGGAACGGGCGAGGAAACGGGCAGCGACACGGCCGGGACGCGGTCCAGCCCGGTGATGCGCAACACCTCCTCCAACAGGTCGCATTCGGGCTCCACCTGGGCGCAGCCCTCGGCGGCCGCTGCGGCCTTCGCGGCATCCAGCGCCGGTGCCTGGGCCAGCGCGCCGGCCCCGGCCACATCGTTGCGCCAGGACGGAACGGACACGGTGACCTTTTCCGCATCGCGCGACACCACGCCGAAGCCGAGACGCTCCAGGATGCCCACCGCCGCATCGGGCGCCACATCGGCACCGCCGAGCCCGGCGATGCGCCCGAAGCGCAGGCTGGCCTGCCGCTGCCAGGCAGGTTCCGTGCCTGCCGACGAGACCTCGGAGGCCTCGCCGCCGCAGATCTCGATGATCATGGCGGTGGCCGCTTCAAGCGCATCGGGCAGCAGTGCCGCGTCGATGCCGCGCTCGAAGCGCTGCCGGGCATCGGAGCGCAGATCGTGCCGACGGCCGGACAGCGCGATGCGCACTGGATCGAACAGCGCGCACTCGATGAACACCTCGGTCGTGCCGGCATCCGAGCCGGAATGCTCGCCGCCCATGATGCCGGCGAGCGACTCGACGCCATCCGCATCGGCGATGACGCAATCCTGCGGCGTCACGGCAATTTCCTTGCCGTTCAGCGCCAGATAGCTCTCGTCTTCGCGGCCCGGACGCATCCACAGCGTGTCGCCTTTCACCTTGGCCACGTCGAAGACGTGCAGCGGGCGGCCGAGGTCAAAGGTGAACCAGTTGGTGATGTCCACCAGCGCGTTGATCGGACGCAGGCCGATGGCGGTCAGCCGGTCCTGCAGCCATTGCGGCGAGGGGCCGTTCTTCACCCCTCGCACGGCGCGACCCAGCACCCAGGGACAGGCCTCCGCATCCTCGATCACCCAGCGCAGCGGCGAAGGATAGACCGCCGGCACCTTTTCCGGCGCAAAGGGCCGGAGCGTGCCCAGACCGGCGGCGGCCAGGTCGCGCGCGATGCCACGCACGGACAGCGCGTCGCCCCGATTTGGGGTGATGCTGATCTCGACAACCGGATCGTCCAGCCCGGCCCAGGTGGCATAGGGCGTGCCCACCGGCGCGTCCGCCGGCAGGTCGAGGATGCCGTCATGATCCTCGCCGAGGCCCAGCTCCCGGGCGGAGCACATCATGGCCTCGCTCTTCACGCCGCGGATCTCGCCCGCCTTCAGCGTGACGCCGGTGGCCGGGATGACCGAACCCGGAAGCGCCACCACAGCCTTCATGCCGGTGCGCGCATTGGGCGCGCCGCAGACCACCGAGCGGATGGTGCCGTCGCCCACATCGACGCGGCAGGCGCGCAGCCGGTCGGCATTCGGGTGCTGCACCGCCTCGACGACGTAGCCGATGCGGAACGGGGCCAAGGTGGCGCCCCGGTCCTCCACGCCCTCGACCTCCAGACCGATGCTGTTCAGCGCCGCCAGGATGTCATCGAGCGGAGACTCGGTGTCGAGGTGCCGCTTCAGCCAGGAGAGGGTGAACTTCATCGCCTCAGACCCCTTCGGCCAGGTTGGCGGGCGCGAGCACGCTGGCCCCGTAGTGCCGCAGCCACCGAATATCGCTGTCATAGAACGGGCGCAGATCAGGGATGCCGTGCTTCAGCATGGTGATACGCTCGATGCCCATGCCGAAAGCAAAGCCCTGCCACTCGCGCGGATCGATGCCGCAATTGGCCAGCACGCGCGGGTGCACCATGCCGGAGCCCAGGATCTCCAGCCAGTCGCCGCCCTTGCCCAGCTCGCCGGTCCTGCGGTTCCAGCCGATATCCACCTCCATCGAGGGCTCGGTGAAGGGGAAGTAGGAGGCGCGGAATCGCACCGGCAGGTCGCGGATGTCGAAAAAGGCACGCAGGAAGTCGATCAGGCAGCCCTTCAGGTGGCCCAGGGTGATGCCGCGGTCGATCACCAGCCCCTCCACCTGGTGGAACATGGGCGAATGCGTGGCGTCATGGTCGGCGCGATAGGTGCGGCCAGGCACGATGACGCGGACCGGCGGCTCCTGGCTCAGCATGGTGCGGATCTGCACCGGGCTGGTATGCGTGCGCAAAACAGGACGGCGGCCATCGGCACCTGCCGGCAGGTAGAAGGTGTCGTGGTCCTGCCGCGCGGGATGGTGGTCGGGAATGTTGAGCGCGCCGAAATTGAACCAGTCGCCTTCCACGTCCGGCCCTTCGGCAACGGAAAGCCCCATTGTGGCGAAGATGGCGACGATCTCCTCCACCGTGCGGGCGATGGGGTGAATGGCGCCGGCATCCGGCCCGGCCGGCGGGAAGGGCCGCGGCGGCAGCGACACGTCCATTCGCTCGGCCAGCAAGCGGGCTTCCAGCGCGGCGGCGTCGAGTTCCGTGCGGCGGGCCTCGATGGCACCCTCCAGCACCCCCTTCAGCCGGTTGACGGCGGCGCCGCGTTCCTTGCGCTGCTCGGCCGGCACGGCGCCCAGGCCCTTCAACAGGCCTGTCAGGCTGCCGTTCTTGCCCAGCGTGGCGACGCGTACCGCGTCCAGCGCGCGGAGGTCACCCGCCGCCGCCAGCGCCGCCTCGGTCTCGGCCTGCAGCCCGGCCAGATCGGGGGCCAGTTCATCCGTCATGCTTTCGGTCCCATCGACAACCGGAAATGAAAAAGCCGCCTGACGCCACGGGAATTCCCGGGCGGAGGCGGCTCTGGTCTTCAGCGCGAAGCCCGGCGAACCGGACCAGCGCTCAGATCACGCTGCGGCGTCGGCCGGCAGCGCCGCCTTGGCCTTCTCGACCAGGGCGCCAAAGGAAGCGGCGTCATCGAAGGCGATGGCGGCCAGCACCTTGCGATCCAGCTCGATGTTCGCGGCCTTCAGGCCCGCGATGAACTTCGAGTAGGTCAGGCCATGTTCGCGCGTGGCCGCGTTGATGCGCTGGATCCACAGGCCGCGGAACTCACGCTTCTTAACGCGACGGTCGCGATAGGCGTACTGGAGCGCCTTCTCGACCCGCTCGAGAGCCGGGCGGTAGCCGGTGGAGGAACGACCCACATAGCCCTTGGCGAGCTTGAGGATCTTCTTGTGGCGGGCATGGGCGGTAACGCCGCGCTTAACACGAGCCATAGGTCAGATCCTTCCTTACCGGGCCGAACCGTACGGCATCCACTGCTTCACCGTGTCACCATCCTGCTTGTCCAGCACGAAGGTGCCGCGGTTCTGCCGCTTCATCTTGTTCGTCTTGGCCGTCAGCATGTGGCGCTTGTTGCCGGCGCCGGCCTTCACCAGGCCCGTGGCGGTCAGTCGGAAGCGCTTCTTCACGCTCGACTTCGTCTTCATCTTGGGCATTTCGGTCTCCTTGAGATCGGGCGCCCTGGTCGGAACCAGGGCACAAGGCCACGGCCGGGCATGCCCTACAGGCCCGGACGCGTGGATAGCGGAGGCGGGCCTATACAATTCCTCGCCCCCAGGAGCAAGCCTCGCATGCCGGGCATGGCGCCGCCCGCGCTCTTGCCGCCGTTCCGCACTTGCTCCAGCCTCGCCATTGGCGAAACGAAAAATCGAATCCCGGGAGGAACCCATGTCGCCGCCATTCTCCATCCGCCGGCGCGCCGCCGCGGTTCTGCTGCCCCTGGCCGCCCTCGCCCTTTTCGCCTGCGCGACGCCCGAGCCGCCGCCGCCGTCGCGGCAGGCAGTGCTCGATGCCGCGCTGCAAAGGCAGGTGGACAGCGGCAAGGTCGGCGCTATTTCGGCGCTGGTGGTCGCTGCCGACGGCACGGTGCTCTACAGCGGCAGCGCCGGCAGCACCGCGCCGGGCAACCAGACACCGCCGGCGCCCGACAGCCTGTTCCGGCTGGCCAGCATGACCAAGCCGGTTACCTCGGTGGCCATCATGCAGCTGGTGGAACAAGGTCGGATTGGCCTCGACGATCCGGTGGGCCGCTTTCTGCCAGAGTTCCGCAACCTGCGCGTGATCCAGCCTGGTGGCGGCACAGTGCCCGCCGAGCGGCAGCCCACCGTGCGCGACCTGCTGCGCCACACCTCCGGGCTGTCCTACACCTTTCTGAACAAGCCCGGCGTGGTGGAAGCCTATCGTCGCCTGGGCGTGGATGACGGGCTGGCGGCACCGCAGCGCACGCTGCGCGACAATATGCGGAGGCTGGCGCAGGCTCCGCTGGTGATGCAGCCCGGCAGCGCCTGGCATTACTCGCTGGCCACTGACGTGCTGGGCGCAATTGTGACCCGCGTCAGCGGCGACCCGCTGGATGCCTACATCGCCAACCGCATCGCAGGGCCGCTCGGGCTGCGCAGCTTTGCCTTCCGCGTGCCCGGCGCTGCGCGCAGCCGCATGGTGACGGCGCTTTATCCCGATCCGGCCGGCACGCTGCGCCCGATGGCAAGTCCGCAGGTGGTGCCCTACCCGTTTTCGGGCGGCAACTGGACCGCCGACCCCAACCGCGCCTTCAGCGACGGCGCATATCCTTCGGGCGGGGCCGGCGCCACAGCCACCATCGGTGACTATGCGCGCTTCGCCCGCATGCTGCTGAATGGCGGCACGCTGGATGGCGTGCAGATCCTGAAGCCTGAAACGGTGGCCGAGATGACCCGCCCGCAGACCGGCGGCTTTCCCATCGACCTGCGCGGTGCCGGCTATGACTTTGGATACGGCTTCTCGGTGCTGACCGATCCCGCGGTGGCGAAAACCCGGCAGGGGATGGGCACCTATGGCTGGGGCGGCATCTACGGCACCGGCTTCTTTGCTGATCCCGCCAACCGCATCGTCACCGTGGTGATGACACAGACCGGCGTGAATGGCGGCCCCGCGGCCAATGAGGTGCGAGAGGCGGTGTATGGCACGCTCACCGCCGCAACGGCCGCGCCCACGAACTGAGAGAGGCAGGCGCCCTTGGCGTGCGCCCCATCCGCCGGGGCCGGGTTCCGTCCCCGCCCCGGCGCCCTTATATAGCCCTTGTGCAGATCCCTTTTCGCAAGATGCATGGGCTGGGCAACGACTTCGTCATCGTCGATGCGCGTGCCAAAGCCCTGCCCCTCCATCCCGCCCGCATCGCGGCGCTGGCCGACCGCCACCGCGGCATCGGCTGCGACCAGTTCATCACGCTGGAGCCCGCCGCGCCTGGCGCCGACGCCTTCATGCGCATCCACAACCCGGATGGCTCGGAGGCCGGGGCCTGCGGCAATGCGACGCGCTGCGTCGCGGCCCTGCTGATGGCAGAAACGGGTCGGGACGAGGTCACGATCCGCACGGTTAGCGGCGAATTGCCGGCCGAGCGCCTGCCGGGCGGCATGATCCGGGTGGACATGGGCCAGCCGCGCCTGGGTTGGCAGGACGTGCCGCTGGCGGAAGAGATGGACACGGCCCACCTGCCCCTGACGCTGGGGGAGGTCGCCGATCCGGCCGCCTGCTCCATGGGAAATCCGCACGCCACGTTCTTTGTGGAGGATCTTGATGCGTTGGACTGGCGCGTTCTGGGTCCGCAGATGGAAAACCATCCCCTGTTTCCCCAGCGCGCCAATATCGGCTTCGCCCAGGTGATCACCCCCGAACATATCCGCGTCGCGATCTGGGAGCGGGGCGCCGGCCCGACGCTCGCCTGCGGCTCCGGCGCCTGCGCGACGCTGGTCAACGCGCATCGCCGCGGCCTGGCCACCCGCCGTGCCCAGGTGGAGTTGCCGGGCGGCACGCTGGATCTGGAATGGCGGCTGGACGGCGCCGTTCTGATGTCCGGCCCTGTCGCCACCTCCTTTCTGGGGCAGTTCGACGCCGACGCCTTTCCGGCATGAGCGGCGGCCAGGGGGCGAAGGATCCGGGGACGGCCCCTCTCGGCCGGGTGCCGCTCGACGAAGGCCCAGTTCGCGTGCTCAGCTTCGGCTGCCGCCTCAACACCTACGAAAGCGTCGCCATGCGCGACCTCGCCCGGCGTGGTGGCCATGCCGAGGCGCTGCTGGTCAACACCTGCGCCGTCACCGCCGAGGCCGAGCGCCAGGCGGCCAAGGCCATCCGCCGCGCCGCGCGGGAGAACCCCGGCACTCCCATTCTGGTCACCGGCTGCGCCGCGCAGATCGCCCCGGAGCGCTGGGCGGCCCTGCCCGGCGTCGCCCGCGTCATCGGCAATGCCGACAAGCTGAAGCCGGAAGCCTGGGACGCTGCCGCGCCACCTGTTCCGGTCAGCGACGTCATGGCGGCAAGGGAAACAGCGGCCCATCTGGTGACGGATTTCGCCGGCCGGGCCCGGGCCTTTCTGCAGATCCAGCAGGGCTGCGACCATCGCTGCACCTTCTGCGTGATCCCCTACGGTCGCGGTCCGTCGCGGTCCGTGCCCATGGGGGTGGTCGCCGAGCAGGCCCGCGCGGCGCTGGAGGCCGGCTACCGGGAGATCGTGCTGACCGGCGTGGACATAGCCAGCTATGGCCCCGACCTGCCAGGCCAGCCCACGCTCGGGCAGATGCTGCGCCGCCTGCTGGCCCTGCTGCCCGGCCTGCCGAGGCTGCGCCTGTCTTCGCTGGACCCCGCAGCCATCGATGCGGAACTCTGGCGGTTGATCGAGAACGAGCCTCGGTTGATGCCCCACCTGCACCTTTCCCTTCAGCACGGGGCCGACCTGATGCTGAAACGGATGAAGCGTCGCCATTCCCGCCAGGGAGCGCTGGAAGCCATTGCCCGCGCCCGGCGGCTGCGGCCCGGCCTGGCGCTCGGCGCCGACCTGATCGCCGGCTTCCCGACCGAGACCGAGGCGCATTTCGCCGAGATGCTCGATTTCGTGGAGGAGGCGGAGCTGCACTTCCTCCACGTTTTCCCCTATTCCGAGCGCGAGGGCACGCCGGCGGCACGCATGCCGCAGCTGCCGCCTCCGCTGCGCCGGGAACGTGCCGCCCGGCTGCGCGAGGCAGGCGCCGTCGCCGCCAACCGTTTCTATGCGCGCCGCGTTGAACAGGCCCAACTGGGCGAGGAGGAAACCGTGCTGCTGGAAGCCCCCGATCGCGGCCACACCGAGCATTTCGCACCCATCCGGCTGATGGCCGGCCATGGGATGCATGGAGCCCTGCTCCGTGCCCGTGTCACCGGCCGGGATTCGCGTGGCCTCCTGGCGGAAGCGGCCTGACCATGGCCCTGCGCGATCTCTGGGCCCGGCTGCGCGGGCGCGACAAGGCGGCGGAAGCCCCGGCCTCCGAGGATGCGGCTCCGGCTGCCGACACGCTGGCGCCGGAACACAGCTCCACTGGTGCTACGCCCGAGAAGGCTCTACCGGAGCCTGAACGGGAAACCCCGCCAGCTGTCCCTATCCTGCCCGGCACGGAAGCGCCTTCCGCTGAAGCCCTGACCGCCGAGCCGGCTCCTGGCGGGGATGCCCGGCGCACCGGGTCCGGCCCCGAACCTTCGGGGGAGGCGGAGCAGCGCCTTTCTCCTGCCGCCGAGCGGCAACCCGCCGCCATGGCGCCCGCTCCTTCGGAAACCCGCAGCCCCGACCCCGAACAGGCGCCCCTGCCCGAGCCGCTGCCGCCGCTGACCAGCGCCGTAGCGCCGCCCGAGACCCGCTCCGGCCCCTTCGACCCGCAGGACCTCGCGGCGCGGGATACGCTTCGGAACGAGCATCCGGCCCGGAGCGCGCTGCCACCGGAAATCCCGCCGGGCGACCTGCCCCGCAGCCCGCCGGAGATTCCGCAGCCCCCCTTCCCGGGCCACGGGCCGCTGACGGAACGGCCGGCTGGCACGCCGCCGGAAGTGCCGACGCCCGCGCCAATGCCGGAAATCGCGCCACCCGCGGCGCCGCCGGAGTCACCGCCGCCGCCGCCGCGCCCATCTCCCTTGCCCCCGGTGCCTCCTGCCCCGCGGCCACCGGAAGAGGTGCCGCCGCCCCCCGACACGCCTGCGGCACCGGAGCGCCCGCCCGAGGCGCCACCCGCGCGGCCACAACCGGACGTGCCGCCGCCCGGCCCCGTGCCGGAGCTGCCGCCACCCCAGCCGGATGCCCCGCCTGTGGAGCCGCAGCCGCACCCGCAGCGGACGGAGGCGCGCGCCCCGGCCATCGACCTGCCGCTGCCGATGCATCGCTCCGGCTTGCCCTTCCCGGTTCAGTCCCCTGCACCACCACCGGTTGAAGCGGAGGCGGAGACTTTCATTTCTGTCGATGCCGAACAAGCGGATGAGCCGGTGGCCGAGGAGCGGGGCGGCTGGTTCGGCCGCCTGCGGGCCGGCCTGTCGCGCTCCACGGCGCGGCTGACCGGCGGCATCACGGGACTGTTCACCAAGCGCAAGCTGGATGACGAGGCGCTGGAAGAGCTGGAGGAGGCGCTGATCACCGCCGATCTCGGCGTTTCCGCGTCCCAGCGCATCGTGGAAAACTTCCGCCGCACCCGCTTCGGCCGCGAGGTCACGGATGCGGAGGTCAAGGAATCGCTGGCGGCCGAGATTGCCACCATCCTGGAGCCCGTGGCCCAGCCTTTGGTGCTGGACCCCGCGCTTCGCCCGCATGTGGTGCTGGTGGTGGGCGTCAATGGCACCGGCAAAACCACCACCATCGCCAAGCTGGGCCAGCAATTCCGCGAAGAAGGCCGCAGCGTCACCTTTGTGGCCGGCGACACCTTTCGCGCCGCGGCGGTGGAGCAGCTGCAGATCTGGGGCAGCCGCACCGGCTGCGAGGTGGTGGCTCCCGCCAAGCAGGGCGCCGATGCCGCCGGCCTTGCCTTCGATGCGCTGAAAGGCGCGCAGCAAAAGGGCACGGAGGTGTTGCTGGTCGATACCGCCGGCCGGCTGCACAATAAATCGGCCCTGATGGAGGAGCTGAGCAAGGTGGTGCGCGTGATGCAGCGCATGGACCCCACCGCGCCGCATTCGGTGCTGCTGGTGCTGGACGCTACCACCGGCCAGAACGCCATCCAGCAGGCCAAGGTGTTCTCCGAAATGGTCAATGTTTCCGGGCTGGTGGTCACCAAGCTGGATGGCTCGGCCAAGGGCGGCGTGGTGGTGGCGCTGGCGCAGGAATTCGGCCTGCCGGTGCATGCCGTGGGCGTCGGCGAAAAGGCGGCTGATCTGCGGCCCTTCTCGGCGCGGGACTTCGCCCGGGGATTGCTCGGCCTTTGAAAGCCGGCAGCGTCAGGGCCAAGGCCATGCTTGGAAACCTGCACACCTTTTCCTAGGTTCAGCTCCTGCCGGCGGCAATGCCGCCGTTCTTCGTTCAATGGGAGCCATTCTGCGTGTCAGCCCCGGAGTCGAGCACAACACCCGCCCGCAAGCGGCGGAGCAAGGTGAAGGTGACACCGGCCCGGGTACAGGAACTGCTCACGCGGAACTGGTCCGCGGGGCTGGCGGCGTTGCGGGACCGGCACGGTTTGCCGGTGCTCCCCTCGGTGCCTGCGGACCCGCCGCCGGATGGCGCAGAGATCACCCTCGCCTCCTACAACGTTCATAAGTGCGTCGGCACGGATCGCCGCTTCGATCCGGCACGCATCGCCCGGGTAATTGCCGAGATCGGTCCTGACATCCTGGCGGTGCAGGAAGCCGATCGGCGCTTCGGACGCCGCATCGGGTTGCTGGACATGGTGGCACTGCAGGAAGCGGGGCTCAGCATGGTGCAGTGTTCCCGCCTGCCGGACGGGCATGGCTGGCATGGCAACGCGCTGCTGGTGAGGCAGGGCACGGCGCTGGAAGTGCAGCGCCTGTCCCTTCCCGGAGCCGAGCCACGGGGCGCGGTGATCGTGGAAATGGAGCTACCCGGCGGCCGGCTTCGGGTGGTGGGCGCGCATTTCGGCCTGCTGAAGCGCTGCCGCACCCGGCAATCCGCCGCCATCCTGGAGGCGATCGGCCGCCGCCCCACCATGCCCACCATCATGATGGGCGACCTCAACGAATGGCGACCGGGCCGGCGTTCTTCTCTGCGCTCGCTGGAGCCGCTGTTTGGCGGCGGCGCCTCCTTTGGCCCGGCCAGCTTTCCGTCCCGCCTGCCGATCTTCGCACTGGACCGCATCCTGGGCTGGCCGCAGGGCATGCTGCGCGAGGTCCAGGCGCATGACAGTCCCCTCGCGCGCGTTGCCTCGGACCACCTGCCGCTCAAGGCCCGGATGGTGCTGTCCCGTGCCGCCGCCGGGCAAAGCGTAGCGGAGGCCGCATGAGCGAGGCGCTGACCCCGCCGCGGATCGCGCCCGTGGTGGTGGGCGGTGCCCCAACGGCCTCGGAGATGGATGCCGTGCTGAACCAGCTGCTGGAACAGGCTGCCTCCACAACCGGCGTGGCTCTGCTGCCGGCCGGTCTGGAAGCCTTCATGCTGCGCGTGCACAGTGCCCGCATCGCCGGGCGCACGCTGGACCTGCAGTATTACCGCTGGTCGGACGACATCACCGGTGGCCTGCTGGCGCGCGAGATCCTGTCCGCCGCCGACCGGGGCGTCCGGGTGCGGATGCTGCTCGATGACAGCTATGTGCTGGGGGTGGACCGCCGTATCGCGCTTTTGTCGGCGCACCCCCGCATCGAGGTGCGACTGTTCAATACGGCACGGCTCCGCTGGCTGGGTCAGGCTGGGCTTGGGCTCGAATTCATTCTGGGTGGCTGGCACCTGAACCACCGCATGCACAACAAGAACTGGGTGGCCGATGGCCGCATGGCGCTGGTGGGCGGGCGCAACATCGCGGATGCCTATTTCGATGGCGCTGGCGATTTCAACTTCCGTGACCTCGACCTGCTGATCGCCGGTGAGGCGGCAGGCCAGGCACAGCATGTGTTCGATACCTACTGGTCCTCCTCCCTGGCACGGCCGGTGGAGCGGTTCCGCCTGGCGGCCGGGCTCAGCGACACGGCGCTGGCCGGGTTTCGTGCCGAGCTGGAAGCCATGCCGGACAGCGACAAGGCGCGGCCCTACCTCAAGGCCCTGGCCGCCCGGCGCGCCGTGCTGCTGGGCCGCGATCACGGGTTGCTCCCCGCGGCGGACACCGTGCGCGTGATGTCCGACCCGCCGGCCAAGGCGAAGGGACGTGCCCACCGGGCCGGCATGGCACCCGCCATTCTAGACACGCTGCGGCAGGCCAGGCGCGAGGCGGTGCTGATCTCGCCATACTTCGTGCCTGGCCGGACCGGCACCGCGCTGATTGAGGAGCTGTCCCGGCGCGGCGTGCGCATCCGGGTGGTGACCAACTCCCTGGCGGCCACCGACGTGGTGGCGGTGCACAGTGGCTACGCGCGCTACCGGCCCCGCATGCTGGAGCTGGGCGTGGAGCTGCACGAGCTGCGCCGCATGGGTCCGCACGGGCGGGGCGTGTTCGGCTCCAAGGGCGCGAGCCTGCACACCAAGGCCATGATGATCGATGGCGAGCTGGTGTTCGTGGGCTCCTTCAACCTCGATCCCCGGTCGGCCAACCTGAACACGGAGATGGGTGCCTTTGCGCGGCACCCGGGCCTGGCTGAGCAGCTGGCTCGCGAATACCGCCGCCTGACCGATCCCCGGCGGTCTTATCTTGTCACCCTGGGTACCGATGGCCGGCTGCGCTGGACGGATGCGCAGCAGACCACGCAGCACGAGCCGGAAGCGCACTGGAGCCGCCGTGCCATGGCGCGCGTGGTAAAATGGCTTCCGATCGAGGCGCAGCTCTGAGCCGGGTACCTGCAGCGGAGGATCAGGCCGATGATCGCGTACACCATGGTGGGCACCCGGGACCTCGGCCGGGCACGCCGCTTCTATGACCCGCTCTTCGAGACGATGGGGCAGGAACCCTGTTACAGCGACGGCCAAGTGGCGTCCTGGGGCCGACCTTCCGATCCGGGCCTGCCGCGATTCTTCGCTGGCTACCCCTCCGATGGCCAACCCGCCGGCACGGGCAATGGCGGGATGACCGCCTTTCTGGTGCCGGACGCCGCCACCATCGACCGTCTCCATGCGCTGGCGCTGCAGAACGGCGGATCGAGCGAGGGGGCGCCGGGCCACAGACCGCAATACAGCGAAGGCTTCTACGCCGCCTATGTGCGCGACCCGGACGGCAACAAGCTGGCCTTCATCTCCTACGACGGCAGGCGTTGAAGCCCGCGCGGGCGCTCACCGCCCGGCCGCGACCAGCATCATCATCGGCCGGTCCCGTTCTTCCGCCAGGGCCGGGTTGGCGGCCAGATCCGCCGGGCTGGGCGCCCATTCCTCCAGCCGGCGGAAGGCGAAGCCGGCGCCGACCAGGCTGTTCAGCACGGTGCCCAGCATCCGGTGCCGCTTCACGACGCCTGGCGCCAGCCAGTCGGTGACACGCTCCCCTTCCACCGCATACCCCTCCAGCGGCCAGACGCGGCGGCCATCCGCTGCCGCCATCCAGGCAGGGTGGCTCGGCGCCATGAAGACCGGGTGTTCCATGGTGAAGACCAGGTGGCCGCCGGGCACGAGCGCGCCGTGCAGGGTGGCGAAAAGCCGCGGCAGATCGGCGATGTAGTGGAAGGCCAGCGCGCTGTAGGCCAGGTCGAAGCGCTGCTCGGGCAGGGCCAGCGTTTCCAGGTCGGCACGCTCATAGCGGATGCGGGCATCGGAGGTTTCGGCGCGGGCACGGGCCAGCATCTTCTCCGACAGGTCGAGACCCAGGATGTCCGCAGCACCCTTCCCCGCCGCCCAGCGCGAGAACCAGCCGAACCCGCAGCCGAGATCGACGATGCGCAGCCCGGTGACATCCGGCAGCATGGCCTGGATGGTAGGCCATTCCGGCGCGCCCGCCAGCCCGTGCACCGAGCGGCTCAGTTGGCTGTATCCGGCAAAGAAGTCCGGCCGGTCATAGATGTTCTGCGCCACCGTCCATCTTCCCCTTCATCGGCCCCCAACCCGCTCGGCGGCGAAGCGCTCGCGCAGCCAGGCCGCCGCGGGGCCGCAGGGACGCTGCTTGTGCCACACGAGTTCCAGCGCCACGGGCCAGTCGCCGTCATCGAATTGCAGGTCGGGCGTGACCAGCCCAGGCGCGGCGGGCGAGGCAGCGATCACATGGTCGGACACAAAGGCCCAGCCGATGCCGTGCTTCACCATCTCCAGGATCACCCAGTGGCTCTCCACCCACCAGACCTCGGCGGCGATGCGCAGGCGCTGCTTTTCCGCGCCCTCGCCGCGCGCAGCCACCAGGATCTGACGGTGGCGCTTCAGCTCCTCGAACTCGACACGCGCCTTCGCCAGGGGGTGGCTGCGCCCGCAGACCAGCTTCAGCGGCACCCAGCCGATGGTCTGAAAGGCCAGTTCGACCGGCAGCTTCTCCTGCCGCCACATGACGCCGAGCTGCGCCGTGCCATCCAGCACCAGCCGGCTGACATCCTCCATCAATGGAAACAGGATCTCCAGCTCGACGGACGGGAAGCACCGGGCGAATTCGGTGAACAGCCGCCCCAGGGCGTGTTCGGGATACAACTCATCAATGGCGACGGTCAGCCGGTTTTCCACACGGGCCTCCAGGCTGGCAGCAACCCCGATCAGGTGCTCCCGCCGCTCCAGCACCACGCGGGCCTCGGACAGCATCCGCTCTCCTGCCGGCGTCAGCACCGGATTGCGGCCCTCTCGGCTGAACAAGGTCAGGCCGAGTTCCAGCTCCAGATGGGCGATCTGGGTGCTCACCGCCGACTGCGCCTTGCCCAGCCGCCGCGCCGCCGCCGAAAAGGATCCCAGTTCGGCGGCGGCAACGAAGGCCTGAAGCTGGTCGAGCGAAACGGTCATCGGAAGCGACCCATCTGGAAAACAGATGGAACCTAACTTGCTTCATAGCCCCCTGTGTATAGAAGAGCACCACTTCGTTACGCATCATGAGGTTTCCGCCATGCGGTCCCCCGCAGATCGCCTCCGCCATGCCATCAGCTTCGAGGTGATCGGCCTCGCTCTGCTGATCCCTGTGGGCTCGTTGCTGTTCGGCCTGGCCATCGAGAAGATGGGCGTCTTCGCCCTTGGCGCGTCCTTGACGGCGACGCTCTGGAACTACGTGTACAATCTGGGCTTCGATCATGCCATGCAGCGCCTGGCCGGACATACGCGCAAGACGCCGCTGCTGCGGGTCTTCCATGCCGTGCTGTTCGAGGCGGGGCTACTTTGCGTGCTGTTGCCGCCCACCGCCTGGTTTCTCGGCATCAGCCTTTGGCAGGCCTTTGTGATGGATGCCTCGATCGCGGTGTTCTACGTGGCCTACGCCTTTGTCTTCAACCTGGCCTATGACCGGTTGTTTCCCCTGCCCGAATGGCAGGAGAAAGCCTGCACCCCGTAGGACCAGTCCGGCGGCCGCAACCGAGAGGCTCCGCTCCTCCCCGACCCCTTGGCCGCGGGAGCATCCACCCCGCATCCGAGGGATCACGGCGCACCTGACCGCCGCCAGGACGATGCTGAGGTTCTCAGTTGATCAGGCCGGCGCTCCCGGATCGCCTTCGCTCCACGGGAGGTCGGCCCTGATAGGCCGTAGCCTTGGGCGTGAAGAATCCGGGAGAAGCACGGCCCGTCTCCAGAACCCCCGGTTCAATATCCCCGCGCCGGATCTACCACCTGTTGCAGTTCCTGCCGCGCCTTGAAGCGTTCCAGATTGGCGAAAAACCCGTCCAGTGCCCGGCTCCCATACGCGGTCGGGTCGTACAGCCCGCAATGCGGTGTCACGACGAGGTTGGGCGTGGTCCAGAGCGGACTTTCCGGCGGCAAGGGCTCCTGCGGCAGGGCATCCAGTACGGCACCTGCCAGGCGGCCGTCCCGCAGCCGCTCCACCAGCGCGTCATGGTCAAGCTGCGGTCCGCGGCCAATGTTCACCACCCCTGCATGCGGTGGCAGCAGGTCGAGTTCCGCGGCGCCGATGATGTTGCGTGTTTCCGGCGTCATCGGCAGGGCGATGATAACGTAGTCGGCACGTGGCAGCAGGCTTTGGAGCGCCTCGATGCGGTGCGTCTCGGCACAGGCCGGGTGCGGCCTGCCGGAGCGCGAGACACCGAGCACGGTGATGCCGTGACGGGACAGTGCCTCGGCCGTGGCGCCGCCCAGACCACCAAGGCCGAGCACCAGCGCCGTGCGGCCCGCCACAGTGCCGGAGGGACGCGGGTCCCACCGGGATTCGCGCTGGGCGGTGAGCAGGGCCGGCAGGTTGTTGTTCAGCATCAGCACGCAGAGCAAGGCGAACTCAGCCGTCTTTGGGCCGTGCGTGCCGCTGACATTGGTGAGCGTCACGCCCTGCGGAAGGCCTGTGTTCAGCAGCCATTCCACCCCGGCGCTGGTGTAGTGCAGCCAGCGCAGGCGTGGCGCGCGCGCCTGCAATCCGGCAAGTTCCGCCTGGCCGGTCAGGTGCAGGATATCGGCCCCGCGCAGCGCCTCCTCCAACGCCGGGCCAGTGTCGCTGAAGCCGAGTTCCACCCCTTCCAGCACGCCCGGCCGGCGGGCGGCGGCATCCCGCACCGCCGCCTCGGTGAAGGCGGCGCGGATGGGGGAGCTGGATTGCACCGCCACGTGGAGGCGCAGCGGGCTCGTGGCTTCAGGCACGGGGCTCTCCTCAGTCAGGCTTGATGTTGTGCTGGCGGATCAGGCTGCCGTAGTTCTCGGTTTCCCGCTCAAGCCAGGCACGCATGCTGTCTGCCCCCTCGGGACGTGGCTGCCCGCCAAGTTCGGCGATGCGGGATGCGATGGCAGGCTTTGCCAGCGCCTCCTTCAGCGTGGCCGAAATGCGCTCCACCATCGGGGCCGGCGTGCCGCCGGTGGTGATGACGCCCTGCCAGGTGCCGGCATCGGGATTGGTCCAGCCCAGCTCGCGGAAGGTCGGCGCGTCGGGCAAGTTGCCGAAGCGCGCCGGGCCTGTGACGGCAATGCCCTTCATCTGCTTGTTGAGCACGTAGGGCAGCGCCTGGGTCGCACCGACCACTGTCATGTCGGCCTCGCCGGTCACCAGGGCCGTCAGCCCCGGCGCGCCGCCGCGGTACGGCACATGGGTGAAGGGGGCCTTCCATTGCTCGCCCAGCGCCACCTGCACCAGATGCGTCGCCGTGCCGGTACCGGAGTTGGCCGCGTTCAGCACGCCCGGGTTCTTCTTCGCATAGGCTTCCAGCTCGGCCGCGCTGTTCACCGGCAGGGCCGTCTTCACCGCCAGGATGTAGGGCGCGTAGATCACCATGGAGACCGGTGCCAGATCCTTCTTCACGTCGAAGGGGATCTTGGGGAACAAGGACGGGTTGATCGCCAGCACCGACAGGTCCAGCAGCGCCATGGTGTGGCCGTCGGGATCGGCTTTGGCCACCGCGTCGGCGCCGATGTTGCCACCCGCGCCGGCCCGGTTCTCGACCACCACGTTCTGACCGAAGGCCTGGGTCAGTTCCGGTGCGATCAGCCGGGCCAGGATGTCGCTGGTGCCGCCCGGCGCGTTTGGCACGATCAGCCGGACGGTGTGGGTGAAGCCCGGGGCCTTGCCCTGCGCCCGGACGGCCGGCGCGGCCAGGGTACCGAGAAGCGGCGTGGCCGCCGCCGCGCGCAGCAGGGTGCGACGATGCATCATGTCCGTTCCTCCTGCGGGATCGTTGCCCGCTGTTGATGGGCCGAGCATACGCACTTCAATATTCATCCGGCAATACGATGACTGAGCGCAAATTCATCTTCAGCATGATGGCCGAGCCTCTGCGCGGGGTCGCGAGGGCCATGAGCCGCATACCCGGAGCCCTGGTCGGAAAGCAAAATGCCTTCAACCTCCTGGGCGCCGCGTCATCGGTTCCGCACGCGCGTCAGGCCATCCCTACTCCGTGCGCGCTTCGCGCACGACCGCATCCTCCCGCTTCCACAGCTCCGGCAGCAACGCGGTGCCAAGGCCGGGGGCGGTCGGTGCCTGCGCCATGCCTGCTTTCAGCACCGGCAGGTCGGTCACCAGGTCGCGGTACCAGGTGGCCAGTGTTGCCCGAACCACCTCCTGGAAGATCGCGGTGGGCGCGTGCAGCGCGAGGTGCAGCCCGGCCATCAGCGTCACCGGCCCGGTGCAGTCATGCGGTGCCAGCGGCTTGGCGTGCGCTTCGGCCAGGGCCGCGATCTTGCGCCCTTCGGTCAGGCCGCCACACCAAGCGAGGTCAAGCATGACGATGTCCGTCGCATCCGCCGCCAGCAGGTCGCGGAAGGTCTTGGCGCCGGCCAGCGTCTCGCTGCCGCAGATCGGCGTGCGGGTCCCCCGGCGCAAATCGGCCAGGGCCTGGAAGTCGTCCATCTTGTTGATCGGATCCTCGGCCCAGAACACGCCGTAATCCTCCAGGGCGTGGCAGATGCGGGCCGCCGAATGCGCGCCGAACAGCGAGTGCAGCTCGCACATCACCTCGATCCTGTCGCCAACGGCCGCGCGGATCTTGCGGAACGGCTCCAGCCCGGCCTTGAGGTCGGTGAGGCTAATCATGTGCCCTCCGGTCGAGGGCGCGTAGATGTCGAAGGGCCAGATCTTCATGGCGGTGTAGCCCTCGGACAGCAGGCTTTCCGCCAGCGCCCCGGCATCGCGCATGAAGGCGATCTGGTCGTCATAGGGCCCGGCGGCCTGGTCCGCCGCGCCGATGTCGCGCCGGGCGGTGCCCCTAGTGTTGTAGGCGTAGCCGGCGCAGGTGTTGTAGCTGCGGATCTCGGTGCGCAACGCGCCACCCAGCGCCTCATGCACGGGGATGCCGTGACGCTGGCCCATCAGGTCCCACAAGGCAAGGTCCACGGCACTGGCCGCCCGGATCTCGGCGCCGGCCGAATGAAAGCCGAGATAAGGCGTCATCAGCGAGCGGCTGACCGCCTCGATCCGGCGTGAATCCTGGCCCAGAAGCAACGGCGCCACCTGCTCGTGCAGCACCGCCTCCACCGCCGCGGCGCCCCGAAAGCTTTCTCCGAGCCCGACCAGCCCCTCATCGGTGGTGATCTCGATCCAGATGAGGTTGGGCCGCTCGGCCAAGCGGAGCGTGCGGAAGCCGGTGATCTTGGACATGGGGCTCTCCCGTTATTCGGCACTGATCTTGTTGGCGCGGATGACCTCGCCCCAGCGGGCGGACTCGCTCTTCACCTGCGCGCCCATGCGCTCCGGGTCGCCGCCTAGCGGCACCACGGCGGCATCGCGCAGGCGCTGCACCACGGCGGGATCGCGCAGCGCGGCGTTGAAGGCTTCGTTCAGTTGGCGGATGGTTGCCGGCGGCGTGCCCGCCGGCGCCAGGAAGCCGAACCAGCTGTCGATCACCATGCCTTCGATGCCGGCCTCGGCAAAGGTCGGCACGTCCGGCAGTTCCGGCAGGCGCTCGGCCGAGACCGCCGCCACCGGCCGCACCGAGCCGGCGCGGATGTGCGGCAGGATCGAGGGCAGATTGTCGAAGAACACGTCGATCCGGCCCCCGACCAGATCCGTGATGGCCGGGCCGCTGCCGCGATAGGGCACATGCACCCACCGCAGCCCCTGCTTGCCCCGCAGCAGTTCCGGCCCGAGCTGGTTGGAAGCGCCGACACCCGAGGAGCCGAAGCTCAGCCCATCTGGCTTGCGGGCGAGTTCGATGACCTCGCCCAGGCTCTTCGCCGGCAGGTCGTTGCGCACCACCATGATGTTGCGCACCGCTCCGGTCAGGATGACGGGCGCGAAATCCTTTGCCAGGTCATAGCCCGGATTGGCGTAGAGGGAGGGGTTGGAAGCGCAGGTCCCGATGGTGCACTGGACGAGGGTGGTACCGTCCGGCTGCGCCCGTGCCACCTCGGCGGTGCCGATATTGCCTGCCGCGCCCGCCTTGTTCTCCACCATCGCGCCGGCCGGGAGGTGCGCGGCGGCGCCCTGTGCCAGGATGCGGGCCACGATGTCGCTGGTACCGCCGGGCGGGAATGGCACAACGATGCGCACGGGGCGGTCGGGAAGCTGCGCCATCGCGGCAAAAGGCAGCGAGGCGGCAAGGCCGGCAATCAGGCCGGCAGCGAGGCGGATCGGCATGGTTCTCTCCCCTGCCCCTCTCCGACCGGGGCGTGTTGCCGCACAGCATCCACCGATCGCTCAGGCTGTCAAACAGCTTCGCCCGTCACACGGCGAGGCTGTCTGATTTTTTGACAGACTTTACAGCTTTCGCTGTCCGCAGCTCTGTGACACAAGAGCGGAGCATGATTCCCTCGCCTTTCGACACCCCGCGCCAGCTGGGCGACGCTGTGTATCGCCGCCTGCTGGACCTGCTGGGCTCAGGCCAGTTCGCGCCGGAAGCCCGGCTGCCCGGCGAGATCGAACTGGCCCGCCGCTTCGCCGTGTCGCGGCCCGTATTGCGTCAGGCCCTAGCCCGGCTGCGCGCCGAGGGCCGGATTGAGGCGCGCAAGGGTTCGGGCAATTTTGTCCGGGTTCCAGGCCCGCCACCGCCCGCGCTGGATTTCGGTCCTCTCAGCAACATCCCCGATGTGCGGACCTTTCTGGAGTTTCGCTCGGATATCGAGGCCGAGATGGCAGCGCGTGCCGCCCTGCGCCGCGACCAGGCGGAGATTGCCGCCATGCAGCAGGCCCTGGCCGCGCTCGAGGCGGAGATTGCCGAAGGCGGTCCGGCGCTGGATGCCGATATCGGCTTCCACCTGGCCGTGGCGCGGGCCAGCGGCAACCGTTTCTACCTGGCGACCCTCAACGCCCTGGCCGAGCAGACGCGGTTCAGCATCCGCCTCACGCGCGAATTGTCCGGCCAGCCTGCGGCGGCGCGCTTCGCCAGCATCCAGCGCGAGCACCATGCCATTGCCGCCGCTATCGCCGGCGGCAACGCGGCAGCGGCGCGTGCCGCGATGGCGGCGCATCTGCGCGGCGGCATCCAGCGCCTTTTCGGCTGAAGCGGCCGCGCTTCCCCGCCCTGGCCCTTCCCCGCGGGGCGGCGCATGGTTCCGCCGGCCACCGCCCCCATCACAAGGAGCCGCCTCATGACCCTTGCCTCTCTAGACCTGCCTGAGGACGCCGTCCGCTGGGACCGACTGACCGCGCCTGAACTGCGCGACCTCGCCGAACGTGGCGCCGTGGTGGTGCTGCCGGTCGCGGCGCTGGAGCAGCACGGGCCGCATCTGCCGGTCTGGACCGACAGCATGATCGGCCATGCCTGCTGCCTGCGCGCCGCGCGCAAGGCGGGCGTTCCCGCCGTGGTGCTGCCGCCCATGTGGACGGGAATGTCCGAGCACCACTTGCCCTTCGGCGGCACCATCAGCCTGGACTATGCCACATTCCGTGCCGTGCTGGCCTGCGTCTGCCGCTCGGTGAAGGCGCAGGGCTTTGGCCGGCTGTTCCTGGTCAACAGCCACGGCGGCAACATCGACCCGTTGGCGGTGGCTGCACGCGAACTCTGCATCGAGTTCGGCATGCCCGTGGTGGCAACCACCATCTTCCACGTTTCGGGCGAGAAGCTGCCCGCCATCCTGGAGCGCCAGCCGGGGGTGATGCATGCCTGCGAGGCCGAAACCAGCTACTGGCTCGCCCTGCATCCCGAGCAGGTGCGGCAGGACGAGGTGGAGGGCGCCTTGTCCGATCCTGCCACCAGCGTTCCTGGGCCGTTCAGCCGCTTCTGGTCCTTTGCCGAGCGGGCGCCGCGCACGGGCGTGATGGGCGATCCGCGGGCCGCCACGGCGGACAAGGGCGAGGCGCTGCTCGAGGCCGTGTCGGACGCGCTGGCGCAGGCGATGCGGAACGAGGCGCTGTGGCAGGCCCCGCGGAAGGTGTGGTGATGCAGCAGTAACGAGGGCAGGCTTCGGAGCGCGGCGCCGGCCTCCTGTGCCCTAGCGTCCGGTGCCTCACCGCACCGGATGCGCTGCCATGCCGCCTCGTTCCGCCTTTCGCCGCCTGGCTTGGTCCAGTCTCGCCACGCATCTTTCGGATCAGGTCGCGCTGGCCGCCGCGCCGCTCGTGGCGGTTCTGGCGCTGGGTGCCGGCGCGGTGCAAACGGGGTTGCTGCAGGCGGCGCAGACGCTTCCCTTTCTGCTGCTGTCCCTGCCGCTCGGCGTGCTGGCCGACCGAGCCTCGCGCCGCCGCATCATGCTGGGGGCGGAGGTGCTGCGGGCGATCGCGCTCGGCGCCGCGCTGGCCTTGCTGCTGACCGGCGGACCCGCTTTGGCCGGGCTGGGATTGGGCGGGCTGGCCGCCCTCGGCTTCCTGGGGGGCGGCGGGAACCGTGGCCTACAGCGTCGCCGCGCCCGCGCTTCTGCCGGCCTTGCTGCCACGGGAAGGTCTGGCCGCCGGCAACCGCGTCCTGGAGCTGGCGCGCAGCGCGGCCTTCGCCGCCGGGCCCGCTTTGGGCGGCGCGCTGCTGGGCTGGGCCGGAGCGGCTGTCGCCTACGCCCTGGCCACCGCACTGGCGGTGCTGGCGGCCATGCTGCTGGCAAGGTTGCCGGAGCCCGCGTCCGGACCGGCCGGCAGCAGCAGGGGCGCGCCGTTGCGCGCGCTGGGGGAGGCTGCCGGCTTCGTGCTCGGCCATCCGCTGCTGCGGCCCATCCTGCTGACGGCGGTGGCCTTCAACCTGGCCTGGTTCCTGTTGATGGCGGTATTTGTCGCCTGGGCGTTGCAAGGCATCGGCATGACGCCGGCGGCAGTTGGGCTGGTGCTCGGCCTCTACGGCGGCGGCATGGTGGCGGGGGCCATGGCGGCCGGCCCGCTTGGCCGCCTTCTGCCCTGCGGCACGCTGATCGCCCTGGGACCGGCCAGCGCGGTGCTGGCATCCTGGCTGCTGCTGCTGGCCATGGCGGTGCCAGGAGCGAATGCGCCCGCCCTGGCTGGCACAGCCTTTCTGCTGTTCGGCGTGGGGCCGGTGCTGTGGACCATCGGCACGACCACATTGCGCCAGGCCGTGACGCCGTTGCCAATGCTTGGGCGTGTTTCCGCCCTGGTGCTGACCGCCACCTTCGGGGCACGGCCTGTAGGCGCCGCGCTCGGTGCCGCCCTGGCTGCCTGGTCCGACGTGGAGGCCGTTCTCTGGGCATCGGCGGCCTGCTTCGCCGTGCAGGCATTGGTGATCGCCCTGTCCCCCGTGCCGCGGCTGCGCCGGTTGCCCGACGCCTTGCCGACGAAAGAAGCAAAAAAAGCCGCTCCCGAAGGAGCGGCCAGTTCTTGAGGAGGAAAATGCCACTGGAGAAGAAATGCGCTCACAATCTCGTGAGGCACGTCCTGGATACCAGCGCTGCGCCCGGGACTGCAACAGAAATCGTCAGGCCCCCCAATTCGTTTCTCTCGCTGAATCATGAACTTGACTGTTTCTGCAGAAGACCTGCCGATCCTCAAACAGCACCATGGGCCTCCACGGTCAGTGCGTAGAGCGAATGCGAGCTGGTCATGTAGAGGCGATTGTTCTTGGGTCCGCCGAAGCACAGATTGGCGCAGCGCTCCGGCAGGCGGATGAAGGCCAGCGCCTTGCCCTGGGGGTTGAACACCATCACCCCATCCAGGTCTTCCGGATTGCCTCGCAGGGGGTAGATCCGGCGGCCGTTCATCTCCACCGGCTCGCTCGCCAGTGCCCCGTTGCTGCCCCAGCCGCACCAGAGGTTGCCGTCGCGGTCCACCTTGAACCCGTCCAGCGCGCCCTGGTCGGCGGCGTCGATCAGCTTGGTCTTGCCACCCACCGTGCCGTCCGGCTGCACGTCGTAGCTCCAGATGCTACGATTGGGCGTGCCCCGCCACTCGACGACGTAGAGCTTGCGCTCATCGGGGGAAAAGGCGAGGCCATTGGGGTTGACCAGATCCGTGATCACCGCTGTCAGCGCGCCATCCGTGCCGATGCGGTAGACATTGGTGGTGGGCTGTTCCGGCGTGGCGCGGCTGCCCTCCCACTCGCCATTGATGCCGAAAAGCGGGTCGGTGAACCAGATCGTCTCGTCGGACCGCACCACCACGTCATTGGGCGCGTTCAGCCGCTTGCCCTGATAGCGGTCGGCCAGCACCGTCAGCGTGCCGTCCTTTTCCGTGCGGGTGACGCGGCGGGTCACCGAATGCTCGCAGGTGACGAGGCGCCCCTGCCGGTCCCGCACATTGCCGTTCGCGTAGTTGGCCGGCTCGCGGAACACGGTGAAGCGGCCGTCGCGCTCGTTGAACTTCATGATGCGGTTGTTGGGGATGTCGCTGCAGAGCAGGTAACCGCCATCGGGGAAATAGGCCGGTCCCTCGGCCCAGCGCATGCCGGTCGCCACTTGCTCCACCGTGCTGCTGAAGATGCGGTACTTCGCGAAGCTGGGGTCCAGAATCTGCACCGCCGGATCGGGGTAGCGCTGGTTCGGCCTGAAGGGAAAGGACTGCGCCGCCGCTGCCCGGCCGAGCAGGGATGCGCCGGCCAAGCCGCCGGCGGCGGCCAGCAGGCCGCGACGTGTGGTGTTCATGCGGATCGTTCCTCCTGGCGCGCCCGTTCCGGCCGCGCATCGGCACAGCTTGTGCTGGCATCGGTGTGACCGCAAGAGCGCCACGCTGGCGCTTCGACGACGCTCTGGCCGGAAGAGGCTCTGCTGCTCGCCCACTTGCACGGCAGAAGCCCATGTCTCGCGGTCAACCCGTCGCTGGCCCTGCCTGTCCTTGCACCTGAGCGAAACACGGGCGCCGCGGCGCACCGACATGTTTGAGGGCTTCATCTGAACGGTTGCCGAAACGCGCTGCGAAGGGCGCCGGGAAGGACGCTCTCTGCCGGGATCAGGCCTTGCGTTCCCAGCCTCGCTCGCCTTGCTGCCAGTAAGTAAGCCCATGCCCTTCAGCCTTGGCCGCTGCCCAGCGCCGGCGCGCGGCCTGCACCGCCGCTTCGTCCTGCCCGTCGAACAGGTCGAACACCCGCTCGAACTCCGCCAGCCGGGAGGAGCCGGCGCCATCCACCAGGAACAGGAAGCGCGCGCCATTCGGCGCCTCTTCTTCCGTGGTCAGCCAGATGGGTTGGAGCTCGGCATCACCGTTGCGGGCGGAGCCATGGGGCAGCCAGTCCGGATCCGGACAAAGCCAGAGCGAGGCGTCGAGGCTTTCCAGCCGTTCCGGATCGGTCAACCGCACCACCGCCCGCCCATTCTGCGCCAGCACGCGGCCCAGCAGCTTCGGCAGCGCCGCCTCCATGGGCGTGCGGGTCAGGTGGTAGAAGCCGATCTCGCTCACAGCCGGTGCGGGTCCTCGAAGCGCGCGCCCACCAGCGTGCAGAGCAGCCGCACGCCGAAGCCGCCAGGAATGGAAAGCGGCGCATCCTTGCCCTTTGCCGCTTCGCCCACCATACCGGCCATGTCGAGATGCGCCCAGCCCAGCGGTTCGCCGCCCAGGAACTCGCGCAGAAAGGCGGCGGCATGGCTGCCATCGGGCTGGCCACGCTCCGGCGAGCATTGCCGGAGGTCGGCGACGTCGCTGTCCAGCGCCCGCCGGTCGGCCTCCGTCACCGGCAGGGGCCAAAGCCGCTCGCCCACCGCCTCACCGGCCGCGCACAGCGCCGCCGCCAGCACGGGATCGTTGCCGTAGAGCGCGGCCCGCTGATGGCCGAGTGCCGCGATGGCGGCACCGGTCAGGGTGGCGAGGTCGATCACCACCTCCGGCCTGAAGGCGCGCACCGCGTAGTTCAGCGCATCGGCCAGAGCGAGACGCCCTTCGGCATCGGTGTCGACCACTTCCACCGTGTAGCCCGCCAGAGTGGACACCACATCGCCGGGGCGGCAGGCCGCGGCACCGATGGCATTCTCCGCCAGGGCCAGCACGGCCGCGGCGGGGGCCGGGCTGTCGCGCAGCGCCAATGCCAGCATGGCTCCTGCGCAGGCAGCGGCGCCGGCCATGTCCTCTCGCATCTCATGCATTGCGCCGCGCTTGAGGCTGACGCCGCCACTGTCGAAGGTGATCCCCTTGCCGACAAACACCACCGGCGCCGCCGGAATGCGACCGGCCCAGCGCAGCACCACCAGGCGTGGCGGGTTGGCGGAGCCCTGCCCCACCGCCAGCAACCCGCCGAAACCGGCCCGCTTCATTGCCCCCCGACGGAGGATCTGCACGGCGACGCCATGCGCTTCCAGCCGCTTCAGTCGGTGGGCGAAGACCTTGGGTGTCAGCGCATTGCCAGGCATGGCCACCAACTCTCGGGCCAGCATCACCCCCTGCAGCACCGACCATTCGGCATCCCAAAGCGGGGCAAGCGCCTCTGCATCACCATGCCAGAGATCGAGCCTGAAGCCGGCGGGTGCGCGCAGAGCCAGCCCGGCGGTGATCGCCACCGCCTCCTCCGGTGCGAGGGCTCGCGCGTCCAGCACGGCGCGCGGCATGCCCTCGGGCAATGCGGCAGCGGCCAGCGCCCCGGCCCGCTCGGCCCGCCGGCGGGCCTCCGCGCGGTTACCGGGCTCCGGCCCCATGGGAATGCGCAGCACGCCGTCCCAGAACCGCACTCCCTCGGCCACCGGACCCTGTTCCGGCAGGAGGCGAAGGCGACCGGCGGCGCGGGGGCCCAGTGTCGCGCGCAGCCGCACGCGCATCATCGGCGGCTATCCAATGGCTCCTTCACGCTGCCGCTTGGCCTCAGCTCTCGTAATGCTCGGCCACCAGACGGTCGAGCAGCCGCACGCCGAAGCCGGTCGCTCCCTTGGGCACGGTGGGATGGTCCTTGGTGGCCCAGGCGGTGCCGGCGATGTCGAGATGCGCCCAGGCCATCTTGCCGTCCCGCGTGTCCACGAAGCGCTGGATGAACTGCGCCCCGGTGATGGATCCGCCAGGACGCCCGCCCACATTCTTCATGTCGGCGATATCGGACTTGATCTGCTTGTCGTAGGCGTCGCCGAGCGGCATGCGCCACAGCTTCTCCTCCACGCCCAGCCCGGCCGCCTGGAGCTGCTGCGCCAGCGTGTCGTCATTGCTGAACAGCCCGGCATGCTCATGGCCCAACGCCACGATGATAGCGCCCGTCAGGGTCGCCAGGTCGACCATGAAGCGGGGGCGGAAGCGCTGCTGCGCGTAGGTGAGCACATCGGCCAGCACCAGCCGGCCCTCGGCATCGGTGTTGATCACCTCGATGGTCTGCCCGGAAAGCGACTTCACCACATCACCCGGACGCTGCGCCGTGCCGGAGGGCATGTTCTCCACCAGCCCCACCAGCCCGACGGCGTTCACCTTGGCCTTGCGTCCCGCAATGGCGGCCATGGCGCCGATCACGGCTGCGGCGCCGGCCATGTCGAACTTCATGTCCTCCATGCCGCCGGCCGGCTTGATGGAGATGCCGCCGGTATCGAAGGTGACGCCCTTGCCGATCAGGCCAACCGGCGCGGCATCCTGGGCGCCGCCTTCCCACCGCATCACCACAACACGCGCTTCCCGCACGCTGCCTTGCGCCACGCCCAGCAAGGCGCCGAAGCCCAGCTCCTGAAGCTCCTTGGGCTTCAGCACCTCGACGGTGACCCCGAGCTTCTCCAGCGCGCGGCAGCGATCCGCCATCTCGGCCGGGAACAGCACATTGGGTGGCTCGCTGACCAGGTCGCGGGCCAAGAACACGCCATGCGCGATGGCGGAAAGCGGCGCATGGGCGGCACGGGCCGCATCCGGCTCCGGCGTCGCCAGCGACAGGCGGACCAGCTTCGGCTTTTCTTCCGCCGGCTCCTTGGTGCGGTATTTGTCGAAGCGGTAGCCGCGCAGCCGCATGCCGAAGGCAAAGGCGGCGGTCAGCGCCGCGTTCAGCCCGTCGGTCGCAACCGTCACTTCCGGTTCGGCCGCGACCAGCGGCAGTGCAGCCCCACCGGCCGTCTCGGCGCCACGGGCATCCGGAGCGGCGCCGAGACCCACCGCCACGATGCGGGAGATGTGGCTGTTGCGGTCGCCTGGTGCCCAAAGGGTGCAGCTCTGCCCCTTGCGGCCCTTGAAGCCGGCGGCTTCCAGCCCACGCGTCACCGCGCCGCCCACCGCTTCGTCCGCCTGTGCCGCCAGCCCGGTCAGGGTGAAGCCCTCGGCCAGCGGCAGAACCAGCGCGCCGGAGCGCGGCAGGGCGGGCTTGACGAACAGGATGTCGGGCATGCGGCAACTCCAGATCTGCGGCCGGGACCAGCCCGGGCATGACGGAACGATAACACCCGGCGCCGTGTGCGCCAGGGGCTAGCGCCCCGGCACGGTCTGCCGCCGCCACTACAATCCGATGAACCGCGGCAACCCCTCCGGCCACGGGCGGCTTCTGGGCTCGGCCGCCTTTCGCGTGCCCCAATGCCCACCGGGAGACCCGCCATGCGCCAGCCATCCGCCACCACCTTGCCCCTGCTTCTCGCCGCCCCGCTTCTGGCTTTCGCCGCTCCGGCGACGGCGCAGGACGGGTTCTCCTGGAATGCGGGGAGTCCGGAGCTGCGTCTGGACGACGGCGCGGTGCGCCTGTCGCCGGTGCTGCGTCTCGACGCCGATGCCGGCTCCTACTGGGGACAGGACGAGCCAGACGGCTTCCGCTCCGGCACCAATCTCCGCCGCGGCCGCGTCGGCTTCGACGCCGAGCTTCCGGGCGATTTCGAGGCATCCTTCGTATGGGATTTCGGCTCCTCCTCGCCCGGCAATGCCAGCGACCTATACGAGGCGCAGATCGCCTGGAGCGGCCTCGGCTGGGCGACGATCCGCGGCGGTGCCTTCCAGCCATCGCATATGCTGGAGCGCTCCTCCTCCTCCTTCGACCTGCTGTTCATGGAGCGCGCCATGGCCTCCAACCTGGCCACGAGCGTGAGCAGCGGCGACCGCCGCCTGGGCGTAGGGCTGGAGGCGCATGGCGCGCGCTGGACCGCCGCAGGCTACCTGCTCGGTGGCAACGTCAACGTGCCACAGGAATGGGGGCAGCGGGGCGTCGCGGCCCGTGCCACCGCATTGCCGCTGGACCTGCCGGGAATGCAGGCGCAGCTCGGCGGCAATTTTGCGTGGCAGTTCCGCCCCGGCTCGGATGGCGGCTACAGCGAGGCCAGCCTCGGCGACCATCCCGAACTGCGCGTCGATTCGCGTGAGTTCCTCGACACCGGCTCGGTGGATGCGGACAACATCTGGGCCGCGGGGCCGGAATTCGCCTTTGCCACAGGCCGCTTCTACGGCCAGGCCGAGTACCAGTGGCTGGTCTTCGACACGCCGGAGGATGGCAGCCGCACCGGCACCGCCTGGTACGGCGCCTTGTCCTACACCCTCCTGGGCCAGCCGCGGCAGCGCGACGCCGAGGCCGGCAGCTGGAAGCGCCCCCGGGGCGAAGGCGCTTTCAACCCGATGGCCGGAGATTGGGGCGCGCTGGAGCTCGCCGGGCGCTACAGCGAGGCCGATCTGCGTGACGGCCCGGTGCAAGGCGGGGCTCAGCGCATCTGGACCGGCGGGGTGAACTGGTACCCAGCCTCCTGGCTCAAGGTCATGCTGAACTACCAGAATGGCCGCATCGTGCTGCCCGACGAAAGCCGCGACTTCGAGGCCATCGGCATGCGGCTGTCGTTTAATCTCTGAGCGGGTTGCCCGGGCGGTGGCTTCCGGCAGCGCCGCCAGGGCATTGAATGACTCGCGCAAGCGGCGCCGCGCAGTGCTACACCCGTCGGCGAAATGACCGATGCCGATCTGCTCGCGCTTGCCGCCCGCCTCGCCCAAAGCGCCGCCGCCGCCATCCTCTCCGTCCGCGACGCCGGCTTCGCCGTGGAACGCAAGGAGGATATGAGCCCCGTCACCGCCGCCGACCGGCTGGCCGAGGCGATCATCGCCGAAGGGCTGCGGCTGGCAGTGCCCGACATTCCCGTGATCGCCGAGGAGGAATGCTCGGCCGCCGACATCACCACCGACAAACCGCGCTACTGGCTGGTCGATCCGCTGGACGGCACGCGGGAATTCGCCGCAGGCCGGGCCGAGTTCACGGTCAACATCGGGCTGGTGGTGGATGGGCGGCCGCGCCTCGGCGCAGTCGCCATCCCGGCCTATGGCGAGCTGTTCACCGGCATCGTCGGCCAAGGCGCCTGGAAGCGCGAGGCCGATGGCAGCGAACGCCCCATCGCCGCACGCCGCGTGCCGGAGGAAGGGCTGACCGTAATGGGCAGCCGCCACTACAAGGACGATCCGCGCCTCACCGAGTTCCTGGCAGGGCGCCGCGTCGCGAAGATCGTGCAGATCGGCTCGGCGGTGAAGTTCTGCCGCCTGGCTGAGGGCGTGGCGGATGTTTACCCACGCTTCGGCCGCACCATGGAATGGGATACGGCGGCGCCCGAGGCGGTGCTGATCGGGGCCGGTGGGCGCTGCACCAATTTCGACGGCACGCCGCTGGCCTATGGCAAGCCGGGCTGGGAGAACGCGCCGTTTCTGTGCCAGGGTGCCGCGTGACGCTGCGGCTCGATGGGGCGAAGCTGGACCGCGCGGCGGCGCTGCTGCGCGAGGGGCGGCTCGTCGCCTTCCCGACCGAGACGGTGTACGGCCTCGGCGCCGATGCGCGGAACGCCCGGGCGGTGGCCGCCATCTACGCTGCCAAGGGGCGTCCGAGCTTCAACCCGCTGATCAGCCATTTCGCGAGCGCGGGGGCCGCCTTCACGGAGGTGTTGGCCGACGACCGTGCCCGGACGGTGGCGGCGCACTTCTGGCCCGGCCCGCTGACGCTGGTGCTGCCGCGCGCGCCGACGGCACGGATCGACCTGCTGACGGCGGCCGGGCTCGACACGCTGGCGGTGCGGGTGCCGGCGCATCCGCTGGCTCATGCGCTGTTGGAACGTGCCGGGGTGCCGGTGGCAGCGCCCTCGGCCAACCCGTCGGGCGCCGTTTCTCCCACCAGCGCGGATCACGTGCTGGAAGGGTTGGGCGGACGCATCGACGCGGTGCTGGATGGCGGAACCTGCGTGGTCGGGGTGGAAAGCACCGTGCTGGACCTTTCCGGCCCTGTGCCGCTGTTGCTCCGTCCGGGCGGCGTGCCGGAGGAAGCCCTGGCCGCACTGATCGGCCCGATCGGGCGGGCGCACCCGGCTGCGGATGGGCCGGGGGTGAAGGCACCCGGCATGCTGTCCTCGCACTATGCGCCGTCCCTGCCGGTACGGCTGGAAGCGGCCGCTCTGTTCCCGGGAGAAGCGTTGCTGGCCTTTGGCCGTCCCTTGCCGGACGCGGCCCTGTATTTCCAGCTCAGCGAGCGTGGCGACACGCGGGAAGCGGCATCGCGCCTTTTCGCCGGACTGCGCTGGCTGGATGCGGAAGGAAGGCGGCTGAAGCTTTCCCGTATCGCCGCCCAGCCCATCCCGGCGGATGGCCTCGGCGTCGCGATCCGCGATCGCCTTGCCCGCGCCGCGGCACCACGTCCCCAGGCGGAACCATCCTCCCCGGCGAAGAACGAGGCCTCATGAGCCTGCCACCCATCGTCATCTTCGCCTTCAACCGGCCGGACTACCTGCGGCGGCTGTGCCGCTCGCTGAAGGCGCAGCAGGGGGTCGCGCTGCATGAGGCCGACATTCACCTGATGCAGGACGGCGCCGTTTCGCCACGGTCCGGCATGCGCTTCGCCGAGGATGCCGAGATTGCCGCCAACATTGCTGCCTTCCGCGAGGAGCTGCCACGCGGCCAGGTGCATGCCGCACCGAAGAACCTCGGCATCGCGTTGAACCTGCATCGCGGTGAAGCCCTGGCTTTCGAGACGCTCGGCGCCGAGGTCGGCTACTTCTTCGAGGAGGATCTGGAACTCGGCCCGCATTACCTTGCCATGCTGGAAACGATCCGCCTGCAACTGCCGGCGCATCCCCGGCTGGGCTATTTCGCTGCCTATGGCAGCCACCGCCATACAAGCGACCCGACGCGCCCGCGCTTTATCCCGCTGGAGCACCATTGGGGCTTCGGCCTGACGGCCGCCTGTTGGCACGCCATGCAGCCCTGGCTGGCACCGTTCCACACCATCTGGAACGAGAGCGACTACCAGGGCCGCCCGCATCTGCGGCTGGTCGAGACCTACCTGGAAAAGGCGGTGGCCAGCGCGCAATCCTCGCAGGATGTGTCCAAGACCATGGCGTGCGCTGAGCTAGGCTTCGGCCGGGTCAACCTCGATGTTTGCTATGCCCGGTATATCGGACGGCAGGGGCAGTCCTTTCGCGACGCCAATTTCGAGCGCCACGGCTACGACGCCATGGTTTATGCCGACACCTTGCCGGACCAGTTGCCGATCCTGGCCGAGGCCACCCTGGCCGGCTTCATTGAGGCCAAGCGGGCGCATCACGCCCACTTCCGCGCCGAGCGGCTGGAGCCCGAACTGACTGCCATGCGCCAGCGCCTCTTCAATCCGGACCGCCTGGCGACACGCCAGGACATCCTGGACATCTGGCGCGTGCTGATGGACCGGGTGCCGGAGGAAGACTACATCGCCCGCAACGAAGGCCAGAACACGGTGCGTCATATCCGCAGCTCGCTGCTGCGGGGGCGTGAGGCGCGGGTGAAGAGCTTCTTCCTGAAGTGATCGCCGCCCACGACCTTGTGGCCGGGCCGGCGCCCGCCACGCGGCCATGATGCATCCATGCTGCCCTGTTGCCCTTCCCGGCAAGGCCGCTCCGTGCCCCGCCGTCAGACACGCGGCACCAGGCCGTTGCCGGTCCTGCTGGTCATCGCGTTGCTGTTCGCCACCCTGCTGGCTGGCGGCTGCGCCGCCTTGCCCTCCGGCGGCAGTCGCGTTGGCCAAGACGACCAGGGCGCGGAGCGCGCCAGCCTGGCCTCCGTCAGTGCGGGGCGTGGCCCCCATTGCCTTTCCAGTGGCGTGGCGGTCCATGTGGGGCGGGCGCGCTTTCTGACGGCAGCGCATCTGGTGGACGGCACCCAGGCCCTGCTGCATGGCTGCAGCAGAACGGCGCAGCCCGGCTCCGCCACCCTCCGCTTCGCCGGGTCCGCGTTTCCGGCCGAGATGCTCCGGGCGGGGCAGGCGGATCTTGGCGCGGGGATCGGCACCTTTTATGTCGGGGGGCGGGATGTGGCCCTGCTGCGCGGCCCCGCCATGCCGCCCGGCGCGGCGTTTATCGGCCTTTGCGCCGCCCCGCTGCTGCCCGGCCAGGCGGTGGAGGTGGTGACGCCGCGCCGTCACGCGCCCACCCGCATCCTGGACCTGGTGCACGAAGCCGACCCCATCCACGGCTTCTATGCCGAGCTGCCCCTGCCGCTGGAACCCGGTGAATCGGGCGGCGCGGTGATCGACCCGATGGCGCAATGTCTGGCCGGGCTGGTGAGCCACCGGCTCGATCCATCGGGCCGCAGCGGTGCGGCCTCCCGCACCCGCATTGTGCCGGCGGCGGTGCTGCGCGCCTTTCTGGGCGAGTAGTCCCGGACAAGCAGCCCGGAGCAAGTCTCGGCCGCACGGCTTGGCGCGGCCCCCGGGGGGGCCTACATGCTGCGCAACCACCTGCCCGCCCCGCCCGCCGGACAGCCAAAGGACGCATCTTCCCCGCATGACCCGTCTCGACCGCTACCTGTTCCGTCAGCTTGGCGTGACGCTGCTGGCCGTGACCATCGGCCTGGCGGCACTGGTCTGGCTGACCCAGAGCCTGCGCTTCATCGAGCTGGTGCTGGACCGCGGCCTGTCGCTCGCCGTGTTCATCGAGCTGACCGGGCTGCTGCTGCCCTCCTTCTTCGCGGTGATCCTGCCGATCACCACCTTTGTGGTGGTGCTGTTCACCTATGTGCGGCTGACCGCCGACCGGGAGCTGGTGGTGATGCGCGCCGCCGGGCTGTCGGACTGGCGGCTGGCGCGGCCGGCGCTGCTGGTGGCGGCGGTCGCCACCGGGCTGTGCCTGTTCATGCAGCTCTGGCTGGTGCCGGTGAGTCATGCCGCCTTCCGTTCCTGGCAGTTCGAGATCCGCAACGAGATGGCTGCCGTACTGCTGCAGGAAGGGGTGTTCTCCGCCCTGGGCGAGGACCTCACCGTTTACGCGCGGCGGCGCGACGCCGATGGCACCCTGCGCGGCATTCTGGTGCACGACACGCGCGAGCCGGGCGCTCCCGTCACCATCATGGCCCAGCAGGGGCGGCTGATCTCAGGCCCTGCCGGACCGCGGGTCACCCTGCTGAACGGGGTGCGGCAGCAGCTCGATCCGGCGACGCCCACCCGGCCGGCGCGGCTGTCCACCCTGTCCTTCGCCGAGAACAGCCTCGACCTTGCCGAATCCGGCCGCAATGAGCCCGAGGCGCCCCGCAACCGAGACTCGCGGGAACGCTTCGTGCCCGAGCTGCTCTATCCCAACCCGGCGGAGAACCTGCCGGAGCGCGACATCGTGAAGTTCCGTGCCGAAGGCCACGGCCGGCTGGCCGGCCCCTTCACCGCCCTGTCCTTCGCCATGGTGGGGCTGGCCGTTGCCCTTGCCAGCAGCTTCCGCCGCTATGGCGACTGGCGCCCGGCGCTGATCGGCGTGGGCATTGTGGTGACGCTGCTGGCGCTCGGCCTTTCGATCGGCAATCTGGCGGCGCGTGACAACCGCTTCGTTCCATTGATCTGGCTGCATGCGCTGGCACCCGCCCTGGGCGCGGCCTGGGTGCTCTCGGGCAGCCCCGGCCTGCCGCGCCGGCGTGTTCAGCCGGCTGCGGAGGGCTGAGCGGCCATGCCCGTCTTCTCCCCCACCCTGACCCTGTACATCGCCCGCCGCTTCGCCGGCATGGCGCTGGCCATGATCGTTGCCCTTGCGGCCCTGGTCGCGCTGTTCGACTTTATCGAGCTGCTGCGCCGCGCCGCCACGCGAGAAGATGCGGGCTTTGCCCTGGTGGCCACCATCGCATCCCTGCGCCTGCCGTTCGTCATCATGCAGATCCTGCCTTTCGGCGTGCTGCTGGGCGGCATCATCGCCTTCTGGCGGTTGTCCCGCGCTTCGGAACTGGTGGTGGCGCGCGCCGCAGGGGTCTCGGCCTGGAGCTTCCTGGCCGGCCCGGTGGTGGTGGCCGCCCTTCTCGGCGTGTTGGCGATGACCGTGATCTCGCCACTCTCGGCCGCCATGTTCTCCCGCGCGGAGCGGATGGATGCCACTTATCTGCGCAATGCCCAGAGCATGAGTTCGCTGGCCGGAGGACGGCTCTGGCTGCGTCAGTCGGACGATTCCGTGCAGCCGGGCGGTGTCGCCATCCTGGCCGGCGTGCCGGAAATCACGCCGCGCGGCTTCGTGCTGCGCGAGGCCTCGCTCTGGCGGCTTTCCGCCACGGACCGGCCGCTCGAGCGTGTTGAGGCGCCCGAAGCGCTGCTGACGCCGGGCGCCTGGGAGCTGTCGCAGGCCGTCACCTTTGCCACCAACCGTCAGCCCACCCCGCCGGAAAGTCTGCGTGTGCGCACTACGCTGACGCCGGACCGCATCGAGGAAAGCTTCGCAGCCCCCGATACCCTTTCCTTCTGGGCACTGCCGGAGTTCATCCGGGTGCTGGAAAGTTCTGGGTTCTCGGCGGTGCGCCACCGGCTCTATTTCGAGTCGCTCCTGTCCACGCCGCTGCTGGCCGTGGCCATGGGGTTGCTGGCGGCCGGCTTTTCCATGCGCCACGCCCGGCGCGGCGGCGTGGCGCAGATGCTGGGCGCGGGTGTTGCCGCCGGCTTCGCTCTGTTCCTGCTGGACAAGGTGGTGGAGGAGCTGGGCCAGGCGGGCACCCTGCCCGTGGTGCTCGCGGCGTGGGCGCCCTCCGTGGCCGGTCTGATGTTCGCCCTGACCCTCCTGCTCTACGTGGAGGATGGCTGACAGCCGGAAGGACCGCGGCAGGCGGCCGCGCAACCCTCTCGCCCCCGCTCGGCGAAGCCGCTATGCAGGCGGAATGGACCGAGCCCCGCGCGATGCCACGCCCCGCCCCGATGGGTGCCCCACTGGACGCCCCGCCCGGGATTACGCCCGCTGGACTACCGGCTGGCGCGGCCTGCTGCTGGGCAGCGCCGCGCTGATCGCCCTGGCGGCACCGCGGGGGGAAGGCCGGGCGCAGGGCGTGCTCGGCACCAGCGACGCGCTGCGCTCGGGAGGGCCGGGCTCGATCCCGGTGCCGGAAGGCACGCCCTCACCGACCATATCCCCGGCCGCCGCCGCCGCCCCGGCGCCACCGCCCGCCCCCCTCCCGCCAGGCGCCAGGGACCCCAGTCAGACCGGCAACAACGCCCCCGTCACCTTCACCGCCGAACAGGTGGAATACGACCGGGACAACAACCGGGTCACCGCGACCGGCGCGGTGGAAGCCTGGCAGAACGACCGCATCCTGCGCGCTGACCGCTTCACCTATAACCGGGAAACCGGCATCGCCACCGTGGAGGGCAACGTTCAGTTGCTGCAGCCGGACGGGCAGGTGTTGTTCGCCGACCGGGCGGACCTGACCGGCAATCTGCGCGACGGCGTGCTTCAGGGCCTGTCTGCGCGTCTCGCGCAGAATGGCCGCATGGTCGCCAATGGAGCGCGGCGCACCGATGGCAGCATCCTCGACATGTCAAGGGTGCTGTATTCCTCCTGCGATCTCTGCGCCGATGACCCGGAAGCCGCACCGCTCTGGCAGCTGCGCGCTCGTCTCGCCACGCATGACCAAGCGGAAAAGCGGCTGCGCTACCGCGACGCCTCGCTGCTGTTCGGCGGCGTGCCGGTGTTCTGGACACCTTACCTGTCGCATCCCGATCCCTCCGTGCCGCGGCAGTCCGGCTTCCTGACGCCCAGCTTCGGCTCCTCGAGCTTTCTCGGCGGCTTCATAGAGACACCCTATTACTGGGCGATCGACGACAGCTCAGACGCCATCATTTCGCCGACCTTCTCCACCAAGCAGGACCCGGCGCTTGGCCTCGATTACCGGCGCCGCTTCAATGCGGGCGAGATCAAGCTGAACGGCTCGGTCGGCCAGCGGGACGGCGCGCGGGACGAGGAAGGGCTCGGCGGCCACATCTTTTCCTCCGGCCAGTTCGCCATCGACGAGAACTGGCGCACCGGCTTCAACCTGAACCGCGCCAGCAGCGAGAGCTATCTGCGCGCCTGGCGCTATCCTGCACAGCGGCAGCTCGTCTCCGACCTGTACCTGGAAAGCTTCTGGGGCACGGAAAGCTTCTTCCGCGCCGATACGCGCTTTTACCAGGGCCTGTCGGAGGTGGACGACACCGGACAGATCCCACTGGTGCTGCCCAATCTCTACGGCGACCGCTGGTTCGGCCGCGACCGCTTCGGCGGCTTCCTGACGCTCGATGCCAACGCCTTCGCCATCAGCCGCAGCCAGGGAACCGATACCCGCCGCTTCGCCTCCCGCATCACCTATGAACGTCCGCAGATCGACAGCATGGGCTCGGTCTGGACGTTTCGGGGCCAGGCCGACGGCATCGGCCGCTGGGTGGATGACTTCGACCGTGCGCCAAATTTCGGCAACACCGGCACGGTGAACGACATCACCGGCAATGTGCGCCTCGGCCTCGACTGGCGCATGCCCTTCATCCGCAGCGCCGGCAACTATGGCAGCCAGTTGCTGGAGCCACGCGTCCAGCTGGTCACCGGCCCCGCCACCGGCCGGCAGACCGACGTGCCGAACGAGGACAGCTACGGCTTCGAATTCACCGACGCCAACCTGTTCCAGCTCAACCGCTTCTACGGGCGGGACCGGCAGGAGGGCGGCACGCGCGTCGATGCCGCGCTGCGCGGCGCCTGGTACTTCCCCAATGGCGGGCAGCTTGAGGCCATGGCCGGCCGTTCGTTCCGCACCACGGAGGCGGAGGTGTTCCAGGAGGATTCGGGCCTGCGCGACAAGGCCTCCGACTGGGTCGGGCGGGTGCGGCTGTCGCCGACCCCTTGGCTCGACCTGATCGCCCGCACCCGGCTGGACAAGGACGGGCTGGATGCGCGGCTGGTGGAAACCCAGGGCCGCATCAGCCTGGGCCCGGTCGCGCTGAACGCCAGCTACCTCTACACCACGCCCTCCGACGCGCTGATCTCGACGCGTGAGCGGCGGGAAGTCGCGGGCGGGGTGCAGACGCGGCTCGGCCGCTTCTGGAGTGTCGGGGCCTTCGGGCGCTACGACCTCGAGCTGAACCGTTCCGTCAATGTGGGCGGGAACCTTACCTATGAGGATGAATGCCTGATCTTCGCCACGCACTTCTCCAAATCCTATGCGGAGCCGAGCACGCGGGCGAATTACTACCCGTCCGAGACGGTGCTGCTGTTCCGCCTTTCGTTCAAGACCATTGGTGATTTCGGCTTCCGCGCCATCTGACCTGCGCCGGAACGCCGGCGACCTCGGGCGGGAACCGACGCGGGCGGTTCCGGTCCGGCGCGATCTGCTCTAGGACAAACGCCATGCGACGTGCCACCGCCCCCGACCAGCCCCGAGGCCACGCCCTCCCCTTCCGTGCCGGTGCCGCCCGCGGCCTGCGGCCCGGGCTGCTGGCCGCCGCCGCACTACTCCCGGCGCTGCTCGCCCTGCCCGCACCGGCGCAGGCCCAGGGGCGCGCCCCGGCGGCTGATGCGGCAACGGGCGAGACCAACCGCATCCTCGCCGTGGTGAATGGTGACATCGTCACCGCCAGCGAGGTCACCAACCGTGCCCGGCTCTTCGCGTTGAATGCCGGGATGGGCCCCAATCCCGAGGTGCTGGCGCGGCTGCGGCCGCAGGTGACGCGCCTGCTGGTCGATGAGCGGCTGCGGATGCAGGAGGTGCGGCGCCGCCGCATTCCCGTGGCGGATGCCGATGTTGCCGCCGCGGTGGCCGAGATCGAAGGGCGCAACGGCCTGCCGGCCGGGGGGCTGGCCAATCAGCTCCGCGCCTCCGGGGTGCAGCCGAGTGCGCTCTACGACCAGATCCGCAACCAGATCGGCTGGTCGCGGCTGGTGCGCGCCCAGCTGGGTGCGCAGGGCCAGGTCAGCCAGGCGCAGATCGATGAGCACATCGCCGCCCACAATGCCCGCACGGGCGAGCCCGAATACCTGGTGTCCGAGATCTTTATCCCCGTGGATGATCCGGTGACGGAGCCGGATGTACGGCGCTTCGTCGATGAAGTGGTGGGGCAATTGCGGCGCGGCGTGCCCTTCCCCGCCGCCGCCACCCAGTTCAGCCAGAGCCAGACGGCGCTGCAGGGCGGCGACATGGGCTGGACGCGCGTGGACGAGCTGGACCCGGGTGTTGCCGACGTGATCGGCCGCATGCCGCCCGGCGCCATTGCCAATCCCATCCGCGTGCCTGGCGGCTTCCAGATCGTCACGCTGCGGCAAAGGCGGGAAATGGGGCGTGACATGGCGACGCTGGTGACGCTGCGCCAGGCCTTTTTCGGCTTCTCCGCGCCACTCGACCCGCAGGCGCCGACGCAGCAGCAGGTACAGGCGGTGGAACGTGCCCGCGGGCTGCAGGGCCGCGCCTGCCCCGCTGTGGAGGCCGCAGGCCAGGGCGCCGGCCGGCCCGCCGATCCGGGCGGGCCGCTGCGGCTCGACAACATGCAGCCGCCGGCGCTGCGCAACATCGTCGCCGGCCTGCAGCTCAACCGGGCCAGTGAGCCTTTGATCACGCCTGACGGCGTCATGGTGATCGCCGTTTGCTCGCGGGAAACGCGCAACCTGGCCGAACTGACCCCCGATCAGGCCCGCGTCACCATTCTGCGCGACCGGCTGGAACTGTCTTCGCGGCAGATGCAGCGCGACCTGCGCCGCCGGGCCCAGATCGAGATGCGGAGCTGAGCGCCCCCCTTCCTCCGCTCGCCGAGCACATCGCGCGACACGGCCTCGCGCCGCGCAAATCGCTTGGCCAGCATTTCCTGCTGGATGCCACGCTCTGCGCCCGCATTGCGCAGATCGCGTCCCCACTGGAAGGGCGCCAGGTGCTGGAGGTCGGCCCCGGCCCCGGCGGGCTGACACGCGCCCTGCTGGACAGCCCGGCCGAGCACATCGTGGCGGTCGAACTGGACCGTCGCGCCATCGCCGGGCTGGAGGAATTGTCCGCTGCCCGGCCGGGACGCCTCACCATTGTCGAGGGCGACGCGCTGAGGGTCGACGCGGAGGCGCTGATGCCGGCGCCGCGCCGCATCGTCGCCAACCTGCCCTACAATGTCGGAACGCCGCTGCTGATCGGCTGGCTTCGCCAGGCGCATCTGTTCGAGAGCATGACGCTGATGTTCCAGCAGGAGGTGGCCGAGCGCATCGTCGCCGCCCCCGACACGGAGCATTACGGACGGCTGGCCGTGCTGTCGCAGTTCCGCTGCCAATGCCGCATGGCCATGCGCCTGCCCCCCGGAGCCTTTTCACCGCCGCCCAAGGTGTGGTCGGCCATCGCCCATCTGGTGCCGCATGAGCAAGCGCCCGAGCCGGCTCTGATGTCGTCGCTCGAGCGGGTCACCGCCGCCGCCTTCGGCCAGCGGCGCAAGATGCTGCGCTCCAGCCTGAAATCGCTCGGCGGAGCCGAGGCGTTGCTGGAGCAGGCGGGGCTCGACGGCACCCGCCGTGCCGAAACCCTGCAGGTGGCCGAGTTCGAGAGGCTGGCGCGGCTGGTGCTGGCACGCGGCTGATGGCGGCGCCAACCCGCAAGATCTGGGCCTGGGCGCTGTATGACTGGGCCAACAGCGCCTTTCCCACCGTGGTCTCCACCTTTGTCATCGCCGCCTACTTCACCCAGGGCGTCGCGGCCGATCCGGTCACCGGTCAGGCGCAATGGGGGGTGATGCAGACCGTGGCCGGCCTCGCCATCGCCGTGCTCTCCCCCGTGCTGGGGGCGGTGGCGGATGCGGGCGGGCGACGACGGGCCATGCTGCTGCTCTGCACCCTGGTCACCTCCATCGCTACCGGGCTGGTCTGGTTCGGGACGCCCGAGCCGGCCTCGGCGCTCTGGGTGCTGGCCTGCGTCGGCATTGCCACGGTGGGCTTCGAACTGGGCACCGTCTTCTACAATGCCATGCTGCCCAGCGTGGCGCCGCCGGAGAAGCTCGGCCGGATCTCCGGCCTGGCCTGGGGGCTGGGCTATGCCGGCGGCCTCGCCTGCCTGCTGCTGGCGCTGTTCCTGCTGGTACAGCCAAACCCCTCTCCCCTCGGGCTGGACCGCGATGCGGCCGAGCATGTCCGCGCCACCGCCGTTCTGGTGGCGGCCTGGATGATCGTGTTCGGCTGGCCCGTGCTGGTGGCGTTGCCGGATCCGCCGCCGCCCAGACCGCGCTGGAGCCAGGCGGTGCGCGAAGGGCTGGCCGAGATCCGCCGCGTGGTGGTCGGCCTTCCCCGCAACCCCGTGATGGCCCGCTTCCTGCTGGCGCGGCTGTTCTACACGGACGGCCTGAACACGCTCTTCGCCTTCGGCGCCATCTACGCCGCAGGCGCCTTCGGCATGGAATTCGAGGAAATCCTGCTGTTCGGCATCGCGCTCAACGTCACCGCCGGGCTGGGCGCCGCCGCGGCGGGGCTGCTGGAGGACCGGCGCCTCGGCGCGCGGCGCACCATCCTGCTGGCGCTCGGCGCCATCATCATCCTCGGCGCCGGGCTGATCCTGGTGCAGGACAAGGCCTGGTTCTGGGGCCTCGCCCTGGCGCTCGGGCTGTTCATGGGTCCGGCACAATCGGCCAGCCGAAGCTACATGGCGCAGCTCGCGCCGCCTGCGGAAGTCACGGCCTATTTCGGGCTGTTCGCGCTATCGGGACGGATCACCGGCTTTCTCGGCCCTGCCGCCCTGGCAGCCATGACGGCAGCGACAGGCAGCCAGCGTGCCGGCATGGCCACGGTGCTGGGCTTCCTGGCCCTGGGTGCGGCCATCCTGCTGACCATGCGTGAAAAGCCGCGCGGATGAGCCGCGCCATTCTGATCACCCACCCCGAGGTGGCCATCGACCCGGCGGTTCCGGTGCCGGACTGGACGCTTTCACCCACCGGCTTCAACCGCATGCGCGCGGTGCTGGACCGGCCCTGGGTCACTGGCCTCCGCCACATTGCCAGCAGCGCCGAGCGCAAGGCGCGCGATGCGGCCGGGGTTCTGGCGGCGCATCTCGGCCTGGAGGTGCGGGTGGTCGAGGGGCTGGGCGAGAATGACCGCTCCGCCACGGGATTTCTGCCGCCCGACGAATTCGAGCGCGTGGCAGATGCCTTCTTCGCCAAGCCCGAGGTCAGCATCCGCGGCTGGGAACGCGCCGTCGATGCCCAGGCGCGGATGCTGGCCGCCACCGAGGAAGCCCTGGCCATCGGCGATGGCGACATCGCGATTGTTGCGCATGGGGCGGTGGGCGCCCTGCTGTTGTGCCACCTGGCACGCCGGCCGATCGGCCGTGATGCCGACCAGCCGGGCCGCGGCGGCGGCAACCTTTATGCCTTCACGCGGACGGAACGCCGATTGCTCTGCGGCTGGCAGCGGATGGAGATGGCGCGGCTTTAATCCTTCCCCGGCGGACTGCCTTCCACCGATTCGCTGCCCGCGCGCCACCGATGGGTGGAGGCGCCAAAGGCCACCAGCGTGCCGACGGCGTCGAACACCTCCGTGCGAACGAAGAAGACATTGCGGCCGCGCGACAAAACCTTGGCCTCCGCCGCGATGCGACCATGGGTCACCCGTCCGGTGAAGCGGCAATCGAGGTCGATCGTCACGGCCTTGCGGACGTTGCCGGGCACGCTGCACCAAAGGCCGGAGTATCCCGCCGCCTGGTCGATCATGGACAGCACGACCCCGCCATGCGCGATGTTGCTGCGGTTCATGTGCTTCTCGCCGATCTCGCAGACCACGCGGGCGAAGCCCTCGCGCCATTCCACCAGATGCATGCCGAGCAGTTCGTGAAACGGGGCGGAGCCCGGATCGAGGCTGATGTCGTTCATCCCGCGATGGTTCCGGTGCCGCGCCCTGCGGTCAAGACACCGAACAGCAATGGGCTGCCCCCGCGAGGATCGCCGGCCATCAGGGCTCCAGCCGCTGGGCCAGGGCCGGAGCCAGCCCCAGGGTGGGTGTGCGCGCCGGCGGGGAGGGAATCGCGTGGGGCTGCGCCGCCATCACCAGGAGGCAGTCCAGGCTGTCCAGCACCGGGACGGCAAGGCGTGGCGCCAGGCGCGGCGCCAGCCCCGCCAGCCCGGCGCCGCCCAGAACCACAACCCCGGCCCCATCGGCCACCGCTTCGGAGGCCGCTATCGACAGCATGTCGAGCGCACGCTCCGGATGGCGGGCGATCATGTCGCCGGTGGGCGTGACCGCACGCACCAGCACCCGCTCCGGCGCCACCCCGCGCGAGACGATGAATTCCTCCAGCATCGGCACCCAAGCCGCGCCGCCCGTCAGCAGCGCCACGCGCGGCGCCAGGGGCAGCGCCGCCTGTAGGCTGGCATCCGCCATGCCGGCCACGGGGATGCCCGCCAGTTCACGCGCCGCATCCAGCGCCGGGTCGCCGAAGCAGGCGATGGCGATGGCCTCAACGGAGGAGGCATGCTCCGACACCCGCTCCAGCACCGCGTGCCCGGCAATGGCGGCGGCCACCCGGCTCGCGATGTAGCGCGCCCCGAACCGCGCCGTCGCCGGCACCAGCGAGACATGCCCGAGGCCAAGGCGCGGCAGGGCTGCCTCCGCCAGGGACAGCATGCGGTCCGTCAGGGCGGCATCGGTGTTGCCGTTCAGCAGAAGGATGCGCATGGCGGTGCGACTCGCAGAGAGAACGAGGCGAGGTTGGCATTGCTGTTCCGTCCTGGGGAGCCGTCTCCGCTTGCTGGCTGTTTTCGGGCCTCGCGCTGCCGTGCGGCAATCAGGCAGACCGTGCGCCGGCGCTCCGGCCAGGGGGTTTCCTTTTCCGCTTGCCGGGCCATGCTGCACCCCGTTTTCCCGTCCGGATCCCGTATGCTGCTGGCTTACTTCCAACTCGGCTCCGCCATGGCCCTGGTCGGCGCCAATGTTGCGGTGGCCAAGCTGCTGGCCGATGCCTTGCCGATCGCCATGATCGCGGGGCTGCGCTGCGCACTGGCCTGCGCCGTGCTCTGGCCGCTGGCCAGAACACTGGAAGGAAAAGTGCGCCCGCAAGGCGCCGCGCTGCGGAACCTCGCGGCGCAGGCGCTGGTTGGCACCCTGCTGTACAACGCCGCGCTGCTGATGGGCCTGCGCCACACCACCGCACTGGAGGCCGGGCTGGTGCTGGCTACCCTGCCCGCCGTGATTGCCGCCGGGTCGGCGCTGTGGTTGCGGGAAACGCTGCCGCCTCGGCAATGGGCCGCGGCGGCGCTGGCGGCACTGGCCATGGCCGCCATCACCCTGGCTGGTACGGCCGCCGGTGCCGGGGGAAGCCTCGCGGGCAATGCCCTGGTCTTCCTCGCCGTCTGCGGCGAGGCGGGCTATGTGCTGCTGGCCAAGCGCATCGCCGGCCGTGTGCCGGTGATCACCGCCAGCTTCTGGATGCAGTTGTTCAGCACGCTGATGCTGCTGCCCTTCTGCCTGCCAGTGCTGAACTCGGCGGCAGCGCTCGGTTCCCCGTCGGTCGCCGGGCTTCTGGTGTTCCACAGCCTGACGGCCTCGGTGCTGTGCCTGCTGCTTTGGTACCAGGGGTTGCGCCGGGCGCCGGCAGGTATTGCCGGCATCTTCACCGCATTGCTGCCAGCCACCGCCGCGCTGGTCGCGGTGGTGTTCCTGGGGGAATATTTCCGGCCGCTGCATGCGCTCGGCTTCGTGCTGATGCTGAGCAGCATCGGCCTCGCTACCTGGCCAGGCCGAAAAGGGATTTCCGAAACGGAAAAGCAACTCCTACGATAGAATTATGGATGGATGGGTGACTGCGTCAGGGCAGGACTTGCTTGCTGCCCCGCCAGAACATTGGGCGGCTCGCCTGGCCTACTGCCAGGCCGGCCAGTTCTCCGAGGTGCAGCGCACGCAAAGGGAAAGCTGGCGCGGGCTGGCCGCGGCGTTGCAGGCAGCGCTGCACCAGGCCGGCGGCGCCTGCTGGACGGTGCTGCTGGAATGCGACCTGCTCCGCCTCGAGAAGCGGATCGACGCCATCATCCTGACCGACCGCGCCATTTTCGTCATCGAGTACAAGCATGGGGCGTGCGGCTTCGCTCCGACCGACATGGCACAGGCGGAGGATTACGCGCTCGACCTCTTCGACTTTCACGCGGCCAGCCGAGCGCATCCCGTGATACCGCTGCTGCTGTGCAGCGATGCGCCGGACCCGGCCAACCAATGGCCGATCCTGCACGGCGTCACACCCGTGCTGAAGACCAATCCCCGCCGTCTCGGCGCCCTGCTGCGGCAGATTCAGGCGGAACTGCCGACGCCGCTGCAGCCACTGGATGCCCCAGCCTGGCGCGCCGCGCCCTACAAGCCGGTACCCACCATCATCGATGCGGCGAGACGGCTTTTCGATCGGCATGGGGTTGAAGCGATCGCTTCCGCCCGCGCTGGTGCCATCGACCTGTCGCGCACCACGGAAGCCGTCCGCGACGCCATCGCGGCTGCACGGGACCGGGGAGAGCGGCGCGTGGTCTTTGTCACCGGGGTGCCCGGTGCCGGCAAGACGCTGTGCGGCCTCAACCTCGCCTTCGGAACCGAGTCCGCCACCGGCGCAGCCTTTCTGACCGGCAATGCCCCGCTCGTGGCCGTGCTGCGCGGCGCGCTGGAGATGGATGCAAGGAAGCGCCAAGGCAGGGGTCCCCGCCAGCCGAGGCGCGAGGCCCGCACCGTATTGCAGAATGTGCACCGCTTCCTGGAGCATCACGTCCGCCACCTCGCTGAAGCACCGGCCGAGCATGTGGTGGTCTTTGACGAGGCGCAGAGGGCGTGGGACGCCGACCAGGCCGGACGCGACACGCAGCGCCGCAGCTCCGTGCTGAGCCTGTCCGAACCTGGCCACATGCTGGAGATCATGGCGCGCGTGCCGGGCTGGTCGGTTATCGTTGCGCTGATCGGCAATGGGCAGGAAATCAACACAGGCGAGGCCGGACTGGCGGAATGGGGTGCCGTAATCGCGGCCAGCAACGGTGTCTGGTCCGCCTCCGCAGCGCCGCGCGTGCTGCAGGGGCGTGAAGCGGCACAACGTCTCGCCAATGGCCCGGTGCCGTGGCTCTCAATCCACCCTGCGCTGGACCTCACCTTGCCGATCCGGTCGGTGCATCACGCTGCCTGCGCCGAATGGGTCGATGCCGTTCTCACTGACCGGCCGGAGGAGGCGCGCGCCATTGCCGTAGCGGGCGGGCTGCCCTTCCGGTTGACGCGCGACCTCGGGCAGATGCGTCAGGCGCTGCGGAGCCGCGCCCGCGGCTTGCGTCGTGCGGGGCTGGTCTGCTCGGCGAAGGCCAAGCGCCTGCGCGCGGAGGGGCTGGGCGCGCAGCTGCACGGCGCGGATGCGGAGGTGGTCAACTGGTTCCTGCGGCACTGGCCCGACGTGCGAGCCTCGGACGCGCTGGAAGTCTGTGCCACGGAGTATGCCTGCCAGGGCCTGGAGCTCGACCATGTGGGGCTGGCCTGGGGTGGCGATTTCATTCGCTCAGCCGGAGAATGGCAGGCCCGACGCTTCGCCGGCACTTCGTGGCAGACCGTACATGGTGCCGACACGCAGCGCCACATCCGCAACACCTACCGCGTGCTCATGACCCGGGCACGATTCGACACCATTCTGTTTGTTCCTCCCGGCCATGGGGAAGATGCGACGCGCCCGCCCGCGGAAGCGGACGAGGTGGCCCGGTACCTCCTGCGATGCGGCGTGCCCGCGCTGGAGGCACCGCTCCGGGAAGCGGAAGACGAAGCGCCGGCGCTTCTGTTGTAGCATCCCCGTTGCCAAGGGCGCATTTGCGGCCCAACCTCGGCATCGGACGCCCGGCAAGAGGCGCCACGGAAGCAAGGAAGCATCCATGCGGAAACACGCCACCTATCCGGATCTGGCGGGACGTAGCGTCTTCATCACCGGCGGCGGCAGCGGCATCGGTGCGGCGCTGACCCGCGCTTTCGCCCATCAGGGCAGCAAGGTCGCCTTTGTTGACATCGCCGATGCCGAGAGCGAGGCGCTGGTGGCGAGCCTGGAAGCCGAACGCGTCGGCCATACGCCGCTCTTCCTGCATTGCGACCTGCGCGACATCGAGGCACTGCGCGAAGCGGTGGACGAGGCTGCGGCTGAGCACGGCGACATCACCGTGCTGCTCAACAACGCCGCCCATGACGAGCGCCACGCGGTCGAGCGGGTTACGCCGGAATACTGGGACGACCGGATCGCCGTGAACATGCGGCCGGTCTTCTTCGCCGCGCAGGCGGTGATTCCGATGATGCAGCGTGCGGGCGGCGGCTCCATCGTCAATTTCGGCTCCGTCTCCTGGAAATTGCGGCAGGGTGGCATGCCCGCCTACACCATGGCCAAAGCTTCCATGCAGGGGCTGACGCGTGGCCTGGCGCGGGATTTCGGCAAGCAGAACATCCGCGTCAACACGCTGGTTCCCGGCTGGGTCATGACCGAGCGGCAGCTGAAGCTCTGGGTCACGCCCGAGGCGGAGAAGGAGATCGATGCCGGCCAGGCCCTGGCAGGACGAGTCAGGCCGGAGCACATCGCCGACATGGCGCTGTTCCTGGCCTCCAACGCCTCCGCCATGTGCTCCGCGCAGGAATTCGTTGTTGATGGCGGCTGGACCTGACACTTCAGGCCCCGAGCAGATCTTGGTTCACAGCTTCGTGCGCGCAAAGATGCAGCGCCTCTGCTAGCGTTTCACGACAAATCAGGATGAGGCCCGCAAAGCGGCCCGTTTCGGGAGGATCGAAGTCATGCACAGGCGTTCCCTGCTGGCTGTGCCGGCCGCTCTCGCTCTGGCTTCCGCGCCCGGCCAGGCCCGTGCGCAGGACAAGAAGAGCCTGGCCTTCGTTGTCAATGTTTCCGCCGATTTCTGGACCATCTGCAAGCGCGGCATCGAGAAGGCCAATCGCGAGCATCCCGAGTTCAGCATGGAGATGATCGTGCCCGGCCAGGCCAGCGCCGCCGAGCAGCGGCGCATCGTCGATGAGCTGCTGGCCCGACGCGTCGCCGGCATTGCCATCTCGCCGATCAACCCTGCCAACTCGACGGAGATGCTGAACCGCGTCGCGGCGCAGTCCATCCTGTTCACCAGCGACAGCGATGCGCCGAACAGCAACCGCATGGTCTATATCGGCACCGACAACGTCGCCGCCGGGCGCGAGGCCGGCAAGCAGATGAAGAAGTCCCTGCCGAATGGCGGCAAGGCGATGCTCTTCGTCGGCACCATGGATGCCGACAATGCGCGCGAACGCGTGCAGGGCATCCGCGAGGAGCTGCAGGGCAGCGAGATCAACATCGTCGACATCCGCACCGACGAATCCGACATCGCCCGCGCCAAGCGGAACGTCGAGGACACGCTGGCGCGTTACGCCGACATCAACCTGCTGGTCGGCCTCTGGGCCTACAACACGCCGCAGATCTACCAGGCGGTGAAGGGCGCCGGGCGCGAGGGCAAGGTCAAGATCGTCGGCTTCGACGAGGACGCGCTGACGCTGCGCGGCATCGCCGACGGCACCATCGACAGCACCGTCGTGCAGCAGCCCTACGAATTCGGCTACCAGAGCATGGTCGGCATGGTGAAGGTGCTGAACAACGACAAGTCGTTCATCCCCGCCAACAAGCAGATCATCATCCCGACCCGCATCATCGACAAATCCAATGTTGCGGAGTTCCAGAAGCAGATGCGGGATCTGTTGCGCGGGGCCTGATCCATGGCGCCCTTGCTGGAACTGGAAGGGATCGGCAAGAGCTATCCCGGCGTGCGCGCGCTGGACGGCGTCAGCCTGCACCTCGACAAGGGTGAGGTGCTGGGGCTGATCGGCGAGAACGGCGCCGGGAAATCCACGCTGATGAAGGTGCTGGGGGGCGTCGTGGCACCCAGCGAGGGGCGGATCCGCATCGATGGCCAGGACCGCGCCACCTGGGATGTGACGGAGGCGACGCGCGCCGGCATCGCCTTCGTCCACCAGGAACTGAACCTGTTCGACAACCTCGACGTCGCCGGCAACGTCCTGTTCGGACGGGAGCCACTGAAGGGCGGCTTCCTGCGCCTGGTGGACCGCCGCACGGCACGGGCAAAGGTTCAGCCGATTCTCGAGCGGTTGGGCGCCGACTTCACGCCTGACACGTCGGTCGCCGAATTGTCCATCGCGCAGCGGCAGCTTGTTGAGATCGCCCGCGCCCTGGCGGCCGAGGCGCGCATCATCATCCTCGACGAGCCGACCTCGTCCCTGACGCTGTCGGAAACCGCGCGGCTGCTCACCGTCATCAAGGAGCTGCGCGCTTCCGGGGTCGGCCTGATCTACATCACGCACCGGCTGGGTGAGATCGTCGATTGCGCCGACCGCGTGGTGTGCCTGCGCGACGGCCGCATGGTTGGGGCGCTGAAGCGCGAGGAGATCGCGCACGGCACCATGATCCGGCTGATGATCGGCCGCGAGTTGCGGGCGCTCTACACGCCCCCTGCGGCCCCGCCGCGCGATGGCGGATTGCGGGTGAACGGGCTGGTCACCTCCGCTTTTCCGGGCCGCAGCATCGACCTGCATATCCGCCCGGGCGAGATCCTGGGCCTGGCCGGCCTTGTGGGTGCCGGGCGCACTTCGCTGGCGCGCACCCTGTTCGGCATCGATCCGCCACTGGCCGGCGAGGTCCGGCTGGATGACAAGCCCCTGCTTATTCGCAGCCCGGGCGACGCTGTGGCCGCCGGCCTCTACCTCGTGCCGGAGGATCGCAAGAAGGCCGGCCTCGTGCTCGACATGCCGATCTGCGAGAACATCACCCTCGCCAGCACCGGCCACTATACCAGTGCCGGGCTGATCGACCGCGGGCGCGAACGGCGCGCCGCCGAGGCGCAGCGGCAATCGCTGCGAATCAAGACACCCGACTGCCTCGTGCGGGCCGGCACCCTTTCGGGCGGCAACCAGCAGAAGGTGGTGCTGGGCAAGTGGCTCAGCATGGCGCCCCGCGTCATCCTGTTCGACGAACCGACTCGCGGCATCGATGTCGGTGCCAAGGGCGAGATCTACGCGCTGATGCGCGCCCTTTCTGACAGGGGCGTGGCCATCCTCATGATCTCCTCGGACATGGAGGAGGTGCTGGGCGTCAGCGACCGCATCGTCGTCATGCATGAAGGCGTCATCAGCGGCGGGCTGGACCGCTCGGGCTTCAGCGAACAGGCGGTGCTGCGGCTGGCCATCGGCCATGCCGGGCAGGAGATGGAGCACGCATGAGCAAGAAGGAACTGGGGCTCGCCCTGCTGCTGATCGTCATCGGCGGCATCACGGCGGCGCTGAACCCGCTGTTCCTGTCCGGCGTCAACCTGCTGAACATGGCCAACCTGATCGGCCTGTTCGGCATCTTCGCCATCGGCCAGGGGCTGATCATCATCACCGGCGGCATCGACTTGTCGGTGGGCTCCATGTTCGCGCTGCTCGGCGTGATCCTGGTCGACCTGCTGGTGAACTTTGAACTGTTCTGGCCCCTCGCCGTGCTGGCGACGATCGGCGTCGGCGTCGGGCTCGGGCTGCTGCACGGGCTGCTGGTGACGCGGATGAAGCTGCAGCCCTTCGTCGTGACGCTCTGCGGGCTGCTGATCTACCGCGGCATCGCCCGGTACTACACGGAGGATTCGACCAGCGGCTTCGGCTATGCGGGCGACATCGACACCATCACCTGGCTGGCCTCCGGCCGCTCCTTCGGCATCCCGCACCCCTTCCTCATCATGCTGGCCGTTGCCGCCATCATGGCGGTGGTGCTGCACCGGACGGTGTTCGGCCGCTATCTCTACGCCGTCGGCCGGAACGAGGAGGCGGCGCGCCATTCCGGCATCAACACCGACCGGGTGATCACCGGCGCCTACCTGCTGGGCGGCGCCCTGGCCGGGTTGTCCGGCGTGCTGCTGGTGTTCTACACCTCCTCCGTCTCGCCCTCCTCCTTCGGCAACTTCTACGAGCTCTACGCCATCGCCGCCGCCGTGCTCGGCGGCTGCTCGCTGCGCGGCGGCGAGGGCAGCATCCTCGGCATTGTGCTGGGCACCGTGCTGCTGCAGATCCTGCAGAACCTGGTGAACATTCTGGGCATCCCTTCCTCGCTGAACTTCGCGGTGATGGGGGGCGTCATCCTGCTCGGCGTCATTGCCGACCAGCAGCTGGGGCAGCGCAAGCAGCGGATCCAGCTCAGCCGCGCCCAAGGCCAGCCGGCTCCGGCGGAATAAAGACCCTGCCGCCACGCCGTGCCGGTCACGGCATGGCAGCAGGGCAACATCGCGCCGTCCTTCCGCGTTGGCATCGCCAGCAACGGAAGGAAGACCCCCATGGCCAAGACCGTCGCCGACTTCATCTGGGAGAGGCTGGTGCAATGGGGGGTGAAGCGCGTCTACGGTTATCCGGGAGATGGCATCAACGGGCTGATCGGCGCGCTGGACCGGGCCAAGGAGCAGGTGCATTTCGTTCAGGCCCGCCATGAGGAGATGGCCGCCTTCATGGCCTGCGCCCATGCGAAGTACACGGGCGAGGTGGGCGTCTGCCTCGCCACGTCCGGCCCGGGCGCCATCCACCTGCTGAACGGCCTCTACGACGCCAAGGCCGACCACATGCCGGTGGTGGCGCTGGTCGGCCAGCAGGCGCGCGCGGCGCTGGGCGGGCATTACCAGCAGGAGGTCGATCTCTCCGCGCTGTTCAACGATGTCTGCGCCTATGTGCAGCAGGCCAGCGTGCCCGAGCAGATCCGCCACCTGATCGACCGAGCCATGCGCATCGCCATCAGCAAGCGCGAGGTCACCTGCATCATCCTGCCCAACGACATCCAGGAGTTGGAGGCGGTGGAAACCCCGCCGCATCTCCACGGCACCATCCATAGCGGCGTCGGCTATGCCGAGCCGCGCGTGGTGCCGGAGGCCGAGACCCTGCAGCAGGCGGCCGAGGTCCTGAACGCCGGCAAGAAGGTGGCCATGCTGGTGGGTGCCGGCGCACTGGGCGCGACGGAGGAGGTGCTGACCACGGCGGGCGTGCTGCAGGCGGGCGTCGCCAAGGCGCTGCTGGGCAAGGCCGCAGTGCCCGACGACCTGCCCTGGGTGACGGGCTCCATCGGCCTGCTGGGCACCGAGCCCTCCTGGAAGCTGATGCAGGAATGCGACACGCTGCTGATGGTGGGATCCGGCTTTCCCTATTCCGAGTTTCTGCCCAAGGAGGGCGCGGCGCGCGGTGTGCAGATCGACCGCGATCCCGCCATGCTTTCGCTACGCTACCCGATGGAGGTCAACCTCGCCGGCGATGCGGCGGCGACACTGCGGGCGCTGCTGCCGCTGCTGAAGCCCAAGGAGCAGGGCCGCTGGCGCGAACGGATCGGCGGATGGACCGAAGATTGGTGGCGCCTGCTGGAGAAGCGCGCCATGGCAAGCGCCGAGCCGATCAATCCGCAACGCGTCTTCACGGAGCTGTCCAGCCGCCTGCCGGACGACGTGATAATTGCCGCTGATTCGGGCTCCTCCACCAACTGGTATGCGCGCGACATCAAGCTGCGGCTCGGCATGAAGGCGACGTTGTCCGGCGGGCTGGCCAGCATGGGCTCCGGCATGCCCTACGCCGTCGCCGCCAAATTTGCTTTCCCCGATCGCCCCGTGGTCGCCATTTGCGGGGATGGCGCCATGCAGATGAACGGCATGAACGAGCTGATCACCGTCAGCCGCTATTGGCGCGACTGGAAGAACCCCAGGCTGGTGGTGCTTGTGCTGAACAATCGCGACCTGAACCAGGTGACCTGGGAGCAGCGGGTGATGGGGGGGGACCCGAAATTCCTGGGCTCGCAGAGTCTTCCGGAATTCTCCTATGCCCGCATGGCGGAGCTCGCCGGGCTACGCGGCATCGCCGTGGAGGACCCCGAGTTGCTCGGCGCCGCCTGGGACGAGGCCATGGCTTCCGACATTCCCGTGGTGCTGGATGTGCGCACCGACCCCAACGTGCCGCCCCTTCCGCCGCACATCACGCTGAAGCAGGCCCAGGCCTTCATGAGCAGCATGTTCGGCGAGCCGGAACTGCGCTCGGTGCTCGGCAACACGGCCCGGCAGGTCGCGAGCCGCTTCCTGCCTGGGAAGGGCTGAACCCGGACAGCCTCCCGCAGGACGCGGAACTTTCCTTCTGTTCCAAACCTTTGCCGTGCTAGCTTGCCGGCATTGCTCAGGAACAGATGACTGAGGCTCATGCCGCGCGCCCTTGCTGATCGCCGATCCCCCGCTTCCGCACCCCGTTCCCGCCCGGCAGCGGGCGATTCGGTGGCGCATCGCTTCGCCTCCCCGGCCGTGCTGGCCATGCTGCGTCGCCGCAGCGCGGAACTTCTGGGTTTGGTGCTGGCCCTGGCCGGGTTGGCCCTGCTGGTCGCCCTGGCGAGTCACAACCCGGCCGATCCCTCGCTGAACAGCGCAACAACGGCGCCCCCGACCAACCTCGCCGGGCCGGCCGGCGCCATCGCCTCCGACCTTCTGCTGCAAACCTTCGGTTGGGCGGCCCTGCTGCCGGTGGGGGCACTGCTGGGCTGGGCCTGGCGGCTGGCGACGCATCGCGGCCTGTCGCCCTTCGCCGGGCGGCTGGCTGCCGTGCTGGCCGCGGTGCCGATGCTGGGCGCCGCCATGGCTCTGGCGCCGCTGCCGGCCGGGCTGCCGGCCTCCACCGGTGCCGGGGGAGCCATTGGCCGCATGATCGCCACCGCCATCGAAGGTCTGGGCACCGCCGCACTGGGCCCTTTCGGCACGGTGATCTCACAGGTGGCGATCGTTGCCGCCGCCGGCTCGCTGTCCTTTGCCGCCCTGGCCGTGCCCCTGGTCGCATGGCGGCAGGCGGGACGCGTCGCGGGCGGTGCCGCCCGGGGCGGTGCCTCCATGACGTCGCAGCTCTTCGCGTCCCGGCGGCAGGAAGCCCAGCCGCCGCATGATCGCTGGCGGGAAGAACCGGATCTGCCTGAGGACGAGGCCGGCCCCAGCGTCGCCACCCGTCTGGCCGCTCCGTTTCGCGCGGTGGGAGGCGCGGTGGGCGATGCGGTGGGCGGGCTGTTCGGCCGCCGCAGCGAGGCACCCTCTCCCCAGCTCGCCGCGATGCTGCGTGCCGCCGACGAGGCCGCCGCCGAGGCCCCGGAGCATCGGCGCGAGCGCCGTGCCCCGAGCCTTTCCGCCCCCGTACGACGTGGCGCGGCCGCGCCTTTCGTTCCGGACTCCAAGGATGCCGGGGCCGCACCGGCCCCGGCAGAACCGCGGTCCGCACGCAAGGACGACCCCGAGGACGAGGATGACTTCCTCGACCTTCCCCCAGCCCCGCCGGTACGGCGTGAGCCGCCCCCGGCCCGCCCGCCACAGATGGAGGAAACCTCACGCGCCGGCCAGGCCGCCCGGCTGCTGGATCGGGTGATCCCACGCGCCGCCAAGCAGGCCCCGCCGCGGGAGCCGTCGCAGTTCCAGCTGCCGCCGCTGGAACTGCTGACCGCCGCCCCTGCCCGCCGGGCCGCCGGCCCTTCGGCCGAGGCCCTGCAGGAGAACGCCCGCCAGCTGGAAACGGTGCTGGAGGATTACGGCGTGCGGGGCCGGATCGTGGAGATCCGCCCCGGCCCCGTCGTCACCCTGTACGAGCTGGAACCGGCGCCGGGCACCAAATCCTCCCGCGTGATTGGCTTGGCCGACGATATTGCCCGATCCATGAGCGTGGTCGCGGTGCGCATCGCGACCGTTCCCGGGCGCAACGTCATCGGCATCGAGCTGCCGAATGACAAGCGGGAGATGGTGTTCTTCTCCGAGATGATGACGGCCGAGGACTGGGCGCGGCACAACGGCAAGCTGCCGCTGGCGCTGGGCAAGGACATCGGCGGCGCGCCGGTGATCGCCGACCTCGCCCGCATGCCGCACCTGCTGATCGCCGGTACCACCGGCTCGGGCAAGTCGGTCGGCATCAACACCATGATCCTGTCGCTGCTCTACCGATTCAGCCCGGACGAGTGCCGCTTCATCATGATCGACCCGAAGATGCTGGAACTTTCGGTCTATGACCGCATCCCGCACCTCCTGGCCCCCGTCGTCACCGAGCCGACCAAGGCCATCGGTGCGCTGAAATGGACGGTGCGCGAGATGGAGCGCCGTTATCGCGCCATGTCGCAGCTCGGCGTCCGCAACATCGGCGGCTACAACGAGAAGGTCCAGGCCGCCAGCGTGCGGGGCGAGGTGCTGACGCGTCGCGTTCAGACCGGCTTCGATCCGGAAACCGGCCGCCCGGTCTTCGAGGACCAGCCCCTGGCGCTGGAACCGCTGCCCATGATCGTCGTGGTCATCGACGAGATGGCCGACCTGATGATCGTGGCGGGCAAGGAGATCGAGGCCGCCGTGCAGCGCCTGGCGCAGATGGCGCGCGCCGCGGGCATCCACGTCATCATGGCGACGCAGCGCCCCTCGGTGGATGTCATCACCGGCACCATCAAGGCCAACTTCCCGACCCGCATCTCCTTCCAGGTCACGTCCAAGATCGACAGCCGCACGATCCTGGGCGAGATGGGCGCCGAGCAGTTGCTCGGCCAGGGCGACATGCTGCACATGGCCGGCGGTGGCCGCGTCAGCCGCGTGCACGGCCCCTTTGTCTCGGATGCCGAGGTGGAGAAGGTGGTGGACTGGCTGCGCGAGCAGGGTGAGCCCGCCTATATCGAGGAAGTCACCGAATCGGACGAGGAGGAGGGCGGCGACAGCGGGCTGTCCGGCATCGCCGGCGCGTCGGATGGCGAGAAGGGCCTGTTCGACCAGGCGGTCGCGCTGGTGACGCGGGAAGGCAAGGCCTCGACCTCCTTTATCCAGCGGCACCTGTCCATCGGCTACAACCGTGCCGCCAAGCTGATCGAGCAGATGGAGAAGGAAGGCATTGTCGGGCCCGCCAACCATGTCGGCAAACGGGAGGTTCTGGCCCGCCGCAGCGATGTCGATTGATGGCTTCCGCATCCGCCGCCTGCTGGAGGCGGATGCGGAGGAGTTCCGTGCTATCCGGCTGGAAGCGTTGCAGCGCCATCCGGAAGCCTTTGGCGCCAGCCTGGAGGACGAGGCGGCACGATCGCTCGCCTTCTTCGCCATGCGCCTCAAGGAAAATGCGGTGTTCGGCGGCTGGGTGCCGGAGGAGCCGAGCCTCGCCGGCATCATGGCCCTGCACTTTCCCAGCGCCGCCAAGACGCGGCACAAGGCGCGGCTCTGGGGCGTTTATCTGCGGCCGGTGGCACGTGGCCGCAGCCTGGCCCCCGCCCTCCTGCGCAGCGTGCTGAACCATGCGCGGGAACGGGTGGAGGAAGTGGGGCTTTCCGTCACTGCCGGCAACGCAGCCGCAGAACGGCTTTATGAGCAGGCCGGCTTCGCTTCCTTCGGCAGCGAGCCGCGCGCGCTGAAGATCGGCGAGGCGTATCACGACGAGAGGCTGATGCTTCTCCGCTTCTGATGGATCGGCAACTCGGGGCTGGGAAACGTGGTTTTCACGCTATCCCCATCGGAGTTCCGTCGTATGCGCCGCCTTGCCCCCGCCGACCTCGCCGCCTGGGCGGTGATCCTGCTGCTGGGTCTGCCTGCGGTGCTGCTGGCGACGCGGGACATTGGCGAGGGGCTGACGGACGGGCCGCTTGCACTGGAAGCCGGGCATCCAATGGCCGGCTCTTACCCCGCCTCCTCCGGCTGGGATCGCTTCGAGGCCCGCTAGCCGTCAGGCGGCGCGCGGCATGGCGACCCGCTCCTCCTCCAGCGGCAGTTCCTCCGGCATGACGCACAGCCCGCGCCGGCGCATCCAGGCGGAAGGCGCCGGCGCGGCGGTTGCCCACGCAAAGGGGATGCCCAGCAGCAAAGGCAGCCAGACCGGCAGCCCCCAGAGCCAGGCGGTTCCCCCGGCCAATGCCAGCCCGCCAAGGGTGACGGCGCCCACCGCTGCCTGCGGCCACAGCAGCCGGGCCGCATCCGCCCAGCGCACTCCGCGGGATTCGCGGTTCTGCGGCAACCAGCCGGGCCGTAGGCCAAAGGGCAGGCGCAGAAGAAACAAAGCCTTGTCCACCATTACCAGCGGATCGTTCAGGGCGGTGAACAGGATTTCCGCCAGTGCACCCCGAACCACCCGTCCCGGTCCACCATAGGAGGCGGCGCCCTCGGTTCGCAGCAGCAACTCGACATAGCCCAGCAACTTGGGCGCGTGCAGCGCGACCCAGTTCCCGAGTAGCAGCGCCAGCAAGGCGCCGGCAGGGGTCGTGCTCCCCCCGCCAGTGGCGGCGTTCATCACCACCGCCAGCAACAACAGCAGCCAGAGCGGCGCCGCGGCGAACAGAAGAACAGCCTGGGCCAGCTGCCAACGCCCCATCCAGGTCAGCCCTGGCAGGCGCAGCAGATGCAGGTACTGCATGTTGCCGGCGCCCCAGCGACGGTCGCGCAGCAGGAAATCCGGCAGGCTGGGCGGATTGCCCTCCAGACTGCCTGAGTCATCCGGCTGGCAACGCACCTTCCAGCCTGCGGCCCGCAGCCGCACCGCCTCCAGCTGGTCGTGGGACAGGATGTGGCTGCCATCGGGCAGGGCTTCCAGCCGCGCATGAGTGCGAAAGGGTTCGATCCGCAGCAGGGCGTTGTGGCCCCAGTACGGACCGTCATCCAGCTGCCACCAGGCCTGCCCGGTGCCCCAGATCCGCATCCCCGATCGCATGCCGAACTGGAACAGCCGGGTGAAGGCGGTGGCCGCCGGGCGGCCGGCGATCAGCGGCTGCAGAATGGCCAGCTTCGGATCGGCCTCCATCACGGACACCAGCCGCAGCACCGCCCCGGCGGTCATCTCGCTATCGGCATCCAGGCACAGAAAGAACTCGTGGCCACCGGCATGGCGATCCAGGAAATCCATGACGTTGCCCGCCTTGAAGCCGAGATTCTCCACCCGCCGACGGTAACGCACGGGGATCAGCCGTTGCGCCCGCAGGGTCGCGAAGGCCGTGATCGCGGCCTCTTCCCGCATCACAGCGCCCGGCTCGGTCGAATCCGACAGCAGCCACAAGGTGAAGCGGTGCCCGGCGCCAGCGGCTTCCAGCCCATCCAGCAGTGGCACCAGCCGGCTCAACGCTTGCGCCGTGTCCTCATGCCGCAGGCACAGCGTCAGGGCGGTGGCTCCCCGCGGCGGGACCGGCAACGGTGCCAGATCCGGAACACCTCCGGCAGGGCCGGGTTGCGACATGCGGAGAGCGAAGCCGATCAGCGCATTGGCGGCACAAAGCGCGGTCCACGGCAGGGTCCCCAGCCAGAAGAGCAGGATCGCTACCTCCCAGCCGGTCCAGCCGCCAGGCGCCAGAACCCCGATCATCAGCAGCAACAGCGGCGCCGCGACAGCCAAGCAGAGCCCAACAAAGCCGCACCGGCGCAGCAGGGCATTTCCGCTCGGCGGGTCAAGGCTGGGTTCCGGCTCCCGGAGCTGGCGAGGGGACGGACGTGCCGGAAGATCTTTTCCGGCATCATCGGCGGCAGGCTGATACATCCTTTTGATATAGGCTGATCCGGCCACCGGAAACCCTGCGGCGGCTGGGGAAAGGGGCATTCAGCGGGCGGTCGGGACGGTGACGCCGAGCGACTGGGCTGCCTGCACCATGCCGACCCAGAGATCGGGCTGCAACGGGATGCCGTCACGCAGCCGGGTCGCGCGGTGACGCGCCTCGGGCTCACCCGGCAGCAGCACCTCGCCCCCCGGCGCCGCAGGGCGGCTGGAGGCGAACCAGTCGGCATAGGCCCGGCCGCTGCGGTGGAACTCGGCCTCGGTGCCGAAATGCGCCGGCGAAAGATAGATAGACAGCATGCCGTTGGTGATGCGGGCCCGCTCCTCGATGGGTCCGGCGCAGCCGCCGCCGGTGAAGGCGCCGCCCAGCAGCTCGCACATCAGGGCCAAGCCGGAACCCTTGTGGTCGCCGAAGGCGCGGATGGCACCCGACCCCGCGCCCGCACTGCGCAGCCCAACCGGCGGGTAGTCGCCATACAGGGTGTGCGGATCGCTCGACAGCGTGCCGTCGGGCTCGATCAACGCTCCATCGGGCAGGGCCTTGCCGCCATTGGACGCAACCAGCACCTTGCCTTCCGCCACCAGAGAGGTGGCGAAATCCAGCACCACCGGCCGCTCCGGCAGGGGTACGCCCACGGCGAAAGGCGCGGTGGAGAGCCGCCGCTCGACACCGCCGAAGGGTGCCACCAGCACCGATCCCGCGACGTTGACAAAATGCACCGAGATCAGCCCGGCCTCGATCGCCATCTCGGCATAATGGCCGATGCGGCCGACATGACCGGCGTTGCGTAGCGCCACCACCGCCGCGCCGTGCTGCTGCGCACGGGCAATGCCATGCTCGGTGGCGCGCTTGGCCATGGGCTGGCCCAGTCCGAACTGCGCGTCGAACAATGCGAAGGCGCCGCCATCCAGCACCGTCTGCAACTCCCGGCCGGACACAAGATATCCGGATTTCAGCCAGTCCAGGTAACGGGTGACGCGAACCACCCCATGGCTGTCATGCCCCGCCAGATTGGCACCGACCAGATGACCGGCGACGGTTGCTGCCTCCTCCGCATTGCAGCCTGAGGCGGCGAACATGTCGCGCACCAGCGTTTCCAGTTGCGTGGCTTCGATCATGACGGGGGGTTGCGCGTCCATGGAGTATCCTCTGACGTTTCTTGTAGCCAGGAGCATGGCTCCCCCCGGACGCGCCGCCTACCCCCCTTTCACCATCACTGGCTCCACGGCCGTAGCCTCAGGGCATGGCGGCGATGCCGCGCGCCCACTCCGCCTGAAGACGCCGATGTGTCGGGTTCACCATCACCTCGTCGATGCAGGCCCGCGGCGGCATTCCGGCCACAAAGGCCACCACCTCCGCCACATCCTCCGGCTGCAGCATCCGCGCGCGTTCCTCTGCCGGCACAGGGATCGGGCGCTTGTCCAGGATCGGTGTTGCGACCTCGCCCGGGCAGATGCAGGTGGAACGGATGTTGTGGATGCCGTTCTCCGAGTTGATCGAGGCAGACAAGGCCACGAAGCCCGACTTCGCCGCGATATAGCCAGGGCCGGAAATGCCGAAGGACCCCTTGCCCGCCATGGACGCGATCTGCACCAGCAGGCCGCCGCCACGCGCCCGCATCGCCGGCAGCACGGCCAGGCTGGTGTAGAAGGGTGCGGTCAGGTTGGCATCGACCACCAGCTTCGCATCCTCGGGCGAGAGCTGGTGCCAGTGGCGGCGCGGCACGTTGCTGCCGGCATTGTTCACCAGCAGGTCTGGCCCGCCCAGTGTGTCGGCCACCCGCTTGGCTGCGAGCTGAACGGCCGCCGGGTCGGTCAGGTCGGCCGGAAGGATGATGGCATCCCCCTGCCCGGCCAGTTCCGCCGTTTCGCGCAGCGGCTCCTCCCGGCGGCCGGTCAGCGCCAGGCGCCACCCGGCGGCAGCAAGTGCCACGGCGCAGGCACGACCGATGCCCGAGCCAGCGCCAGTGATCCAGGCGGTCTTGCCGTGACCCGACATTGCGGCGCCGCTCACAGGACGCGCCCCGATTGCGGATCGAGCAGATGCATGTTGCTCATATCCACCGCCATCGGCAGAGGCCGCCCCGGCGCCGCCGGCGCGTTCGGGTCCACGCGGCCACAGATCTCGGCCCCGCTCATCTTGAAATGCACCAGCGTCTCCATTCCCATGGGTTCCGTGACCTCCGGCGTCGCCGTCATCTGCGCGACATGCGGACGGTCGAGGTTCTTGGCTTCGGTCAGATGCTCGGGCCGGATGCCGAACACCACCTCCCGCCCGGCCAGCGCCTTGTAGCGCTCGGTGCGCTCGGCCGGCACCGGCAGCACGATGTCGCCCGGCAGATGCACCCGCAGCGCGCCGGCGCCATTCTCCAGCCGTCCCGGGATGAAGTTCATCGCCGGGGAACCGATGAAGCCGGCCACGAAGCGCGTCTTCGGGTTGTGGTAGAGCTCCTGCGGCGGGCCGACCTGCTCGATGATGCCGCCATTCATCACCACCACGCGGTCGGCCAGGGTCATGGCCTCGACCTGGTCGTGCGTCACGTAGATCGTCGTGGTGCGCACCTTCTGGTGCACCTGCTTGATCTCGGTCCGCATCTGCACGCGCAACTTGGCATCGAGGTTGGAGAGCGGCTCGTCGAACAGGAACACCTTCGGGTCGCGCACAATGGCGCGGCCCATGGCAACGCGCTGCCGCTGCCCGCCCGACAACGCCTTGGGCTTGCGTGCCAGCAACGGCGTGATGTCGAGGATGCGGGCGGCATTGTCCACGCGGCGCTTGATCTCCGCCTTGTCGAACTTCCGCAGCATCAGCCCGAAGGCCATGTTGTCGAACACTGTCATGTGGGGGTAGAGCGCGTAGTTCTGGAACACCATGGCGATGTCGCGGTCGCGCGGCGGCACGTCGTTGACGACGCGCCCGCCAATGGCGACCTCGCCGTCGCTGATCTCCTCAAGTCCCGCGATCATGCGCAGCGTGGTGGACTTGCCGCAGCCCGACGGCCCCACCAGCACGACGAATTCGTGGTCGGCGATGTCGAGGTCGATGCCTTTCACCGCCTGCACGCCGCCTTCATACGCCTTGACGACTTTCCTGAGCGTCACTTGCGCCATTGATCTTTCAGCCTCCCATTCAACTTTTCGATGCTCACGATGCCCGCCATCGGCCAAGACCTCCGGCGATCGCGGCGTCAGTCATCTGGACACCAGCGATTCACGCCATCGGCCTTTGGCCTCCGGCGATCGTGGCGTCAGCCCTTGGTCGCGCCGGCAGTGAGGCCGGCGATGTAGTAATCCATCAGGAATGCGTAGACGAGCAGCGGCGGCAACGCCGCCATCAGCGCGCCGGCCATGATCTTGCCCCACTGGAAGGTGTCCGCGCGGATCAGGTCGGAGACGATGCCCACCGTCAACACCATCTGGTCGGACGAAACCAGAAAGGCGATCGGGTAGATGAACGCCGCCCAGCTCACCGTGAAAGCGAAGATCATCGCCGCCAGGATGCCGGGCAACGCCACCGGGATGAAGATCTTCCACAGCATCTGCAGGTGGCTCGCTCCGTCGATCAGCGCCGCCTCGTCCAGTTCCTTCGGGATCGATGCGAAGTACCCGATCATGATCCAGGTGCAGAACGGCACCGTCAGCGTCGGGAAGATCAGCACCATCGCCCAGAGATTGTTGTACAGGCCAAGCTGCCCGACAATCTGGAACATCGGGATGAACAGCAGCGTTTCCGGCACCAGATAGGTCAGGAACACACCTGTCGCCAGCGTCGCGCTGCCCCAGAACTTCATCCGCGCCAGGGCAAAGGCCGCCATGGTGGAGATGATCATGCTGATCACCACCGTGCTCGCCGTGACGATCAGGGAGTTCTTGAAGTGGATCAGGTAGTTCCCCTGGGTCAGCAGCTCCCAGTAGTTCTGCAGCGTCGGCGCCTTGACGATCCAGGGATTGCCGGCCAGGTCGGCAATCTCCGAGCTGCTCTTCAGGCTGGTCATCAGCATGTGGAAGGGCGGCGTCATGAAGAACACAACAAACACCGCCAGTGCCACATAGGCACCGATCATCGCCCAGCGACGCTCGCTCCGAAGACTGCCGACGCGCGTCTCGGCGGCGGGCTTTGCCGCGGGAAGGGTCGTCGTGCCCATTACGCCATCTCCTTCGAGCGCTTGTTCACGCCGCGCAGCGTGAGGATGGCGAACACCGCCAGCAGCGGGAACATGAACAGGCTGACCGAGGCGCCGAGCGGAATGTCGCCCGACTGGATGCCAACCTGGAAAGCATAGGTCGCGAAGACGTGCGTGGTGTCCTGCGGCCCGCCATTGGTCAGGATGCGGACGATGTCGAAATTGGCAAAGGTGACGATCAGGCTGAACAGCACGGTGATCGAGATGATGTTGCGCATCATCGGGAAGGTCACGTAGCGCAGCTTCTGCCAGCCGGTGGCGCCGTCGATCGCCGCCGCCTCGTAGAGCTGGTCCGGCACGGATTTCAGCGCCGCCAGGTACATGATCATGAAGAAGGGCGAGCCATACCAGACATTCACCAGAATGACCGAGAACCGCGCCCAGCCCGTCGATCCAAGCCAGGGCACCGGATCGACGCCGATGCCCATCAGCGCCCAGTTGAAGGCGGAGTAGGACGGGTCGAACAGCCACCACCAGGCCAAGGTCGAGATGGCAGGCGGGATCACCCAGGGCACCAGCAACATGCCGCGCCACTTCCGCTGCCCCTTTGCCGGTAGGGCGTGCAGCACATGTGCCAGGATGAAGCCGATCAGTGCCTTCAGCACCACCGCGGACACGGCGAACAGCACCGACTGGAACACGACGTTCCAGAAGGTCTCGCGCGTGAACAGGAAGGTGAAGTTCTCCCAACCGATGAAGCGCGTCATCCGCTTGTTCAGCGTCGAGAGGTAGAGCGCGTAGAGGAACGGATAAACCACGAGGCCGAGGATCAGCAGGATCAGCGGCAGGGTCAGCAGGAAAGCGGTGGTGGAATTGCGCCGTGCCAGGCGCCGCATCGTCGAATTGCGCGACGCGGCGGGCGGGACATCCAGGGATAGCGTGCCTTCAGACATGCCAGGCTCCCGCGGGAAGGTTGCGGAACCGGGACGGGCGCAGCGCCCGCCCCGCGGTCAGGGATCAGCCGCGCTTGAAGCCTTCCAGCTCCCGCTCCACCCAGGCGATGGTGCGGTCCGGCGCTTCCTTGTTCTGCACCACGCGTGCGATCATCTTCGCCTGGATGCCCTGGTTGTACATCTGCACCGCGATTTCAGGCGGCGCCGGGTAATCGGCGATGAACTGCTCGGATTTGTGGTGCGGCTTGACCGGATAATTGTAGACCACGCCGGTCGGAGGGCCCTCCGTTTCCCAGGCCTTGAAGTCGGTCATGCTGGTGAAGGGCGGAATGTCGTAGCCTCCACTCGCCGTGACCATCGCCTCGGCCTGCTCCCGCTCCGAGAGGAACTCCAGCAGCGCCTTGGCCGCGCCCTTGTTGCGGCTAAAGCTCCACACGCCCCAGAAATACGGCAGGTACGGCGTGAAGCGTCCATTGGCGCCGGAAGGTGGCGGAAACGTCCAGACCTGCTCGGCCACCTGCGGCGCATCGCGCTTGGCAACGGCCCAGGCGGAAGGCGGATTGAAGATCAGCGCCGAGCGGCCGGAGATCAGTGCGCGGTTGTTGGATGCGTCATCCCAGGAGAACACGTCGTTCGGCAGGAACTGGCAAAGGCGCTGCGCGTAATCCAGCACGGCGCGCACCTGGTCGGTCTTCGCCGTGATGTTGCCCTTGGCATCGACCAGCGTGGCGCCGAAGGAGTGGAACATGCTGCCCACCCAGTCATTGGCGTCAGGGAAGCTGCCGAGCGGCAGGCCGAAGGAGAAGCCGGCCTTGTGGCAGCCCTCGGCCGCCTTCAGGAAAGCGTCCCAGTTCCAGGCATCCGCGCCCGGACCGGCATTCGGGCTGGCCGGAAACATCGCCTGCACGTCCAGCCCCGCATGCTGCTTCAGCAGGTCGATGCGCCCGAGAGAAGGCTTGTTCTGCGAGCCGGACACGGCCGGCACGGCGCGCCACTGTCCCTGCACCTTGCCGAGGTACTCGGTGATCGGGTTCAGCGCGCCGTATTTCTGCGACAGGCGCTGCACCACGTCGTCCATCGGTTCCAGCTTGTCGGCCTGGGCGTGGACCTCCCAGGTCGGGAAGGACAGCACGTCGTGGCCCTGCCGGGCCTGGCTTTCCGCCGCAATGGTCAGCAGGTTCTTGTTGCCGACCGAGGTGATGAAGTCGAGCTGGATCTCGACCCGGTTCTTCTGCCCCCAGTCGGTGACGATCTTGCGCATGGCGTCGTTGCCGACGGGGACCCAGTGATCCCACAGACCGAGCGCAAGCCGGCCACCGGATGTCTGCCCATGCACGTTTACCAGCGGCAGGGCGCTGGCGGCCGCGCCGAGCGCAGCACCGCGCAGCACGGTACGACGGGAAATCCCGTTGCCTTCCATGTCCGTAAAAACCTCCTCTGCACGTGCGGTCGATGCCGCCCCGGGCCTTGTGGCCACGCGTTGCAGATCAAGGTTAGGCGGGGGCGCGGGCGTCTGGCAACGAATTCCGCGAGCCGAACTCAATCGCCAAGCCGAAGCACCAGCGCCACCAGATCCGATTGCCGCCGGCAGCCGGTCTTGCGACGGATCGTCGCCAGGTGCGTCTTCAGCGTTTCGCGCGAGACCTGCCGCTTCAGCGCCTGCTGCGCCAGGGTCCGACCGCCGGCCAGCGCGGCGGCCAGGTCGGCTTCGGCAGGCGTCAGCCCCAGCACGCGCTGCAGCGTCAAGGCAGAGGGTAACCGGCGTGCGGCGGTGTCGGTCACCACCATCACCGCCCCTGCCGCCCGCCCGTTCGCTCCATCCCGCCGCGGCACCGTCTGCACCAGGAAAGGCGAGCGGCCGGAAGGGCGGGGAATGGCGAAATGCATCCCATCCGGCAACAGGCGGATGCGCCCCTCGGCAACCGCCAGCGCGAGCCGCAGGGCGTAGCGCGCATTGGCCAGGGCGGTGGCATCGGAGGGCAGCAACCCCTCCGGGCCCAGCGCCAGCCCGTCTCGCTGCGCGGCCATTTTTTCCAGCACCCGGTTGGCGTGGCGCATCCCCCCCGCCGCATCAAACACCGCGACACCCTGCGGCACGGCATCCAGCCCTGCTTCCCGCAAATCCGCCTGCCGCTCGATCCCGGCCAGCCGAGACTGCGCCAGCAGCGCCTGCCGCAGATGGGGGTAGAGGGCGGTCAGGAAGGCCTCGTCCTGATCATCGAAGGGTTCCGCATCGGGCGGACGATGAAGAGCCAGAGCCGCCACCACATCGTCCTTCTCGGCGACGATGACGTTGACCGTGTGGAAGCAGGGTTCCATCTGCCGGCCCCATTCGCGCCAGAACGCCGATTCCTCGAACCGGTGGCGCGGCAGCAGGCGGGCGAAGTTGTAGACACCCTCCCGACCCCAGTCCACCACTCCGACCCGCGGGTCCAGATGCATCCAGTGGGCCGAGTAATCTTCCATGGGCTCGGCCCGGATCCGGTGTCGCGTGAAGTCCATGGCCGCAGCCGGCCTGCCGTGCTGCATCGGCAAGCGGGTGATGAAGCCGGTTTGCGCACCCAGCGCGGTGGCGATCCGCCCCAGCGCGCCGTCCAGCGGCTTGCCCTGCAGGACGTCGTCGTAGAGCCCCAGGGCCAGCTCGCGCGGATCGTTCATTCGTTTCGTTCCCACCCTCCCGGCATTTTGCCGGCAGCCGGGCCGGATGCTGCAGAAGAACAAACCGCGGCTCACCCAAATAGGTTAGTTTTTGGCCGGCGCCCGCTCCTCCTCACGGAAAGGGGATACCTCCGCCAGCCGCGCCATTTCAGCCCGCATGGCCGCCCGCTCCTCCTCCAGGAAGCCGGCCACGGCGCGGCGCAGCCCGCGGTGCCGGATCCAGTGCGCGGAATAGGTTGGCACCGGCAGGTAGCCGCGCTGGATCTTGTGCTGGCCCTGTGCTCCCGCCTCCACCCGCTGCAGCCCATGCGCGATGGCGAAGTCGATGGCCTGGTAGTAGCAGAGCTCGAAATGCAGGAACGGGGCGTCGGTCACCGTGCCCCAGTTGCGGCCGAACAAGGCGTTCCGGCCCAGCAGGTTCAGCGCGCCGGCCACCGGCTCGCCGTCGCGCTCCGCCACCATCAGCACCACGCGCTCCCCGAGGCGTTCCGCCAGCAACGGCCAGAAGCGCTCGGTCAGATAGGCGCTGCCCCACTTCCGGTCGACCGTGTCCATGTAGAAGCGATGGAAGGCTTCCCAGTGGCGCGTGGTGATCTCCGTCCCGCGCAGGGTGCGGAATATCAGCCCGGCCGATTGCGCGTCCCGCCGCTCCCGGCGCAGCTGCTTGCGCTTGCGGCTGGACAAAGCACCCAGGAAATCCTCGAAGCTGCCATAGGAATCGTTTCGCCAGTGATACTGTGTCCCGACGCGCTGCAGCCATCCCGTTTCGCCCAGAGAGCGCCATTCCTCTTCGGTGCAAAACGTGACGTGGGCGGAGGAAAGGTCGAGCTGTTCGGCCACCTGCGCCAGGGCCTGGCCAAGGCCCGCCACGGCAATGCCGGAGCCCGGGCGGACCAGCAGCCGCCCACCGGGCACCGGGCTGAACGGCACCGCCACCTGAAGCTTGGGGTAGTAGCGCCCGCCGGCCCGCTCCAGCGCATCCGCCCAGGCATGGTCGAAGACGTACTCTCCATAGGAATGGCTCTTGGCATAGGCCGGCGCGACGGCGACGAGCCGCCCCTCCGCGTCGCGCAGGGCCGCGTGCTGCGGCAGCCATCCGGTGCGCGGACTGGCCGAGCCGCTCTCCTCCAGCGCTGAAAGAAAGGCGTGGCTGGTGAAGGGATTGTCCGGCCCTGCGCATTCATCCCATTCCAGGGCCGGGATCTCGGCGATGGCGGGGTGCAGGCGAAGGGTCAGGTCAGGGTCCGGGCCATCGGGCATGATGCCCAGCATGTGTCCCCGTCCAGCCCCGCCGCAAGGGTTGCGGCGCAACATGGCAGGGCCTTCACCTGAAGCCCTTATCGCGGAACTGGCCGGCAAGCCTCCGCCGTCACCGCCGCCAGCCTGGTCATGCGCCGGGCGGCCACCGCCGCGCCGGCCGCGCCACCGGCCAGCTTCGCGGCATGGCCCTCCACGATCTGCTCCACCCCGGCCTCGACGGCGAGATCGGTGCCGATCACCAGCCCCGAGGAAAACGCCAGGCGCCGCAGCAGCTTCCACAGCACCACCGCCCCGGGCCGCACCCCGTGCAGCACCGCCACCTGCCGCATGGTCCGCAGGCCGATCAGCGCCATGGCCGCGGCATCAAGGGCCGGCGAAGGCAGCACCGCGGTGGTCAGGAAGACCTGCCGAGCCGACTGCCAGCCGATTGCCTTCACCCGCGCATCAAGCACCGGCATCAGCCCGGTGTGCAGCAGCCCGCGCGCTTCCGCGACGGTTTCGGCGCGGCGCAACTCCGCCACCGCGGGCGAGGCTTCCGGCAGCCGCTCGGCCACGCCCTCGGCCCAGCGGATCAGGGTGCGCGGCGGCTTTGCCTTGTCCGGCATCTCGCGCAGCGCGCGAGCGAGGCCCTCCAGCGAATCCAGCCGCTTCAGCGCGCGCCATTCCCGCCCCGCGCCCCAGAGCAGCAAACCGCCCACCCCCGCACCCAGCGCCGAACCCAGCCAACCCAAAGCGGGCGAGGCGGTGAACAGCTCGTCGATCGCCAGCCCCAGCCACAACCCAAAGCTGCCCAGCACCAGCAAGGCCGCGGCGGCGCCAAACACACCGAACGAGGCCAGCCAGCCCGAAGCCCTGGCTGCCGCATCCGGCACACCGAGGCTGCCTGGCTCGCCGTGCCGGACCAGTCCACCCTCCTCCGGCTCCAGCAGGGCCGGCCCATCGGCCGCTCCCGGCATGGCCGCGGCGAGCGAGGCATCCAGGCTGCCTCGCAACGTTTCGCCGCCCGCGCGGGTGGGCTTGTCGTCCTCGTCGGCCCAGCCGGGCCCGGCAGCACGTCCTGTCGGCATCACAGTGCATCCTCCAGCAGCCAGGCCAGCAGGCGGTCCATGCCGATATGGGGCATGCCTTCCCGTCCGTCAGGGTCGATCACCGGCGGGCGGAACACTGGCAGCTCGAAATAGGGCCGGCGCCAGAAAGCATCGCCCACGGGTGGCGGCATGGCGGGAATATGCCCGGGGCGGAACGGCCGTCGCCGCGTTTCGCCCATCGGCACGCCATAAACCACCGGCGCCTCGCCTTCGCGGGCCGGACCTTCCTCCGTGCAACGCAGGGCGGACACGGCCAGGTGGTTCACCGACCGACCGCCGTCGCCACCGCCCACCATGGCGCGGAACAGGCTCTCGAAGGCCGGGCGCTGAGCCTCCGGCACATGGTCCGACTTGCTGGCCACAAAGGCCACCCGGCGCAGCGATGAAAAGCCGAGCCAGTTGCGTGAGCGCGAATCATAGGCCCTGGCGATCTCGGCCACCGCATGGCGGGCATCCTCGAAGGGGCCCTCGCCCGCACAAAGGGCGCCCAGCGCGTCCACCAGCACCACCTGCCGGTCAAAGCGGGCGAACCACGGGTCGAAATAGCTATCACGCATATCGTCGCGGTAGGCGTCGAAGCGCCGCGCCAACAGCTCCCGCAGCGAGCCCGGGGCAGGCGATCCGCGCCCCGGCAGGGGAAAGAACCACATCATCGGGCTATCGCCCTTGGGCCCCGGCACCAGAAACCGGCCAGGCTGCAGGAAGCGGAGCCCCAGCCGGTCGCGCGCGGTCATCAGCATCTCGCGGTACAGAATAAAGCCACGCCGGGCAACCGCCTCCTCAGCTGGGGCGCTGGAATCCAGGCTGGCGAGGAAGGCCAGGAAATCTCCCGCCACGCCGGCGCGCGGGGGCTGGCGCAGCATCTCCAGCGTGGCCTCCGACCATTCGCCATGGCTCTGTCCCAGCAACGGCAGGTCGAGCAGCCATTCGCCAGGATAGTCCAGTAATTCCAGGCGCACGCGGCGCGGCGGCAGCCAGGTGCCGAAGGGGCCGCTGCGCTCCACCGTCAGCGTCAGGCTGGCTGAGGCCAGGTCACTAGTCCGCGGCGGCCAGTGCGGGCTGCCGCCGGCGAGGTCGCGCAACTTGTCGGCGGCGTCGAACCAGTCCAGCGCCTGGGTGCCCGCCGGCTCCAGCCGCACCGAGCGGATGCGCCGGCTTTCACCCTGCGCCATCTGCCGCGAAAGCGCCGGCAGCGTGTCCCGCCCGCGCCCCATGGCCAGCAGGTTGGCGATCAGCGAGGTGATGAACACCGTCTTGCCCGAGCGGCTGAGGCCGGTGATCGCGACACGCAACGTGGATTCGTTGAGAAAGCGCTCCGCCTCATCGGTGATGCGGGTCAGGCCGTGCCCGATCCAATTCAGCCCAAGCCCGCTCAATCCGCTCGCCGCCATGCGCCTCCGCCCGTCTATCAGCACGAACCCCGCAATGTGGGGGCGCCGCGCCCGAAGCGAAAGGCACGCGGGGAAGTGCCTTAGCGTGCGGCCAGCGGCGGCCCCGCGCGCGGCAGCCGCAGCAACTGCACGAAGCCCTCATCGGCCACAACCTGCACGCCAGGCGGCAGCGCCACCACCCCTTCCCGGTCCGGCAGGTCGGCATCCAGCACAAGCGCGTAGTCGAAACGCTCCCGCCACTGCAGCGCATAGGTCTGGCTTTCCGGCACCGGATAATCCGGCCTTTCCAGCACATGCACCGAGGCTGGCCCACCCTCGGGCACCGAGATCTCATTGTAGGGTGGCAGCACCACCAGCGGCTGCTTGCCCCGCGCGGAGAACAGGTTGGGGATGAAGGCCTGGCGCCAGATGGTGGCAAAGGAGGCCATCTGGGTGAATTGCCCCCTGTCATCCACGAAGTAGCGGCCGAGCGGAGCTGAGGCCACCGCATCGGGAGTGGCGAAATGCCTCAGCGGCAGCACCGCCTGGCCAGGGGGAAGCACGGCCATCACCCGACGCAGCGCGGCCACATCCTCCTCCGCCCGCGCCCAGTGCCGGACCACGTCGCCCGTGCGCACCAGCCCCAGCATGGCGAGCAGTGCCGCCGCCACCATCGTTTCGCGCCGCGTCGGCATGTCGATCCGCAGCGAGGCCGCGAGCGCCAGCAGCGCCATCAACGGGATGCGCAGCTCCAGCGCCGCCGTGCCCGCCATGGCCTTCGGCATGAAGAGCGAGGCGATGCCCAGGATCACCGCCACGGTGAACAAGCCTTCGTGCAGGCTGAGCCGGCGGCGGAGCAATGCGTAAAGCGGCGCCAGCGCCACCAGCCCCACCAGCGCCACATCCACGGACAGGTGGTAGGTCCGCAGCGGCGAGATCAGCGCCGAAAAGCGGGTCAGCCCCTCGGTCCACACCACCGGCGCGCTGTCCACATGCTTGTCCTCGCCCGGCAGGTGCGCGGCGGTCAGGCTCAGCACGAGCAGCGGCACCGCGCAAATCCCAACCAGCATCAGCCCCTGGCGCAGGAAGCGCATCATCGCCGGGCGGGACGCGAGGTGATCCCCCAGCCGGGGGCCCAGGATCAGCCCGCCGGTCAGCGCGGCATAAAACAGCAGCGCAAAGGGATGCACCGTCAGCATCACAAAGGCGGCAGCCAACCGGTACAGCCACCGCCCCGCCCCGCCCGGCAACAGCGTGTCGAGCGTGACCAGCAGCAGTGCCAGCCCCACCCCCATCTGAAAGGTGACGAAGCCGAACAGCAGCGTCTGGGTCCAGGCCAGGAAAGGGAACAGCACCATCCACACGTTCCAGCCATGCAGCCGGCGGTTCAGCAGCAGCACACCCAGCGGTGGACCCAGGATGCCGAACACCAGGATGCCCTGGCCCACCCGGTCGCCGGGAACCACGCCGGCGAAGAAGCGCACCACTAGGTCGCCGCCGATGTTGATGAAGGCGCGGCTCCAATCGGCGCCATACACCTCCGGCATCAGCGCCAGCCCGCCTCCGAGCAGCCAGAACCGGGCCTGATGGTTGGCGAAATCGCCCAATGCCGGCATCGGCGAGACCATCATCGGCGTCAGGAGCAGCAATCCGGCCAGCAACACCAGAGCGAGACGGATCATTCCGGCGGGCATTCGCATCGGCGGTTCATCCAGCAGGAGGTTGCGGCGGCTCACATCCGCCCGGCGGAGCCGTAAACGAGGAGGCTGTTCAGCACGAAGCCGAAGGCAAAGGTGGCCAGCACCGAACCGAGCTTGGCGGCCAGCACCGGCATGAGATGGGACAACAGGGCCAGGGAAGCCAGCGACACCAGCAGGCAGGCGAGGTTGACCGCGGCAAAGCGCGACGCCCGCCGCCAGGAAGCGAGCCGTACCCCGCGCGCCCGAAAGGTGACGCGGCCGTTCATCAGGTAGCTGTTGAGCGCCCCGGCGGCATAGCTGACGGTGTTGGCGGCCAGAGGCGGCACCTGCGCCAGCGTCAGCAGCAAGGTGAACACGGCGAGGTCGATCAGGGTGTTGAGCACGCCCACGCCCGCGAACAGCGCCATCTCGCGCCACCGCCGCGGCCCTCCGGCAGGTGGCTGCCGGGCCGGCACCACGGCCTTCGTGCCCGCCTGCACCGGCATCCCTGTCAACCGCCTCCGGACCAGGTGGAAACCACGTCGTCGCGCATCGCGGGCTCCATGCGCGAGAAGTGGCTCGGCACCTCATGGCGCCGGCGGCCGGCGCGGATCGCCTTGACCATGAAGAGCGGCCGGCCCTTGGCCTCATGCACCAATCGGCCCAGATACTCGCCGAACACGCCGAGGATCAGCATCTGCAGCCCGCCGAAAAAGGCCACGGCGCAGATGATGCTGGCCCAGCCGGCCACCACCACGTTCTGCGTCCACTGGTACAGCGCGTAGAGCAGCAGCAGCATGGAGAAGCTGGCGGTAGCCAGCCCGACCCAGACGGCCAGCCGCAGCGGCACGGTGGAGAAACTGGTGATGGCATCCGTGGCGAAGCGGATCATCTTGCTCAGAGGGTATTTCGAGGTGCCGGCATACCGAGCATGCCGCTCATAGGGCAGCGCCACCTGCCGCCCACCGATCCAGCTCACCATGCCGCGGATGAAGCGCTGCCGCTCCGGCATCAGCAGAAAGGTGTCGACGACCCGGCGGCTCATCAGACGGAAATCGCCCGTGTCGCGCGGAATGGAAACATCGGTGAGCCGGGTCAGCAGGCGGTAGAAGCCGGCGGCGGTGGCGCGCTTGAACCATGTCTCGCCGGCCCTCGCCGCGCGCTGGCCATAAACCACATCGGCACCCTCATCCATCAGGCGCATCATGTCACCGAGGAGTTCGGGCGGGTCCTGCAGGTCGGCGTCGATCAGCATCACGCGCTGGCCGCTGGCAATGTGCAGCCCGGCGGTAGCGGCAAGCTGGTGCCCGTGATTGCGCAGCAACTGCACCCCGACAACGTGCGGGTCGCTTTCCGCCAGGGTCTCGATGATGGCCCATGTGCCATCCTTCGATCCGTCATCCACGAGCACGATCTCGTAGGAGCCCGTCAGCGGACGGCATGCGGCGCTGACGCGGGCATGGAATTCCCGCAACACTTCATGCTCGTTGTAGCAGGGCGCAACAACCGAAACCAAAGGACGTGCGCTACGCGTCGCTTCCATCTTCGGGGCCTCTTGCCTCGTCGCCCCGACGATACGCGTCCTCTTTCCAGCGCTTCCTCACGACCCCGTGTTGATGAGCGGCCGCAGCATAACAAACTTGTGTCTTTGCCTTGACGGTCGAACATCCCGCCAACCAGGCAATCCCGGGCTGAGCGAGCAGGACCTAGAGGTTCTTGGTGAAAAAATGCCGTGCGTAGCCGGCGGGATAATCGGGCAGAACTCCGAACTCGTGGTAGCCATGGCGGCGGTAGAAATCCGGCGCCTGGAAGCTGAAGGTGTCGAGCCAGGCATGGCGGCAGCCCCGGGCCCGCGCTTCATCCTCGGCCAAGTGCAGCATGCGCGAGCCGAGACCATTTCCCCGCTCCGCCTCGGGCACAAAGAAGAGCTGCACGAAGAGCCAGTCCTTGTCGGTACGGCCCATCAGCCCGCCTTGTACGGATCCGCTTTCCCGGTCGCGCAGCAGAATGGCCAGTGGGCGAGGCGCGAAGCCCCGCCCCGGCACCTGGGCGCTGTGCGCGGTCAGGCCATCCACCAGCGCCTTGTGCGCTTCCTGCGGCGGATCGTCCGTGACCTCGATGCAGGCCCGTGCCATCAGGCGAACTCGAACATGCCTTCCACTTCGACGGCCGCATCCATGGGCAGGGATGGCACGCCAATGGTGGAACGTGCATGGCGCCCAGCCTCGCCGAACACGGCAACCGCCAGGTCCGAGGCCCCGTTCATGACTGGCGCGTGGGCGGTGAAGTCCGGCGTACAGGCGATGAAGCCGCCCAGCCGCACCACGCGCGTCACCCGGTCCAGGTCGCCAAGGGCGGCGCGCAGCTGCGCCAGCACGTTGACCAGGCAGAGCTGCGCTGCCTGCTGACCGGTTTCCTGATTGACCGTGTCGCCCAGCTTGCCGGAATAAGCCACCTTGCCGTCGCGCACCGGAACCTGGCCGGAAACGACCACCAGCGAACCTGTGGTGACAAAGGGCACGTAATTGGCCACCGGCGCCGCCGGCTGCGGCAGGGTGATGCCCAGCTCGGCGAGGCGGGTTTCGATCTTTCCGGCCATAAGGAACTCCGTATCGGTGTTGGTCAGCTCACCAGGCGGAAGCTGCGGCGCCGGGCGGCGGGGGAAGGCTGTTGCGGCAACGGCAGAGGCAGCATCGGGCCCCTGTCGCCCGGGGCCGGCGCCTGCTCGGTGAGGCAATCTTCCAGGGCCGGGTCGGGCCACAGGGCGCGCGCCTCCGCCTCGCCCCCATAAGCGATGGCGAGCCGCCGGAAGGCCCAGTCCAGCACGGAAGTGGCGCACAGAATGGCACTGTCGCCCTCCACCATCCCTGCGGCGGGGCCGTGCCGGCCATAGGCGAATGCGGCGACATAGTCCGACAGCGGCACCCCGCGCCCGAGGCCGATATTCACAGCCTGCACCAGGGCGTCCGCCACGCCGCGCCCCGACAACAGCGCGATCTCGGCGAGCCCGCCATCCGCCGCCTCGGTGGCGCGCAGGGTCACCCGGTGTCCGCCGACCACCACTCGCCAGATCTGGCTCGGCGCGGCTGCGGGACGTGGCGGCGGCAGGGGACGCGCAGGCTGCGGCGTGGCCAGTGGAGCGGGGCTCGCCGCATGCAGGAAGGGGCTGACCGCAGCCTCCATCGCACTTCGTGCCGCGGCCGGAACCGGCGCCAGCAGCGCGGCCGCCCCCGCCCCGTGCAAGGCCATGGCCCGCAATGCCGCCCGCGTCGGGCGCTCCGTCACCGCGCCCGTTTCGTCGTGCTCGTAGCGCACCGGCCCCTGGGCCGGGGCGATGCCGCCGGTTTCCGCTCCCAGCAGCTGTTCGGCGGCATCGGCATGGGTCAGGGCGAAGCAGCCCTGGTGGCGCAGGCCATGGCTGGCGCCCGCGAGGTCCAGCGCCCGCCGCGCGGCGGCGGCAAGGCCCGGCACGGCACACTGCGCCGGCGGCGACGGCCAAAGCAGTGCCGCCGGCTCACGCGCGCCCAGGCGGTCGGCGATGCGGCTGCTCGCGGCTTCGGCGGCACCGCGTGTCAGGGCAGCGAGGCAGGTCGCCACGTCGCGCGCCGCCACCGAGTCGTAGGCAAGGCCCAGCGCCGCCAGCAACCCCGCCAGATCGGCGAAGCCGACCCGCAGACGAGTAGCCTTGCCGCCGGACAGGATGTCGAGCGACTCGACGGCCACCCCCACCGCCTTTGCGTAGGCGGCCGAGTCGAAGCCACCGGTCTCGTCCAGAAATGCCGGAAGGTTAAGCACAAAGCGGGGCTCCGCCCGCGCCTCGCCGCGCCAGGTGGTGGCGCCGGGGCAGCCGCGGCGGCTGGCGACCAACCCGTGCAGCGCCAGGGCCAGCGTGTCCGCACGTCCGGAGTCCAGAAGCCGCAGCTCCGTGCCACGCCGAACCAGCCGCGCAATCCAGCCTTGGGCCAGGATGGGCAACACCACAGGCCCCATTCCCGTAGCCAGCGCGGCGAGGGCGGCGCCCGCCTCTTCATCCCAGGCGGCGGGCAGGGCCACGGCGCGCGGCGCGGCATCCGGCTCGGGCGCGGCGCGGACGCGGCGAAGCGCCATGCCGCCCCACGGGGTGTCGCGCCAGGAAGGAGTGGGCCAGGAGGTGCCAGTCCGGTTTGCCATGCGGGGAGGCTACCCTTTGCCTGCGCCGGGCGAAAGCCACATCAGGTGGGCGACGCGCCTCGGCTCCGCAACATGTGGATGCTGTGCCGCAACCCTTTCCCCAGATCGCCGCATGTGCGAAGGAAGCGGCGGATCGCCCCTCCCCCCGGGGGTGAGGCTCGCCATATCCAGGGCCTGCCCACAGCCTGTTTGGAACCGAGAGAGAGAATGTCCTTTCTGCAGCGGCTGACCACTGGCTTCACCGCCAGCAAGATCGGCACCGATCGCTTCGGCAACACTTATTACGAGAGCCGCAAATCCTGGCTCGGCTATGGCCGCAAGCGCCGATTCGTCATCTACAAGGGCGCGGCCGATCCCACCTCCGTTCCGGCCGAATGGCATTGCTGGCTGCACCACGTGACCGACGCGCCCCTGCCCGAGCAGAAGCTTTATGGCTGGCAGCAGGAACACCGGCCGAACCGCACGGGAACGCCGCAGGCATACCGGCCGCCCACCCATGTGGAAAGCGCCAACCGCCGCCCGCCCACCGCGGGTGACTACGAAGCCTGGACGCCGGGCAGCTGATGGCGGGCGCGACGCAGGGCCGCAACTGGGCCGAGATCCTGACCGGAGCGGTGATCATCGCGGTCGCAGCTGGCTTCCTTTTCTTCGCCATCGGCCAGTCCGGGCGCAACTTCACCAGCGGCAGCGGTACCAGCCTGACCGCGCGGTTCGACAACATCGACGGCATCTCGCCGGGCGCCGATGTGCGCATCGGCGGCGTCCGGGTGGGCAGCGTGGTCGAGCAGCATATCGACCCCCGGACCTACCTGGCCGTGTTGACCCTGAACGTGCAGCCGGGGATTGAGGTGCCGGAGGACAGCTCGGCCGAGATCACCTCCGAAGGGCTGCTAGGCGGCAAGTACATCGCCCTGGTGCCTGGCGGCTCGGAACGGATGCTGCCCAGCGGCGGCACCATCACCATCACCCAGTCTTCCGTCAGCCTGGAAGCGCTGCTGGGCCGCTTCATCTTCTCGGTGACGCAGCTCAACGCCGGCACCGGCGAACAGGGCGGCAACCAGGAAGGCGGCACGGGTGAAGGCGCGCGCCAGGGCGGTAGCGCAACACCCGCACCGGCTCCGACCCGTCCGTGAGCCTGGCGCCGCCCGATCGCTGGCCCGGCGCGGCAGGCCAGCCGGTTGCATGCCGCGAGAAGCTCAAGGTTCTGGCCGAGAACCATGCCGAAGCGGTGCAGGTATTGAGCGATCTGCTGGAGGATGCGGTGCTGATGGGCGTGGACGAGGCCGGGATGCGCCGCATCCTGGCCGACATGGTGGCCGCGCTGCCCAGCCCGCGCCGCAGTGGTGCGGCGTGATGCGGACAGCCACCGCATTTTCCCTGGCGCTGCTGTCGGCCTTCCTTCTGCCACCCGGCGCCATGGCTCAGGGCTGGCCTGGCAGCCCGGCACCGACAGCACAGCCCTCCATCCCCGATGCGGGCTGGCAGACCAAGCGCACTGCCCGGCTGCAGGCGCTGGACAAGGTCACCGCCCGCGTCACGGTGCTGGAAGCGCCGCTGAACCAGCCGACCCGCTATGGCACGCTGCTCATCACCGTGCGCGCCTGCAATGCTCGCCCGCCTGAGGAAGTGCCCGACGCAGCCGCATGGCTGCAGGTAACGGACACGCGCAACGCCTCGGCCGCCGGCGCCGCCCCTGCCGCACCGCGGGGCGGTGGGCCGCTCGGCCCGCCTCAGGGCGCCCCCGGCGGCGACGCGGTGTTTGCCGGGTGGATGTTCGCCAATGCTCCCGGCATCGCCATGCTGGAGCACCCGGTTTACGATCTTCGGGTGCTGGAATGTCACTGAGGCGATTGCACACAAGGGCGTGAGGCTGAGCACCGCTCTGCCCTCCCGCTCGTTGCCTGGGCGGAAGGCTGCCGACATTCGCGGCGCGCCCTCTCGCCACGCCGCCGCGTCCGGGTCATGCTGGAGGCCAGCTAAGGCAGCCTGTCCCGCCACGAGCCGGCCACGGCTCCAACCGGAGTGACCATGCAAGCCACCGTCCTGCTCGATGATCCCGCCATGCCGCCGCTTCCCGGGGCCGATGCCGCCCTGTTCCTGGATCTGGACGGAACCTTGATCGAGATCGCCGAGCGTCCAGACGCAGTGGTGGTGCCGCAGCACCTGCCCGTTCTGCTGACGCGGCTTTCCGCCGCGCTGGATGGCGCGGTGGCCATTGTCACCGGGCGCGGGCTGGAGGTAGCGCGCTCGCTTTCCGGCGCCCCGCCCATCGCCTTCGCCGCGGAACATGGCAGCATCATCGACAGCCAGGGCCTCCCGGGCAGCGCCATTCCCGGCACGCCTCCGCCGCCCTCACCACCGCCCGCCTGGCGCGATGCGGCCGAGGCCTTCGTGCAGGCCCATCCCGGCATGCTGCTGGAAGAGAAGCGGCACGGCTTCGTTGTGCATTTCCGTGCCGTCCCGGAACAGGGAGAGCTTGCTCACGCCTTTCTGCAAGGGCTGGTTCAGGGCACCGATTTCCAGGTCCTGCCGGCCCATTGCGCCGCCGAGCTGCGCCCGCGCGCGGCCGACAAGGGCACCGCCGTAGCCTGGCTGATGCGTCACACCCCTTTTGCCCGCCGTACCCCGCTCTTTATCGGCGACGACGTCACCGACGAGCACGGCATCGCCGCCTGCCGGGCGATGGGTGGCACCGGCTACCGCATCCCGCGCGACTTCAGCGGGCCAGCCGCCGTGCATCAATGGCTCACCCGCCTCGCGGACCGGCTGGAGGCATGAGCCAGCCCCTCGACCTCGCCCCCGTCGGCAACGGCATCATTGCCGGGCTGTTCGACCGCCAGGGACGCTGCTCCTGGCTTTGTTGGCCCCGCTTCGACGGCGACCCGGTATTCTCCGCCCTTCTGGGTGGCAAGGAGCCGGAGGACGGCTTCATGGAATGCGAGATGGTGGGCATGGCGCGCAGCCATCAATCCTACCGCCGCAACACCGCCGTGCTGGAAACCGAGTTGGAGGACGGCAAGGGCAACCGCCTGCGCATCACCGACTTTGCGCCTCGTTTCCGCCGCTATGGCCGCAATTTCCGCCCGCCCATGCTGGTGCGGCGGATCGAGCCGCTATCCGGCACGCCACTGATCCGCCTGCGCATCCGGCCCCGGGCGCATTGGGGCAAAGACAAGCCCGTGCGCCGCTCCGGCTCCAACCACTTGCGCTACTTCTCGGACGAGAACGCGCTGCGCGTCACCACCGACGCGCCCATCGCCTGCCTGGCGGAGGAAGCGCCCTTCCTGCTGGACCAACCGGTGACCCTGCTGCTCGGCTCGGACGAGACGGTGACGGAGAACGCCGATATCCTGGGCCAGGACTTCCTGCGCGAAACGGAAACCTACTGGCTCGACTGGACGCGCGGCCTGCACCTACCCTTCGAGTGGCAGGAAGAAGTGATCCGCGCCGCCATCACCCTGAAGCTCTGCACCTTCGAGGAAACCGGCGCGGTGGTGGCCGCGCTCACCACCTCCATCCCCGAGGCCGCCGACACCGAGCGCAATTGGGATTACCGGTACTGCTGGCTGCGGGACGCGCTGTTCACCGTGCAGGCATTGAACCGGCTCGGCGCCACGCGCACCATGGAAGAATACATCCGCTACGTGACGAACGTGGTGGCCATCTCCCCGGATGGCGAGCTGAAACCTTGTTACCCGCTGGTGCCCTCCCTGCCCATGCCGGAGCGGATCGAGGAAGCGTTGCCTGGATTCCTCGGCATGGGGCCGGTGCGGGTCGGCAACCAGGCGGCCGAGCAGGTGCAGAACGATGTCTACGGTTCTGTCATCATGGCGGCGGCGCAGATGTTCTTCGACCAGCGCCTGCCGCGCCCAGCCGGCGAAGCGTTGTTCCACCTGCTGGAAACGCTGGGCGAGCAGGCGGAGAAGCGCGCCCTGACGCCCGATGCCGGCATCTGGGAATATCGTGGGCGGGAGCGCATCCACACCTTCTCGGCCGCCATGTGCTGGGCCGGCATGGCGCGGCTGGCGGGAATCGCCAAGCATCTCGGCCTGCCCGAGCGGGCTGAGCGCTGGGCCAAGGCTGCGCGCGAGTTGCACGCCGAGATCTGTGACAAGACGTTCCGCCCGGACCTCAACAGCTTTGTCGAGAGCTTCGAGAGCGACGGCATGGATGCCGCCCTGCTGCTGCTGCCCGAGATCGGCTTTCTGCCGGCCACCGATCCCCGCTTCCTCGGCACGCTGGATCGCGTCGGGGAGAAGCTGATGCACAAAGGTTTCCTGTATCGTTACGATATGGCCGACGATTTCGGGAAACCGGAAACCGCCTTCCTGGTTTGCTCGTTCTGGTACGTGGATGCCCTCGCCGCTGCTGGCCGGCTGGATGAGGCGCGCGCCATGTTCGGAGAAATACTCTCATGTCGGAATCACCTCGGGCTGCTGGCGGAGGACCTGGATCCGAAGCGGAATCAGCTCTGGGGGAACTTTCCTCAGACTTATTCGCACGTTGGCCTCATCCTTTCGGCGATGCGCTTGAGCCGTTCCTGGGAGCACGGTCTGTGGGGCGGGTAGTTGTTGTTTCGAACCGCGTGGCGGTGCCGCGACGCGGTGAGCCCACAGCGGGTGGCCTGGCGGTTGCGCTGAAGGACGTCCTGAAATCCAGCGGCGGGCTTTGGTTCGGCTGGAGCGGTGAAACGCGCAAGGAGCCAACTTCGCGCGAAACGCGGCGCATCCGCTCGGCCGGCATCGACTACGCCACGATCGACCTGAACGAGCAGGACCATAAGGGCTTCTACGCCGGCTTCTCCAACGCGACGCTGTGGCCGCTCTTCCATTTCCGCCTGGGGCTGATGGAATACGACCGCAAGCACGCGGAGGCCTATCGCCGCGTCAACCGCGACTTCGCGGAAGCCCTTCTGCCCCTGCTGGGGCCGCAAGACACCATCTGGATCCACGACTACCAGCTCATTCCCCTGGCGGCGGAACTGCGCGCCCTGGGTGCCAAGCAGCGCATCGGCTTCTTCCTTCACATCCCCTTCCCGCCCTTTGCCGTGCTCTCCGCCCTACCGGATTGCGACAAGCTGCTGAAGGATTTGCTGGCTTACGATCTCGTCGGATTGCAAACCCGGCGCGACCTGGCCGGACTGGTCAACTGCTTCAGCGAGGGGCTAGGGCTGGAAGTGGATGCCGAAGGCGGCGTGCGCGGCGAGTCGGGAGGGCACATGCGGCGGACGCAGCTGGCCGCCCATCCGATCGGCATCGACACCCGCGGCTTCGCCACCCTGGCGCGGAAAGCCGCCTTCACGCCGGAAACGCAGCGCCTGGTCAAGAGCATGGGCGACCGCGCCCTGATCGTCGGCGCCGAGCGGCTCGATTACACCAAGGGACTGCCGCACCGGATGCGCGGCGTGGCCGCCCTGCTGGCCAATTTCCCCGAGCACCTGAACAACGTCACCTATCTGCAGGTCGCGGCCCGCAGCCGCAACGAGGTGGCCTCTTACCGCGACCTGAAGCGGGAACTCGACAGCCTGGCCGGGCGCATCAATGGCGATTACGGCACCTTCGACTGGACGCCCGTACGCTATGTGGCCCGGGCCATGGCGCGCGATACGCTGGCCGGCTTCTATCGCGCTGCCCGGGTGGGCCTGGTGACGCCGCTGCGCGACGGCATGAACCTGGTGGCCAAGGAGTATGTGGCGGCGCAGGACCCGGAAGATCCCGGCGTGCTGATCCTGTCCCAGTTTGCCGGCGCGGCCGAGACGATGGACGGCGCGTTGCTGGTCAACCCGCTGGACGCGCAGGCCATGGGCGAGACGCTTGACCGTGCGCTGCGCATGCCACTGGCCGAGCGACGCGACCGCTGGACCCGGATGATGTCCGGGCTGGAGGAGCAGACCGCGATGCGCTGGGCGGAAAACTTCCTCACCGAGCTGGAAGAACTGCCCCTCTCGGGCGAAGAGTTGATCTGGGCCGAGCCAGCTCGCAACTAGGGATGACGGCGGCTCATCAGAGCCGCCGGATTTCCGCTTCCAGTTCCTCGGGCATCGTTTGCCAACGCGCCTCGGCATTCACGGCGCGTTCCAACCGCATCTTGTATTCGGCGCGGGGGATTTCCACCGTGCCGAATTGAGTCAGATGCTCGGTGATGAACTGCGTGTCGAGCAGGGTGAAGCCACCGGCCCGTAGCCGGGCCACCAGGTGCACCAGCGCCACTTTGGACACGTCGCGCGCACGGCTGAACATGCTTTCGCCGAAAAACGCCGCGCCCAGCGCCACCCCATACAGCCCGCCCAGCAGCGCATCGCCTTCGCGGACCTCTATGGAATGGGCGTGGCCCATGCGGTGCAGGGCGGTGAAGAGCCACTCGATCTCCGGGTTGATCCAGCTATCCTCCCGCCCTGGCGCGGGCTCGGCACAGCCGGCGATCACCGCCGCGAAATCCGTATCAGCCGTCACGGTGAAGCGCCCCGACAGCACCGTGCGCCGCAGCCGCCGGGGCAGGTGGAAGCCTTCCAGCGGGATAACGCCACGCCGCTCGGGGTCAAGCCAGTAGAGCCGGCCGGCCTCGCGCGATTCCGCCATGGGGAAAAGTCCCGCGCGATAAGCCCGCAGCAGCAGCTCTGGCGTGATCATCACCGCTCGGCGTGACATGGTGCCTGCATCATGGCGTCACGGTCGCGGCCACGCCAGGGATGCGCGCGGGATGTTCAACCCGCAGGCAGGATTCGCGCCAGGAGGCGATCCGCCAGGGCTCGGTAGTTCTCGTCGAAATGATGTCCGCCTCCCGTGCGGACGATCTGCGCCTCCGTGCCGCGAAAGGCCAGGCAGGCGGTATCCGCCTCTTCCTCGGACCCATAGGTGCATTGCACGAGGGCGGGCGGCAGGCCCGGGATCTCGGGTGCCGTGGGCAGAGCGCTGGGACGGGACAGGCCGATGAAATCGCCGATCTTGATCTCGAAGGCGGCGTCCTTGGCAAAGGCCAGCAGGGCAATCAGCATGACGCGCGCCTTGTTCGCCTCCGTCATGCGATTCCAGGCGAAAGGCAGCACGTCGGCGCCAAAGGAGTAACCCACCAGCGCCACGCGCGGCGCCTGCCACTTGGCGGCGTAGAGCGCGACCACCCGGTCCAGCTCCTCCGCCACTTCCTGCGGTGAGCGGCGGGTCCAGAACCAGTTCAGGCAGTCGAAGCCCAGCACCGGCACCCCGGCATCGCGCAGATACCGTCCTACCTGCCTGTCGAGGTCGCGCCAGCCGCCATCGCCGGACAGGATAATGGCAAACACGTCACCGCGGCGCGCCTTCGGCACCATCTCGATCAGCCATTTCGAGGTGTCGCGTTGCGCCAGGGCCGGCCGCGCCAAAGGCAGAGCCGCCGCCAGCGTGCCGAACAGGAGCCGCCGATTCATTTGCCGATCACCCCTCGCAGCCCGCCGGATTGCAGCGCCGCCACATCGGCTAGCACCACCCAGGGGTCCAGCCCGCCCGGCGTGCAAAGATAGCGTGGCTCCCAGACCGGCTCGAACTTCTCCTTGAAGGCGCGGAGGCCGCGGAAATTGTAGAAACGCTCACCCCGGCGGAACACCAGCCCACCCAACCTGTACCAGACCGGTGCCAGGCGGTGCGCCGCGAGGCCGGACAACGGTGCCATTCCCAGGTCGAAGAAGGCATAGCCCTGCTCCTTGGCCCTCAGGATCAGGCGCAGGAACAGGAAGTCCATGGTGCCGGGCGGCACCTCCGCACGGTGGCGCATCAGGTCGATGGACATGTCATGGCGGTGCCCCGGCGCTTCCAGCAACGTGGCAAAGGCGATGATGCCGCCTTCCGGCCCGCGCACCACTCCCACCGGCTGCGAAGCCACATAGCCCGGCTCGAAGGCGCCAAGGGAAAAGGCCTTTTCCCTTGCCTTGTGCTGGTCCAGCCATTCGCGCGACACGGCTTCCAGTTCCGGCAGCAACGGTTCGACTTCCGGCGGAGATACCACCTCGAAGCGCAGCCCTTCCCGTTCCGCCCGGTTGAGGGCGGAGCGCAGCGGCTGGCGCGACTTGCCCTTCAGTTCGAAGCTGGCCAGCGGCACCCGCGCTGCCTCGCCCAGCTTCAGCGGCCGCATTCCGGCATCGATGTAGAGCGGCAGGGTTTCCGGCCGCACCTGGTAGAAGGCGGCACGCCCGCCCTGCGCGTCGGCCAGTTCCACGAAGCGCCAAACCAGATCGAGCTGAGCCGGCTTCGGTCCGACCGGATCGAACAGCGCAATCCAGGAGCGGCCACGCCGGCCGTACATGAGGAAGCCGTCGCCAGCCTCGGTGAACAGCAGGGCCTTATCGCCCATGCGCACCATGTTGGCGTCCGCCCGCTCCTGCGCCTCGACGATGGCAACCGCCCGCTGCAGCTCGGCCGGCGTTGGCGGATGGCTCTTGCTGCGGGCCGGGCGCAACAGGGTCCAGAGCCCGGCGGCGAACAACGCCAGCACGGCACCCAGTGTCGCCCGCATGCCGCGCGGGGCGGATGCGTCCAGCTCGAACTGCCACCAGAGTTGCCGGGAATACTCCACGTCGCGATGGGCGAAGAACAGCAGCCACGCCGCGGCCGCCACCACGCCCGCCACCGCCAGCCACCAGCCCGGTGTCAGACTCGGCGTCAGCATCCGTGCCCTGCGGTCGAACCGGGAATGCGACACCAGCAGCGCAATGCCCAGCACCAGCAGCAACGGCAATTCCAGGGCGCCGCCGCCCCGGGCGATGGACAGGGCCAGGCCAACGCCCGTCAGCACCAGCGCCAGCCACCAGGCACCATCCAGCCGGTGCACCAGCCCGTGCGCAACGAAGATCAGCGCCAGCCCACCCACGCTGGCCAGCAGGTGCGACAGCTCGAACACGGTGGTAGGCAAAGCCGGTGCCAGCAGGCCTGGCGTGTCGCCGGTGATCGGCGGCGTGACGCCTCCCAGCAGGAGGGCCGCCCCCGCTGCAAAGGAGGCCGCACCCAGGAAACGCGGCATCAGCCGCGTCGCCGCCCGCACCGCCCTGGTGCCGCCCCGCAGCAGATGCGCCCGCCGGCTGACCTCGAACCCTGCCAGCAACAGCACGGCCAGGCCGAAAGGCAGGGCGAAGTAGATGGCGCGGTAGAGCAGCAGGGCCGCGGCCACCTCGTCCAGCGGCACCTCCGTGTGGCGGAACGCGGTCAGCACCACGGCCTCGAACACGCCGATCCCGCCGGGCAGGTGGCTGGCGGCGCCGATGGCGATCGCCACCGCGTAGAGGGCCATGAAATCCGGCAAGCCCACCGCGCCGGGTGGCAGCAGCAGCCACAGCACCGTGGCGGCGGCGCCGATATCCACCAGCGACACCAGCCCCTGCCACAGGATCAGCCGCGCCGGAGGCACCCGCAGGGCAAAGCGGCCGAGGCGCACTCCTCGCCGAAGCCGCCCCAGTACCGCGAAGCCAGCCAGCAGCCCGAGCAGGCTCAGGGCCAGCAGCCGCAGGGCCGAGGCGGGCAGGCCGAACCAGCCCGCCATGGGCTCGGCGGCGTAGAGCAGCCCTAGCGCGGCCACGGCATAGAGGCCGATCACGAAGCTGCCGGTGACGAACACCAGCACGCGGGTCAACCGAGTCGGGTCCAGCCCCGCGGCGGAATAGATGCGCCAGCGCACGGCGCCGCCGGTGAAGGCGCCCACCCCCACCGAATTGCTGAGGGCGAAGCCGCAGAAGGCCGCCAGCACGCCGATGCGCGGCGGCACCGCCCCGCGCGCGATATGTCGCAGGGCGGATAGGTCATACCCTGCCATGGCCCCGAAGCTGACCACGGTCGCGGCAATGGCGGCCAGGATCACGCCAAGCGGCCGCTCACGGAAGGCGGCCGTGACGGCGGCGTAGTTCAGCTCTTGCGAAAGGGTCTGAAGCGCGCCGATCGCCAGCAGGGCCATGGCAAGCCCCACCCCCGCCAGCAGCCACGGCTTCAGCACAGACAATCGACGGGGAAACCAGGCGCCGTCCCGGGCCGGCGCTTCGCCTTGCATCACCTGCGCCTCGGGATCATGGGCGGTCATGCCTGTCATCGGATCTCCGCTGAAAAAAAGCGGCACCGTGACCCTGGCGCCCGGCGCGGCGTGTGCCGCCCGGCCAGGCGGCACAGCCGTTTAATGAGGGTGGCCGTGGCACGGTTGCCCCGCCCCCTCACCGGCCTGGCAAGCCAGCCTCAGCCACGCAGGCCGACGAAACGCTCCAGCCAGTGGATGGTGTAGTCGCCCGACTGGAATTCCGGGTCCGCCATGATGCGCTGGTGGAGGGGCAAGGTGGTGCGGATGCCGTCCACCACCATCTCCTCCAGAGCGCGGCGCATACGGGCAATGGCCTCCGCCCGTGTCTTGCCGTGCACCACAAGCTTGGCCACCAGGCTGTCGTAATGCGGCGGCACGGAATAGCCGGAATACAGCGCGCTATCGACGCGGACGCCGAGCCCGCCCGGCGCGTGGTAGGTGTTCACCCGTCCCGGGGAAGGCGCGAAGCTTTCCGGATCCTCGGCCGTGATGCGGCACTCAATGGCGTGGCCGCTGAAGGCGATGTCCTCCTGCGCGTAGCCGAGCTTCTCGCCCGCCGCGACGCGGAGCTGCTCCTTCACCAGGTCGATGCCGCAGACCATCTCGGTGACCGGGTGCTCGACCTGCAGGCGGGTGTTCATCTCGATAAAGGCGAACTGGCCGTCCTGCCACAGGAACTCCAGCGTGCCGGCGTTGCGGTAGCCGAGCTTGGACAGCCCTTCCGTCACCTGCCGGCCCAGCGCATCACGCTCGGCGGCGGTCAGCACGGGGGAGCCGGCTTCCTCCACAAGCTTCTGGTGGCGGCGCTGCAGGGAGCAATCGCGCTCGCCGAAATGCACCACGTTGCCATGGGTATCGGCCATCACCTGCAGCTCGATATGCCGCGGCCGGTCCAGGTACTTCTCCATGTACACGGCGTCGTTGCCGAAGGCGGCCTTGGCCTCGGTGCGGGCGACGCGCCAGGCCTCCTCCAGCTCATCGGCGCTGTGCGCCACCTTCATGCCGCGCCCGCCACCGCCGGCGGCGGCCTTGATCAGCACGGGATACTTGATCCGCTCGGCGACCTCGCGCGCTTCCTCCAGACTGGCCAGCTCGCCATCGCTGCCGGCCACCAGCGGCACGTTCAGCGAGGCCATGGCCTGCTTGGCGGCGATCTTGTCGCCCATCATGCGGATATGCTCCGCCGTGGGGCCGATGAAGGTGAAGCCATGGGCCTCCACCATCTCCGCGAAGGAGGCGTTCTCCGACAGGAAGCCGTAGCCGGGATGGATCGCCTCGGCGCCGGTGATGGAGGCGGCCGACAGGATGGCCGCGACGTTCAGGTAGCTGTCGCGCGCGGCAGGCGGGCCGATACAGACACTTTCATCCGCGAGGCGGACATGCATGGCCGTGGCATCGGCGGTGGAGTGCACGGCCACGGTGCGGATGCCCATTTCCTGGCAGGCCCGGTGAACGCGCAACGCGATCTCGCCCCGGTTGGCGATCAGCACCTTCCTGAACATGGGTGCTTACTCGACCACCATCAGCGGCTCGCCATACTCGACCGGCGCGCCACTCTCGATCAGGATGCGCGTGACCGTGCCGGCCTTCGGCGCCTTGATCTGGTTGAAGGTCTTCATCGCCTCGATCAGCAGCAGGGTCTGCCCCGCGGCCACCTTGGCGCCAACCGTCACGAAGGCCGCGGCACCCGGCTCGGGCGCCAGATAGGCGATTCCCACCATGGGCGAGGTCACGGCACCCGGGGTTGAGGCATCCACCTCGGCGGAGGGGGCAGGCACGGCCGCGGCCATGGCCGGCGCCGGTGCCGCGGTCGGGGCGGCAGAAGGCGCGGCGGCATAGGCAACCGGCGCGATGGCAGGCGGGCTGCGGGTCACGCGAACGCGCTGCTCGCCATCGGCCAGCTCGATCTCGGTGAGGTCGGTTTCGCGCAGGATCTGCGCCAGCGCCCGGATCGCGTCCGGGCCGAAGGAAATGCCGCTCATGCCAGTACCTTGTTGGTCCTTCAATCCTGCTCGGCCTGGGCCAGGATGCCCGCGATGCCGCGCAGCGCCAGGGCGTAGCCATGCGGGCCGAGCCCGCAGATCACGCCCTGCGCCGCCTTGGAGACGTAGGACAGGTGCCGGAAGGATTCCCGGCGGTGGATGTTGCTCAGATGCACCTCGACAACCGGCAGATCGGAGGCCAGCAGCGAGTCCATCAGCGCGACGGAGGTATGCGAGTAGCCTGCCGGGTTGATGATGATGCCCGCCGCCAGGCTGCGCGCCTCCTGCACCCAGGAGATCAGCTCGCCCTCGACATTGCTTTGCCGGAAATCGATGGCGAGGTCGAGGGCATCCGCCGTCTCGGCGCAAAGCGCCTCGATGTCGTCCAGCGTTTCCGCCCCGTAGATCTCCGGCTGGCGGGTGCCGAGCAGGTTCAGGTTGGGACCGTTCAAAACGAAGATCAGCGGCGGGTTCAAGGTTGCGTTTCCGTCCTGCCGGGACAACGGCGGTTTCCGTCCATCCGGACGGCGGCGGTAGCACGGGGGGTTTCGCCACCGCAAGCCGCCCCGCCACCTGCGAAGGCGCGCGAACCACCTTGCGCCACCGATGCGCCGGGCCCCAGCGCCGTATCCAGATGCGCAGGCTTGGCGGCGAAGCCGACCGGCGACGACGAGCATCAGGCACCCTCCGCGCCTCCAGGCAATGGTTCGACGCTGTGGGGGCAACCACAGGGTGACACCGCCGCCCTGCCTCCCTAGGTTGCGCCGCAGCGCAGGCTTCCAGCCCGGACCCTGCGTCCGACAATGGAGGCCCCGATGACCGCCCTTGCCCGGCCCGCCCCGCTCTCCCTGCTGCTGGCCCTGTCCCTAGCCGCGCTTGCCGCCTGCAGCCCGAGCTATTCGCCCGATGCCTATTCCGGCCGCGCCGTTCAGCAGGCGAACAAGGTGGAGGCCGGCATCGTGGTGGGGCGCCGGCAGGTCGAGATCCTGGCCGACGGCTCGGCCGGCGGGGTGGCCGGCGCCGCGGCGGGCAGCGTGGCCGGCACGCGGGTCGGCGGTGGCGATATCACCTCGGCCTTTGCCGGCATTGGCGGCGGGCTGGTGGGCGGGCTGCTCGGCACCGCGGCGGAGAAAGGCGTGGGCTCTACGCAGGGCTACGAGTACATCGTGCGCAAACCCAATGGAGATTTGGTTTCCGTCACCCAGCGGGACGAAACGCCACTGGCCATTGGCCAGAAGGTCCTGGTGATCGCCGGCACCCAGGCCCGCATCGTCGCCGACTACACCGTGCCGAACCTGGCCGAGCCTGCCCCCGCCCCGGTGCCTGCGCCCGGCACGGGAACCGTCACCGTGCCGCACGCGGCTCCAGGCCCGGATGAGGTGGCGCGCCCCATCGCCCCAGCCCCGGAGCCGCTGCCGGCGTCGATCCCGCAGGCGGTACCGCATGCCTTGCCCGGCCTTCTGCCCCCAGGCCTTCCGGTGGACTCGCTGCCGGGCGCTGCCGCGCCGCCGCCCGCGGCAGGACCCACCTCCAGCCAGGAGGGCCATCCATCCGCACGCTCGGACATGCCGTCGAACGCCAATGACGCGGCTGCGCCCGAGTCGGCCCCCCCCACAACCCGGCTCACCGATGCGGAGGCCGGCGGAACGTCCGCAGGCCGTTCCCTTATCCCCTGATAACAGGCGATTCGCGCGCCGGAACAAGGCAAGGACGTTTCCTGCCGCCGCGAATGACAACCCTCCCCCTTTCGCATTTCTGTCAGGGGGGCCACATTCCGCGCCATGGCGGACAGCATCGAAATCACGGTCAACGGGGAAACCCGGGTGATCCAGCCGGCGGTCACGGTAGCCCAGCTGCTGGCCAATCTCAGCCTCGACACCCGCAAGGTGGCGGTGGAGCGCAACCTGGAGATCGTGCCGCGCTCGGCCTACGACGCCACGGCCTTGGCTCAGGGCGACCAGCTTGAAATCGTTCATTTCATCGGCGGCGGCTGATCGCGTGTCACACGAACTCCACGAGGATTTCTGGGAGGTCGCCGGGCACCGGTTCCATTCGCGGCTGATTGTCGGCACCGGCCGCTACAAGTCGCTGGAGGAAACGGCGGCCGCCATCAAGGCCAGCGGAGCGGAGATGGTCACGGTTGCGGTGCGTCGCGTGAACCTGTCTGACCGCAATGCACCGATGTTGCAGGATTTCGTCAGCCCCCAGCGTTACACCTACCTGCCCAATACCGCCGGCTGCCACACGGCGCAGGATGCCGTGCGTACCCTGCGGCTGGCGCGAGAGGCCGGTGGCTGGAACCTGGTGAAGCTGGAGGTGTTGGGCCCACCGCCCTTCCTCTATCCAGACATGCCGGCGACCTTCGAGGCGGCCGAGGCCCTGATCAAGGATGGCTTCCAGGTCATGGTCTATTGCGCCGACGATCCGCTGGCGGCGAAGCGGCTGGAGGAGATGGGCTGCGTTGCGGTGATGCCGCTGGGCGCGCCGATCGGCTCCGGCCTTGGCCTGTCCAACCCGTTCATGCTGCATTCCATCATCCGCGAGGCCAAGGTTCCGGTGCTGGTGGATGCCGGCATCGGCACAGCCAGCGAGGCCGCGGCCGCCATGGAGCTGGGCTGCGATGCCGTGCTGCTGAATTCGGCCATCGCCCATGCGCGCGAACCGGTGCGAATGGCCCGCGCCATGAAGGCGGCGGTGGAGGCCGGGCGGCACGCACACCTTGCCGGGCGGATGCCCCGCAACTACGCCGCCGACCCGTCCAGCCCGCTTTCGGGGCTGATCCGGTGAGGCACGCCGCACTCGCACTGCTGCTTCTGGCCGCTTCGGGCCCCGCGGCGCTGGCGCAGTCGCCGCCGCCCGGGCAGGTGACGCATTTCCAGGAGATCGAGCAATCCCTGGAAGCCTTGCTGAATGAGGGCTGGGAAGTCACCGGCATGGCCGGCAACCTCGGCGGCATCGCTTATGTGCTGCGCAAGGAGAACAAGTGGATCACCTGCCAGGTGATCACGCGGCGCGAGGACAGCCGCAGCCGCTGCATGACCATGAACTGAGGCCCGGCAGGGGTGGGAGGCTCGGGCGGAGGCTCAGTGCGCCTCCGCCCCACCCCCGCCCGGCCGTGGACGTCGCAGCAGCAGCACCAACGGCAGGCAAGCCAGGAAGAGCAGCCCCATCACCACCAGCACGTCGTTATAGGCCAGCACCAGCGCCTGCTGCGTCACCATGCCCTTGATGCGGCCGAGCGCCGCCATTTCCGACGCTCCGCCGAGCCGGCCTTCCAGGACGCCCGTCATCCTGGCCAGGTGATCGCTCACCCCCGGGCGAGCCCAATTCAGCTGCTCGGCCAGGTGCAGCCGGTGGGCATAGGAGCGGTCCTGGACCAGGGTGTTGATGCCTGCCAGCCCCACCGCGCCGCCCAGGTTGCGCATCAGGTTGAACAACCCCGCCGCCCCCTTGAGCTGCGCCGGAGGCACCGTGCCCAGCGCCACCTGGTTGATCGGCGCCATGCACAGCATCATGGCGACGCCGCGCAGGCCGAGGCCGAAGGCCATCTGCGGGAAGGCGCTGTCCACGGTGAGCGTCGCCGTGTCCCACATCGCCCAGAAGAACAGCAGCAGCCCCACCGAGATCAGGATGCGCACATCCACCTTGTTCAGCAGCCGCCCCACCAGCGGGGCGGTGAAGAACATGCACAGGCCGGTGATAAACATCACCTCGCCGATCTGCAGCGAGTTGTAGTCGCGCACCCGCCCCAGGAAGAGCGGAATCAGGTAGACCGAGCCGTACAGCCCGATGCCGAGGATAAAGGCGAACAGGCAGCCGATGGCGAAGTTGCGGTCGCGGAAGGCGCGCAGGTCCACGATCGGCTCCGGCCGGGTCAGCGCCCGCCAGAAGAAGGCGATGCCGGCCACGACGCACAGGGCGCTGAACCAGCGCACCGCCTCGTCATCCAGCCAGTCCCAGCGCGGCCCCTCCTCCATCACGTATTCCAGACTGCCGAGGAAGCAGGCCATGGCCAGCAGCCCCCACCAGTCGAAATGCTTCAGCAGCCCGTGGTCCGGCTTGTCGATGTCCACCGTGTTCCACACCACCAGGGCGATGACGATGCCCACCGGCACGTTGATCAGGAACAGCCAGTGCCAGGACAGGGCCTGGGTCAGCCAGCCGCCGAGCGTCGGGCCCAGGGTCGGCGCCAGCGTCGCCGTCAGCCCGATGATCACCATGGCCGAGGCGCGCTTCTTTCCCGGGAACAGCATGAAGGACGCGGCGAACACCGTCGGGATCATGGCGCCGCCGATGAAGCCCTGGGCGGCCCGGAACACCACCATGGCGCCCAGGTTCGAGGCCAGGGCGCAGAGCAGCGAGAACACGGTGAAGCCTGTGGCCGAGGCGGTGAACAGCACCCGCGTGGAAAGCAGCCGCGACAGGAAGCCCGAGAGCGGGATCATGACGATCTCCGCGATCAGGTAGGAGGTCTGCACCCAGCTCGCCTCGTCGGGGCTGGCGGCAAGGCCCGCCTGGATCTCGGAGATCGAGGCCGAGACGATCTGGATGTCCAGGATCGCCATGAACATGCCGAACACCATGGCCATGAAGCCGATGCGCGACTTCAGGGTCAGCACCGGCTCCCCAGTCCCGGCGCCCGGCGATGCGGTTGTGGCGCTCACGGCGCGGTTCCCTATCGCAGGCCCAGCGTGGCGGCGGCGGCAGCGAAGATGCCGCGCGGCGCGCCCGGATCGTCGCGCGTATCGACCTCGGCCACCACCGAAAGGCCGGGCCGCAGCCGGGCCACAGCCTCCTGCGGCTGGCCCGGCTCCAGCATCAGCTTGACCGGCACGCGCTGCACGATCTTGGTGAAGTTCCCGGTGGCGTTCTCGGGCGGCAGCAGGCTGAACTCGCTGCCTGTGGCGGGGGCGAAACTGTCCACGCGGGCGTGCAGCGCGTGGCCCGGAATGGCATCCACCGAGATCTCCACCGGTTGGCCCGGCTTTATACGAACCAGCTGCGTTTCCTTGAAGTTCGCGGTGACGAACAGCGCCTCCGGCCGTGGTGCCACGGCGATCAGCTGCTGACCCGGACGCACCCGCTGCCCGAGCTGGGCCGCGCGGTTGCCGGCGATGCCGTCGAAGGGCGCGCGGATCTCGGCATAGCTCAGGGCGATGGCGGCCAGGTCGGCGGCGGCAGCGGCATGGTCGCGCTTCGCCGCGGCCTGGGCAAGCTGCGCCTCCTGCACCGGAATAGCCTGGCGGCGGACGGCCAGCTCTGCCTCGGCGGCAGCCACGGCGGCCTCGCTCTTGCGCTGATCTGCGATGGCCTGATCGTTGGACTGGCGGGAAGACCAGCCACCGCCAACCAGGGACTGGGTGCGCCGGGCATCGGCCGCGGCGCGGACCTGCTCGGCCCTGGCCTGCTCCAACTGCGCATCGGCCGCGCCGATCTGCGCCCTCTGCTGCTCCAGCGTCTGGCGCGCGGTCAGCACCACCGCATCCGCCTCGGCCAGGGCGGCGCGGGACTGCGCCAGCTGCAGCCGCGCGTCGCGGTCGTCCAGCCGCAGCAGCACCTGGCCGCGTGTCACCGGCTGGTTGTCGCCCACGGCGATCTCAACGACGTCGGCTTCGATGCGGGGCGTGAGCACCACGATGTCGCCCTGCACATAGGCATCGTCGGTTTCCGCCAGGAAGCGTCCGGTGTTCCAGTACCAGTTGCCCCCCAACAACAAGCCCGCCAGCACCAGCGGCAACATGAGGCGGAGCAGCCAGCGGCGCAGGGTGCCTGTTTTCGGCTCAGGGGACGGCGGGCTTTGGCGCGCAGCTTCGGCCGCGGCAGAAGGAGAAACGGGAGCGTTCATGGGAGCATTCCTGATACTGAACTGTTCAGTTCAGCAGATGCAGCCGAGTTGCTCCTCCGCGCGTCAGATGTCAAGACTGAACTGAACCGTTCAGTTTTCCATTGCTCCTTCACCGCGGTAGGCTTACTGATTTGTCATGAGTGACGACGATCTTCCTGGCGTATCCCCCAAGCGCCGCGCCATTCTGGAGGGAGCGGCCGCGCTGTTCATGGCGGAGGGCTTCGGTGCCGTCTCCATGGATGCGGTGGCTCGCACTGCCGGCGTGTCAAAGGCCACCCTCTACGCGTATTTCAGTGGCAAGGATGCGTTGTTCGCCGAGATCATCCGCGGCAATTGCCGGCGCATGCAGGCCGCGGCGCCGCCTTCCTTCTCCAGCCATGACCTGCCCCTCGATCGCGCCCTGGTGGAGTTTGGAGAACACTGGCTGAACTTCCTCCTGCAACCGCAGGTGCGCGCGTTGCACCGCATGGTCATCGCCGAATGTGGCCGCATTCCCGAGCTGGCCCGCGCCTTCTACGAGGCTGGGCCTTTGGCCGTGCGGGCCTGGGTGGCGGGATGGCTGGCGGAAGAAGTGTTGCGTGGACGGCTGCGCCCTGGAACCGATCCGGATCTGGCGGCGGAGCAGTTTCTGTCGCTGCTACGGGGCGATCTGTTTCTGCGCGCCACCCTGGGGTTGGAACCGCAGGCGAATCCGGAGGCCGTCAGTGCGCTGGCGCGGCAGGCAGCGGCCGGATTTCTGGCGATCTACGCGGCCATCCGCCCCCTGGCATCGGAGCGGATGGATTCGTCCGAAAACTTGCATCGACACGAAAGCTAACCCGTCATTAACAGATCTCTTCGGGGGTTTTCCGCTGTGCACAACAGCTATGCGGAAAAATCCCGGCCTGTGCAGAAAATCTCCTTTTCACTTCGGGATTGCATCTCTATATGCCCCCGCAGACGCAGTACGCACGTGCCTCTGGCCCCCGGCCGACCCTGATCGGCCAAAGGTTTACGCAACGACGTCAAGCGTTCTGGCAACCCCGGCGAAGGGCACAAGCCCCCATCCGGCCCCTCTTTGGTCGCTGGTTCGTTCGACCGTTTCGTCAACTTGGGGCCGCGCCCTGCCTGGGCCGGTTTCCCGCTCTGGATTGGAGGGTTGTGCGATGACCGAAAAGGTCCTGCGCTTCCTGCGCGATGTCGCCCCGGCAACTCCCTGCCTCGTCGTCGACGTGGATCGGGTCGCGGAGAACTATGGCCGGCTGAAGGCCGCCATGCCGCTGGCCCGCGTGTATTACGCGGTGAAGGCCAACCCTGCCGCGCCGATCCTGAGCCGGCTGGTCGACATGGGCTCCTGCTTCGACGCTGCCTCGATCGAGGAAGTGCGCATGTGCCTGGCGCAGGGCGCCGCGCCGGATGCCATTTCCTTCGGCAATACGGTGAAGAAGGAGAGCGCCATCCGCGAGGCGTACGCCGCTGGCGTTCGCATGTACGCCTTCGACTCGGAGGCCGAGCTGATGAAGCTGGCGCGCTCCGCTCCGGGTGCCAAGGTGTATTGCCGCATCCTGGTCGGCAATCTGGGCGCCGAGTGGCCGCTGTCGAAGAAATTCGGCTGCGAGGTCCAGATGGCGCACGGGCTGATGGTGAAGGCAGCCGAGCTGGGCCTCGACCCCTATGGCATCTCCTTCCATGTGGGCAGCCAGCAGACCCGCACCGACGCCTATGAGATGGCGATCGCCCGTGTGGCCATGCTGTTCTCCTCGCTGAAGGAAGCCGGCATCAAGTTGCGCATGGCGAATCTGGGCGGCGGCTACCCGGTGCGCTACCGCGCCGAGGTGCCAGAGATCGACGATTTCGGCGCCGCCATCATGGGTGCCATGGTGGAGCATTTCGGCAACGCCCTGCCGGAGATCCTGATCGAGCCGGGCCGCTTCCTGGTGGGCGATGCCGGCGTGGTGTCCACCGAGGTGGTGCTGGTGTCCCGCAAGGAAGAAGATGATCCGGTGCGCTGGGTCTATCTGGACATCGGCCGCTTCGGCGGGCTGGCGGAGACAGAGGGCGAGGCCATCAAGTACCGCTTCCGCACCCCGCATGATGGCGGCGCCGAAGGCCCGGTGACCATTGCCGGCCCGACCTGCGACAGCACCGACACGCTGTACGAGAAGTCCAACTATCGCCTGCCCATGGCGCTGGATTGCGGTGACCGTGTCGAGCTGCTTTCCACGGGTGCCTATGTGACCACCTATGCCAGTCAGGGCTTCAACGGCTTCGCGCCCCTGGCCGAGCACTATATCTGACGGACGGGCCGGGGCGCCCCAACCTGCCCGGAAGGGCTGCCCCGGCCATGATGCGCCGAATCCTCGTTCCGCTTTGTCGGCGCGCCGGATAAAGTTGCGCCATGGATGCCATCGACAGGAACATTCTCGTCGCCCTTCAGGATGACGGAGCCGCCGGCCTCGCCGAACTTGCGAAGGTGGCGGGGCTCTCCGTCTCGGCCACGGCCGAGCGCGTCAAGCGCCTGGAGGAGCGGGGCACCATTCGCGGCTGGCGCGCCGACCTCGACCCCGCAGCCATCGGCTGCGCTACCCTGGCCTTCGTCTTTGTGTCGCTGCGGCCTGGCCGCGACGAGAACGCCTTCCGTCTCGCCATGCGTGCCAGCGAGCATGTGCTGGAGTGCCACCACGTCACCGGTGCATGGACCTTTCTGCTGAAGCTGCGTCTGCCGGACCTTTTCGCGCTGGAGCGCTTCGTGGCCGATCAGGTTCGGGGGCTGGAAGGGGTTGAGCGCACCGAGACGATCCTGGCCATTACCTCGGCCAAGGAAACCGCCATCCTGCCGGTGGCGGAAGCGACGGACGAGTAGCGCCGCGCATCCGTGTCCCCATCAGAGAAGGTCGAGCGCCTTCTCCTTCGGCCGGCAGATCGCCGCACCTTTGGGCGTGATCACGATGGGCCGCTCGATCAGGATCGGATGCTGGGCGATGGCATCCAGGATGGCATCCTCCGTTATCCCCGGGTCATCAAGGCCCAGCTCCTCGAACGGCGTGCCCCTTCGCCGCAGGATATCCCGCAGCGTCAGTCCCATTCGCGCCACCAGCGCCTGAAGTTCGTCCCGCCCGGGCGGAGTCTTCAGGTACTCGACGATCTCCGGCTCGATACCCTTTTCCCGCAACAGGGCAAGGGTGCTGCGGGACGTGCCGCAGGCCGGGTTATGCAGGATGGTCACGCTCATCTCTTGTCCGTCCAGCCAGAAAGAAAGGCCGGAAAGGTTTTCCCTTCCCGGCCCTGCCTTGTTCAGGCCGCCTTGTCATTGAGGTGGCAGGCCGATTTGTGCCCGGGCGCCACTTCCTTCAGCGCCGGTCGCTCGATCCTGCAACGCTCGAACGCGTGCGGGCAACGCGGATGGAAATGGCAGCCCGGAGGCGGGTTCAGGGGCGATGGGATTTCGCCCTTGATGCCGGCGAAGCTCTTCTTGCGCGCCTCGATCCGCGGCACCTCGGACAGCAGGGCCTGGGTATAGGGATGGTTGGCGCGGGCGAAGATCTCTTCGGCCGGCGCTTCCTCGACCACGCGGCCCAGATACATGATGACCACGCGGTCGGAGAGGTGCTCGACCACCCCGAGATCGTGGCTGATGAACAGGTAGGTCAGGTCGAGGTCACGCCGCAGATCCATGAACAGGTTCAGGATCTGCGCCTGGATCGACACGTCCAGCGCCGCCACGGCTTCGTCGCAGACGATGAATTCAGGCTGCACGGCCAATGCCCGCGCGATGCCAATGCGCTGGCGCTGCCCGCCTGAGAACTGGTGCGGGTAGCGGCGCTTGAAGGAGGGGTCCAGCCCGGCGCGGCGCATCTGGCCATCGACATAGCTGTCCCATTCGCCGCGCTTGGTCAGCCCGTGCACCAGCGGAGCCTCGCCCACAATGTCGGCCACCCGCATGCGGGGGTTGAGGCTGGCATAGGGGTCCTGGAAGATCATCTGGGTCTGCAGCTTGGCCTGCTTGGCCTCGCGCCCGGACAGTGCCGTCAGGTTCTTGCCGTGCCACAGGATCTCGCCGCCCGAAGCCGGCATGATGCCGGCCACCATGCGGCCCAGCGTGGACTTGCCGCAGCCGGACTCGCCGACCAGCCCGACCACCTCGCCCTTGCGGACGGTCAGGTCGACATTGTCCACCGCGTGGACAATCTCGTCCCTCACGTTCATGCCCAGCTTCTGGGCGAACTTGCCGGCGAAATCGAGCTTCTTGGAGAAGCGCTTGGAGACGCCCTTTAGTTCGATGATCGGGGTGCTCACGCGGCCACTCCCTCAGGCATGTTGTGCGGGAAGAAGCAGCGCGCCTCACGGCCGGGCAGAAGCTGGCCGAAGGGCGGATCCTGCCGGCATTTCTCCTGCGCACGCGGGCAGCGCGCCCGGAAGGCGCAGCCCGCCGGCAGGCTGAGCAGCGAGGGCGTCATGCCCGGGATCGACCGCAATGCCTCGCCCCGCTTGTTGCGCGACGGCACGGAGCCGATCAGGCCGTTGGTGTAGGGATGCAGCGGCGCGTCCAGCGTCGGGCCGACCGGCCCATGCTCGACCACGCGGCCGGCATACATCACCGCGATCTCGTCGGCGAGGCCGGCCACCACCGTCAGGTCGTGCGTCACCCAGATCATCGCCGTGCCGGTCTGGGCACAGAGCTTCTGCACCTCGGCCAGGATCTGCGCCTGGATGGTCACGTCGAGGGCTGTGGTCGGCTCGTCGGCCACGATCAGCTCGGGGCGGTGCAGCAGGGCAATGGCGATCGCCACGCGCTGCCGCATGCCGCCCGAGAACTGGTGCGGATAGCTCTTCAGCCGTTCGTCCGGGGAAGGAATGCCCACCATGCCCAGCGTGTCGCGGGCGCGCTGGCGGGCCTCCTCCTTGCTGACCTTGGTATGCGCCAGCACCGTCTCGATCATCTGCGTGTCGACGCGCAGGACCGGGTTCAGCGTCATCATTGGGTCCTGGAAGATCATGGCGATGCGGTTGCCGCGAAGCTGCCGCATCTCCTCTTCCTTGAGCTTCGCCAGGTCCTGCCCGTGGAACAGGATCTGGCCGCCCACGATGCGGCCCGGCGGGTCGACTAGGCCAAGGATCGAGAACCCGGTGACGGTCTTGCCGGAGCCGGATTCGCCCACCAGCCCCATCACCTTGCCGCGCCCGATGGTGAAGGACACGTCGTCAACGGCCTTCACCACGCCCGCGCGGGTGAAGAAGTGGGTTTGCAGGTTGCGGACCTCGAGGGTCGGGGCGGCGGCGGCAGCAGGGGTGACAGCCATGCCCGGTCCTTTACTTCTTGAGTCGCGGATTGAGCACGTCGCGCAACTGGTCACCCATCAGGTTGATGGACACAATGGTCACCAGCAGGGCAATGCCCGGATAGAAGCTGATCCAGTACTTGCCCGAGAGCATGTACTCGTAGCCGTTGGAGATCAGCAGGCCGAGAGAGGGCTCAGTGATCGGCACGCCGAGGCCGAGGAACGACAGGGTCGCCTCCAGGGCGATGGCGCGGGCGATCTGCATGGTGCCGACCACGATCAGCGGCGGCATGCAGTTCGGCAGCAGGTGGCGGAAGATGACGCGCCAGGTCGGCAGGGCCAGACACTGCGCCGCCTCGATATATTCGCGCCGCCGCTCCACCAGCGCCGTCCCGCGCACAGTGCGGGCATAATAGGCCCATTCGACGATCACCAGCGCCAGCACGACGTTCATCACGCCCTTGCCCAGGAAGGCCAGGATCATCAGCGCCGCGAGGATCGACGGAAAGGAAAGCTGCAGGTCCACCAAGCGCATGAGGATGCTATCGGTACGGCCGCCCGCATAGGCCGCGAGCATGCCGAGCGAGGCGCCGACGGCGCAGGCGATGATGGCCGAGCCCACGCCCACCGTCAGCGAGATGCGCAGCCCGTACATGATGCCGGAGAGCATGTCGCGCCCCTGGTCATCCGTGCCGAGCCAGTAGGTGAAGGTGTCCATCCCGTTCCGGGTGCCCGGCTCCATTCGCCCGTCCAGAATGTCGAGCTGGGCCAGGTCGTACGGGTTCTGCGGCGCAATCCACGGCGCGAAGATGGCGATCAGCGCGATGATCGTGAAGACGATCAGGCCAATCAACGCCAGACGGCTTTCCGCGAACTCGGAGAAGAAGCGGCGCCAGGGCGTCTCCACCTTGGGCGGGCTGGCGGCCGCGGCCGCCTCGGCGGTCGGCGTGTGGCTCTCGGGTGCGGCTGTGCTGCTCATCTTACTTGCTCTCCAGCCGCACGCGGGGATCCAACGCCGAATAGGCGAGGTCGACCACGAGGTTGATGACGATGAACATCAGCACGATCATCATCAGGTAGGCGACGATCACCGGGCGATCGAGCACGTTGATGCTGTCGATGATCAGCTTGCCCATGCCCGGCCAGGCGAAGACGCTTTCCGTCACCACCGAGAAGGCGATGGTGGAGCCGAGTTCCAGCCCGACCACGGTGACCACGGGAATCAGGATGTTCTTGAAGACGTGCACGAAGGTGACGCGGTTGTTGGTCAGCCCCTTGGCGCGGGCGAACTTCACGTAGTCCATCAGCATCGTCTCGCGCACGCCGGCGCGGGTGAGGCGGATCACCAGGCTGATCTTGAACAATGCGAGGTTCAGCGCCGGCATGGCGAGATGGCGCAGCCCGTCCCAGGTCAGGAAGGACCAGCGCAGGCCCAGCACCTCAACCGTCGGGCCGCGGCCCGTGGAGGGCAGCCAACCCAGCTGCACCGCGAACACCATGATCAGCATCAGCCCGACCCAGAAGGTCGGCAGCGAGAAGCCGAGAATGGAACTCGCCATGATCACCTTGGAGCCCGTCGCGTTGGGCTTGAGGCCGGCATAAAGGCCGAGCGGCAGGCCGATCAGCAGCGCGATGAACATGGCGCCAAAGGCCAGTTCCAGCGTCGCCGGCATACGCTGAAGGATCAGCTGCAGCGCCGGCTCGTTGAACACGAAGGATCGGCCAAGGTCGCCGCGCAGCGCGTTCATCAGGAAGGACAGGTATTGCTGCCACAGCGGCAGATCGAGGCCGAGCGCACGGATCGCGCGCTCACGCTCCATCTGGTCGGCATCGGGGGAGATCAGGATCTCCACCGGATCACCGATGGCAAAGACGCCGACAAAGACGATGACCGACATGGCCAGCATCACAAGAACCGACTGCAACAGCCGGCGGAGAAGGTAGACGCTCATGTCAGAGCACCGCCTTTACTGCGCTGGAGGAGAGTTATGGAGCCGCGGCCGGGCGCACATCCTGCGCGCGGGTCAGCTCGTCGGCACGGGAGTCGTGCGCCAAGTTCGGACGCATAGCCCAGAGGTTCTTCTGGATGTGCAGCGGAATGATGCCGACATCGTCCATGGCGATCTTGGTGGCTTCCTGCAGCAGCACCTCGCGCTTGGCGTCGTCCAGCTCGCCCAGGGCGGCTTCCATCTTCGCGTCCATCTCCGGGTTGGAGTAGCGGCCGCGGTTGGAGAAGCCGTAGCCCTTCTCGCGGTTGTAGGTCGCGACAAGCGACCGCAGCGGGTTCGACGCCTCGCCCGAGGAGATGCTCCAGCCCACCAGGAAGGCGGACAGCTCCTGCTTTCCGGCACGGGACACGAAGGTGGTCCAGGGCTGGGCATCCACATTGGTGCGGATGCCGATGCGGGTCCACATCTGGCCGATTGCCTGCACGATGCGGCCATCGTTCATGTAGCGGTCATTGGGGCCGCTCAGCGTGATGCGGAAGCCATCGGGGTAGCCAGCCTCAGCCAGCAGCTTCTTCGCTGCATCCGGATCGGCCTTCGCCGCCTCCATGCCGGGAATGTGGCCGAAGGCGCCGGCGGGCAGGAACTGCGCCGTGGGATTGGCCGCCCCTTCCATCACACGGGCCGCGATGGCCTGGCGGTCGATGGCCATGGACAGGGCGCGGCGCACCCGCACATCCAGCAGCGGGTTCTTGTTGAGCGGCTTGCCGTCATTGCCGGTGATCTGTGGCGACCCCTCGGGGTGCAGGTGGTCGAGCGCCAGGTAGATGACCCTCAGCCCGTCCTTTTCGGCCATCTTCGCGCGCTTGTCGCGGCGCAGGGTCGCGATGTCGCTGGTCGGCACCTGGTCGATGAAGTCGACATCGCCCGCCAGCAGACCGGCGGTGCGGCCGGAATCATTCACCACGATGCGATAGTCGACGGTGGCCCAGGCGGGCTTCTCGCCAAAATAGCTGTCGTTGCGCGCGAGGCTCAGGCGGTCACCCGACCGGAAGTTGACGTACTTGAAGGGGCCCGTGCCGATCGCGACCTTGCCCGAGTTGAAATCTTCGGTGGAAGCGCCCTCATGGGTCTGCTTGTCGAGGATGGCGATCTGCGCCAGGTCGTTCGGCAGAACGGGATAGGGAGTGCGGGTATGAAAGCGCACCGTCAGCGGGTCCACCACCTCCACCCGCTCAATGGCACGAGTATAGATCGCGTAGGAGGACGGGCTATTCGGCACGGTAGGAACGCGTTCGATGGTGAAGGCCACGTCCTCGGCGGTGAAATCATTGCCGTTGTGGAACTTCACACCTTCGCGCAGCTTGAATTCCCAGACCTTGGGTTCAATGGCCTTCCAGGAGACGGCCAGATCCGCCTCCAGCCGCGCCTCGGAGTCGAAGGCCGTCAGGCTGCTGAACAGCATGGTTGCCACGGCGTAATTCGGCGACAGCGCGTGATAGTGCGGATCGAGCGAGGTGACCTGCGCCCCCACCGCCATGGTCAGGTTTTGACTTTGGGCTTCGGCAGGTTTTGCTGCGGCGATGCTCAACGCCGAAACGGCGGCCAGAACGGCCGCCTTGGTCACGATCTTCATCATCCCTGCCCCCGGTATGCGAGTCCTCAGCAGACCCCACAATAACAGATGGCAGCCCCCCTCGCTAGGTTATGGCTTTTTTACGACATCGCACTGGTTGCCGTGGAAACATGACTGGCTCGTCATGTTGATCGCCTTAGACGGTAAACTGCTCGGCAATGATGCGCTCGGATAAGCCATGATCTGGGTCGAACAGCAGGGTCAGCCGCACGTTCCGATCCTCGCGCACCTCCACAGAGCGCACATCCCTTACTTCCACGTAATCCGCCACAGCCGCCACAGGTCGCTTGCCAGGTTCCAGGATCTGGAAGGTGACAAGGGCTTCGGATGGCAGCAGCGCCCCGCGCCAACGCCGTGGACGAAAGGCCGAGATCGGGGTCATAGGCAGCAGGTTCGCGCTTAACGGCACGATGGGCCCGTGCGCAGACAGGTTGTAGGCCGTGCTACCCGCCGGCGTGGACACCAGAATGCCGTCGCAAATCAGTTCCGGGAGCCTTTCCTTGCCATCCACCAGGATGCGGATCTTGGCCGCCTGCCGGGTTTCCCGCAGGAGATTCACATCGTTGATGGCCAGCGCTTCCCGCAGTGCCCCATCGGCTCCCAGCGCGCGCATCCGGAGCGGATGCAGCACCGCGGACTGAGTCACCGCGAGGCGCGCCAGCAGATCCTCTTCGTGGAAAGCGTTCATCAGAAAGCCGACGCTGCCGCAGTTCATGCCGTAGACCGGCAGGTTGCGGCCCAGAAAACGATGCTGGACCTCCAGCATGAAGCCATCCCCGCCCAGGGCCACAACCACGGCCGCTGTCTCCGGCGGCGCGTCGCCGAACAACGCGGCGAACCGTACCCGGGCGCTCTCGGCCACGTCGGTGGGCGCAGCCAGAAAGGCAATGCGGCCACGCAGATCGGCTGGAAGCTCAGGCGTTTCGCCAAAGCCCGCCGATCCAAGCAGGGCGGCAGTCATGAAGAGCGCGTCATGGGGACAGAGCCTTTACTGCGGCAATGCTATCAAGCCGCGCTGGCCGGTGCCCGACAAGGGGCCGCGAACGCAAAAAGGGCGGATGGTGGCCCATCCGCCCTTTGCAAACACTGTTAGCGGAAACGGCTCAGGCCGCGTCCTGCTGCTCCTCGGCCGCTTCCGGCTTCGGGCCGGAATCCTGGCCCTTGGCGGACACGTCGCGCTCCACCAGCTCGATCACGGCCATGTCGGCGGCATCGCCGTAGCGGATGCCGGCCTTCAGCACGCGGGTGTAGCCACCCTGCCGCGCCTTGTAGCGCTCCGCGATGGTGGTGAAGAGCTTATCCACCACCTTGGGGTCCATGATCTGGGCATAGGCCTGGCGGCGGGCATGCAGATCGCCGCGCTTGCCGAGGGTGATGATGCGCTCGACGTACGGGCGCAGCTCCTTCGCCTTCGGCAGGGTCGTGGTGATCTGCTCGTGCTTGATCAGGCTGGTCGCCATATTGCGCAGCATTGCAATACGGTGGGTAGAGGTGACGCCGAGCTTCCGGCCGGCAACCCCGTGACGCATGGGTCTATTCCTTCAGGTGGCCGAAAATCAGAACGGCTCTTCGATCTTCTTCGCGAGGTCCTCGATGTTCTCCGGCGGCCAGCCCGGCACGGTCATGCCGAGCGAGAGGCCCATGGAGGCGAGAACTTCCTTGATCTCATTCAACGACTTGCGTCCGAAGTTCGGAGTGCGGAGCATCTCCTGCTCCGTCTTCTGAACCAGGTCGCCGATGTAGACGATGTTGTCGTTCTTCAGGCAGTTCGCGCTGCGGACCGACAATTCCAGCTCGTCCACCTTGCGCAGCAGGTTGCGGTTGAAGGGCAGGTCGTCCTGCACCTCTTCCACGACGCGCGCGCGCGGCTCATCGAAGTTGATGAAGAGCTGCAGCTGGTCCTGCAGGATGCGGGCCGCCAGAGCCACGGCATCGTCGGGCGCCACCGTGCCGTCGGTCTCCACCGTCAGCACCAGCTTGTCGTAGTCGGTGCGCTGGCCCACGCGGGTCGGCTGCACCTGGTACGCCACGCGGCGAACGGGCGAGTAGATGGCATCCACCGGGATCAGCCCGATCGGGGCGTCTTCCGGACGGTTCTCGGAGGCAGGCACATAGCCCTTGCCCACATCGACGGTCAGCTCCATCGACAGCTTGGCGCCGTCGTCGAGCGTGCAGATGACCAGCTCCGGGTTGGCGATCTCGATGTCGCCGGAAACCTGGATCTGGCCCGCTGTCACCTCGCCGGGACCGGACGCGGTGAGCTGAAGGCGCTTGGCGCCCTCACCCTGCATCCGGACGGCCAGGCGCTTGATGTTGAGCACGATGTCCGTGACGTCCTCGCGGACGCCCTGCAGGCTGCTGAACTCATGCAGCGCGCCGTCGATGCGGATGGCGGTGACGGCCGCACCCTGCAGCGAGGACAGCAACACGCGACGCAGGGCATTGCCCAGCGTCATGCCGAAGCCGCGCTCGAGCGGCTCCGCGACCACCGTCGCAACACGCGAAGGGTCGACCCCGGGCTCGATATCGAGCTTCTCCGGGCGGATCAGGGAACGCCAGTTGCGCTCGAGCACTACGGTTTCTCCTGCAGCCTCGCCTCAGACCCGACGCCGCTTGCGCGGACGGCAGCCATTGTGCGGGATTGGGGTCACGTCCTTGATGGCCGTCACGTAGAAGCCAACAGCCTGCAGCGCGCGCAGGGCGGATTCACGTCCCGAGCCAGGGCCGGACACCATGATCTCCAGCGTCTCCATCCCGTGCTCACGCGCCTTGCGGCCGGCATCTTCCGCAGCGACCTGGGCGGCGTAGGGGGTCGACTTGCGGCTGCCCTTGAAGCCCTGGCTGCCGGCCGAGGACCACGCAATGGCGTTGCCCTGGCTGTCGGTGATGGTGACGATGGTGTTGTTGAAGCTGGCCAGAACATGCGCCACGCCAGACGCGATATTCTTCCGCTCCTTCTTGCGGGGGCGGCCGCTGGGCTGACGGGCCATCTTACTTGGTCACCTTCTTCTTGCCGGCGATCGCGACGGCCTTGCCCTTGCGGGTGCGGGCATTGGTGTGGGTGCGCTGGCCACGGACCGGGAGGCCCTTGCGGTGACGCAGGCCACGGTAGCAGGCCATGTCCATCAGGCGCTTGATGTTCATCGCGTTCTCGCGACGCAGATCGCCTTCGACCCGGTACTCGCGATCGACCAGCTCGCGGATCTTGACGATCTCGTCATCCGTCAGCTGGTTCACGCGGCGATCATCGGGGATGCCGAGCTGCTCGCAGATCACCTTCGCATTCGCCGGACCGATGCCGTAAATGTAGCGGAGGGAAATGAGAACGCGTTTGTTGGTCGGAATGTTCACGCCTGCAATGCGTGCCATTGATTGCCTGCTCCTGGGGCCCGAGGGGCCACCGCTAACTGCCGGCCATCATGCCGGCGGGGAGGTGATCGGCGCGCCCGGACGATATTGATCCGAACACAACCATCGTCGCGGCCGGGGAAGACCCCGCCCGAGAGAAGGCGGGGGTTTAACGACCGATCGGCGAAGGAGTCAAGGGCGGGGAGCCGAAAACACTCCATCCGCCCTCTGGTTTCAGCCTTTCAGAACCGCGTCGATCTGGCGGGCGACCTCATCCATCGAGGCCATACCATCCACCTGGCTGAGCTTGCCCTGTGCCGCATAGTAAGGCAGGAGCGGCGCCGTCTGGCGATGATAGGCCTCAAGCCGCGCAGCCACTGTTTCAGCCTTGTCGTCGGCGCGGCGCGTGAACTCCGTGCTGCCGCAGCTGTCGCAAACACCGGGTGCGGCCGTGGGCTTGAAGCTGTCATGGTAGCCCGCGCCGCACCGGGCGCAGGTGAAGCGACCCGCGATGCGCTCCACCAGGGCGCTGTCATCCACCTTCAGCTCGATAACGTGGTGAAGCTGAAGGCCCTTGTCCCGCAGCATGGCGTCCAACGCTTCGGCCTGCGGCGTGGTGCGGGGAAACCCGTCCAGGATGAAGCCACGCGCCGCATCCGGCTGCGATACCCGATTGGCCAGCATGGCAGTGATCACGGCATCCGGCATCAGGGCGCCGCTCTCCATGATCGCTTTCGCCTGCCGGCCGATCTCGCTGCCGCTCTTCACTTCGGCACGCAGCATGTCGCCGGTGGAGATCTGCGCGATGCCGTGCGCCTCCTCCAGCTTTTTCGCCTGGGTGCCTTTCCCGGCCCCTGGAGGCCCCAGCAAAATCAAATTCATCGACGCATCGTCCCCAGCTTCCGTCCCGCCATCATGGCCTCAGCGCATCCGCGGAGCGCCGCCCCGGCCACCGCCCAGGCGTGCCTTCCGGATCAGCCCCTCATACTGGTGCGCGAACAGATGCGACTGCACCTGGGCCACCGTGTCCATGGTGACCGAAACGATGATCAGAAGGGAAGTGCCACCGAAGTAGAACGGCACGCCGTACTGGCTGATCAGCAGCTCCGGCAGCAAGCAGACCAGGCACATGTACAGGGCGCCTACCGTGGTGAGCCGGGTCAGCACCCGATCCAGGTAGTCGGCTGTGGCTTGCCCCGGGCGGATGCCGGGCACGAAGCCACCATGCTTCTTCAGATTGTCCGCCGTCTCGCCCGGGTTGAACACCACGGCCGTGTAGAAGAAGGCGAAGAAGATGATCAGCGCCACATACAGGCCCATGTAGAGCGGCTGCCCATGGGCCAGGGCGGCAGTGATGCTGGAAAGCCAGCCTTCCTGATTCTGCACCCCCGAGAAACCCGCGAAGGTCGCCGGCAGCAGCAGCAGCGAAGACGCGAAGATGGGGGGGATCACGCCGGCCGTGTTCAGCTTCAGCGGCATATGGGTGTTCTCGCCACCATACATCTTATTGCCGACCTGACGCTTCGGGTATTGGATCGGAATGCGCCGCTGGGCGCGCTCCATGAACACCACGAAGGCGATCACCGCCAGGGCGATGATCAGGAAGGCAATGATGAAGGCAGTGGACAGCGCGCCCGTACGGCCGAGTTCCAGCGTGGCCACCAGAGCAGAAGGCAGGTTGGCCACGATGCCGGCGAAGATGATCAGGCTGATGCCGTTGCCGATGCCCCGCGCCGTGATCTGCTCGCCCAGCCACATCAGGAACATGGTTCCGCCCACCAACGTCACCATGCAGGAAATGCGGAAGAACACGCCGGGATCATACACTGCCGGCCCGAAGCTGCCCTGCATGCTCTCCAGCCCGACCGAAATGCCGTAGGCCTGGAACACCGCGATCAGCACTGTCAGGTAGCGGGTGTACTGGTTCAGCTTCTTCCGGCCGGACTCGCCCTCTTTCTTCAGGGCCTCCAACGACGGCACGGCGGCCGACATGAGCTGGATAATGATGCTGGCCGAGATGTAGGGCATGATGTTCAGCGCGAACACCGTCATGCGCCCCAGCGCACCGCCGGTGAACATGTCGAACATGCCCAGGATGCCGCTGCCGTGCTGGCGCAGGATCTCAGCCATCACGCCGGCATCGACGCCCGGCACCGGAATATAGGTGCCGATACGGTACACGATCAGCGCGGCCAGCGTGAACCAGATGCGCTTCTTGAGCTCGGTGGCTTTGCTGAGCACGCCGAGATTGAGATTGGCCGCGAGCTGTTCGGCGGCGGACGCCATGTTTTCGCCCCTTCAACGTGACTGCGGCGCCGGGGGGCTATTCCCGCGGCGCCGCTGCCAGCCCAGTGATCTCTGCCTAGCCCCCCAAGGGCGGGGGGCGCAAGACTTACGCCCCCGCGAGGAGCGAAGTCCTTTCTCAGGCTTCGGGCTTTTCTTCCTTGGCCGGAGCCAGCACGGTCACGCTGCCACCGGCTGCCTCGACCGCGGAAATCGCCGCCGCGGAAGCGCCGGCCACCGTGATCTTGACCGCGCGCTTGATCTCGCCACGGGCCAGCAGGCGGACGCCCGCGATCTTGGCACCGGTGCGGACCAGGCCCGCAGCCTCCAACGCCGCCTCGTCGATCGCCTGATCGGCCGGCAGCTTGCCGGCCTCGATAGCGGCGTCCAGCGTACCGATGTTGATCGGCGCGTATTCCTTGCGGAACGGATTGACGAAGCCGCGCTTCGGCATGCGCCGGTAGATCGGGAGCTGACCGCCCTCGAACCCGTTCAGCGACACGCCGGTACGCGCCTTCTGGCCCTTGACGCCACGGCCCGAGGTCTTGCCTTTGCCAGAGCCGATGCCACGGCCCACGCGCTTGAACTTCGGGCGGGCGCCCTCGTTGTCGCGCAGCTCGTTGAGCTTCATCTTACTTCTCCGTGGTCTCGCCCACCTGGATCAGGTGCGCGACCTTGCGGATCATGCCGCGCACGGCCGGAGTATCCTCCAGCTCGCGGGAACGGCGGATCTTGTTGAGGCCGAGGCCGATCAGCGTCTCGCGCTGGCCGGGCTTGCGGCCGATGGGCGACGCGATCTGCGTCACCCGAACGGTCTTCTTGGTCTCAGACACCAGCAGCCTCCTGCGCCGCAGGCTCCGCATCCTTGCGCGGGCCCAGCAGGTCGGAAACCTTCTTGCCGCGGCGGGCAGCCACAGCCCGGGGGCTGGTGCAGCGCGTCAGCGCAGCGAAGGTCGCCTTGACCATGTTGTGCGGGTTGGTCGTGCCGGTGCACTTGGCGACCACGTCACCCATGCCCACCGACTCGAACACCGCGCGCATCGGACCGCCCGCGATGATGCCCGTGCCGGCCGGGGCGGCCCGCAGGATGACGCGGCCGGCACCGAACTCGCCGATCACATCATGATGCAGCGTCCGACCCTCGCGCATCGGCACGCGGATCATCGTCTTCTTGGCCTGCTCGGTCGCCTTGCGAATGGCCTCGGGAACTTCGCGCGCCTTGCCGGCGCCCCAGCCCACACGACCCTTCTCATCGCCAACCACCACCAGGGCGGCGAAGGAGAAGCGACGGCCACCCTTCACCACCTTGGCCACGCGGTTGATCGTGACCAGCTTGTCCTTCAGCTCGTCGCCCGGCTCGCGCTCGTTGTTGCGCTCCGGACCCCGGCCGCGGCCGCGGTCGCGATCACCACCGCCGCCGCTCCTCGGTTCACGTGCCATATTCTGTGCTCCTTAGAACGACAGCCCGCCCTCGCGGGCGCCGTCCGCCAGGGCTTTCACCCGGCCGTGATACAGGTAGGGCCCACGATCGAACACGACCTCGGTCACCCCGGCGGCGATGGCGCGCTCGGCCAGCAACTTGCCGATGACCGATGCAGCGCTCTTGTCCGCGCCGGTGGACAGGCCCTCGCGCTGCGCCTTCTCCAGCGAGGACGCCGCGGCAAGGGTGCGCCCCGCCTTGTCGTCGATGATCTGGGCATAGATATGCTTGCCGGAGCGGAAGACCGAAAGACGAGGCCGACCACCGCTCTTGAGCCGCAGCTGGAAGCGCAGGCGCTTGCGACGCCGCTCCTGCAGAATGAGCTTGTTCGCCATCTTACTTCTTCTTCCCCTCCTTCCGGAGGATCACCTCGTCCGTGTACCGCACGCCCTTGCCCTTGTAGGGCTCGGGGCCACGATAGCCGCGGATCTCGGCCGCCACCTGCCCGACCTTCTGCTTATCAATCCCCTCGACCTTGATGGCCGTGGGACGCTCGCAGGAGATCTTGATGCCATCGGGCATCGCGTAGCGGATCTCATGGCTGTAGCCGAGGTTCAGCACCAGTTCCTTGCCCTGGACCGCGGCGCGGTAACCCGTGCCGGTGATCTCCATGGACTTGGAAAAGCCAGTGGACACGCCCGTGACCATGCCGTTGATCAGGCTGCGGGTGGTCCCCCACAGCGTGCGGCTGCGGCGATCCTCGCCGAGCGGCTTCACCATGACCTGGTTGCCCTCGACCTCGACCGAAACGGCCTCGGTCACCACCGGCAGGGACAGCTCGCCGAGCTTGCCCTTGGCGGAAACCACGCCGTCCTTCATCGCGACCGTGACACCAGCGGGAACGGTGACGGGATATTTGCCGACGCGCGACATGAGCTATCCCTCCCTTAGAACACGCGGCAGAGGACTTCGCCGCCAACATTGGCGACGCGGGCCTCAGTGTCGCTCATCACGCCACGCGGCGTGGAGAGGATGGAAATGCCGAGGCCATTATAGAACTTCGGCAGTTCCTTGATCTTGGAGTAGACGCGACGGCCCGGCTTGGAGACGCGGGTGATCTCCTTGATCGCCGGCTCACCCTCGGAATACTTCAGCTCGATGTCGAGCAGCGCCACACCGGGACGCACCTGCTCGGTGCGCCAGGCGCGGATAAAGCCCTCGCGCTTCAGCACATCGAGCACATCGGCGCGGAGCCGACTGGCAGGCGATGTGATGCGGGCCTTACGGGCACGGTGCCCGTTGCGAATGCGCGTGAGCATATCGCCCAGCGGATCGGACAGCGACATGCGGCCCCCTTACCAGCTGGCCTTGGTGAGCCCCGGGATCTGGCCGTTCGAGGCCAGGTCACGGAGCGCAGTGCGGCTCAGCTTGAACTTACGGTAGTTGCCGCGCGGGCGGCCGGTCAGCTCGCAGCGAAGGCGCACGCGAACGCGCGACGCATTCCGCGGCATCTCTGCCAGCTTCAGCGTCGCCTCGAAGCGCTCCTCCACCGGAAGCTCACGGTTCATCACCGTGGCCTTCAGCGCGGCGCGCTTGGCGTTGTGCAGCTTCGAGAGGCGCTCGCGGCGCTTGTTCTTCTCGACAGCCGAGGTCTTGGCCATGCGGTCTAAATCCTCCGGAACCTGCCCGATCCACGCCGCACGTGGCCGGAGCGGTTTTCCAAACTCAGTTGAGGAAAGGAAATTCGAAGCCCTTCAGCAGGGCCTTCGCTTCCTTGTCCGTCTTCGCCGTGGTGACGAACACGATGTCCATGCCGCGCACCGCGTCCACCTTATCATAGCTGATTTCGGGGAACACGATCTGCTCCTTCAGGCCAAGCGAGAAGTTCCCGCGGCCGTCGAAGCCCTTATTGCCCGGCAGGCCACGGAAGTCACGCATGCGCGGCAGCGCGATCGTCACAAGACGATCGAGAAACTCGAACATACGTGCGCGGCGCAGCGTCACCTTGCAGCCAATCGCCTGACCTTCGCGGATCTTGAAGCCAGCGATGGCCTTCTTCGCGAGCGTCTTCACCGGCTTCTGGCCGGCAATCAGCGTCAGCTCGGCCAGAGCGGCATCGAGCTTCTTGCTGTCGCCGGCGGCTTCACCGACGCCCATGTTGATGACGATCTTCTCCAGCTTGGGCACCTGCATCGGGCTGGTGTAGCTGAATTCCTCAGTCATCTGCTTGCGCACAACATCAGCGTAGCGCTGCTGCAGGCGCGGGAGCTCCTTCGCGTCGCTCATGCGTCGATCACCTCGCCGGAGGCCTTGGCCACGCGGACCTTCTTGCCATCCTCAAGCACCTTGAAGCCCACCCGGGTCGGCTTGTCGGACTTCGGGTCGATCAGCGCGACGTTGGAGAGGTCGATGGACGCCTCCTTCTCCACGATGCCGCCCTGCTGCCCCATGCCGCTCGGCTTGGTATGGCGCTTCACAATATTCAGGCCCTGCACGACGGCACGGCCCTCGGCGGTCAACACGCGCAGAACTTCGCCGCGCTTGCCGCGGTCCTTGCCCGTGAGAACCTGGACCCGATCGCCCTTCTTGATCTTCGCGGCCATGGTTACAGAACCTCCGGCGCCAGCGAGATGATCTTCATGAACTTGCGCGCGCGCAGCTCACGGACCACCGGACCAAAGATACGGGTGCCGATCGGCTCGTTCTGCTTGTTGATCAGAACAGCGGCGTTGCGGTCGAAGCGGATGGCGGTGCCATCGGGCCGACGCACGGAATAGGCAGTGCGCACGATCACGGCGCGCTGCACATCGCCCTTCTTCACCTTGCCGCGGGGAATCGCTTCCTTCACGGACACCACGATCACGTCACCCACCGAGGCGGTGCGACGCTTGGAGCCGCCCAGCACCTTGATGCACTGCACGCGACGCGCGCCAGAATTGTCCGCAACCTCAAGGTTGGACTCAACGATAATCATCGGTTGTCCCTACCTTCAGGCCTGCGCCGTTTCCGGAGCAGCCACAGCGGTGAAACCGGCCGTCTCGACCGAGGCGCCATTGCGCTCGATCACCAGCCAGGTCTTGCGCTTGCTGATCGGACGGCATTCCTCGATTGCCACGACGTCGCCTTCCTTGCACAGGTTGGCATCGTCATGCGCGGCATACTTCTTGGAACGCCGGATGAACTTCTTATAGAGCGGATGCATCACGCGACGTTCGACCAAGACCGTCACGGTCTTGTCCATCTTGTCGCTAACCACCCGCCCGGTGAGGACGCGCTTCGGCATCTGCCGGGGTCTCCTCGTCAGGCTTTCGCGGCCGAGCGGGACTGCTCGGCCAAGACGGTCTTAACACGGGCGATGTCGCGACGCACCACCTTGATGCGGGAAACCGCCTCAAGCTGGCCTGTCGCGCGCTGGAAGCGCAGGTTGAACTGCTCCTTGCGGAGATCCAGCAACATCGTTTTCAGCTCGTCCGGGGTCTTCGCCCGGACATCCACGATCTTCGTCATCGCCTCAGGCCTCCGCCGCGCCCAGACGGGTCACGAGCTTGGTCTTGATCGGCAGCTTCGCCGCACCGAGGCTCAGCGCCTCGCGCGCCGTCTCCACGGAGACGCCGTCGATTTCGAACATGATGCGGCCAGGCTTGACGCGGGCCGCCCAGTACTCCGGCGCGCCCTTGCCTGAACCCATGCGGACTTCCGCCGGCTTCGTGGACACGGGAACGTCCGGGAAGATGCGGATCCACACCCGGCCCTGACGCTTCATGGCGCGGGTGATGGCGCGACGCGCAGCCTCGATCTGGCGGGCGGTGACGCGCTCAGGCTCCAGCGCCTTCAGGCCGAAGCCGCCGAAGGAGAGGGTGAACCCGCCCTTCGCCACGCCCTTGATCCGGCCCTTGTGCGCCTTGCGGAACTTCGTGCGCTTCGGGGAAAGCATTGTCTCTTATCCTCAGCGCTGCGGCGCCTGCTCCGCGGCGCGCTTGTCCTGCGCCAACGGGTCATGCGCCATGATCTCGCCCTTGAAGATCCAGACCTTCACACCGCAGGTGCCATAGGTCGTCTTCGCGGTCGCCGTGCCATAGTCGATGTCCGCGCGCAAAGTGTGCAGGGGCACACGGCCCTCGCGATACCACTCCATACGCGCGATCTCCGCGCCGCCCAGACGGCCGCCGCAGTTGATGCGGATGCCGCCGGCGCCGAGGCGCATCGCGGACTGCACGGCGCGCTTCATCGCGCGCCGGAAGGCCACACGGCGCTCCAGCTGCTGCGCGATGCTCTCGGCCACCAACTGCGCCTCGATCTCCGGCTTGCGGATCTCGACGATGTTCAGCGCAACCTCAGCCCCGGCGAGCTTCGCCAGGTCCTTGCGCAGAACCTCGATGTCGGCGCCCTTCTTGCCGATCACGACACCCGGGCGGGCAGCGTGGATCGTCACGCGGGGCTTCTTCGCCGGACGCTCGATAACCACCTTGGACACGCCCGCGCCCTTCAGGCGCGACTTCAGCGTGTTCCGCAGCTTCAGGTCATCGTGCAGCAGGCGCGAATAATCGGCATCGGCGAACCAGCGGGAATCCCAGGTCCGGTTGATGCCGAGCCGCAGCCCGATCGGATTGACTTTATGGCCCATGTTACGCGGCCTCCTGCTCTGCGGGCGCGGCTTCCGCCTGCGTCTCGGCAACGACGATGGACAGGTGGCTGAACCACTTCTCCACACGCGACGCCTTGCCGCGGCCACGGGCATGGAAGCGCTTCATCACGATGGCACGGCCCACTTCCACCTTCGACACGACCAGCTGGTCGACATCGAGCTGATGGTTGTTCTCCGCATTCGCGATGGCGCTTTCCAGCGTAGCCTTCACCGTCTTGGCGATCCGGCGCTTGGAGAAGGTCAGGATCGCAACTGCGTCCTGCGCCTTCTTTCCGCGGATCAGCCCGGCGGCAAGGTTCAGCTTGTAGGGCGAGACCCGGATGTTCCGGGTCACGGCCTTCGCCTCGGTCTCGGCCAGGGCGCGGGGATGCTTCGGCTTGCTCATCTTGCCTTAGCCCCTCTTCGCCTTCTTGTCCGAAGAATGGCCGGTGAAGGTACGCGTCGGCGAGAACTCGCCGAACTTGTGCCCCACCATGTTCTCCGAAACCTGAACCGGGATGAACTTCTTGCCGTTGTAGACACCGAAGGTCAGCCCGACGAACTGCGGCAGGATCGTGCTCCGGCGGGACCAGATCTTGATGATCTCGTTCCGCGTGGAGTTACGCGCCGCTTCCGCTTTGTTCAGCAGGTAGCCGTCAACAAACGGCCCCTTCCAGACACTGCGCGACATCGCGGTCAGCCCTTCGTCACGTTGCGGCGACGGACGATCAGCTTGTCCGTGCGCTTGTTGGTGCGGGTCTTGTAGCCCTTGGTCGGCTTGCCCCACGGCGTCACCGGGTGGCGGCCGCCAGAGGTCCGGCCTTCACCACCGCCATGCGGGTGGTCGACCGGGTTCATGACAACGCCGCGCTGATGCGGCTTGCGGCCAAGCCAGCGCGAACGGCCAGCCTTGCCGATGTGCTGGTTCTGGTTGTCCGGGTTGGACACCGCACCGATGGTCGCCATGCACTCGCCGCGCACCAGGCGCAGCTCGCCCGACTGCAGCTTGACCTGAGCGTAGCCGGCATCCTTACCGACCAGCTGGCAGAAGGTGCCAGCCGAACGGGCGATCTTGCCGCCGGCGCCCGGCTTCATCTCGATGTTGTGGATGATCGTTCCCACAGGGATCGAGCCAAGCGGCATCGCGTTGCCCGGCTTGATGTCCACGCGTTCACCGGCCACCACCGTGTCGCCCACCTTCAGGCGCTGCGGCGCGAGGATGTAAGCGAGCTCACCATCCTCATACTTCAGCAGCGCGATGAATGCCGTGCGATTCGGGTCGTATTCCAGACGCTCCACCGCCGCGGGCACATCGAACTTGCGCCGCTTGAAGTCGATCACACGGTAGGACTGCTTGTGTCCACCCCCACGGAACCGAACAGTGATGCGGCCATGATTGTTGCGGCCGCCGGAGTGGCTCTTGCCCTCCGTCAGCTGCTTGACCGGCTTGCCCTTGTGCAGCTCGGAACGATCGATGAGGATCGTGCCGCGCGAGCTCGGGGTGACCGGGTTAAAGTGCTTCAGCGCCATGGCGTTAAGCGAGCCCCGTCGTCAGATCGATGCTCTGGCCTTCGGCCAGGCGGACGATCGCCTTTTTCCAGTCGGAACGCTGGCCCTCACGGCCGCGCACCCGCTTGGTCTTGCCCTTGGTCAGGATCGTGTTGACGGCGAGAACCTTCACGCCGAACAGTCCCTCGACCGAAGCCTTGATCTCCGGCTTCGTCGCAGACAGCGGCACCTTGAAGGTGACCTGGTTCTGCTCCGCCAGCATCGTGGCCTTCTCGGTGATCACCGGCGCGAGGATGGTAAGATACATCTTCTCGCGCGAGATCACGGGCTTCTTGGTCGCGGTCTCGCTCATGCCAGCCGCTCCTTCAGAGCCTCGATGGCCTGGCGGGTCACCGCCAGCACATCATGGTTCAGGATGTCGTAGACGTTCGCGCCCGGGGTGGGCAGAACGTTCACGTTCTTCAGGTTGCGCACGGCGCGGCCGAAGCCATCCTCGACCGCGGCATCGACAACCAGCGCGCTCTTCCACCCCAGCGCCTTAACCTTGGCGGCCATGGCGGAGGTCTTCGCGTCGTCGCCCAGCGAAGCCGTGTCGAGCACGATCAGCTTGCCCTCGGCGGCCTTCTGGCTCAGCGCGCTGATCAGGCCCAGGCGGCGGACCTTCTTGTTCAGCGAGTAGCCGTGGTCGCGCACGACGGGGCCGTGTACCACGCCACCGGTGCGGAACTGAGGAGCGCGCAACGAGCCCTGGCGAGCGTTGCCGGTGCCCTTCTGCCGGTACGGCTTCTTGGTCGTGCCGGAAACTTCGCCCATGCCCTTCACCTTGTGGGTGCCGGCACGGCGCTTGGCAAGCTGCCAGTGAACAACGCGGGCCATGATGTCGGCGCGCGGTGCGGCGGCGAACAGCGTATCCGGGAGATCAATCTCGCCGGCCTGGCCGTTATCCAGGGTGATGACAGGAACCTGCATGTCCTTACCCTCAGGCCACAGCCGCGGGGAACGGGGCATCGGCGTGGCGCGCGCGCTTCACAGCGTCACGGACCAGCACGTAGCCACCCTTCGCCCCGGGCACCGCGCCCTTGACCAGCAGCAGACCCTTCTCGAGGTCGAAACCAGCGACCTCCAGGTTCTGCGTGGTCACGCGCTCAACACCCAGATGGCCAGCCATCTTCTTGTTCTTGAAAGTCTTGCCCGGATCCTGACGGTTACCCGTGGAGCCGTGCGAGCGGTGCGAGATCGACACGCCGTGCGACGCCTCAAGGCCGGCAAAGTTCCAGCGCTTCATGGCGCCGGCGAAACCCTTGCCCTTGGAGGTGCCCGTCACGTCGACGATCTGACCCTTCACGAAGTGATCCGCCGAGAGCTTTCCGCCGGGCTCCAGAAGGGCATCTGCCGCAACGCGGAACTCGACAACCTTCTTCGGCGCCTCGACGCCAGCCTTGGCGAAGTGACCCTTGTTGGGCTTCGTGACATTCTTCGGCTTGGCCAGGCCGAAGCCCAGCTGAACCGCATTGTAACCGTCCTTCTCATCCGTGCGCTGCGCCACCACGCGCACCTGGTCCAGGTGCAGCACGGTCACGGGCACGGTCGAGCCGTCGTCGTTGAACAGCCGGGTCATGCCCAGCTTCTTCGCGATCAGGCCGGTGCGACCATTCTTCGCGGCCATGGTGATTTACTCCCCGGCCTCAGAGCTTGATCTCGACGTCCACACCGGCCGCCAGGTCGAGCTTCATCAGCGCGTCCACGGTCTGCGGGGTGGGATCGACGATATCAAGCAAACGCCGGTGCGTCCGGATCTCGAACTGCTCACGGCTCTTCTTGTCGACGTGCGGCGAGCGGTTCACGGTGAAACGCTCGATCTCGGTGGGCAGCGGGATCGGACCCCGCACGCGCGCACCGGTCCGCTTCGCGGTGTTCACGATCTCCCGCGTGCTGCCATCCAGCACGCGGTGATCGAACGCCTTGAGGCGGATGCGGATGTTCTGGCTATCCATGATGGCGCCTGCTCTCTTCCCGCTCGCTTACGCGCTGATGGACGCGACGACGCCGGCGCCGACGGTGCGTCCGCCTTCGCGGATGGCGAAGCGCAGGCCCTGGTCCATGGCGATCGGCGCGATCAGCTCGACGTCCATCGTCACGTTGTCGCCCGGCATCACCATCTCAACGCCTTCCGGCAGCTGCACCACGCCCGTCACGTCGGTCGTGCGGAAGTAGAACTGCGGACGGTAGTTGGTGAAGAACGGCGTGTGCCGGCCGCCCTCTTCCTTGGTCAGCACATAGGCCTCGGCCTTGAACTTGGTGTGCGGCGTGATCGAGCCGGGCTTCGCCAGCACCTGCCCGCGCTCCACGTCCTCGCGCTTCGTGCCGCGCAGCAGCGCGCCGATGTTGTCGCCCGCCTCGCCGCTGTCCAGCAGCTTGCGGAACATCTCGACGCCGGTCACCGTCGTCTTCAC
>NZ_JBHRTN010000019.1:0-48970 GCF_042646265.1 Teichococcus globiformis
AACTGCTCCGCCGAAAAATTCCGCAGGTCCCGCGGCTCCACAACCCGGTCCAGCAACGGCGTCCTCAACTTCCTCTCGGACATCATGACCTCCGGGTGATGGTGTAGGCCGCCAGCATCCGCAGCAGGTCGGCCCGGTCGCCGAAGCTGTCGAGGTGGCGTGCCGCCTGCTCAGCCAATCGCTCCGCCTGCGAGCGCGCGCGATCGAGGCCGAGCAGCCCCACCAATGTCGCCTTGCCCGCGCCTGCGTCCTTGCCCGTGGCCTTGCCGGTTTCCGCGGCGCTGGCGGTCGCGTCCAGGATGTCGTCGGCAATTTGGAAGGCCGCACCAAGCTCCCGCCCATAGGCTGAAAGCGCGTGGCGCTGCTGCACCGGCGCCTTGCCCAGAATGGCACCTGCCTCGGCGGAGAACTCGATCAGCTTGCCGGTCTTCAGCAGCTGCAAGCGGCCAATGGAGGATTCCGTCGCCGGCTCACTGCTGGTTTCGGCCAGCATGTCCAGCATCTGGCCGCCGCACATGCCGCGCGGGCCAGAGGCCTGGGCCAGGCGAAGGCACAGCTCGGCCCTGACGGCGGAATCCGAATGCGTGTCCTCGTGCGCCAGAACGGCGAAGGCGTGGGCCTGCAGCGCATCGCCCGCCAGGATGGCCGTGGCCTCGTCGAAGGCGCGGTGCAGGGTCGGCTTGCCGCGGCGCAGGTCGTCGTTGTCCATGGCCGGCAGATCGTCATGCGCCAGCGAGTAGGCGTGCAGCATCTCGATGGCCGCGGCGACGCGCAAAGCTGAGGTGCGGGACACCCCGAACTGTGCGGCCCCCTCCAGCACCAGGAAGCCGCGCATCCGCTTGCCTCCACCAAGGACCGCGTAGCGCATGGCGGCATAGAGCGGCGCCTCGGGGCCTTCCTCCTGCGGCAGCACGGCGTCGAGCGCGGCCTCGATCTCGGTGACGGAAGCGGCCAGCGCGGCCTTCAGCGGAGCGTTCTCGGTATTCATCGGATCAGTCCAGCTCACGGAGGCCGGTGGCGGTGCCGTCCGGACCGGCGACAATGGCTTGGACCTTGCCCTCGGCCTCGGCCAGCTTGGCCTCACAGTGGCGGCGCAGCAGGGCGCCGCGCTCGTAATCGGCGATGGCTTCTTCCAGCTTGGCTTGGCCGCCCTCCAGCTTGCGCACGATGGCATCCAGCTCGGCGAGCGCATCCTCGAAGGAGAGGGTGGCGACCTCGGGCGGGGTGGGCGTATCGGGCATCGGACAGAAACCTTGCAGGGGTCAGGCGTTCATCAGGGCGCGGAGATGGGCGGCGGCAGAGGCCCCCAGCGCCTGGAGATCATAGCCGCCTTCCAGTGTCGAGACGACCCGCCCGCCGCAGAGCCGGTCCGCCAGGCGGCAGATTTCGGCGGTCACCGCCTCGAAATCCGCCTCGCGCAGGCGCTGCTGGGCCAAGGGGTCGCGCGCATGGGCGTCAAAACCGGCCGAGACGATCAGCAGTTCCGGCCGGAAGGCCGCCACCGCCGGCAGCAGACGCTCGCCCCAGGCCGCGTGGAACTCCTCGGGACCCGCGCCCGGCGGCAGGGTGACGTTGAACACGTTGCCCAGCCCGCGCTCATTGTCATGGCCGCTGCCGGGAAAGCAGGGCCATTGATGAGTGGAGGCATAAAGGAGAGAGGGGTCATCCGCCGCCACCGCCTGGGTGCCGTTGCCGTGATGAACATCGAAATCCAGGATGGCGACGCGCTCCAGCCCATGCGCCGCCTGGGCATGGCGCGCGGCAATCGCGGCGTTGGAGAACAGGCAGAAGCCCATGGGACGGGCAGGCTCGGCATGATGGCCGGGCGGACGCACCGCGCAGAACGCCCTCAGGACCTCGCCCCGGCACACGGCATCCACCGCCGCGATGCCCGCACCCGCCGCACGGAGCGCCGCCTCGGCGCTGCCGGCGGCCATGCCGGTCTCGGCATCCAGGGCGACAAACTCGTCCGCGGGTGGGCGGATGTTGAGGATGGCCCGGACATGGTCCGGGCTGTGGACGCGCATGAGCTGCTCTTCCGTCGCGCGCGGCGCTTCCTCGCGGGGCAGCAGGGCAAATTCCTCGGCGTCCAGCACGCCCAGAACAGCCCTGAGGCGATCGGGGCATTCGGGATGGTCGGGATCGTTCTCGTGGCTCAGGCAGGCGTGGTGCGAAACCAGAAGAACATTCATGCCCCCTCCGCCGGGGGAGCCTTGGGCGGCACGTCCTCGCGCCGGCGCAGGGTGAAGCGGTACAGCCCTGCCGCCTCCGAGAAGGACACCAGTGCATGCCCCGTTTCCCGGCTATAGGCCTGGAAATCCTTCACGCTGGCCGGATCGGTGGCGAGAACGGTCAGGCGCTCGCCCGGCTTCATGCCACGCAGCGCCTTGTTGGCCTTCAGCACCGGCAGGGGGCAGGTCAGGCCCTGCAGATCCAGGGTGGTTTCCTTCATGGGCGGCACAGGAGCATCGTGCTGTCCACCTTGCAAGCCGGCGGGCTCATGCGCCGCGCAGCCGCTCAGCCAGCAGCGCCTGCGCCGCCATGGCTGCACCCGAGCCGCGACGGAACCCGAACTCCAGCGGATCAGCGCCGGAACGGTCCCAGACCTTCAGCTCCTCGTCCAGCTCTGTGGTGCCGCCCGCCTCCACCGAGAAGCGCTGGATGGATTTGTACGGGATGCTGAGGATGGTGGTCTTGGAACCGGTGATGCCCTGCCGGTCCAGCACCATCAGCCGCCAGTCGGTCAGCGCGAAGCCGTCCCGCACGGTGCGGAAAGCAGCCAGCACCTGTTCGCCGGGCAGCAGCGCCTCCGCGAAGCGCGGCCCCAGATCTGCGGGCTCCACCCGCCCGGCATCGCCGGTGACGGCGCCGAGAATACGGCCAAGAACCATGGCGGCGCGCTCCCTCCCGCTGGCATGGGTTTGTTATGCGCCGCCCCCGGCGTCTCGCCAAGCCCGGTGGCGGAACCTATTCTGCACGCCATGAGCATGCGTATCGGCATCGACCTTGGTGGCACCAAGACTGAGATTGTGGTTTTGGACGGATCGGACACCATCCGCCTGCGCCGCCGGGTGCCCACGCCCGGCGTCTACGAGGATGTGGTCGCCATCATGGCCGGGCTGGTGCGCCAGGCCGAGGCGGAGCTGGGCGACACCGGCTCGGTCGGCGTCGGCATTCCCGGGAGCCTCAGCCCGCGCGACGGGCGGGTGCGCAACGCCAATTCGCTGATCCTGAACGGCCGTGCCCTGGACAACGATCTGGCGGTGGCGCTCGGCCGCCCCGTGCGGGTGTCGAACGACGCCAATTGCCTGGCGCTGAGCGAGGCCGCCGATGGTGCGGGGGTCGGACACCGCACCGTCTTCGCGGTGATCCTGGGCACGGGCGTGGGCGGTGGCCTGGTGGTGGATGGACGACTGCTCGAAGGGCCGAACCGGGTGACCGGCGAATGGGGGCATGTTCCCCTGCCCTGGATGACGGCGGCCGAGTTCCCCGGGCCGCGCTGCTGGTGCGGGCTGGATGGCTGCATCGAGACAGTGTTGTGCGGCCCCGCCCTGGCCGCCGACTGGAAAGGCGCGGGAGCACGGGATGCGGCGGGGATCGAGCAGGCCGCCGCGGATGGCGATGCCAGGGCCGAGGCAGCCCTGGCCCGCTATGTTTCGCGCCTGGCGCGAGCCCTGGCGCAGGTGGTGAACATCGCCGACCCGGATGCGATCGTGCTGGGCGGGGGCGCCTCAAACCTTGCACGCCTCTATGCCGAGGTGCCGGGCATGATGGCGCCCTACATCTTCGGCGATTCCCACGATGTTGCGCTTCTGCGCGCGAAGCATGGGGATTCTTCGGGCGTGTTCGGCGCGGCGCGGCTCTGGGACAGGGCGGGCGGCTGAGCAATCGCCGGGCCTCAACCGCCAGGCATCCTCAAGGGAGCCAGAAAGCGGATATGCGGCCTGCGGCTCTGCTGGGAGGTCTCGACGTCCACGGCCACCCCGAACACGGCCTGGATGGTGTCGCGCGTCAGCACTTCCTCGGGCCGACCGGCGCATTGCACCCGTCCGTCTCGCAGCAGCACCAGCCTGTCGCAGAAGGTGGCCGCGAGGTTGAGGTCGTGCAGCGCCACGATGGTGGTCAGGCCCAGGCGTCGGAGCAGGGCTAGGATCTCCAGCTGATGGCGGATGTCGAGATGGTTGGTCGGCTCGTCCAGCAGCAACTCCCGGGGCTCCTGCGCCAGAGCGCGGGCGATCTGGGCCCGTTGCCGCTCGCCGCCCGACAGGGTGTGCCAGGGCTGCTGGCGCAATCCCTCCAATCCAGTCTGCTGCAGGGCCCGCTCCACCGCCGCGTTGTCCGCCGCCGTCCAGGCGGAGAACGGCCCGCGATGCGGGGTGCGCCCCAGCCGAACGATGTCGAGCACGGAAACCGGCGCCTCGGTGGCCGCTTGCTGCTCCACCACGGCGATGCGGCGGGCCAGGGCGGCGCGGCGCTGGGTGGAGAGGTCCTGGCCTTCCAGCGTCACTGCGCCACCGCCGGCGCGGCGCAGCCCGGCCAGCAGCCGCAACAGGCTGGACTTCCCGGAGCCGTTCGGCCCCAGCAGGCCCAGGATGCGGCCTGGGGTGACCTCCAGCGTCACCCCGTCCACCACCATGCGGCCGCCTGCGGACCAGCGCAGCTCGCGTGCCGCGATCGTCATGCTGCGCGCCGGGTTCTGCACAGGATGGCCGCGAAGGCCGGCGCGCCGAACAGCGCCGTCACCACGCCGATCGGAAGGGTTTGCTGCGGCACCAGCGTGCGGGAAAGAATGTCGGCCATCACGGCAAGGATCGCGCCCAGCAGAGCTGCCGCCGGCAACAGGCGGACATGGCAGGGGCCGACCAGGAACCGCGCCGCGTGCGGCACCACCAGCCCCACAAAGCCGACCGTGCCGGCGATGCTGACCAGCACCGCCGTCATTGCCGCCGTCACGCCGAACAGCACCGCACGAATGGCTGGCACGGACACTCCCAGGGCCGCCGCGGCATCCGTGCCAAAGGTGAAGGCGTCCAGCGCCCGCGCCTGCAGCAGGCAGGCCAGCCCGGCCAGTGCCACCACGGGCGCGGCCAGGGCCAGGTCGTCCCAGCGCACGCCGCTGAGGTTGCCCAGCAACCAGAACATGACGCCGCGGGCCTGCTCCGCATCCGCCGCCGTTGCCACGACATAGGCGGTGATGGCGCTGAAGAGCTGGGCCACCACCACCCCCGCAAGAAGGATCCGATCCGTTCCGCCGCCTGCGACCGAGCCCAGCGCGGCCACGGCGGCCAGTGCCAGCAGGGCACCGCCGAATGCCCCTCCCGAAAGCGTCACCGTGGTGCCGCCGAGTCCCAGCACCACAACCGCGACGGCCCCGGCCGAAGCGCCTGCCGAAAGCCCAAGGACGTAAGGCTCGGCCAGCGGGTTGCGCAGCAGGGCCTGCAGCACGGCACCCGCCATGGCAAGGCCGGCGCCGAGAACCGCCGCGAACAGCGCCCGACTCAGCCGGTAGTCCCAGATCACGCCATCCTGGATGCGGCTCACCTCGAAGGCAGTCCCCAGCATCCGGTTGCTGACGACGCGCAGCACGGTAGCGGCGGGCACCCGCATCTCGCCGATCGAGACGGCCAGTGCGATGCCGAGCAACAGCAGCGCCACGGCGCCCAGGGCAAGGCCGGCGCGCACGGCCTGACCATGGCGACCCGGCGCGGCGGCGAGCCTCATGGCGCGGTAGCCGGTCCGGCAATGCCGCGCGCCACAGCCTCGATGCCGTCGATCGTGCGGAGGGTCGGGTTCATGGCCTGGGCGTCGAGCACGATGGTCCGCCCCTCGCGTACCGCGCTCATGCGGCTGGTAACGGGATCGGATGCGAGGAAGCGGCGTTTCGCCTCCACGTCATCGGCAGGAAAGCGGCGCCGCTCCATTCGCGCCAGCACCAGAAAAGCCGGGTCAGCCGCAGCCACCGTTTCCCAGCTGACCGTCGGCCATTCATCTTCGGCCTCGATCACGTTGCGCAGCCCAAGGGTGCGCATGATGTAACCCGCGCCGCCGTTCCGGCCGGCCAGGAAGGCATCCCCCCGCACTTCGCGAGAAGAATACCAGAACACCGCCGCCAGGCCCCGCGCCCCGGAGCCGGCCACGGCCGCGACAGCCTCCGCTTCCCGCCGCTGCAATTCCGCCACCAGCGCCTCACCCCGGTCGGCCACATCGAAGATCGCCGCAAGTTCGCGGATCTCCTGGTGGATGAGCGCCATGGTGAAGGGTTCCCGCCGCACCCCATCGCCGCTGCCGGAATTATCCTTGGCCGCGCAATCGGCGGGCGAGACATAGGTGGGAATGCCAAGATCCGCGAATTGCTCACGCCGTCCCACGCGGCCTCGCGCCCCGACATGCCATTCTAGTTGTGCCGCAACCAGGTCCGGCGAGCGGCCCACCACGGATTCAAAGCTCGGATCGTTCTCCGCCAGCCGGGGGATGCGCGCATTCTCGGCGGCGAATTGCGGCAGCACCGGCCCCACCCAGACCGCGGTGCCGGCGATGCGATCCGCCAGCCCAAGGGAAAGCAGGATCTCGGTGGTGCCTTGCCCGATGGCGACCACCCGCTGCGGCGCCTGGACGAAGGTGACCTCCACCCCGCAATTCCGGAGCGTGAGCGGAAAGCGGGCTGGCTCAGCCGCTCCGGCCGGGAACAACCCGGCACCGGTGAGCAGGACAGCCATCAAGCCGCATCGCCACGAGGGGCGGCAGGAATGCCTCATCGCACCGGCCGGCGCACAGAGTGCCGCGCTTCGCCGGGCGCGTTGCCCGAACCGCGGAGAATGCTGGCCCCGGCGGCGTCGTGCGGCAGTGGCTGGCTGTGCCGGCCCGCATAGGCGGCGGCGAACAGGGAGCGTTCCTGTGCCTCGCATTGGTCGAGGTAGCGCAACAGGCGGCGCTCCGCCCGCTGGCTGCTGCCGGTTTGCCGCCTGAACAGCCGCCAAAGCTTCAGGGCGTTCACCGCCCAGGGGTCATAGGCGTGCTGCTGCAACCGCTGCCTGATGCCTGCCGGCAATGCGTCGAAGCAGGCCCATTCATCTCCCGGCCACCGACGCCAATGCTCCTGCCGCAGGGTGACATTGTTTCCGCCCTGGCCCATGACCAACCCGCACGCGGCGCGCTGCGGGAGGCGGCTGTTCTGGACGGACCCGGGCAAGTTGGCAGGCGCCGGGTGAGGTGGACGGCTGAAGAGCTGCATCAGAAATGTTATGATATAACGTATTGAACCAAGCAAGCCCGCGCCCGGACGCATTCACCCGGTCGCCAGGGCCAAAGGTAGATCTGGCGGCCGTCAGAAATCGAAAGCCATCTGACTTTCGGCGAAGTCTCCCCCGGCGTCGAAGTTGGAAACGCTGACACCCAGCAGGCGCACTTTCTTCGGCAGAGGAAACAGCGCATCCATCAACCCGGCCGCAACCCCTTCGAGTTCCGCGGCGGTGGCAATTGGCCGCAAGGCCGACCGGCTCCGGGTGATCTGCTGAAAATCAGCGAATTTCACCTTGATGGTGACCGTGCGCCCTCGTGCACCGCTCCCCTGGCACCATTCCCAGACCTCGCCGGCCAGAAGCGCCATGCGGTGCCGGATTTCGGCAGGGTCGTCCAGGTCGTGCCCGAAAGTCGTCTCCGAGCCGGATGACTTGCGCGGCCTGTTCGGCACGACGCGTCGATGATCCTCTCCCCGTGCGATGGCATGGAAATGCGCTCCCATCCTGCCGAAATGCCCCTGCAGGAAAGCGAGCGGCATGGATCGAAGATCGCCCCCATTGTGGATCCCCAGCCCCTTCATCTTCGCGGCCGTGGCCGGGCCGATGCCGTGGAACCGGCCGATGTCGAGGCCGGCGATGAAGTCCGGTCCCGCTTCCGGCGTGATCACGAACTGGCCATTGGGCTTGCGGTGGTCCGAGGCAAGCTTGGCCAGGAACTTGTTGTAGCTGACCCCCGCGGATGCGGTCAGCGAGGTTTCGCGAAAGATCCTTTCACGGATTTCCCGGGCGACATGCGTGGCCAGGGCGATGCCCCTGCGGTTCTCCGTCACGTCCAGGTAGGCTTCGTCCAGCGAGAGCGGCTCCACCAGTTCGGTGTAGTCCAGGAAGATCGCCCTGATCCGCTGGGAAATCTCCCGGTATCGATCGAAGCGTGGCCGAACAAACACGAGGTCAGGGCAGAGGCGCAGCGCGCTCCGGGATGGCATGGCGGAGCGGACGCCGAATTTCCGTGCCTCGTAGCTCGCGGCCGCGACCACGCCCCGCTCGCGGGATCCACCAACGGCCACCGGCAGGCCCCGCAGGGACGGATCGTCGACCTGCTCCACCGACGCGTAGAAGGCGTCCATGTCGATGTGAAGGATCTTGCGGATGTCGGTCGGCATGACGGGTGTCGGGCGGCTCCAGGCGCTGGATACAACGCGCATCCTTCATGTGCCACCTGTACGGCCAGGTGCCGGGGCGGCTGCGCCCGATACGGGCGGCGAAGCCCTTCGGAATTTGGCGGGAAGGAAGCAGGGAGCGAAATCCGGCATGGACCACCCCCCGGTCATGGATGTATGATGACCCGACATTACCGGAGGAAAGCCGCATGGCCCTGATGCATCCCAACGACATGGCGAAGACGATCGGCAGCGGCCTGCTGTCCTTCCCCGTGACCCACTTCAAATCCGACTTCACCTATGATGCCACGCCATACCGCGAGCATGTGGGCTGGATGCTGAGCCATGGTCCGGCGGGGCTGTTCGCCGCCGGCGGCACGGGCGAGTTCTTCAACCTGTCCGCCTCCGAGATCGCCATGGTCGTCAAGGACGCGGTGGAGGAAGTGGGCGGCAAGGTGCCCGTCATCGCGCCCTGCGGCATGGCGACCGCCATCGCCAAGGAACTGGCGCAATCCGCCGAAGCCGGGGGCGCCGACGGGCTGCTGCTGCTGCCGAACTATCTGGTGAATTCCGAGCAGGCCGGCCTTGCGGCGCATATCGAGGCGGTGTGCAAGAGCACCAAGCTCGGCGTCATCGTCTACAACCGTGACAACGCCATCCTGAACGAGGACACGCTGGCCGGGCTGTGCGACCGGAACCCGAACTTGGTCGGCTTCAAGGACGGCGTCGGTGACATCGAGCTGATGACCCGCATCTACGCCAAGCTGGGTGACCGGCTGACCTATGTGGGCGGGCTACCCACCGCCGAAACCTTCGCCCTGCCCTATCTGGAGATGGGCGTCACCACCTACTCCTCGGCGATCTTCAACTTCGTTCCCGAATTCGCCAATGATTTCTATCAGGCGGTGCGGGCCAAGGATGCGGCGAAGGTTTATCAGGGCCTGCGAGACTTCGTGCTGCCCTACATCGCCATCCGCAACCGCAAGAAGGGTTATGCCGTCTCGATCGTGAAGGCGGGCTGCACCGCCGTGGGCCGTCCCACCGGCCCGGTGCGCGCCCCGCTGACCGATCTGGATGCGGCCGAGATGGACATGCTGAAGGCGCTGATCGCCAAGCTGCCGAAGGATGTCGCCAAGGCTGCCTGATGCGGAGTGCGGGGAGGCCACGCTTCCCCGCCCTTTTTCACGGCCCGCCGGGTTCACACCTGGCGGGCCGTTTCGCTTCAACCCTTGGCTGTCGCCACCGCCGCCTTGGCGGCGACCAGCAGGATGCCGCTGTCATTCGAGATGGTGGTCAGCTTGAAACCCATGCCGATCATCTTCTTGGCATAGGCTGCCGTGCCGTTGTGCAGGCCAACCGCGATGTTGCGCTTGCCGCACTCGCTCAATACCCGCTCGTAGATCTTCATGATCTCCGGCTCCTCGCGGTCCAGCTTCGGCGCCAGCCCGTAGGACAGGCCGAGATCGGACGGACCAATGTAGACGCCGTCGATGCCCGGCACGTCCAGGATGGACTCCAGATTGTCCACCGCCTCTTTGGTCTCGATCATCGGGATCACCGCGATATCCTTGTTCGCGGTGTCGAAATACGCCCCGGCCTCGCCATAGATGCCGGCCCGGATCGGGCCGAAGGAGCGGGTGCCCTCTGGCGGGTAGCGGCAGGCGGAGACCAGCTGCTTTGCCTCGGCGGCGCTGTTCACCATCGGGCAGATCACACCCATTGCCCCGGCATCGAGCACCTTGCCGATGATGCCGGGCTCGTTCCACGGCACGCGCACCATGGGCGTTACCGGATGCGGCTGCATGCCCTGGAAGCAGGCAACCATCGACAGGTAGTCCTGCACGCCGTGCTGCATGTCGACCGTCACGGAGTCGAAGCCGGCCTGCGCCATCACCTCGGCGCTGTAGCCGCTCGGGATGGCCAGCCACGCATTGACAACCGCGCGCCCTTGAGCCCAGGCGTCCTTGACCTTGTTCACCATTGTCCGTCCATTTCCTCCTGTCCGGTCCGAGGACGCTAGGCCTCTGTTGCCGGGGGGTCAACGCACCGCCAGCGTGACTTTGAGCGCATCACCCCTACATGAGGCCCGAGCTTCGGAGTGACTTCATGGACAGCGTGACCCAGGCCCTGTTCGGCGCCACGGTGGCGGCGGCGGGATTTCACCGCACCCTCGGCCGACGCGTGGTGGTAGCCGGCGCCGTACTCGGCACGGTACCGGATCTCGATGTGGTGGCAGGGTGGATCGGCGACGGCTTTACAAACTGGCGGCACCATCGCGGCATCACCCACTCATTGTTCTTCGGCCCTCTGGTAGGGCCTTTCATCGGCCGCGCCGTGGCTGGGTGGGAAAGTCGACGGCGCGGAGAGGCCGCTCCCGACCCGACGCGTCTGCGGGCCTGGATCTGGCTGTCGGTGCTGGTGCTGCTGACCCACCCGATCATCGATGCCTTCACCAGCTATGGCACGCAGCTTCTGGCGCCCTTCTCGGATCATCGCTTCGCGCTGAACGCCATGCCGATCATCGACCCGATCTACAGCGGGGTGCTGCTGCTCGCCGTCCTGATGGCCGGCTTCAGCCGCCATTCCGAGCGGGCCGTGCCGGTGGCTGGCATGGCGCTGCTCTTCATCACTGCCTGGACGCTGCACGGCTGGGCGCTGGGCGAGCGCACCCAGCGCATGGCCCGTGCGCAGCTCAGCGACCAAGGCATCGTCGCCGGTTCGGTTGAAGCCTATCCGCTGCTGTTCCAACCCTGGCTGCGCCGCATCGTGGCGGAAAGCCCGGACGGCATCCGCATCGGCCGCCATTCCATGCTGGCACCAGGCCCGATCGCCTGGACCCATGTGCCGCAGACCCCGGACCCGCGCTTCGCGGCCGTGGTCGACCTGCCCGAGGCCAGGCTGCTCGACTGGTTCTCGGGCGGGCACACCGCCTGGCGCGTCACGGAGACGGCAGGGGGCGGGAGCACCGTGGAAATCTCCGACACACGCTACGGCATGGGCGGGGCAAGCCTGCTGGGCTTCTGGGGCATCAGCGTTGGTCTGGATGCCAATGGGCAGGTTGCCACGCCCCCCCGCATCTTCAGCCGACGCCCGTCTGCGGATGCGGACTTCCTGGGAACCTTCTGGCGGGATCTGACCCAGGGACCGGGACAGTGACGCGTTCTCCAGGGGCTCGCCCTCCCCCGCCGGGATGGTGGAGCCCGCCGACAACGACGGCCTGTGCCGATGATCCGCGCCAGAGGCCCATGGATTCCGGCAACAGGGCTTCAGCCCCGGCGCCTACCTGATGGTCATGGCGCCGCCCTGATCGTTCCGCTCCAGTGGAACGCGGGTTCCCGGTGGCACGGTCATTCCGGCCGGCGTCCCGGCGGGAAGGTCCAAAGGGGGCAACGCCGTCCCGTGGCCATCGCCTGCGCCTTTTTCACCCCTGGATCGCGCCCGGCGCCGGGCGTAGCTTGCCCGGTCATGTCAAACTGGCGTGTCTCTTCCGAAACGGCTCCACTGCGGGACGTGCTGGTCTGCCCGCCGGATCATTACCGCTGGCTGCCCACCAACAGCATCGCCCGCCGCACCCTGGCCGATGAACGGCAGGCTCCCGCCCCGGCGCATCTGGCGGCGCAGCATGCCGAGCTGGTTGCGGCGTTGCGCGAGGGCGGCGCCACCGTGCATACGCTCCCTCCGGAGCCGCACCTGCCCTACATGGTTTACACGCGCGACAGCGTGGTCGTGACGCATCAGGGCCCGGTGCTGTGCCAGCTCGAACGGCCGCAGCGCCGAGGCGAATATGCCGGGTTGATCGATTTCCATGCCGCCCATGGCAGCGGGTTCTGGCGCAAATCCTCAGCCGGCACGCTGGAGGGCGGAGACATTCACATCATCCGCCCAGGCCTGGCCGTGATCGGCCATTCAGGTGGCCGGACCGACGAGAGCGGGGCGGAACAGCTCGCCGGCTGGCTGCGGGCCGAAGGCTGGGAGGTGCGCCTCGAGCCTTTCGACGAGCATTTCCTGCATCTCGACGTGTTGTTCTGCATGGCAGCACCGGGCCTGGCCGTCGCTTGCACCGATGTGCTGGATGAAGACTTCATCGCCTGGCTGAAGGGCCATGGCATACGCTGCATTCCGGTGCCCTACGGCGACGCCATGCGGCTCGGCTGCAACATCCTGGCATTGGGCAACGGGCGCGTTGTCTCGGCGCGGGGCAGCACCGGGCTGAACGCCGCGCTGCGGGCCGAGGGGCTGACCGTCCTCGACCCGGAACTATCCTTGTTTACCCTGGGGGGTGGCGGGCCGCATTGCCTGACCTGCCCGCTCCTCCGGGAGGAGAAAGAGCCATGACCATCGACACCAACCCCATCGACGCCGTGCTGGCCGCGGCGCGCAGCTTTCTGGGTGAGCGGCTCTCCACCAACAATTCGGTGCGGGAGCAGCACGCGCGCGGCGAGGACGCCAATCCCCCGGTTCTCCCCGACGCCGTCGCCTTTGTGGAAACCACCGAGGAAGTGTCACGGCTGCTGGCATTGTGCAACGCGCATGGCGTGGCGGTGACGCCTTTCGGTGCCGGCACCAGCCTCGAGGGGCATGTGGTGCCGGTGAAGCGCGGCATCAGCCTCGACCTGTCGCGCATGACCGGCATTCTTGAGGTCAATGCGGAGGACATGGATTGCCTGGTCGAGCCCGGCGTGTCCCGCCACCAGCTGAACGACCATCTGCGCGACCAGGGGCTCTTCTTCCCCGTTGATCCAGGCAGCCATTGCAGCCTGGGCGGCATGGTGGCGACCCGCGCCTCGGGCACCAATGCCGTGCTGTACGGCACCATGCGCGAGGCCACGATGGGGCTCGAGGTGGTGCTGGCCGACGGCCGGATCATCCAGACCGGCGGGCGGGCGCGCAAATCCTCCTCCGGCTACGACCTGACGCGGCTCTTCGTGGGATCGGAGGGCACGCTCGGCGTGGTCACCAAGATCCGTCTGCGGCTGCAGGGTATTCCGGAGGCCACCACGGCCGCCGTGTGCCAGTTCGACAGCCTTCAGGCCGCCGTCGAGACGGTGATCATGACCATGCAGGCGGGCGTGCGCGTGGCCCGCATCGAGTTGGCCGATGCCGACCAGATGCGCGCCTCCATCGCCTATTCTAAGCTGCCCTACGAACCGATGCCGACGCTGTTCCTGGAATTCCACGGCAGTCCATCCGGCGTGCGCGAGCAGGCGGAAGCGGTAGAGGCGATCGCTGCCGATATGGGCGGCAAGGGGTTCGCCTGGGCCGAGGATGCCGAGACGCGCAGCAGACTTTGGAAAGCGCGGCACGATGCCTGGTGGGCGGCCAATGCGCTGTATCCGGGCTGCCGCGGCATCACCACCGATGTCTGCGTGCCGATCTCGCGCCTCGCGGAAGCCATTGTCGGTGCCAAGGAACTGGCCGTCGCCGCCGCGCAGAACACTTGCATCGTCGGCCATGTGGGAGATGGAAACTACCACGTTGTCATCCTCTTTCCCGCCGACGACCCGCATGGACTGGAAAAGGCCTGGGCGCTGGACCGCCAGATCGTCGCAGCGGGCCTGGCGCTGGGCGGCACTTGCACGGGCGAGCACGGCGTCGGCCTTGGCAAGCGGGAGTTCCTGGTCGCCGAACATGGCGAGGCGGTGCTGGACGTGATGCGCGGGCTGAAAGCGAGCCTCGATCCGAAGGGTATCCTGAACCCAGGCAAGATGTTCCCCGAACCCGTCTGAGATTTCGCCACACTCCTGAAAATTGTCACGCTCGGTAACGTTCCGCGCGTGACAAAGCCTTCCCCCTCCCGGAATATGCCGCAAAACCGGCACGTTGGGTTCCGCGCCGGGTCCGGGAGAACAATCGAGATGATCCGCCGTCAGATCCTGACCGGAGGCGCCGCCCTCGGTGCCACGGCCCTCTCCACTACTCTGGCCAGCCCCGCCGTCGCGCAGACCGCGCCCGAGATCCGCTGGCGCATGGCAAGTTCCTTTCCCCGTTCGCTCGACACCATCTACGGCGCCGGCGACCATGTGGCGAAGCGCGTCGCGGCACTGACCGACAACAAGTTCCAGATCCGCGCCTTCCCGGCCGGAGAGCTGGTGCCCGGGCTGCAGGTTGCGGATGCCGTGCAGAATGGCACGGTCGATTGTGCCCACACGGCATCCTACTACTTTGTCGGCAAGGACCCGACCTTCGCCTTTGATGCCACCGTGCCCTTTGGCCTGAACACGCGCCAGATGAACGCCTGGATGCAGCATGGCGGCGGGCGCGAAGTGCTGAAGCCCTTCTTCGACAGCTACAACATCGTGTCCATTCCTGCGGGCAACACAGGCGCGCAGATGGGCGGCTGGTTCCGCAAGGAGATCAAGACGGTTGCCGACCTGAACGGGATGAAGATGCGCATCGCCGGCATCGCCGGCAACGTGATGCAGAAGCTCGGCGTCGTGCCGCAGCAGATCGCCGGCGGCGACATCTATCCGGCGTTGGAAAAAGGCACCGTGGATGCCGCCGAGTGGATCGGCCCCTACGATGACGAGAAGCTCGGCTTCAACCGGGTCGCCCCGTTCTACTACTTCCCCGGCTTCTGGGAGGGGTGCCTCAACCTGTCCGTCTACATCAACAAGGCGAAGTACGACGAGCTTCCGCAGCTCTACAAGGACGCGCTGGAAAGCGCCTGCCGCGACGCCACGGTGGACAGCATGGCGAAGTACGACGTGCAGAACCCCCAGGCGCTGCGCCGCCTGATCGCCGCCGGCACGCAGCTTCGCGCTTTCCCGCGGGAGGTGATGGCCGCCGCCTACAAGGCGAGCTTCGAACTGTATGACGAGCTCGCGGAGAAGAACGACCACTTCAAGCGGGTCTATGACCAGTGGCGCGCTTTCCGCGATGCGGAGTATGGCTGGTTCCGCGTGGCCGAGAACAGCTTCGACCAGTTCGTTTACGCCATGTATGCCCAGGAAGCGCAGCAGCGCCGCTGAGGCCGTTCTTCATGCGTGCGGATAGCTTTGTGGCAGATCCCGGTCACCGCACGCACATCGCCATCATCAGGAGGTATTCCGGCGAATGTCTGCCTTGCTTGGTTTCAGCCGGGCCGTGGACCGCGTCAACGCCATCTTCGGCGAGGCGGCATCCTGGATGGTGCTGTTGTCCTGCGCGATCAGCGCGGGCAACGCCACCATTCGCTATGGCATCCACTATTCCTCCAACGCCTGGCTTGAGGTGCAGTGGTATCTCTTTGGCGGCACCGTAATGCTGGGAGCGGCCTATACGCTGCTCCGCAACGAGCATGTGCGGGTGGACCTGGTGTTCGGCAGCCTGTCGCAGCGCGCAAAGCTGTGGGTCGATGTCTTCGGGCTGGTGTTGTTTCTGCTGCCGGCGATGTCGATGCTGGCCTGGATGACCTTGCCCTTCTTTCTCGACAGCTTCCTGCGCGGCGAGATGTCCTCCAATGCCGGCGGCCTGATCCTGTGGCCTGCCAAAATTCTGCTGCCGGTCGGCTTTACCTTGCTGACCCTGCAGGGTCTCTCCGAACTGGTGAAGCGCGTCGCACTGCTGCGCGGCATCGATCCCCATGCCGAGGTGGTGACCGAATACCACCGGCCCGACCAATAAGCGGACGATCCCATCATGCCCACTCTTGAGATGATGCCGCCGCTGATGTTCGGCGGCCTCGTCATCTTCCTGCTGATCGGCTTTCCGGTCGCCTTCTCCCTGGCCGCCACGGGCTTGTTCTTCGGCTTCATGTCGATCGAGCTGGGCTTCTTCACGCCAGCCTATCTCGGCAACCTGCCGTTCCGTGTGTTTGGCATCATCTCCAACGACCTGTTGCTGGCGATCCCGTTCTTCACGCTGATGGGTGCCATCCTGGAACGTTGCGGACTGGCCGAGGATCTTTTGGAAGGGACAGGCCAGCTCTTTGGCAAGGTGCCCGGTGGCCTGGCCTACGCCGTCATCCTGGTAGGCGCGGTGCTGGGTGCCATCACCGGCACCGTGGCAGCTTCCGTGATCGCCATGGGCATGATCTCCCTGCCGATCATGATGCGGTACGGCTACGACATGCGAATCGCCACAGGCGTCATCGCGGCGTCGGGCACCATCACGCAGGTCATCCCGCCCTCGCTGGTGCTGATCATTCTCGGCGATCAGCTTGGACGCAGCGTCGGCGACATGTATGCCGGCGCCATCGGCCCTTCCATCCTGCAGATCCTGCTGTTCGTGCTGTTCATCTTCGGGACGGCAATCTTTCAGCCGCACAAGGTTCCGCCACTACCGCCCGAGGCTCTGGGACCACGCGGCTGGCCCCTCTACTGGCGTGTGCTGAAGGGCATGGTGCCCTCGATCGTGCTCATCTTCCTTGTGCTCGGCACCATCTTCGTCGGGCTCGCGACGCCGACCGAGGCGGGCGCGATGGGCGCGGTTGGGGCCGTGGTGCTGGCGGGCATCAACCGCCGCCTCACCTGGTCGCTGATCAAGCAGGCGATGGACAACACCATGCGCATCACCTGCATGGTCATCTTCATCCTGGTCGGCTCCACCGTCTTCTCGCTGGTGTTTCAGGGCGTCGATGGCAGCCTCTGGATCGAGCACCTGTTGTCGCACCTGCCTGGTGGCCAGACCGGCTTCCTGATCTTCGTCAATATCTTCATCTTCTTCCTGGCGTTCTTCCTCGACTTCTTCGAAATCGCCTTCATCGTCGTGCCGCTGCTGGCGCCGGTGGCAGCCAAGCTGGATATCGACCTTGTCTGGTTTGGCGTGCTGCTCTGCGTGAACATGCAAACGGCCTTCATGCACCCGCCCTTCGGCTTCGCGCTGTTTTACCTGCGCGGCATCGCGCCGAAGACCGTGAAGACGAGCGACATCTACTGGGGCGCCATTCCTTGGGTCGGGCTACAGCTCATTCTGGTGGCCATTGTCATTTTCTGGCCGCAGAGCGTGACCTACTGGTTGGACCAGGGCACCGGCATCGATCCCAACTCGGTACAGATCGAGGTGCCTTTGCCGGATCTGCCGGCCGAGGATGCCCCGATCATCTTCAAGTAAGGCGGGGGGCTCCGGCCCCCTTTTTCCTGGAGCGGGCTGCTTCCAAAAGGCGCGGAGCCCTTTCCCTCAAGCCGCTCGCGGCCCCGTCGGTGCCGCGCCGCCGCACCCCGCAGCCCAGCCCGGCAGCCGCTGCAGATCCCAGTCGCCTACAGCCAGCCCGAGCACCGCGCCGAACTTGAAGCCGTGGCCGGAGAAACCGCTCATGACAATGCAGCGGCTGGACAGTGGCTCCACCAGGAAGCGCTCCTCAGGCTCCACATCGTAGTAGCAGGCCTTGGCACCGAGGACCCGGTATTCCCCCGCGTCGCGCAGGCGGGGTCGGGCCAGAGCTAGAATGGCTTCTGCCTCGGCCGTGCTCGCGTCGCGGGTATCCTCCGCGTCACCCTGGCAGGAGAAGCGGTGATCGCCGATCTTCAGCCCTGTGCCCGGCACCGGCGGCACGGCGTAGAAGCCGCCCTTCTCGGACAGGTCCAGAACCATGGGCGCCGCGGCCCAGGCGGACCGATACCGCTCAGGCGGTTCCAGATAAACAACGATCTGGCGGGAAGGCGTGACGCGCCCGGCCAGTCCCGGCACCAACCGGGGCGCCCAGGGGCCGGCGGCCAGCACCAGCCTTTCGGCCTCCAGCACGGCGCCATCCTCCAGGGTCAGGCGCGCCCGAGCGGGATCAACGGCAACGGCCCGGCCTCGCCTGAACCCGACGCCCCGTTGCCGCAGATGGGCCGCCAGCAATCCGACGATGCGCCCGGCCAGCAGGACCCCTCCACGCTGCATGTGGAAGGCATCGCCGATCCCCTCCACACCCAGCATGGGGAAGCGCGAGGCAAGCCGCGCCTGGCCAAGATCGGCGACCGCATGGCCCGCTTCACGGAGGGCACCGCGGCTCAGCTCCAGCCAGCCATGCGCCGCTCCGCCGTCTCCGAGCGCCAGCACGCCTGTTTCGGCGTAAAGGCGCTGCCCGGTGTCCTGCCAGAGCAACTCCCAGGCAGCGTAGGCCTCGTCCACCATGTGCATGTAGCCAGCAGCGGCGCCATACGCATGGCGGATCAGGCGATGCTCGTCCACGCTGCTGCCGCGTGGATTGGGGATGTCGTCTTGCTCCACGACGGTGACGGAGAACCCGGCGCGACTGAGGCCCCAGGCAGCGGAGAGGCCCATGATCCCGGCCCCGAGGACAAGTGCGTCCGGCATGGCGCGCAGCATGGCCGGCGAAGCTTCATTTGCGAAGAGGGAATGGCGAGCCTGTGCTCAGACGGGGTAGGCCTTGAGGGTGATGGTGCCGTGCAGAGCCTCGCCCGGGGCCAGTACACGCATGGCACCCAGCGGCGCCAGATCCGGCCTGTTGATCGCATCCGGCACATGGCTGACGGGTTCCAGACAGATGGCCGGCGCGGCGTCGGGCAGATGGAGGTGCAGGTTGCGCGCCCAGTCTCCGGAAGCAGTCATCTCCAACACGATTCCCGGCCAAGCCAGCCGAGCCTGGCTGTTCCAGCCGGCGTAGTGGCTGTCGGCACCGATCATGGGTTCGGCCGCGCCATCGGGGCCGGACTCGGCCACCCCCTCACCAGGAAGATTCCGTGCGCCCTGGGTCAGCCGCGTGGTGGCGCCGAAACGCAAGGAGGCTCCCGGTTGGCGAACAAACCAGGGATGCCAGCCGAAACCCATGGGGCAAGGCTTGTCATCCTCGTTGCGCATTGTGAGCTCGAAGAGAAACGCATCCTGTGCGGCCCGCAGTCGCAGCCGCGCCGCATAGCGGAAGGGCGGCGCCGTGAGTTCCTGAACCAGCACCACCTCCGCCATTCCCTGCTCCACCACCTGCCAGGGACGGTCACGGCCGAGGCCATGGATGGCGTTTCCTTCCTCCGGCTTGTTCAGCGGGAAGCAATGTTCCCCGTTCCAGGGAAAGCGGCCACCATCCAGCCGGTTTGTCCAGGGCAGCATCCAGAAGGCGCCGGCCCTGGTGGCGGTGGGATCGGCACCATCCGGCAGAGGCACCAGCACCGCGTTCCCAGCAAAATCGAGCCGCGCGACGGCGGCGCCGCGCTCCGGCAGGATTTCCGCCTGCCAGGACCCGGCGCCGATCCGCATCACTCGTCCAGCGCGAACGGATCGCGTGGGCTCGGTGCCGCGCGGCTGTAACCATTGCCGGTGTAATCACCGCCCTGGTAGCGCTCGATCACCGGGTTGCCCGAGGTCTTGTGGCCTACGGCATCGCGATAGATCTCCGCGCTGTCCTCGGGTTGCCAGCCGATGCGATCGCGGTGGTCGGCGCCCCAGTAGGTAGCAGGGTTGTTGCTGGCGCCCCAGACCACAGCGTGCCCGACCTTGGGCGCATCCAGGAACTTGGCGCAGAGCCGTGCCAGGTCACCATAGGACAGCCAGGTGGAGAGCATGCGCTGGTTCACCGCCTCGGGGAAGGAGCTGCCGATGCGGACATTGAGGTTCTCCACCCCATGCTTGTCCCAGTAGAGCCGGCCCATCAACTCGCCATAGGCCTTGGACAGGCCGTAGAAACTGTCCGGACGGAACTCGCATGTTGCGTCCAGCCTGGCTTCGTTGCCCTGCGGCCGCTCATGAAAGCCGATCGAGTGATTGGAGGACGCGAACAGCACCCGCGCCCCTTCGCGTCGTGCCGCCTCGTAGATGTGGTAGAGGCCGCGAATGTTGGGGCCGATCACCGTCTCGAACGGCATGTCCACCGCGCAACCGCCGAAATGCAGAATGGCGCCGCAGCCCTCGGCAAGCTGCACGATGCTCAGCCCGTCATTCAGGTCGGCACGGGTGAAGGTGGCGCCTTCCGGCACCGCATCCGGGAAGGGAGTGATGTCGGTCAGGCGCAGCCTGTAGCCCTGCGCGGCCAGCTCCCGCGCCAGCATGCGGCCAAGATTGCCGGAGGCGCCGGTGAGAAGAACGGGTTTCTGCACGGTCATGAAGCCATTCCCTGATATCGCTTGTGGCATTATTCAATGGAACAGCCGGGGGAGCCAGAGCGACACCGCCGGAACGTAGGTGACGATCAGCAGAACCGTGCAGGCGGCTGCGTAGAAGGGAGCACTGGTCTTGGTGGCATCCCACATCGACACCTTGCCGACCGCGCAGGCGACGAACAGGACCGGCCCGACCGGCGGGGTGATCAGCCCGATGCCAAGGTTGAGGATCAGCACCACGCCGAACTGAACGGGATCCATGCCGAGCTTGATGGCCACCGGCAGGAAGATAGGCGTGCCGATCATGATCAGCGGCGCCATGTCCATGAAGGTGCCGAGGAGCAGAAGGATCACGTTGATCAGCAGCAGCATCAGCAGCGGATTGTCGGTGATGCCTTCCATAAAGGTTACCGTCATAGCCGGCACCTGCAGCAGCGCCATCAGCCAGCCAAAGGCGCTGGCGCAGCCGATGATCAGCATCACCATGCCGGTGGTGCGTGCACCACCCAGCGCCGCCTGCTTGAAGCCTTCCCAATCCAGGCTGCGATACACGAACAGCGTCACCAGCAGGGCGTAGAGCACGGCGACGACGGCGCTCTCCGTTGCCGTGAAGATGCCGCTGCGCACGCCGGCGAAAATAATGACGATCAACATCAGCCCGGGCAGCGCCGCCGCCAGCAGCCGGGCCAGCATGGCCCAGCCGGGAAAGGTCTCCCGCGGATAGCCGCGCTTCACCGCGACGATCCAGGCGGTGAACATCAATGCTGTCATCAGCAGCATCCCGGGGATGATGCCGGCGGTGAAAAGGTCCGCCACGCTGATCATGCCACCCGCCGCAATGACATAGAGGATCATGTTGTGGCTGGGAGGGATCAGCAGGTCGATCAGGGCCGCGTTGGCCGTGACGTTCACGGCGTAGTCCGGCGCATAGCCCCGTGCACGCATCTGGGGGATCATGACCCCGCCAACCGCCGACGCATCCGCAACCGCCGAGCCGGAAACACCGCCGAACAGCGTGGCCGCCACCACATTCACCTGGCCGAGCCCGCCACGCATGTGGCCGACCATGGCTGAGGCCAGCGCCACCAGGCGGTCGGCGATCTGCCCGCGCAGCATGAGGTCGCCGGCAAAGACGAAGAACGGGATCGCCAGCATGGAGAACACGTTCATGCCGGAGGAGATCTGCTGGAACACGACGATGGCCGGCAGATCCATGTACAGCACGGTGACAAAGGAGGCCGCGCCGAGGGCGAAGGCCACCGGGACGCCGATCAGCAGCATCAGTGCGAAGCTGCCGAGCAGAACGGCGATTTCCATTCCGCCCCCCATCACGCGTCACTTACGAGAGGGGTGTCCAGCACCTCGGAGGGAGCGGCCTCGCCCGCCAGATGCGCTGCCAGCCGCTCGGCACCGAACAACGCCATCATCAGCCCGCCGAGCACCAGGGGCAGGTATTCGACCGCGCCGGGAAGGTTGATGGACGGGATCGTGGCATCCCAGACGCCTATCGCCAGTTCACCCCCGAACCAGGCCATTCCGACGCCGAAGAGGGTGATGATGAGGTCGGAGATCAGGTCGCAGACCCTGCGCAGTGGTGTGGGCAGCAGGTCGCGGATTGTCTCGAACCCCATGTGGAAACCTTCCCGCACGCCGGCGGCCGCGGCACCGAGGATGACCCAGCCCATCAGCAGCAGCGCCACCACGTCGGCCCAGGCGGGCGTATCATTCAGCACAAAGCGCCCGAACACCGCCCAGGCCACCACCCCGGTCATGGCGACCAGGGCGATGGCGGCGATCCAAAGGCAGATCAGGCAACAGGTATCGAGCGCCGATCGCAAGATGGGCGCCATGGTCACGCGCTTTCCCGAATGCGCTGGACGATGCCCTTCAGCCTGGCATCCCGCACGAATTGGTCGTAGACGGGGGCCATCGCGCTTTCGAACGGGGCCTTGTCCACCGTGTTGATCTGCGTTCCGGCGGCGATCACCTGCTCCTTCGCCGAGTCGCTGCGTGCCGCCCAGGCCTTGCGCATCTCCGGCACGCTGTCCCGGGCACTCTCGCGCAGGATCTCCTGCATGTCCTTGGGCAGCCGGTCATAGCTACGCTTCGACATCACCAGGATCTCGGGCGACATCGAATGCTCGGTAACGGAATAGAACTTGGCCACTTCGAAGTGCCGCTGGGACTGGTAGGTGGGATAGTTGTTCTCAGCCCCCTCGATCACGCCGGTCTGCAGGGCCGAGTAGATCTCGCCGGTTGGCAGCGGCGTTGCATTGGCGCCCAGTGCCCGCATCATGGCAAGCCAGAGATCGCTCTGCTGAACCCGGATCTTCATGCCCTTCATATCGGCCGGCGTGTTGATCGGGCGCTGCTTGTTGTACATGCTGCGGGCGCCGCTGTCGTAACAGCACAGGCCGATCAGCCCGTGCTTCTCGGCGCCCGCCAGGATCTCCTGGCCGATCTGCCCGTCCATCACCTTGTGCATGTGGGCTTCGTCACGGAACAGGAAGGGCAGCCCAGGCACCACCGTTTCCGGCACCAGGTTGTTCAGCGGCGCGAAATTCGTCCGGTTCATATCGATGACGCCGAACCGTGTCTGCTCCAGCGTGTCCTTTTCCTCACCGAGCTGGCGGGAATGGAAGACCTGGATGTTGATGCGGCCGCTGGACCGCTCCTTTGCCAGCCTGGCCATGGCCTTGACGCCTTCCACGGTGGGATAGCCGTCTGGGTGGATATCCGCGGAGCGCAGGTTGATGGCCTGGGCGCTGGCCTTGAAGCCAATCAGGGCTGGCATGGCGAAAGATGCGCCGGCCAGCAGGGCACGACGCCGCAGAGGGGTGAACATGAGGACGCTCTCCGATGTGCCGACAGAAGTAAATAGACAGGCGATCTTCAGCCGGGAGGCAAAGGATGACATCCCGACATCTGATGACTGACCTCCTGTTCGTTACGGGGATGCTGACGATGAAATTCGTCCGCTGTCAACGCTGTCGAACATGCCCCCTCGCCTGGAATCGCAGGATGACAGGAAGTTGGGCCAGTGGTCTTGCAGCGCCTGTTGCCGCGGCTCAGCATCCGCCGGTCGCAGTTCCTCAGACCAGGGATCAAACGCAGAACGATGACCGTCGAACCCCGCACCCTTGCTGCCGCCGCCGACGCGCTCGCCTGCGGGAGGACCACCGCGGTGGCCCTGGCCGAGGCCGCCTTGGCCCGCATCGCCGATCCAGCCGGTGAGGGCAACCGCGCCTTCGTGGCCGTACAGGCGGAGGCTGCCCTGACCAGCGCGCGCGCGCTGGATTCCCTGCGGGCCGTAGGCCGGGCACCTTCCCCTTGGGCCGGCATCCCCATCTCGATCAAGGATCTGTTCGACCAGCAGGGTGTTCCGACGCGCGCGGGGTCGATCGCCCTGGCCGATGCTCCGCCGGCACTGGCCACCGCCCCCGCCGTCGCGCGGCTCGAGCGCGCCGGTTTCGTGGTGCTGGGCCGCACCAACATGGTGGAGTTCGCCTTCAGCGGACTCGGTGTGAACCCGCATCACGGTACGCCGCGCTCACCTTATGATCGCGCCACGGGGCGGCTGCCAGGCGGATCCTCGTCAGGTGCCGCCGTCGCTGTGGCCGACGGCATGGGATTTGGGGCGCTCGGCTCCGACACCGGCGGCTCCTGCCGGGTGCCGGCAGCGCTCTGCGGCATCGTGGGCTACAAGCCCACCGCCAAGCGCGTGCCACTGGCCGGCGTGCTGCCGTTGTCGCAAAGCCTGGACAGCATCGGGCCACTGGCGAACACCGTTGGCTGCTGCGCCGTGCTGCATCACATCATGGCCGGAGCGGAAACGGCCGAGCTGCCTGCGGCCAGTTCCGTAGCGGGGCTGCGCTTTGCGGTGCCCGAGAACAGCTTCCTGTTCGAGGGCCTGGAGCCCGCTGTGGCGCAGAACTTCGAGCTTGCCCTGGCCCGGCTGGAGGCTGCCGGTGCCCGCATCGAGCGCATCGCCATGCCGGAGCTGGCCGAAATCGGCCCGGCCAATGCCAAGGGCGGCTTCGCGGCAGCCGAATCCTACGCCTGGCACCGGACACTGATGCAGCGAAGCGGCGATCGATACGATCCGCGCATCCTGGCCCGCATCCAGCGCGGCGCTGGAATGGATGCCGCGGATTACCAGGACCTGATGGCCGCGCGGGCCCGAATCATTGTGGCCGCCGCGATCCGCACCCAGCCCTACGACGCCGTGCTGGGCCCGACCTCGGCCCTGACCCCACCGGCCATCAAGGCTGTGGACGACGAGGCGGAATACAACCGGATCAACCTTCTGTTGCTGCGCAACACTGCTGCCTTCAACTTCCTGGACCGCTGCAGCATCAGCCTGCCCAACCATCGCGCCGGCGAGGCGCCGACCGGCCTGATGCTGAGCGGTGCCCATGATGGCGATACAGCTCTGTTCCGGGTCTCGGCCGCTGTGGAAGCGGCTTTGGCAAGGTGATGGCGGGATCGATCATGGAGGGGCTTCCATCCATCCGCGCCAGCGGCTAAAGAGGCCGAGGCGAGGACCCGTAGCTCAGCTGGATAGAGCGTTGCCCTCCGAAGGCAAAGGTCGTACGTTCGAATCGTATCGGGTCCGCCAAATTCCCAATGGGTAGCGCTTCAGCATCGCCTAACCCCGGGATCGATGGACACGATATAGACCTAAATAGTTCAAGGCTCGCTTCGGCGGGCCTTTTTGCTTCCTGCGCAGCAGTAGCAGGAAATTAGACGGGCTAGAGCCTCCACGATTTCTGTAGATCACACCGAGTAAAGTTCGGTAGAGGAACGGCCAAGAAATTGTCGAGATAAGCGATATGCGCTTTGCTTTGGTAGCTATGTTTCTCCTGGCTGCATGCTCTGCGCCGGATGAACCAACATTCCCGCTGCTTCGGGGCCAGCAGAGTGCAACGGCCGACCTCGCCTCGCTTGCAGCATTACCGGCACAACTAGGAGCTTTCAGGCGAGCCGGAGAAATCACAGACCACGAGGCGATGCCGGGACAAGCCGGTGCGGGAGCCTCGGTGCCTTACGTGCCCACCAATGGGGAGAAGATGAAGGTGACCATCTATTCCTATGACCGGGGGGCCCCTCGCAGTCCCGACGGGGGCGAGAATCCGGACCTTGGCCCTGAGCTTGTGCGGTTTGAAGCAGAACTGCAAACGGCGGCACGCCTTGGCCTCTATCAGGTGGTCACGTTCCACAGCGCTCTCGACGCACGGAGCAGCACTGGCAAGACGGCACCTCGCCTTGTGCAATGCGCGACCTTCCGAATCACCGGCAGGGACGGCGTTGTCACCGGCGACAGCGCTTGTATTGCTGTTAAATCCGGTAAGTTCATCAAGGTTCGATCGACTGTGTTGAACCCTCCAGACCCGCGGGCTGCTGGACTCGTTGCGGCTACCTTACTTCTTGACGTGCTGCGGCAACCAAGCACCACCAGACTTTAACGCGAGGCACTTCAGGCGACGAATTGGCGCAGCGTACCCGGCGCGAGACTATTGTTCGGTGTTGCGGCTCCTGCACCGGCCGGCGTTGCCACCATGGGCCCATCAGCCTCTTCCGCGTCAGACAGGCTCATCTGGAAATAACGGGCCAATCCGTCCAGGTCCAACATACCGGACAAACCGTCTGGCCAGCACCGCAGCCCACCACGGAAACCACTTCAGCCCTCTACATGCCCCTGGCATTTGCAGCGAAAGATCCGTTCCCATGCTGCAGACTGCTGGTCGCAGCCACATCCCAGCAGGCCCTCTTGATGCCGCGATGGACAGGCACAGGTCTTATCCAGAAGGTTTCTCGATCGACGCATCCCCGGCTGTTGGACCTGCCAACCAGGAACGAGGCGGAGAAAAGCCTGACGATGGCCCGGGAACACCGAGCCAGCATATCTGTCCTGGCAAGCGCGGTGCTGCCGTGACAACCGAAATGAGCGTGAGGTCCTGGCCTGTGGACCGAGGTGCTGGTGTTCCTCGCCAATGAAGAAAGATCCTACGACGAGCTGAGCCATATCGACTTCAGGGAGCACAAAGGAGGATGGTTGTTCCGGACGAGGAGCGCTTGGGCCGCCCGTTCGATTGGCGCAGGATAGAGGGTCCAGAGTTGATGTCTGGTTTCGCCCTCGTGCGCGGAAAGCCTGCCGCCAGGAAGCTCAGCCAATTTGATCACCCCCTTCCTGCTGCCTGCAAGCAGAGGGTCGAAGAAGCAGCGTCTGCGAAGAACGCCCCGGCATAGCTGATGGAGCGTCTGCCTTGCGATGCGGTGACAGTCCCGGGCGCGGGGGCGCTTGCGGGCTCGATTCCGCTCGGCCTTCGCAGCCCTCGAAGCCGAGGGCATGAAGTTCATCCCGCTCTGATTGTGCCGTCGATTGCCCTGGTCTTGCTTGGCGGACTGAGTTGATGGCGGTAGGGCTGGAATTGTCTGTGGGATGTCCCCCATTCTTTGGCTAGCCCGAGCAGGCGCACCAGGCCTCACACCCCCTCTCCAAAGGAGTTCCCTTGCGTAAGCCAAACTACAACTTCGAGCGGTCGCAACGCGACAACGCCAAGCGCGCAAAGACAGAAGCCAAGCTTCAGAAAAAGCGGGAACAGGCTTCGGAGCAGAAGGAACCGGAGCTGAAGGAAGCGCATCCCGAGGATGAGGTCCGTGGCGGGCAGGAGGTGCCAGAGGAGTAAGCTTGATCCAGGGATGGCGTAAGGTGCAACGCGACGCTCGGGCACAACCGTGCGCGCGTTAATCTGTCGTTTATTTGAGAATTCATAAATCAATCTGAGATTGCTGATGCAGGGATGAATGGAGCATGAAGCGAAGTGTCTTCCGCCCCTCTTCCGGTACAGCAATCGCCCATGGAACTCTTTGTCTACGAGCTCATGCCCCAGCCCGACGGGCTCAATGATCCACGTTGGAGCGGAAGTCGGTATGCTGGAGCATGTCGCGTGGCAGCGCAGTCGGAGGCACAGGCGCGCGCATGGGCAGCGGGGGCATTTACCCTCCCCATGACAGACTCAGGACTACCGAGTTCGCCCTCGGCCTGGCTGTCGGAGGATCTTGTGCTGATGGCGACGGTGGCGCAGGCCAAGGATATCTACACCGAAGGTGTGATCTCTGTTCCGCCGGATAGCGTGCCGTAACCATGACAGCGCCCGGTCTTGGGGAGGGTCGGAGACCGGCGCAGGCTCAGGCAGATGGTGAAGGAGCTCGCTTCAACGGGCTCTTTCTGTTTCCGGGACGTTGATTCTGTTGAAGGCAAAGTGGCGGTGCTGGCTTGCTTCAAACGTACAGCCCGACATGCGCACCTTGAAAGACAAACCCGCCTGGCGAGGTCGCCGAAGGCGGGTTCCAACTCCTTCCAGCCCCGAAGAGACGCCGGAACGGGCTTTGTGCCGTCAGCGGCGCATCAGGCCCTTGCGAACTTCACGCTCAACGGCGGCTCGCTCCGCGGAACCAATCCGTCGGATGGCTTCCTGTATGATGGCGGGCGACACGCGGAGGCGTTTGGCCAGATAGGCCACTTCCTCGGGCGTCCCTACGGCGGCGCCCAGCGTCTTATCGGACTTGCTTGCAATCTCGGTCATGGCGGTGTCCTGGCTGACCCTGACGCCGCCGAGGGTGCGGCCGCAGGTTGATAAAAGGCTGTTGCCAAGCGCGATCCGCAGGCTTCATTGCGACTACCCGCTGCAGCTTTAGCGGGCCGCTAGATCCTCGATACTGCGAATCTCGCTTTCTCGAATTGCGCGTTCATGACCATCATGATGGCTCTGAACACGGTACTCCCGGTCGATCCCATCATTCGGTAGCAGACGAGTGATGGTGTATTTTCCTGCTGGAGCGATCGTGTATTTGCCGCCCGAAAGCTGGATTGTCTGGCCGATCGAAAAGCTGTGCGGCTTCATTGGTCATCCTTCCAGATTGCTGCTGGTCACCCAGCTGAATGCGCCATTCCGCCCAGGCTAGCCGATGGTCTCCAGCACAATCCTCCGGATCTCGTCCAGGCTCAGCCCAGGTCGAGAGCGATCATCCCAGGTGCGCACGGGAGAGGCGTGACTGGCGACGACATTGGCCGCAGAAGGCTTATGAGATGATTGATTCGAAACGATGTCGAGATAGTCCTTTTAGAACAGCAGGAGCAAACCGGCGTTTGATGCCGCCGGTAAGCTGCGATGGCTGGCAGATGGCAGGGCGACGCAGCCACAACGCCCTATGCCGCGTGAAACACACCGCAAGAGAGCTCAGCGACCGCGTTGCCACACCCGTTCAGGCCTGCTTCACGTTACCGGCAGAGATCTTGCCTTGCTGGCTGCGCTGCAGGTCGAAGGAGAGCCGATCGCCCTCGCGAGGAGCCTGCAAGCCGGCCTGCTGAACGTCGGAGATGTGCAGAAAGACGTCCTGCGAACCATCTTCCGGCTGAAGGAAGCCAAAGCCTTTGGTAGCGTTGAACCACTTGACGGTGCCGATGGGCATATGCGGTGTTCCGATCAGAACAAAAATCGCAAAGCGAAATGCTGCGCGAATCATACCTTGAGGAAAGCGGACACCGGGCTCGGCGCTCGATCATGAGCAAGGAGAGCAGGCCGAACCAAACAAGCTGACGACAAGACAATGGGGAGGGTGCCCGCCGAATGCAAACTCTTTCTCAAGGCTGCGGATGGCTGCGGCACCGGAAGTCCTGACAGGCAAAAGGCTGCAGACCGAGGCTCAACAACTCGCAGGCATGCTTCCGCTTCTCGATCCTCAGGCTAGAACAGCACGCCATGACGGCGCCGAACCGCTACCCTGCCTACACAGTGCATCCGAGCCGTAAGGAACACCATGCGGTCGCGCTATCCTGGGCAAAGGGTCAGGGCCTGAGGCGGATCGCAGCGCAGGCGCTCGAACTGCAGTTCGGCGATGTAAGCCGGCACGGGGGACAGTGCTTCGCGCTCGACATGAAGCGCCTCATCCTGTTCAGCAAAGCAGCCATCGACCTGTACGAGATAACGCACCCGGTTGTCACAAGCACGCGTGTGGCTCCATCCGAAATCTCCGGAGCGATCGCACGCAGCAGGTTCCACCGGTAGGCCGCCGCCGCGCCGCGCCCGACCGATGGCTTGATCAGCGGCGCGGAACGCGGGCGGGCGTCTTTCCGGCGAATGGCGCGCAGGGGCCGGAGAGGGTAAGGGTGCCACTGCCCGCATGCTTTCCGGAGGTTGGACATGACACCCGAGGACCACCGGCTCATAGCTGAGGCTGCCGAGTTGGCGGAGGAGCTGGCCCCCGATCTGCGGGTTGTGCTGCTGACGCATTATCCGGACGCCGACACCCTGGACCTGATGCGGCCCGGCGGCCAAACGCTGGAGGCGGTCCGCGCCGCCAACCGGGCCGTGGCGGCTGCGCTGCTGCGGCACGGCGTCACGGTGCTGGTGCAGCAGGCCGACAAGGCCGCCTTCCGCCGCTGGATGCAGGACCGGTCGGCTACGGCCGAGAGCCGCCTTGGTTGGCGGGGGCGCACCCCTGTTGCCCGAGGCGAGGAAGCCATACGGCTGCTGGAAATCGATCCTGCATCGCTGCCGGTGCCACAGCGCGAGAAGGCTTCCGGCACCCCGGCGGACCGGCTGATGCGCCTTTTCGCCGGCCCGGACGGAACCGCCTTCGACAGCCTGGCCGAAACCTTGATCGCCAGTGGCCGTGATGGGGTGCTGGAGCAGGCTGTGCGCCGGGTCGCTCAGCGCCATGGCGAGGAGGCGGCGGAGGATCTGACGAAGGATCTGCTGGCCATGGCCGAGGCCGGACCCGCGGGGCCGTCCGGCTGGTCCGAGTTGGTGGCGCTGCCGGTGGGGTTGTCCCCCGGACCTTTGCCGGAACCGGCCGCACTGGCGCAGAGCCTCGCAGCCTCCGGTGCGTTGTCCGAAGGGTTGGAGCTGCAGCTGCTGCCGCAATGGTTCTCGCCCGACGCCGTGGCGAGCCTGACTCCGGGCCAGCTCCGCCAGACCCTGATTCAGATGGCCGAAGGGCAGCAGCCACAGTCGCTACCGCCCGCTGATGAGAGCACCCTGGCCGAAGGCGGTTTTGGCGTGCTGATTGGCCTTCAGCTGGACTGGACCGTGCCGCTCTGGGAAGAGATTGCCGCTCGCGGCCTGCCGGAACCGCCCGAGGAAGGGCAGGAAACTCCGGAGGAAAAGGTCCTGGCGGATGCCTTTGAACGCTGGCGCAGCATGGTTTTCCGGACGCAGGGTGGCTGTGTGCCGCTGGCGCTGGTGCCGCTGTCCGAGACGGAAGCGGAAATCGCCGCCTTTCTCGAGGAAGCGGAAGAGCAGACCGGCGCCTGGCCCGAGATCCAGGATCTGGTGGAGATGGCGCGCCAGGAAGCGGGCGATCAGGAGGTGGTCTGCCTGCCGCGCGTGGAGGGCGACCAGCTTCACTTGGCGCTCTACACCCGGCGGGGCCGACTGCTGGATGAAATGACGCTGGAAGGAGAGCGGCTGCCAGTGCCGGCTTCGGAGATGCCGTCACTGCTGGAAACCATCGTGTCGCTGGTTGACAGCCGTCCTCAGTGACGTTCGCGGGCAGGTAACGGTTCAGATCGGTCCCCCCACTGCCCGTCCCTCGTCATTCCAGCCTCACGGACGCTGCCAGGGTGGCCTGCAGAAGGTGCTGCGACAGCTCACGCACCCCCACCAGTCCCCGCCGGATCATCCAGTCGAGCGGCTTTGAGCGCCGAAAGGGGGCCGCCGGGAGCGGCGTCGCGACCCAGCGACACGGCTCCTGTGCGAGTGCAGTCAGGCTGGCATCGATGTTCTGCAGTGCCAGCAACATGTCGGCTTCCGCAGGACTCAGCTTGAAGCGAGGCTGCCGCCCCTCTGCGGTCAGACCCCGCCCCTTGCCGAGCAAGCCCAGTGCGCGGTCGTCCGGCACCTTCCATCGGTTCATCAGGTCCCAGAAGGTCTTCGACGTCAGGCCGGGCACTCTCCTGGGCTGTTCAGCTGGCGTTCTTGGCGGTGCATCCCGTGGCCGCTCTCGCGGGCTTGCTGTGCTGTCCGGCCTTCTCGTGCCCTTGGACGAGGCGACTTCGCGGCTGCTGCCTCCTTCGGATGGCTCATCCTGCCGCAGGGCGGTGCGACCCGCCGGCCGCCGGCTTTGCAGATCCACGTCGAGTTTCCGGCAAAGTTCCAGAAGCAGCGTCCGCCCCCTCTCGATGGTGCCGCAAACACCCTTCGAGGCTGGCGCCCTTCGAAGGCTTCCATCCTCCAGCAGACGTGGCTGCGGGGCGCTCTCCTCAGCTATCCCCCGGAGACGGACGGCCATCGGGCCACTGCCTGGAAGGTCCGGTGCGCTGTTGTCCTCCGCCTCGTAGCGACCGGTGGCGGAAACCGTCAGGACCCTGCCCATCCATGCGGCCGCACTGCCCACCAGCATGAGGGCATTGGATGTGGCATCATTCTCGGCCAGCACCTGCGCGTCGCGCAGATCCGCCTCCGCCAGCCGCAACAGATTGCCGATGGCGCGACGAAGAGTGAGCGGCGCGTTTTCCTGACCCGGCATCACCTTGTCCTCCCGGACCTCTCGACCCACGACATCCTACCGGGTGCGCCTCAGTGGCAGGCGGGATTGGTCCTTGAGCCTGTCCAGCACAATGGAGGAGCGAACACGCGCCACGCTGTCATGGGCAAGCAGCGTGTCGTTCACCAGAATGGCCAAGCCCTTCAGATCGGGCACGATGGCCTTCAGCAGGTAATCCGCGTCGCCGGTCATGGCGTAGGCTTCCTGGACCTCGTCCACACGGGACAGCAGATCCCGGAACCGCCGGGAGTTCTCGCCGCTATGGGTCGTCAGCGTGACCTGGACAAAGGCGATCACGTGCAGCCCCAACGCTTCGGCCGCCAGTTCGGCCCGGTAGCCGCGGATGACCTTCGCGGCCTCCAGCGCGCTGCGGCGGCGGGAACACTGCGAAGCGGACAAGCCGATGCGCTCGCCAAGCTGCTGGTTGGTGAGGCGGGCATCATCCTGCAACGCAGCCAGCAAGCGAAGGTCGAATGCGTCCAGATCGTGCACAAAACATCCCTGATATGCATAGACTGTGCATGCGATCAGTTCGAACGCACATCTTTGCACACCGGTTGCGCGACGACGCTCATAGGCTTTCTGCGGTCCAAGATCAGAAAGGAAGCCACTCATGGGTCCGTTTCCGCATGATGCACCACGTCCCGCCATCAGCGACCATAATCCAATGGGCACGGACGGCTTCGCCTTCGTTGAATACGCGCATCCCGAGCCGGAGAAGCTGCATGCGCTGTTCCGCCAAATGGGCTTCGACGCCGTGGCCCGGCATCGCCGCAAGGCCGTGACACTCTACCGGCAGGGCGACATCAACTACCTGCTAACCGAGGAGCCGGCGAGCCATGCCGCGCACTTTGCCCAAGCGCACGGTCCCTGCGTCCCCTCCATGGCCTTCCGCGTCGTGGATGCCCAGCATGCCTACAGGCGCGCGCTGGCACTCGGTGCCGAGCCTACGGATGGTGCGACAGGGGACAAGACCATGGACTTGCCCGCCATCAAGGGCATCGGGGGCAGCCTGCTATACTTCGTGGACCGGTATGGCGAAGCCGGCTCCACCTATGACGAGGAGTTCGATTGGATCGGGGACCATGACCCGAACCCAGGCGGTGCCGGGCTGTTCTACATCGACCACCTGACGCACAATGTTCACCGGGGCCGCATGGACAATTGGTACGCGTTCTACAACAAGCTCTTCAACTTCCGGCAGATCCGCTACTTCGACATCAAGGGCGAGTACACCGGCCTGTTCTCGCGCGCCCTGACCAGCCCCGATGGCCGCATCCGCATCCCGTTGAACGAGAGCGCCGATGACGAAAGCCAGATCGAGGAGTATCTGCGCGAATACAAGGGCGAAGGCATCCAGCACATCGCTTGCGGTTGCAGCAACATCTACGCCACGATCGAGGCGCTGCGAGGAGCCGGGCTTGCCTTCATGCCGGCGCCACCGGACACCTACTACGAGCGCGTCGATGCTCGGCTGCCTGGCCATGGCGAGGATCTGGCACGTCTGAAGCGCAACGGCATCCTGGTGGATGGCGAGGGCGTGGTGGAGGACCGCAAGGCAAGGCTGCTGCTGCAGATCTTCTCTGGCAACGTGATCGGTCCGGTTTTCTTCGAGTTCATCGAGCGCAAGGGCGATGATGGCTTCGGCGAAGGCAATTTCCGCGCCCTGTTCGAAAGCATCGAGGAAGATCAGCTGCGCCGCGGCGTCATCGGCAGGCGGGCTGCGGCGGCGGCCGAGTGAGGCTCAATCCTCCGTGGCGGTCAGGTCCCTTGTGCGGCGGTCGATCTTGTCCAGGATGGCGGCGAGTTGCCGCTGCTCCGTCGGCGTCAGGGCGCTGGACAGCGCTGCTTGCATCTCCCGCGCCAGCGGCACGATCCCGCGATAGGTGGCGCGGCCCTGGCGGGTAAGGCGCAGCAACTGCGCCCGCTGATCCCGTGGATCGGCACGGCGCTCAAGCAGCACCTTGTCCGCCAGGCGGATGACGGCGCGGCTGACGCGTACGCGGTCCATCCCAGTGTGCTCGATCACCTGCTGGGTGGAAAGGTTGCCGTGCTGCCCGACCACCGCGATCACCCGCCATTCGGGGATGCTGAGGCCGAAGCGCTCCCGGTAGCGCGTGGCGAACAGACCGCTCACCGCCTCGGTCACCACGGACAGGCGGTAGGGCAGAAAGTCCTGCAGGATCAGGGGATCGGCGTCGGGCTTGCTCGCGGGCATGATTTCAGCTTTTGATCTCATTTGAGACGATATAAAATGGCGGGGCGCGGTGGAAGCGGCGCCACCCTGCCCGCGGGAGGATAGCAGATGAATGTTTCCACCAAACCCGGCTTGTCCACCATGCCGGTGGCCGCGCCCGGCGATCCAGCTTACCTGTCCGGCTTCGGCAACGGCTTCGAAACGGAAGCGCTGCCTGGTGCCCTGCCGATAGGGCGCAACTCGCCGCAGAGATGCGCTTACGGGCTTTATGCCGAGCAACTCAGCGGCTCCCCCTTCACCGCGCCGCGCGCGACCAACGAACGCAGCTGGCTCTACCGCATTCGCCCGACAGTGGCCCATTGGGGGCAGTTCCGGGAGGTGGATGCCGGGCTGTGGCGCACCGCCCCCTGCGCCGAGGTCGACATGCCGCTGGCGCCGTTGCGCTGGGACCCGATCCCGCTGCCGGACGGCAGCATCGGGTTCTTGCAGGGGATCCACACGATCACCACCGCCGGCGATGCCGGGTCACAGGCAGGCATGGGGTCGCATATCTATCTCGTCACCTGCTCCATGCAGGACGAGTATTTCTACAATGCCGATGCCGAGATGCTGTTTGTCCCGCAACAGGGCACGCTGAGGCTTTGGACCGAATTCGGCATCATCGACATCGAGCCGGGCGAGATCGCCGTGATCCCGCGTGGCGTCAAGCTCCGGGTCGAGCTGCACGGCGATGGGACGGCGCGTGGCTATCTTTGTGAGAATTACGGCGGCGCTTTCACCTTGCCGGAACGCGGGCCGATCGGTGCCAACTGCCTGGCCAATCCCCGCGACTTCCTGACTCCGGTCGCGGCCTATGAGGATCGTGACGCGCCCTCAACCATGACGGTGAAGTGGGGCGGCAAGCTGTGGCGAACGGAGCTGCAGCACTCGCCCCTCGACGTGGTGGCCTGGCACGGCAATTACGCGCCCTATAAATACGACCTGCGTCGCTATTCCCCCGTGGGTCCGGTGCTGTTCGACCATGCCGATCCGTCGATCTTCACCGTGCTGACCTCGCCATCCGAAACGCCGGGCACGGCGAACATCGACTTCGTCATCTTTCCCGACCGTTGGCTGGTGGCCGAGAACACCTTCCGTCCGCCCTGGTACCACATGAACATCATGAGCGAGTTCATGGGCCTTATCCACGGGGTGTACGATGCCAAGACCGGCGGCGGCTTCGTGCCCGGCGGCTTTTCCCTGCACAATTGCATGTTGCCGCACGGACCGGACATGAATGCCTTTGAAGGCGCCAGCAATGCCGATCTCAGCCCGCACAAGCTGGAAGGCACGATGGCCTTCATGTTCGAGACCCGCTATCCGCAGCGCGTCACCCGCTTCGCGGCCGAGGCGCCGCAGTTTCAGCGCAACTATGCGGGCTATGGCCGGGAGCTTCGCAAGCATTTCGATCCCTCGCGCCGCTGAGGAGGTACGGTTTTGAGCGAGGCAACCCCGCACACATCCCCTGCCCTCGATCACACCCATGACCCGGCGTTGCGCAGCTGGGTGCCAGGGGCCGATGGGCATGCCGAGTTCCCCATCCAGAACCTGCCCTTTGGTGTGTTCACCCCGCCAGGCGAAGCGGTGCCTCGTGGCGGCGTCGCCATCGGCGATAGCATTCTCGATCTCGCGGCCGCGTCGCTCGCGGGGCTTTTCACGGGCGAGGCGGAGCAGGCTGCCAGCGCCGCCTCCGGCACTGCCCTGAATGCCTTTCTGGCCCTCGGTGCGCCACCACGCCGCGCGCTGCGCGCCCGGCTTTCCGCCATTCTGGCCGCTGACAGCCCGGATCGCGAGCAGGCCGCCCACTGTTTGCACAAGGCAGTGGATTGCGCCCTGCATCTGCCCACGCGCATCGGCGACTACACCGATTTCTACGTCGGGATCCACCACGCCACCAATGTCGGCAAGGTGTTCCGGCCCGAAAACCCGCTGCTGCCGAACTACAAGTACGTGCCGAACGGCTATCACGGCCGGGCCTCTTCCGTGCGGACCAGCGGCACGGATGTTCGCCGCCCCCGAGGGCAACTCAAGGCCCCGGACGCCGAGGCACCCCGCTACGCCCCTTGCGAGCGACTGGACTACGAGCTGGAGCTGGGCATCTGGATCGGCCCTGGCAACGCGCTGGGCGAGCCGGTGCCGGTGGCCGGTGCCGCGGACCATGTCGCCGGCTTCTGCCTGCTGAACGACTGGTCGGCACGCGACATCCAGGCCTGGGAATACCAGCCGCTGGGTCCGTTTCTGGCCAAGAGTTTCGGTTCCACCATCTCCGCATGGATCGTGACGCCGGAGGCGCTGGCACCTTTCCGCATCCCGCAGCCGGCCCGGCCGCAGGGCGACCCCGCTCCCCTGCCGCACCTGCTGGACCAGGCCGACCAGGGCCAGGGCGCCCTGGACCTTGAGCTGCAGGTGCTGATCTCGACTTCGGCGATGCGAGAACAAGGACTGCCACCGCACCGCCTGGCGCTGTCCAACACCCGGCACATGTACTGGACCGTGGCACAGATGGTGGCGCACCACACCAGCGGTGGCTGCGACCTCAATCCGGGCGACCTGCTGGGCTCCGGCACACTTTCGGCGCCCGATCCCGGCGGCTTCGGCAGTCTGCTGGAAAGCACCGGCGGCGGAGGGCAGGCCATCCCCCTTCCTTCCGGCGAAACACGCCGCTTCCTGGAGGATGGCGACGAGATCATCCTGCGCGCCCGGGCGGCACGCGATGGCGCGGTCTCCATCGGCTTCGGAGAGTGCCGTGCCCGCATCTTGCCTGCCGCCTGACTGCATTCCGCCTGCCACGGGAAAGAAACGTCCATGCCGAACACCCTCCTCCTGTCCCGCCGTACCCTGGCGCTGGCGGGATTTCACGCCGCGCTGTTGCCCGCGGCCGCGCGCGCCGCCTGGCCAGAGGCGCCGCTGAAATGGATCGTTGCCTATGCGGCAGGCGGCGGCTCCGACACGCTGGCACGGCTGCTGGCCGCCCGGATGGGAGAAGGGCTGGGCCGGCCCGTGGTGATCGACAACCGCCCGGGCGCCGCCACCAATATTGGCGCCGAGGCCGCTGCGCGATCCGCCCCCGATGGATACACGATGCTGACAGCCGATAACGGCACTCTGGTCTTCAACCCCGCCCTGTTCCGCAGCCTGCCCTATGATCCGGATCGGGATTTCCGCCCCGTCGGCGGCATTGCCCGCTTCCACCTCGTGCTGGCGGTGAAGAAGGAGTCGGCGCTGCGCGACTTCGCCGCGCTGCTGGCGCAGGGCAAGGAGAAGCCGGGCAGCATCGACTATGCCTCGCCAGGCATCGGCTCGCCCCACCATCTGGCCATGGAACGGCTGGCCCGCAGCACCGGTGCCCGCTTCAGCCATGTACCCTATCGCGGTGCCGCGCCGGCGCTCAACGACCTGCTGGCCGGCGTGGTCGAGGCGGCGGTGACGGATACGGTGGCGGGCGGTGAGGCACTCCGCAGTGGCATGGTGCGCCCCCTAGCCGTGTTCTCCGCGAGCCGCCAGCCCGGCTTCCCTCAACTGCCCACCGTGGCTGAAGGCGCCGGGCTGGACGGCTTCGAGGCCTATGCTTGGCAAAGCCTGATGCTGCCACGAGCCACACCCGATCCCGTTGCCACCCGCCTTGCCGCCGCCTTGTCCGCCGCCCTGGCCGATGAGGGCACGCAGCGTAAGTTCCGGGAGATCGGCGTGGAGCCGCTGCCCGCCTCGCCCGAACAGGTGCGTGCCATGCTGGCTGCGGACCGGGCCATTTGGGTGCCGCTGATCCGCGACCTGGGCATCACGCTGGACTGAACGCAGCGTACCGGCCGGCGGGCTTGGCAGGACAGGCCGGCCAGAGGGCATCCTGTGTTCCGGGGGTACACCTCGGAACCCGCTGCCGACGACCTGCCGTTGCGCGATCATGCGTGAAGCGAGGCCTGCACCGGCGGTGCCATCCGCTCAAGCGAGTCAGAGGCAGCCAGAACGGGCGGGCAGCTCCGGCGGCTCATGAGGGGCAGGCCTTTCCCTCCCGGCCGGGGAAAATGAAACCCGGCCGCCGGCGACGAATTGCTCTGGGGCTGCCATCTTCTCCACGGATGCTCGATGCGCCACCCTCCTCCCTCCGGCGACGCCTCAAATATGGACCGGTTGGAGCGGCTGGCGCGGCTTCTCGACAGCCGGTGGCGCATTCCTGGGACCAGCATCCGCTTCGGTACAGATCCGCTGATGAGCCTCGTGCCGGGCCTCGGGCCGATCGTCTCTGCCGCTTTCTCGGCCTACCTGATCGTGGAGGCTCGGCGGCTCGGAGTTTCACCCGGTACCGTCCTCCGCATGATCGGCAATGTCGGCCTGGACGCGGTGATCAGCTCCGTCCCGCTGATAGGATCGGTGGGTGACGTGTTCTTCAAGGCCAACCGTCGGAACATGGCGCTGCTGCGGCGGAGGTTGGCGGTTCGTCCCTGAGGCAGGCCTGGGCGGACGAATGCCCGGCCTCCGGTCGCGCGGTTCCCGCCATCGGCGGAAGCAACACGAACCGCCGGCACCGTCGAAGGCGCACCCCCCCTTCCCGCAGCCGCGACGAGCGGCTCGTCCGAAGCGCAGCCGGGCCCTGGACAAGATTCGGCTTCTGCGGCAGGCGAAAGGAATGGCGGCCGGCTGCAGGAAGGACGGCGCGTCACGGCGCATCTTCGGAGGGAAAGCTGGCATGGGGGGCGGCGTGTCCACGCGATGGTTTGAAGGCCGCTTCATCGGCTCGCTCTGCGGCACCGGGCTCTGGCTCGGAACACTGTTCTTTGCGGGATCCCTGACGCCAAGCCTTGTGCCACGCGACGCTGCGCTGCAGGGCGTGCTTTCGGGGGTCTCCTTCGGGCTGGGGTATGGCATCGGTGTCGCCCTGCGCGCGCTATGGCGCTTTCTTCAACTGCCGGGCCTGGATGAAGGGCGCCTCGGCACGGCGCTGAAGCTGCTTGCCGCGGCGGCTTGCATCGGCCTGGCGGCGGCCTTTCTGTGGCAGGCCTCGGACTGGCAGAATTCGATTCGTGTGCCGATGGGCCTGCCGCCCGTGGAAGGCGCCAGACCGGCCGTTGTCGGGCTGGTTGCGAGCCTTGTTGTGCTTGTCCTGATCTTGCTGGCGCGGCTGTTCAAGGTGGTTGCCCGGCGGGCGGCCTGGCTGATCGACCATGTCGCGCCGCGCCGCGTCTCTGTGCTGGCCGGCATCGCCGTCGCGGCCGTGGTGTTCTGGGCCATTGGCAACGGGATTGTCCTGCAGGCCGGTATTCGCGCCCTGGATTCCAGCTACAGCCGCCTCGATGCTCTGATCGACGACGATCTCGGCGTGCCGGAGGACACCTTGAAGACGGGCAGCGAGGCATCGCTGCTGCGCTGGGACGAGTTGGGACGGATGGGCCGATCAGCGGTTTCCGCCGGCCCGTCGCGTGCCGAGATCGAGGACTTCACCGCCGAACCCGCCCTGGAACCGCTCCGGATCTATGTCGGGCTGAACTCGGCCGAGAGCATCGGTGAGCGGGTCGACCTCGCTTTTGCGGAAATGCAGAGGGTTGGGGCGTTCGGGCGATCGGCGCTCGTCGTCACCACGCCGACCGGAACCGGTTGGCTCGATCCCGCCAGCCAGATGCCGCTCGAGTACCTCCACCGCGGCGACATCGCGACCGTCGCCGTCCAGTATTCCTATATGGCGAGCTGGCTCACCCTGATGGTCGAGCCGACCTATGGTGCAGACACCGCCAAGCAACTCTTCCGCAAGGTGTATGATCATTGGCGGCAGCTGCCTGAGGCGACACGGCCCAGGCTGTACCTGCACGGCCTCAGCCTGGGGGCGCTGAACTCGGATCTTTCGGTGGATCTGTTCGATGTGATCGGCGATCCATTCCAGGGGGCGCTGTGGAGTGGGCCGCCCTTTTCCAGCCGCACATGGCGTCAGGCCACGGCGCAACGGCTGCCGGGCTCGCCGGCATGGTTGCCACGCTTCCGCGACGGGTCGGTGGTCCGCTTCACCGGTCAGGACAACGCCCTGCACGAAGCCGCGGCGCCGTGGGGTCCGTTGCGGATCGTGTACCTCCAGTATGCCAGTGACCCCATCACCTTCTTCGAGGCGAATTCTGCTTTCCGCTCGCCGGACTGGCTCAGGGGAACAAGGGGTCCCGGCGTGTCGCCCGAACTGCGCTGGTACCCGCTGATCACCTTTCTGCAGCTTGCCCTCGACATGGTTCTGGCCACCTCAACGCCCATGGGCCATGGCCACGTCTATGCCCCTGAGCATTACGTGGATGCCTGGATCGAGGTGACGCAGCCACAAGGCTGGCCGGCCGAGCGGATCGAGACTTTGAAGCGCCACCTGCGGCAGCGGATGGACAATGGATAGGGGATCCGTTCCGCCGCGTCCTCAATAGGGCAGCGGCACCTCGTTCTTCACCTGCCCGATCAGCACGCTCGTTTCGATACCGAAAACACCCGGCAATTCGGCAAGGATCGAGCGCAGGAACAGGTTGTAAGTCTCCATGTCCCGGACGTTCATCTCGAGAATATAATCATGCGCACCAGTGATGAGGTTGCAGCTCGTCACCTCCGGCAAGGCGCGCACGCGCTCTTCGAAGTCGCGGATCGTGGCACGGTCGCGGCTCTGCAACTTGATGAAGGCAAAAAGCCGAAGGCCGTAGCCACAGGCCTTCATATCGATGTCCAGCGTGTAGCGGCGGATCACCCCTGCCTGTTCAAGCTGCCGGATACGCCGCCGCACAGGCGTGGCGGAAAGGTTCACCTGCTCCGCCACACGTTCAACGCTGAGCCGTGCATCACGGCTCAGCAATTGGAGGATCTTGCGGTCTATCGCGTCAAGATTAGTCATTTCCCACCAAGGATGATGGTAAATCAGGCTTATTCAAGCGGGATTCCTCTGCTCGCGTGGCGTATCATGGCAATGCCGAAAGGGAGGAAGCCATGGCCAAGGATTTCAGGCGGACGCATCTGGATGGGCACCCGCTGCATCCGCAAACGCAAATGACCGCCTTCGGCTATGACCCCAGCCTGTCGGAAGGCGCGGTCAAGCCACCGGTTTTCCTTACCTCGACCTTTGTCTTCGAAAGTGCCGAGCAAGGCGCCGACTTTTTCGACGTCGTGGCTGGACGCAAGCCGGCGCCGAGCGGCATGGGCGCGGGCGGTCTGGTTTATTCGCGCTTCAACCATCCCAACCTGGAAATCGTTGAAGACCGGCTGGCCTTGTACGACCGCGCCGAAACTGCGCTGGTTACCGCCTCGGGCATGTCGGCCATCAGTTGCGTGGCGCTCAGCTATCTGCGCCCGGGCGACAGCATCGTGCACTATACGCCGCTGTATGGCGGAACCGAGACCCTCATCGGCAAGGTGTTTCCACAATGGGGGATCAACCCGTTCCCCTTCACCGACGGCACCAGCGCGGAGGCGCTGACCGAGGCGCTGACCAGGGCAGCGCGACAGGGACCGGTGAAGATGCTGTATCTGGAAACGCCTGCCAATCCGACCAATGCACTGACCGACCTCGCACTGGTCCGGCGAACTGTGGATGAATGGTCGCGCGGCTCCGGTCAACGCCCCATCATCGTTTGCGACAACACCATGCTCGGGCCGGTATTCCAGCAGCCGCTGGACCATGGCGTGGACATCTGCGTGTACTCGCTCACCAAGTATGTCGGGGGCCATTCCGACCTGGTGGCCGGCGGCATCACCGGCTCGCGCGAGATGCTGAGGCCCGTGCGCCAGACCCGCTCGGCCTATGGCTTCCAGCTTGATCCGCACTCCTCCTGGATGCTGGCGCGGTCCATGGAAACGCTGTCGCTGCGTATGGAGCGCGCGGCAGAGAGCGGCAGAAAGGTCGCCGACTGGCTGGCCAACAACCCGCACATTCCATGCCGCGTGCTGCACCCGGAGCACCTTGCCGAAGTCGAACGTGCCATCCATGCCCGGCAGTGCTCCGGCCCTGGCTCAACCTTCTCCTTCGTGGTCGAGGATAATCGGTTGCTGGCTTTCCGCATCCTCAACCAGCTGCGGATCTTCAAGCTGGCCGTATCCCTGGGCGGGACGGAGTCGCTGATCTGCCACCCCGCCTCCACCACCCATTCCGGCGTCCCCGTGGAAACCCGCGCGGCCAGCGGCGTGACCGAAGGACTGATCCGCCTTTCCGTTGGCCTGGAACATCCTGATGACCTGATCCGCGATCTTGAGCAGGCGTTCCGACACACGGCAGCGGCGATGTCGCGCCCGCTCGCTGCCCCAGTCCCGGTCGGCTGACACGGTGCCATGGCTGGCAAGCCATGGCCGCGCCTGGACGGCGACGCGGCCGGCGGTCCGGGCGCGGCAGGGCGAAGGAGCGGCACGTGGGACGAAGCAGGCTGCGCCAACTCTCCCCGCAGTGCGGCGCGAACCGGCCTGACCAGAACGAGGTTCCTTCCGGCTGAAGCCGCTGAGGCTGGCGGCGAGCCGCCTGGAACGAGAAGCGGTGGACCATCGCCACCGCCGGCATAACGCCATGGCAGCGCCGCCGCGGCCAGTGGAACAACAGAGGCCCGGCACAAGAGGGTCGCGATCCGCTGCGGCGCCACGCTATGCTGGCAGGCCCTGCCAACTGAAAAGGGCGAACCTCATCATGCGGATCTCCACATCGCTCGACGCTGAGGTGCTGCTCGATGAGCTGACCCAGCTTCAGTACGAATTGACCAAGATGAAGGGAAAGCTGTTGAAGCAGCACCGCGAATGCCTGCGGGGCAGCCCCATCGAGGATGATGTGGAGCGCGTCACACGGGGGCTGGACTCGCTCTCGGGGGCTATCGAGCGCCTCACGCGCAGACGCGGCCAGTTCATCGGCGAGATCGAGGCCGCTGGACCACAAGGCTCCGCCTGACCAAGGCTACGCGCTTCAGAGCAGAGCAACAATAGCCTCGCGCAGGTCTGCGGGCTTCGTGGTGGGCGCGTAGCGGCCCACCACCGCGCCGTGCCTGTCCACCAGGAACTTGGTGAAGTTCCACTTGATGGCAGGGATACCGAGCAGTCCTGGCCGGCTGCTTTTCAGCAGGCGGAAAACGGGATGCGCCGCCGCCCCATTCACCTCCACCTTGGCGAAGATTGGGAAGGTGGTCTGGAAGCGGCTGGTGCAGAAGGTGGCGATTGCTTCATCCCCACCAGGTTCCTGACGCCCGAACTGGTTGCAGGGAAAGGCCAGGACGTTGAAGCCGCGGTGGCCGAATTCCTGCTGCAAGGACTCCAGCCCGGCATATTGCGGGGTAAAGCCGCACTGGCTGGCGGTATTGACGACCAGCAGAACCTGACCCCGAAAATCGGAGAACGGCACCGCCGCGCCATCGCCGCGCTGCGCGGACAGCGCATAGAAATCCGTCACGTCCTGGCTTTGCTGCAAGAATTTCGTTCCTTCTGAATTGCCGGCAGCGCCTGGCTGGAGATCGAACGGAACCATGGCCCTTCCGTTGCGCTGCCCCAGCGGCCGGCACCGGCTTGCCATGGTCAGCCGCCTCCTTTTGCGTCACCACGGGCATCCCCTGGCGTCCAGCCGCATTTGTTCCAGTGAGCCCCCTCCATGTGAGCGGCAAAGCCGGAGTTTCAAAATGAGTCAGGACGCTGACGCCTATCCCAACCCCCCTCAGCCGCGCCAGCAGCAATCGCCACCCGGAACGACCAAGGAGCTGGATCCTGCGCCCGACCATGGCGAGCAAAGCTACCGTGGCAGTGGCCGGCTTGCAGGCAAGGTGGCGCTGATTACCGGCGGCGATTCAGGCATTGGCCGCGCGGTTGCCATCGCCTATGCCCGCGAAGGCGCCGATGTCCTCATCTCCTATGAGTCCGAGGATGAGGATGCGGAGGAAACCGCGCGCTGGGTGCGTCAGGCCGGCCGCGAAGCTGTGCTCCTGCCCGGTGACATCAAGAGCGAGGAGCATTGCCGCAGCTTGATCCGCACCGCGATGGAGCGGTTTGGCCGACTGGACATCCTGGTCAACAACGCGGCAATGCAGCGGAGCCACGAGGATATTTCCGAGATCAGCGCGGAGGAATGGGATGCCACCTTCCGCACCAACATCCACTCGCAGTTCTACCTGTCCAAGGCGGCGCTGGAAGTGATGAAGCCGGGCGCGTCGATCGTGAACACCACGTCGATCAACGCAAAAAGCCCGAGTCCGAGCCTGCTTGCCTATGCCACCACCAAGGGCGCCATCGCCAATTTCACGGCGGGCCTGGCGCAGATGGTGGCCAAGCGGGGCGTGAGGGTGAACTGCGTCGCGCCCGGCCCCATCTGGACGCCGCTGATCCCTTCCACCATGCCGGAAGAGGCCGTGGAAAGTTTCGGCGAGAATACCCCGCTCGGCCGTGCCGGGCAGCCTGCCGAGCTGGCACCGCCCTACGTCATGCTGGCTTCCGACGAAGCCAGCTACATCACTGGTGCGTTGATCCCCGTCACCGGTGGCCGGCCCATGCTGTGAAGGAGAAGACGATGAACGATCCGATCGACCGCGAAGGCCTGAAGAACTGGGGCCATGGCCCCGCCACGGGACGGCCCAAGAGCGTCGGCCCGCATGATGTCCGCAAAGATCAGACGGACCCGAGCGACAAGGGGCTGGATCCGAAAAGCTACAATCCCAAGCCAGGCGACCAGAACAACCGCACCCCCGAAGATCCGGGTCCCGGTGGACCGGTGAACATTCCCACAAAGCGCTGAAGCAGAGCGCCGGAGGCACACGGCTTGGCGCGGGGATGGTTCCCCGCGTCCTATTCGCTGACGCCCCGTTCGTGCCCTTCACGGTCCAGATGCAGGTACGCCGGGTTGAACATGCTGGCGGCCATTAGGTCAGGCAGCCGCGGAACCGTGAGCATGCGGTCGCGCAGGATGATGAGGCCTGCGCCGCGCAGCTCCTGCAGGGTTCGGTTCACATGTACGGCCGACATGCCCATGACATCCGCCAACTCTATCTGCGTCAACGGAAATTCGCAGCGATCCTCATGCACGAGGCCGATTGAGCGCAGGCGGAAAACAAGCTCGCACAGCAGGTGGGCAATCCGCTCGTAGGCATTCCGCTGACCCAGATTGACGGTCCATTCCCGTTGGATGGCGATGTTGACCAGGGATTCCCACCGCAGCCCAAGCGCCACGCGCGGATAGCCAAGCAGAAGCTCGTCCAGCGCAGCCTGGGACAATTCCGCCATAGTGACAGGCGTCAGCGTTCCAATCGAATGATCCATCTTGCGCAGGATCAGAACATCGAGGTCGCACAGGTCTCCCGGCAGGAAAAAGGCGACGATCTGACGACGGCCATTCTCCAGCTGCTTGTATCGGCAGGCCCAGCCGGAGAGGACAAGGAACATGTTCCGCGTCGCCTCACCTTCCTGAATCACATCCGTATGGGCGGGAAACCGCCGGACGCGCTCATCACCGATTTTCTGGAGCGCGTCGCGGTCGCCCTGCGAAAGTGGTGTGAAGTTCAGGAGCTTTCGGACCAAGGCAGAGGTCATCATCGCAACATCGCCCCCAAGCTCACGGTTACGACAGCTTAGTCCCGCGCCCGCTAATCTAGGTAAGTGGCTGGCCAGACGCCTCAAGCTATGAACGGTGTCGAACCTGCAGTGGGTCACGATCTTGTCGGATGAGGTGGAACGATGGCCGGATCTCTATGGCCGGACCATCCTGATCGTTGAAGACGAGTTCTACATAGCCATCGACTTTGTGGAAGTGCTCGGGAGGCATGGAGCCGTGATGCTCGGGCCTGTGCCCGCCTGCGACGAAGCCATGATGCTGCTGGACCAGTCTCCAAGGCTGGACCTCGCCATTCTCGACATCAATCTGCGGGGACACTCGGTTTTTCCTGTCGCCGACCGGCTGGAGAAGAGCGGCATCCCCTTCGTGTTCGTTTCGGGATACGATCGGGACATCCTTCCCGAGCGCTTCCGTAACCGTGAGCTATGGCAGAAGCCGGTCGCGGAACAAGGCCTCCGGCAGATGCTCTCCTGTCTGGCCTGAGCGGAGCTGCGAGGTCGCGATGAACCGCTGACCGCGCGCAAGCTACCGCGACTGCTCCAGCACGAAAACATGAGGTGACCGTATCGGCAAATCGTCGGGCTTCAGCTCCAGCTCGGCCCCGCGGATCCAGGTAACGGCGTTGGCCGGGAAGCGCTCGGTGAAGCGCTCCACCGGATCGATCTTCAGCACACCGCGCGGGCTGTAGTAGTGCATGGGAATGATCACCCGTGGTCCGATCACCCGGATCGCCTCGTCCAGGTCATCCAAGGCGATGGTGGCGTGCCCGCCAGTAAGGGCCAGCAAAACGTCCACCTCTCCGCGCAACGCCTCCAGATGCTTCTGCGCGACCGGGTTGCCGATGTCACCCATATGCAGCACCCGTAGCCCGCCCAGGATGAAATGATACAGCGCGTTGGCGTCCGGATCCCGCCCTGCTTCAGCCTGATAGTCGAAGGTCAGGCTTTCATAGGCCAGGAACGGGCGGATGGTGATGCCGCGCAGCACGGTGCCCGACGGAGGCAGTTCCAGGGCGTTGACAACCACTGGCTTGCCCAGGACGTGGCTGGGATCGGAATGGAAATCGTCCGTTGCCGAACTCATGATCACGAGGTCCGCGGGCTCGCCAATCAGGTCAAAGCCGCTTCGGCGCGGATTGTAGGGGTCGGTGATGATGGAGAGGCCGTCCGCTTCCAGGCGAAAGCTGGCATGGGCATAGAACCTGATCTTCATGGTTCCTCCTGTGTGGCAAGCCTTACACGGCATCGGGTCGCCGCCACGTTCATCCCAGGCTTGGCGGAAGCATGGCGCCTCCGCATCGCCGAGGTCGATTCTTATTCGCGAGCGTGGCCGAAATCCGACAACTGCCTACCGGAACCGGTGCGGGCCCCGCTCCTGAGGGCCGCCTGCACCCGGTCGATCATCTCGCTTCGCTTGTAGGGCTTGCCCAATACCTCTAGCGCCACCTGTTGCGGCCCGTCCAGCGACATCTCGTCACTGTATCCGGTGGTCATCAGCACCGGCACGGCCGCATCGCGCGATCGCACCCATTCGGCAAGCACCAGACCGTTGGCGCCACCAGGCATCACCACGTCCGAGAATACAAGGTTGAACGGATTGCCTGCCTCCCGCGCCTGATCGAAGCGCTCGATGGCCTGCTCGGCGCTAAAGGCCACAGTGACGCGGTAGCCGAGGCCGGTCAGCGCTTCCTCCGCCATCCGGGCGATCTCCTGGCTGTCATCCACCACAAGGATATGCGCCGCCGCGGCGGTCTCCACCGGCCGGGCCTGATAACCCGCGGCGTCCGCGATCGCCTGCGGCTCCTCGGGCAGGAAGCGGGGAAAAATCATGCTGACGGTGGTGCCCTTTCCCGGCTCGCTCTCGATCTCCAGCCGGCCGCCAGATTGCTGAACGAAACCCTGCGCCATGGCGAGCCCGAGCCCGGTGCCCTGACCCGGCCCCTTTGTGGTGAAGAAGGGTTCGGCCGCACGCGTCCGGATGTGTGGCGGCATGCCGACGCCCTCATCCGTGACCGACAACACGACGTAATCGCCCGGCTCCAGCTGATGCGCCGCCGCGTCACCGTTCAGGTGGATCAGCCGCGTCGTCACCGTGATGGAACCACCCTCCTGAGAAGCGTCCCGCGCGTTCACCACGATGTTCAGCAACGCCATCTCGAGGTGGTTGGGGTCGATCTTCACCTCCGGCAGCCGCCGTTGCAGGTTGAAGTGCAGGTCGACCTTCTGTCCCGCCGAGCTTTCCAGCAACTCTCCGAAGGAATGCACCACGGTGCTCAGATTGGTTCCCTTCGGCTCCAGGCGGGTGCGCCGCGCGAAGGCCAGCAGCTGGCGCGTCAGCTTCGCGCCACGTTCGGCAGCGGACACGGCGGACGAATGGTGCCGCTCGAAGCTGCGTTCATCGTGGCGCTTCTCCCGCAGGAGCTCCAGGCTGCCATTGATGATCTGCAGCAGGTTGTTGAAGTCGTGCGCCAGGCCGGCCGTGAGCTGGCCGATGGACTCCATCTTCTGCGCCTGCCGCAAGGACTGCTCGCTTTCGCGGCGCTTCGAGACATCCAGCTGGCTGGCAAAGAAGTACAGCAACTCGCCCTGCTGATCGAAGACCGGCCCCATGAAGATCGCATTCCAGAAGGGAGAGCCATCCCTCCGGTAGTTCAGGATCTCCAGGGCCACAGGCCGCTGCTCGCGAATCGCGTTCCGCATCAGGGACACCGACTCCGGGTCGGTGCCGGCGCCCTGAAGGAACCGGCAGTTGCGGTTGAGGACTTCGTCCTCCTCGTAGCCGGTCAAGTCCAGGAAAGCGTTGTTGGCGAAAACGATCGGGCAATCCACCTGCCGCGGATCGGCTAGGATCATCGGCATGCGCGTCATCTCGACCGCCGCGAAGAACACGCCGCCGCGCTCCTCGAGGCCCGGATCGGTGATGTTCGCCTGTTTCCAGTGATGCAATCCCGGCCGCCCCAGCGGCTCCCGCCCCCCGACATCCATCGCCCCTTCGGCGGGAATGCCGGTGCCGTCATTGTGCGGCTTCGGAGTGTCCTCGCGATCTTCGGTCATTGGCGAGAAAGGGCCCCTTCCTGGAAGCAAGCGAAAGATGCCGCCAATGCGAAGCGGCAGCAGCCTACCGGGAGGCGCCAGCCCCCTCCGCGCAGGTCGGTCTAACGCCTGGCGAGGGAGCTTGGTTGTTGAAAAACGGCCAAGCCTCGTCAGCGGCGGCCGGCCGCAGTGTGTTTTCAGGCGTGGATGGATTTGGTGTTGTTGTTGGATGGGATGGTGTGGCGGATGGGGTGGGTGGTTGGTTCGCGGAGGACGTATCCGCGGCCC
>NZ_JBHRTN010000020.1:0-86356 GCF_042646265.1 Teichococcus globiformis
TCCGTCTGAGGCGGGCCGCCCCCGCCTCAGACGGACATCTGGTCTAGTTCAACCCTGCAATGCCTGCCTTCACGATAGAGCCACGACGCCGACGCTGCCGAGGTACCGCACTGCGTCAATGCACGAGAGAAGATTGCGGGATAACCGTTTGCTCCATTAATCGGCGTACTCGTTCGCCGCCTGGATGATCGGCCGCCAGCGTGCGACTTCCTCAGCAAGAAAGCGGCGATGATACGTCGGGGTGGCACGATCTTCCGTCACCGGTTCCGTTACCAAGTCGGCAAGGCGTTGCCGGACTCTGCCATCTTGCAAAGCGTTGCGGAGGGCGGTTGCCAAGCGTTCCTGCACTTCGGGCGGCGTACCGGCCGGCGCGTAGAGGCCGTGCCAAGTGCTCATCAGCAATCCCGGCTGTCCGGCCTCCGCAGTGGTCGGCAGGTCGAGGCCGACCACGCGCCGGGGTGCTGTCACGGCGTACCCTTTAACGTTGCCGTCGCGAATGAAAGGCGCGGTGCTGGTGGCCTGGTCGCAGAACACGTCCATGCGCCCTGACACCAACTCCGTCATCGCCGGCCCGCCGCCACGGAAAGCCACGGCGGTCATTGCCGTTCCGGCGGCTTGCTGCAGGAGCAGCCCGCACAGATGGTTGGCGGCGCCGACACCCGCATGCGCCAGGTTCAACCGATCTCCTCGCCGTCTGATCTCGGCGATGTAGGCGGCCAGATCCGCTGCCGGAAAGTCGCGCCGCGCCACCAGCGTCATGGCGGCATCAGACACCAAGCCTAGCGGCGCGAAGCTGTCCGTGACGCTGTAGGGCAGCCGCCGGTAGAGGGTGGCGCTGGTCGCGTGGCCGATGTGGTGCATCAGCAGGGTATGGCCGTCCGGCCGCGCATGGGCGACCCGTGCGGCGCCGATGGTTCCCCCCGCACCACTGGCGTTCTCCACCACCACGGGCTGCCCGAGGTTCCGCCCCATGGGCTCGGCGATGAGGCGCGCGATGGCGTCGGTCGAGCCGCCGGCGGCGAAAGGGACAACGAGCGTCACGGAGCGGCTTGGGAACCGCGGCTGCGCCCGGAGGGACGGAGCTGCAAGCACGAAGGGCGCGGTGGCCAGCAACGTTCGGCGCTTCATCTGGAGGTCCTCCCCTTTCTCTGGTTGGCTTGGGCAAAGGGCACCACGGCCCCGCGGCATCGAACGTGCCGCGAGGAGCTCCCGGCCCCGCCACGAAGTTCCGAGCAATGATGGGCAGTCTGCTGAGGCGTGCTGCTGCCGATCGTCAGAGTGCCGGGCGGCTAGGCCGCCAGCTCGCGCATCACCTTGATCAGGTCGGATTTGCCCTCGAAGCCGATGCCAGGCAGTTCTGGCATGGTCACGCGGCCATTCTCGACACGCACCCCGTCCGGAAAGCCGCCATAGGGCTGGAACAGGTCCGGGTAGCTCTCATTACCGCCCAGCCCGAGCCCCGCCGCGATCATCAGCGACATCTGATGCCCACCATGCGGGACGCAGCGCGAGGGCGACCAGCCGAATTGCTTCAGCACCTCCAGGGTTCGCAGGTACTCCACCAGCCCGTAGGACAGGGCGCAGTCGAATTGCAGCCAATCGCGGTCGGGCCGCATGCCGCCATAGCGCAGCAGGTTGCGCGCGTCCTGGTGCGAGAACAGGTTCTCGCCGGTGGCCATGGCGCCTGGATAGAACTCCGACAGCGCGGCCTGCAGGGCATAGTCCAGCGGGTCGCCTACTTCCTCGTACCAGAACAGGGGGTAGTCGCGGAGCATCTTGGCGTAGGCGATGCCGGTCTCCAGATCAAAGCGGCCGTTCGCATCCACGGCAAGCTGGGCCTGGTTGCCGATCTCGCTCAGCACGGCTTCGACACGGCGGCGGTCCTCCTCGATCGAGGCACCGCCGATCTTCATCTTGACCACGTTGTACCCGCGATCGAGATAGCCGCGCATCTCGGCCCGCAGTTGCTCGTCGCCCTTGCCGGGGTAGTAGTAGCCGCCAGCCGCGTAGACGAAGACGCTCGGGTTTGCCTCGAGTCCGTGGCGTTCGGCCAACAGGCGGAACAGCGGCTTGCCTTCGATCTTGGCCACAGCATCCCACACTGCCATGTCGAGGGTGCCGACGGCCACCGAGCGCTCGCCATGCCCCCCCGGCTTCTCGTTCTGCATCATGGCCGCCCACACCTTGGCCGGGTCGATGTTGCCGCAGGTGTCATCCAGCAGGCTCCTGGGATCAGCTTCAAGGATGCGGTTGCGAAAACGCTCGCGGATCAGGCCCCCCTGACCGTAACGACCGTTGGAGTTGAAGCCGTAGCCGACAACCGGCCGCCCACCGCGCACCACATCGGTCACCACGGCCACGAGGCTCGCGGTCATCTTGCTGAAATCGATGTAGGCGTTGCGGATGGGCGACGCGATCGGCTGGGTGATCTCACGAACCTCAACAATGCGCATCCGGCATACCTTCAGGGTTGAGGGCCAGCATCGCTGGCCGTGCTATTTCAAAGCCGCCTTCTTGCGGAACAGCCTCTGAATACGGGCCTTGCCCGATGAAGCTCCAATGCCCAGAGTCACGATCGCTATGCACGATCGGCATCGACCATGGAGCTGAACTGGCTCGAAGACTTCCTGGCACTCGCGGAGCACCGCAACTTCTCCCGGGCGGCCGAGGCGCGCAACGTTACCCAACCGGCATTCAGTCGCCGCATCCGGTCCTTGGAGAACTGGGTCGGCACACCGCTCGTCCTGCGCTCCTCACAAGGCGTGCGGCTGAACGCCGCCGGTGAGGTTCTGCGCCAGGGCGCGGCGGAGCTGACGCGTGACCTCCACCGGCTGCGCCGGGGTGCATTGAAGGCGGCTGGACGCGAAACCGCCGCGCTGACGATCGCGGCGACCCACGCGCTGTCCTTTACTTTCTTCCCCGGCTGGCTGCGGTCATTCGCTCTTCTGGAGGAGCTGGGCACACTGAACCTGGTGTCCGACACCATGGCGGCCTGCGAGCGCATTCTGCTGGCCGGTGACGCAGACTTCCTGCTGTGCCACACCCGATCCGACATGCCGAGCGACCTTGCGCCCGACGCCTTCGCCAGCGTTGCAGTCGGCAACGACGTGCTTGTTCCGGTCTCGGCTCCCGATGCCACGGGCGCGGCACGCTGGTCGCTGCCCGGCACCTCAACGGCGCCGATACGCCTGCTGGCTTACAGCAAGGCATCAGGCCTCGGCCGCATCCTGGACGCGACGTGGCGTTCCAATGTTGAGGCGATGTGGCTCGATCCGGTATTGACCTCCCCGCTTGCGGCGACGCTGCAGACCATGGCGCTTCAGGGCCAGGGCCTGGCATGGCTTCCGCGCACCATGGTCGCCGAGGACCTCATTGCCGGACGCTTGGTCAATGCCGGCGACGAAGATTCCGCGATCGCCCTGGAGATCAGGCTCTTCCGTCCGCTACGCCAGCCGTCGAGGGCCGCTATGGCCTTCTGGCGGGCAGTATCAAAGCAAGCGGCGCTATGAGGGCCGCACTGGAAGCGGCGTCGCCGACGCCGACACTGCGATTGTGGGAGCTCGTGGCGAAGGATCAATGTTCACCGGTCCTGCTATCCCAGATTCGGCTACCGCCCCAGTAAACCGGCCGAAAGCACGACGCAGGCGAACCTTCCATTCTGAGTTCAGCCGTTCACAGCCGATGCTATGCGCGGAAGCCTAACCTGTGATCGTCGGACGAAGCGGCGCGCATCGGCGTTGCTGGTGATGCCAACGGGCGCTGCCGGATGCATGGCGACAGAGCACGGGGCCAAGGACGTGTGAGGGCCGTCAGCGGCTTCGGGAGGCGCATACAGTGCATGTGGTGGGCGCGGGGCGGAGGCTAGGAGCCTCAGGCGGCACCTGAGGGCGCTGCTGACACAGTCGGCCGAGTTGGTGGAGGAGGCGGGGCAGGGTAAGCCTGGAGGCAAGATGCACGCCTTGCCTTGGCTGTTTGCGCAACTGCTACCTGTTGCAACTGCGAGCATCTCTATAGGCCTTAGCGCTAAGGCAAGGAGCTGAATCGGTACCGTTCCACCGTGGCCTGGACCGTTGTAATGTACCGGCATGCTTTGCGAACTCGCTCACTCCTTTCCACCACGCGTCGCTGAATTGCTTGAGCGTGACCGGAACCTCACCCGGAACTTCCGCGAAGAATCCGTTACCGACCTACTAATGGCGAGCCTGATCGGGCTAGAAGCCTTCGGGATTCGTGTCGACTTTCCAGATGAACCTACTACTGGCGGAGATATGGAGTGGATTTATGCCGCTCCGCTTGAAGCCAATGGCGGCCGGTACTTGCGATTGATGCTCCAGGCAAAGCGTGCACAATACGCCAAGCTCAAAAATGGCGGATACTGGTACTATCAGCATCTGGATCACGGCAATCCTCTAGGGTCGCAGGCTCAGACCCTAGTAAGCCGCGCCACTTCGCTGGGTAGCGCGGCAACACTCCCACTCTATATTTTTTATCACCCTTTCGCGGCCACTATGCCCATATCGACTGGGCTGCCTGCTGTCGAAGGCATCAACTTTGTATTTGCCGATCTTGTGGCGCCTGTCGTTAAAGGCGGCTGCAAACGGAAGGAAAAGAGGCTTGATCGCTGGCGTAGGCACTTCCTACCGCTTTCCGACCTCCTCTGCTGGCCAGTGGCGATCACTTCTTCGGCTCCGCCTCCTCCCTCTGATGCCACGCGCTTCATTGTCGACGGCGTGGAAGCAAGGCTGCTGCCTTTGACTGGCGGCTTTCATCCCGACATCGTTGCCGATCGTCTCAACAAACGTCGTGACAGCTCCAGATCTCTCACCCCTGATGTTTGGGAACGTCACGAGGATGCCAAACCTCAGACTTCCGACGTTGAGGAAGGTAGCGAGGACTCGCGCCCTTCTTTTGCTGGACCGGAACGCCGCTTCATCAAACCCGCCGACGGCATCCCGGACGAAATTCATCGTGCCATTGAGGGCAAGGCGACTAGAGAGGATCGTCAGAAATTAAAGCGACCACGTGTGGTGCTCACCACGTGGACTAGCCTAGAAGATTCAGACTTTCCTGTAGTCGACGCTTTCAGTCGCTAACCTGATGGCAACGAGTGATACCGAGTTCCGAGGGATGTTACTCGGAGAGAGACGCCATCTGCCTTGGCAAGGCGAGCGAGTGTTAGTTCTTAGCAATGCCGCTCAATCGGGCAGATGTGTGGACGGCCCTCTACTTCGCAGAGGGTTGAACGGTAGGATCAGGTTCTGCAGACCCGGACAACGTCCACCCCAGGATCGTCCGCACGAACCGCCGTGCATCGGCGTTGCTGGTGATGCCGACGAAGCGCTGGCGCAGCTCCACCGCGGCCGAAAGCTCGCCGCCCTTCTGAAAGGCAGCGCGGATCGCGGCGGCGTCGCTTTCGGACACGCAGAACATGTGGGCAGCATGGCGGTCGACAGGTCACCCCCGCAAGCGACTTCTCCGCGACCTTGACGGACTTGCTCCGACTGGTCCGTGAGGTCCGCCCTCTTGCGAAAGGCGGGTGTACAGTGACCTGAAAGATGCTGTTCGAGTGCCAGCTTTTGTTTGGCTCGCGATCGATGCGGGTGACGGTCACCGCCGTGAAGTGAGTGGTTGGAACGGATCTTCTATTTGGCCCGCCTTGTGGCAGGTGAAAGCTTTTCGCCACGAAAGCGGGACGCTCCTTGAAGCTTACGTTCGGCCCGCCTGCTGTGGCGGGTGTTCAGTGTCATAGTCGTCGTACTCGTCCTTCCAGGTTCTTCTGTTTGGCCCGCCTCACGGGTGTTTGCTTCGAGCTCATAGTTGCTCATCATCTCCTCCGCTTCGCCACACGCACTGGCTTGCCTCGAACATCTTGGGGCCTTTGTGATGCCGGCGAACCTCGGCGCGGTAGAGTCGAGTGACCCCTAATGCCTGAAAGTCATCAGACGGGTCTTGCATCGCCGGCGAGAGGAGCAGGCGCCGTACCGCGCCGGCGGACACCATGGATGACCAAAGTGGCCAGGTGATTGCTGTTCGTCCGCTACCCGATTCTGTGCAGCCTGCCACGGCAAGCCGGACCTCGCCTTGATGGAGGTGCGGCATGGCTGGCCACCAGGACAAGCCAACCAGCGCCAGTAGATTGGCAAGACCCGCCGAAAGGAGCGGTTGGCGCATCGGATCGGACCACTGATAGGCATGGTCCCGCCGAGTGGGCTCCAGGTACAGCGAAGCTTTGCGATCCATCGCCGGCCAAGGCCCTTGGAGCGTGGCCCGCAGCTTTTCCAGCGGGCGGTTCCTCTCCTCCATCATGGAAGCCTGGGCTGACACCGACATCAGGTCCTGCATCTGTCGGATGCTGATCAGCAGATGGCGCTGCTGCGCGCCATCCAACACGCACCAGGGTGGGTCCATCAAGGCGGTCTCGCCGCTCTTGGTGACTTGGACGGCGGCATCGCTGCCGAGCGATCCCAGGAGATCCGCCAGGAGAGGATCGGGCTGCGCCATCGCTGCCTGAAGCGCCCCGCGGTACTCGGCCGGCGTCACCTCCTTGAGCCTGCTCTTGCCTGGAAAAATCTGCAGCGGCGCCACCCGCTGCCGTAGCTGGGCGGCAAGGGCCTCCTCCATGGCTTCCGCGGCGTCTGGCCAAGTCAGCCGCGCCGGATGCGGCGGCTCCGGTGACCAGCCGAGCCGCACCGACGCATCCTGCTCGCCCAGCAGCCGCAGCACGCCGAGCGCCGCCAGGAACCCGGTCAGCGTGCCACCTTCGAGCCCGGTCAGCGGCAGCACGGGGACGTCCGGCGTCATGGCGCGGCGCAGGCCGGATGAGGCTCAGCGGCCACCGGCATCGCGGTCGATGCCAGCGCCTCGTGCCGCGATTGTTGCGCATCGGCCAAACGCAGCGCCGCCTCCAGATAGGCCAATCCCCACACGCCATAGCGCGCCATCAATGGATCAAAGCGCGCCGTCCATCCGGAGGAGAGGGCCTGCAGATCGTGCCGGGTTCTTGCGCGCAGGCGCAGTGGACCGGTCATCGCCTGCACCATGACCAGCAGCTCCGGAAAGGGCGGCGCGGGATCGTCCATCGCGGCAAAGAACGGCCGGCCATGGCCGTGATGCGTGCCCACCAACCACAGCACTAGATCCGGGTCGAGGGCATCGCGCAACAAGTCGGACCCTTGTAGCAGCGCCACCGACCAGGCCTCGTGCCGCAAACCCTGCGGCAACCCCACCCGCGCCAGCCGGTTCAGAAAGACGGTCCGGCTTTGCGGCGGCTGCGGGCTCTTGGCCAGGGCTGGCCGCGACAAGGCTGCCAGGAGGCTGCTGCCGCGCAGCATGGCTTGAAAACGCGGCTCGGCCTTGCCGAGATCATGCCAGCGCGCCGCCAGAGCGAGGTCATCCACTCGCTCGCCCGGCAAACCCACGGCACGGGCGGCTGCCGTCGCCCTCTGGCCCACGGCCGCGCCATGCGCTTCGAGCCGTACTGGAGGCGTGGCGGCCTCGACGAGGCCGCCTGGGTCACCGCCGCGCAGCACGACTCCCTCGGCCAATGACCCGTTATCGGCGTAGGCCAGCAGGCGCGGGGCGGCGCCGAGGGCGGCGAATGGCAGATCCGGCAGGGTCTCGCGCAGTGCACCCAGCAGCGATCGAATTGGCTCTTCAGGCGTCATGGCGGACAACAAGGCCCGCGCCCGATGCCACTTGGCAGCGGGCAGCAATCCGGGATGCAACCTCAGCACGTGGCGCCCTCGCGCCTGCCGGATCGCCGGCTCGGCGATGTCCGGCACGGGGGTCGGCGGGGTGGACGGTTCCGGCACCCAGCCAAAGCGATCGCAGCCGCCCCAGGCCGCCGGCAGGATCACCGTGTCGCCCGGGCGCAGCACCTCCACATCCGTCAGTGCCGATCCCTCGGTGCTGCGCCAGACATAGACTTTGCGACCCTGAACTATCTCCGATCCGCCCTGCGCCTCAACGGGCTCGGCTTCCAGATCGGCGCTGTCGGCCAAGCGCTGGGCCAGCCAGGCGCGGGCCACACCGAGCGGCAAGGCCAGCACCTCGGCGGCCACCGGCGGCACCGCTGCCAGCACCTCGCCATAGGCCGCCCAGGCGGATGGATCCTCATCCAGCGGCGTGTCGGCGCGCCAAACCAGCTGCAGATCCGCCGGGCCGCTGCGCGGGCCGTGCAGCCACAGGGCCGGGTCGGGATCAGGATGCGGTCGCGGCGTGGTCTGCGCGAACAGCCCGAGGATGCTCGGGGTCAGGCACGGCGCGTCGGCCGTTGCCAGGATTGTGGCCTCGGGCGGTAAGCCGAGATCGGCCTGCCCATCCACCCCGAGCTCCAGCAGGCCGGGCGGCGCCTTCTGGGCCGCGCCATCGCCGCCAGCCCGCTGCCAAAGCCATTGCCGGGTGGTCCAGCCGGCGGTGCCGTAGAGCCGGTCCTGCGCCGCCGGATCGGCGGCCGGCAGCTTGAAGGTGCAGAGCATCCAGGCGGTGCTGTGGCCGAGAGCGCCGTCGCGGTCTAGCCGGCCGAGGCGCTGCCGCAGCACCGACCAGGGCGCCATCTCGCTCACCAGCGCGTCGAAGTCGAAATCGGCGCCCGCCTCGATGGCCTGAGTGCCGACCACGAAGAGTGGCCGATGCCCTGCCTGCAGCGCGCGGTCACGGCCGCAGCACAGCCGGTCGATGATCCGCGCCATTGAGGTAGGATCCGCCGGCTGGTTCAGCCCGAGCAGCTGGTCGCGATCCCAGGGCCGGCAGCGGCCGGTCAGCAACAGGCTGCCGCCCGTGGCGGGATCTTCGCCGGCCTCACCCACCGCTTGCACCAGCAGGTCGTGGATCCGCCGCGCCAGCCGCACCCGGTTGACCACGATGCCGATCACCCGCACTCGCGGATCCTCGGCGCAGTGCCGGGCCCGGTCGACGAACACACGGGCCTGCTTGTCCGAGTTGCCCGTGGCGGGCGCGCGGTCCAGCCGAGCCTGTTTGCGCGCGGCCAAGCGCCGGTGCAGCAGCGGCGCCCCGGCGCGATCCGGCCCGGCCGTGTCCATGTCCAGAGCAAAGCGCGCCTCCATGGCCGTGCCGGGCCCTGGCGTGGCGCTCAGCGTCACCGCGGCGAAAGGCAGGTCCAGCGGCTGGGTGGCGCGCCGGCGCAGCGCGGTGACCGCTTGCAGGGTCTGCGCAAAGGCGGTGGACAGGTGCGCCTCGTCCAGCAGGATCAGGCAATCCTCGCCGAGCAGACCGGCCTGGACCGGCGCCATGCGCGGCGACACGCCGTAGCCGCGAAACAGCAACCGCGAACCGACCTGATCCACGGTGGAGAGCAGCACGGTGGGCTGGTGCACACTGGCGGCCCAGGCCCGGTCCTGCGGCAGACCACCACGCAGCACCGACACCTGCAGCGGCAGGCCAGTGCCGCCCAGCGCCGCCAACCGCGCTGCCACGCGGGCCAGCACCGCCCCGTCGGGATCCCGCTGCCTCTCGCCGGTCAGAGCCTCCGCCAGATACTCGGCCAGGCGGCGTGCCCGAACATGCGCCTCATCCACCACCAGCCGCCGATCCACCACAAAGGCGATGCGCATCGGCATGCGCCGCGGCGCCTCGCTCAGAGCCAGCGCCAGGGCAAACACCGCGATGTCGATCACCGCCGTCTTGCCCGAGGCCGGCGGCAGGTCGCAGAGGCTGGGCCAGCCCGTGGCCAGCACCTGTTGCAGCAGCCGCGACTGCCAAGGAAAGGGCGCGACGCCGTGCACCGCGCGGAAGAAGGCGGCGAAGTCGGCCTCGCGCAGCGCTGGGAGGCTCACGGTGCATCCCCGTCGGCCAACACCGCCAGCCCCTCGGGCAGCGGCATCAGCAGGCCCAACCCGCTGAACCGCCCGGCGCCGACCAGCAGGGGTCCGGCCAGGGGCACGGCAAAACGCAGGCGGGCATGCACGGCCCAGCGTTGCGGGCCACCCCGGTCCTGGCGAAAGGCCCGCGCCGCGGCCTGTCCCGGCAGGATGGGGTGGGCGCTGACCGCCACCTGCTCCGGTTCCGGCAAGCCGGACAGGGCACATTCGCGGATGAGGAGGGCACGAAGCGCCGCCTCCGTGGCCTGGCCGGATCGGTTGCGGCCTTGATCCGGCCGGCGGGACAGCAGGATGGGCGTGGTGGTCACCCAATCCCGCGCCGGGCCGGCATAGCGCTGCAGGCGCAGCCCGGCGGGCTGATCATCGCTCGCCGCCAGGAGCCGGCCCCAGCCCGCGTCCAGCGGCAGGTCGGCCAGTTCCGCGTCCGGCGCGCCGCCCTGCAGCAACTCGGCCACGGATTGCCATTGTTCCGGGGTAGCCGAGCGCGGCAGCAGCATGGCGAGACCGAGCAGGTGCCCCCTGGCGTGGCGATGGCCAAGATCGCCGAGCGGGATCAGCGCCAACCGGTCGCCACGCGCCGGCGCGCCGTCCGGACGGTGGCCCGAGACGAAGGCGTTGTCGGCGAACAGCGGCAAGCCTTGCAGCCCAGCCGTTGCTTGAGCGGCACGATCGCGGGCCACCAGCACCCGGCGCACCGCCTTGGCAAAGGGCTCTGCCTCGGTGAGCGGGATCCGCGCCTCCGACCGCAGCACGAAGCTGTCCCAGACCGCCTGCCACGGACCCTGCCAGGTCTCCGGAGGGGGCGGAGGATCATCGTCGCGGCGATACGCGGCCAGCGGGCCCCGATCCGTTGGGCGCCCATCGGCATAGAGGATGCGCAGCCGCGTCAGGCGGCCGGGCCGGGCCACCCGCATGACGTGTTGGCCGCTGGGATCCGGCTGCCAGACGCGCAGCTGCGCCGCCTGGGGCAGCTGTTCCGGCGCCACCTCCATCAGCTGCGGGAACACCAGATTGCTGCTGCGGCCGAACCAGCTCAGGCGCGACAACAAGCGCTGCAAAGCGATGCGATGCTGGTTCAGCCCGGCCCGGTCGACGCGCCAAACGTAGCGCAGTAGGGGCAGGGCGGCGATGACGCCCGGCGACAGGCGGGGCTTGAGTCGACCAGGAGCCCCCGGCGCGTAGAGCGCGTCATTCACCGGCACATAGGTGGTGAGCGGCGTGATCGGGGTGGCATCGCTGGCTTGCACCTCCGGCGACGGCAGGGTTTCCAGCCAGAACAGGGCCGCCTCGCCGGCCGTGAACACTGCCGGATCCGCTTCCTCCTCATGCAGCACTGACACCAAGGCGCTGAACAGGCGCGCGCCGTGCAGCGGCCACTCCGCCCGGCCGCGATCCTCCTTGGCGGCCGCCAGGATCCGCGGCGAGGCAAAGCGCAGTTCGATCACCATCGGCACGGTCGTGGCGCCTGCCGGCGCCGCGCCCCGCGCCTCAGGCGGCATCGTCAGGCCCATCCGACGCGGCCGTCTCGACACCCTGGGATTTCTCCACCAGTTCGATCAACTGCGGGCTCGGCACCAGGGTGATGGGGTGCGGCGGTCCCCAGGGCAGATCGTGCTGGCGCAGCGCCGCCACGGCCTCCCGCAGCAGGGCGACGGCCTCATCCTGGGTGATGGGCAGCGGCGTCACCTCGGCCAGCGAGGCCCCGAGCCATTCCAGCTGCGGCGGCTGGTGGGGGATCAGGTCGCAGCCGGAGCGCACGGCGTAACCCGCTGTCAGTCGCCCGGTCATGGCCACCAGGGCCAGGGCCGCGAGCGCCGTCCGCGCCGCCAGATCGGCTTCGGGATCACGTCGTCCGTCACTTTCCCGCGGGAAACTCAGCTTGCGCAGCCCGGCCAGCGACAAGGTCATTTCATGCACCGCGCCGGCGATGCTGGCCCGTGCGCTGCGCGCCACCGGGAAAATGTTGCCGTGGTTGATCAGTGCCGGTGCCCCAGGGGTCTGCCCCCGCTTGGCAGGGTAGAGGCCCGACTTACCCTTGCCTTTGGCGCTTGGCTCCGTTTCCCAGCCAAGGAAGGGTCGGTTCGCGAAACTCAGCGCCGGCGGTTCCGTGGCTTGGTAGATCGCAACGCCCTCGATGGCGGCCGGATCAATGCGGCTGCTCGCGGCGGCCGCCGGCATGGCGCCGAAGCCGCTGATCTCCGAAACCAGCACGCGGCCGAACTTGGCCCCGTGACCGCCTTTGAGGCCTTGGCTGTGCCAGGCGCCCAAGATCAGCATGTGCGGCAGCAGCAGGACGCCGGTGGCCGAGGTCACCCGCGCCTCAGTCAGGCCGCGGCCCAGCGCCGTTTCGGTGAAGGGTTGGCCCTCCAGCAGACTGTCGCGCAACAACGCATCGTAGCCCCGATGCGGCGCGGTCAGTGCGCTGATCTGCCCCAGGTGCCGGGTCCGCTCCGACCGGGTGAAGTCGATGGCGATGTCGGGGATCGGAGCTCCGGCGCGAGCGGCCTCGACCAGGGCGGCCTCCAAAGCGTTGGCCTCGGCGGCCAGGGAGTTCAGGGTCACGCAGACACTGTCCTGACCCTGTGGATCCCGGCCCTGATAGTAGGCGTTGCGGGTATTGCTGCTCCACCGCTGCACCTCGGTCGATGCCGCACTGAGCTTCGCTTCGCCATACAGCGCCGGCGCAACCAGCGCACCCTCAGCGGTCGGGCTCAACAGCCGGCTTTCGGGAGAAAGGCGGATCAGGCTGCCATGGCGGACAATGCCGCGCAGATCATCCAGGGTGATCGGGGCTCTTCGCGCACGCACCATGAACCGCTCCTCAATCGGGCGGACTGGCCACCACGTTCGACGCTTCCGAAGCCTCACCCGCCTCAAGGTGCGTGCGCTTCGGTACTGCCCAGCCGATCACGCCACTGCAGCCACGTCTCATTTACATACTATAGTTGATAAACTTATCTCGGCCAGACCGTCAATCCAGAACGCATGGATATGCGTCGGCTGGTGGGCCGGAACTTCGCCCGCATCCGGCGCGAGCAAGGCCTCACCCAGGAACAGGTGGAAGAGCGTTCGGGGCTGAGCCAGCAATATCTCAGTGGCTTGGAGCGTGGTCAGCGCAATCCGACGGTGGTGACCTTGTTCGAAGTGGCGCAGGCGCTGGGCGTCACGCCGGTGGATCTGATCCAGCCAGACAACGTGAAGATGCCCAGGAAGTCCTGAAGCGCCTACCAATCTTGCACACCGTCCTCGGTGTAGACCCTGAGGAGCAACAACCTGTGGCTGTTGAAGCCGCATGATCGGGGCGGATGGTCGTGCAGCTTGTTGCAATGAGCGGTATTGGATATCCCGACCTGGCCGGTTCCGCGGCGAGCTGTGTCACCCGCGGGCTTTGGAGTGACAGTGTCCATCGTCGTGTTGCTCCCGGCACACTTCGCCTTGAGCATCCATTGGAGCCGCTGCATCAGTCGCGCTGATGCGGCAGATTGGGTCGGCCCGGTGATGAAGGGATGGCATCGGCTTCAGCCAAAGGCGCAGCACGACCAAAGGCCGTTGCGCGCCGGGCACCCTTTCGCACGACTTACTGTGATGCCGCTGACTTCTCTAACCTGACGGCGGTGCCTCGGGCCGGAGGATTGGTCCAGCCATCAGATGCGGCCCGACAATCGACCGTCGCGTCGGGGCATCATCTGGTATCGCTGAGCAGCCACGCGGCAGGATCGGCCGTTGTCGCTCTGCCCGAGGATGGCCTACCCTGCAGCAACCTGGTCCGGAGGAATATTGCCGTTCGCGGCATCGTCGTCCCCGGCGTAAGGCGCATCGCGGCCATCCACAGATGCGCGCCGGGCTCCCCTGCTTGTCCGCCAGATTGTCTTGTTGCTGGCGCCCCGAAGCTCTACCCCATCATCGGCGTCGGTCCTGCGGCGAGCCGTGTCATCCGTGGGCCAAGTGCAGCCATGTCCGTCGTCGGGCTGCGGCCGGCGTCTTCGCACATTGGCGGGAGAGTTTCCGAAGGAGGCTGCAACGGCCCCTGAGGCAGATATGCTGCTTCGGCCCGGTGCTGGAGGGATCGTGTCGGCTCCAGCCCATGGCGCAGCACGAGCAAAGGCCGCTGCGCGCCGGGCCTTCGCCTAGCGGCTTGCCATGAGGGCGCGGGTTTCCGTAGCCTCGATGGCGGTGCTCCGAGTTGGGGGATTGGCCCAGCTTTCAGATGCGGCCCGAGCATCGACCGTCGCATTCGAAGCACCCGCGCTTGTGTCTTGCCGCCCAGCAAGGCCACCCATACCGTCCAGCGACCCGGTCCTGAGAAAATATTGCCGTTCGCGGCATGGTCGTCCTCGGCGTAAGGCGCATCGCGGCCATCCCCAGATGCGCGCCGGGCTGGCGTCGATTTGAGCGCCCTTGACAGGGCTTCAGAGATCCCCGGCTACCTGTCGTCCCTTCAAGATCGATCGCAGCCACAGCAGCATGGCCGGCGCGAAGAGGCAGAAGGCGATCAGGTTGCCGCCTTCCGTGATCGCCAGCAGACCGATGCTGAAGCCGAGGGCTATGGCCAAAGCAAGCAGGCCGAGGAATGCGAGCAGGAAGCCGGTGACGTTGAGCCAGCGCCTCGACCGGGCGCCGCACAGCCCATGATTCTCTTGCATGCCTTCTGAACCCTCGCTGAACCACGCCATCAATGATCTTCTGGATAGAACGTTGGCTCATAGCATCTATTTAATTGTGTGCATGGCCGCCTGAGGGATCGTGCTGAGATTCATTAACCCGCTCCAGATCCTCCGGATGTCCCTCGCATCAGCCTTGTCGCGGAAAGTTTGCATGGTCGCTTTGAGGCTCCACGCTAGGCTCAGCCTCTCGCCTGATGGAGCCGCACTTCGGATGCCTCGCCTCGACAACCGCTTCCTCCTCGCCGCCGTGGTCGACCGCATCATCTACGGCCAGGAGGACACCTTCCGGCATGAGGACGCCGCCGAGTTGCTCCGGCAGATGCCGGCGCCGAGCCCCTGGCGCCAACTCCGTCTGCCCATCGACCTCAAGGTCGAGGGCAGCGTGCCAGGCAGCCGGATGAAGGGCAGTGCCGCCGGCCTGGGCGATGTTTCAGTGGAAGGTGACCGGCGCAGCTTCGCCTATGACAGCCAGTCAGGCCGTACCATCCGCATCGGCCAGTGGAAGCTGCGGCACTCCGCCGGCTTCTGGGAAGCGCTGCGAGGCAAGGCAGCGATCGAGATCGTGCAGACCATGGGTGAAGCCGCCAAGGAAGGGCGTTCCGCCGTGATGGTCTACCAGCGCGGCGAGCCGGTCGAGCTGCTCGGCTTCCGCGAGAACAGGAACAGCCTCGGCCAGTACGCCATCATCGTCTCCAAGGCGCTGCCCTGGAAAACGCCGGTGCACGGCGAGGCGGTCGAACCCGGCTACGAGGTCGCGACACCGCACGGCAAGGATGGCGGCGTGTTCCGCTCGGCTGCCTGACTGCATGGATTGGAGATCGCTCAGCGCAGCACGTCGGACATCTGGCGGGCTGTCTGCGGCGCAGGGTTGCGCCTCATCAGGCTTATGAGCTGAAACTTGACCACAGGCTGCACCGGTTGGCTGCAGCGGCAAGAGGCCGACAGCGCAGCGTTGGCTCCCTTAGCCACTCACGGAGATAACGCCTCGCGAAGCTGCCAGCCGGCAGGGGGAGCGGCCTCGCTCTCCCTGCGCAGTCTCAGGCAGCCTGCTCGTTCACGCGGCTTTCGGCGATTGTTGTCAGCTTCGCGTCCGTCGCCTTCTCTTCCTCCAGGGTCTCCTGCAGGACCCTCGCGCAGTCCTGGCGGCCGAGCTGCTTGGCGAGGGCCACAAGAGTGCCGTAGCGGGTCATCTCGTAATGCTCGACGGCCTGGGCCGACGCCAGCATGGCGGCGTCGAGCACCTGCGGGTCGTCGCAGTCGCCGATCACTTCCTTGGCCTCGGCCAGGATGCCATCCATGGCGGCGCAGGTGACACCCTTCACCGGCTGCCCGTGCATGTTGAAGACCTGCTCCAGCCGCTGCACCTGGTTCTTCGTCTCAAGCAGATGCTGCTCGATGCCGGCGACGCGATGATGACCTCCGCATCATTCGTGCCGAGCCTTGCGTAGCACCCTGCTCCCGGTTAACGGCCATGCAGGAAGACGTTAAGCCGGCCCGATACGAGTGTGCGCGTAACGCCTTACAGCCTATTAGATGCTTTGCTTCATCAGCTGGAACTTGATGCCTAACTCTGACAGATCGGGGAGGAAATGAGCGCTGCGGCTAGGCAACTGAGCTGTCGATATCGAAGGTCGTGCGACACCCTGCGAGCGGCTCGATCGATCCTTTGATGACCGCTCTCTACCTCAACGAACGCAATCAGCAGTGATTGGCGCCCTCGTGCTCAATCCATGGTGCGCGCCCAGGCGTGACCGAACTGGATGTAAAAGGCGGTGCTTTCCGGCCCCCGCGCCACATCCACGCCGAAGTCGATACCGTACCTTCGGGCGATTCGGTATCTGATACCCACTCCGTAGGTCCAAATATCGTTCCGCGCTTCGTAGAGCCTAGAATTGTCCGCGAATGTCTGCCCGTAACCGCCGAACACCACGCCGGCCCAGCGGGGTGTGAACTGGTGGCGCAGCTCGGCCTCGGCGCTCAAGGCCGTGTCTCCCTGGTAGCGGCCATACTGAACGCCGCGAAGGTCCACCCCTGGTGACATGAAGAATGGTGCGCCCTTAGAAACGGAATCGATGCTCAGCTTAGCGCCGATGGACCATTCCTCGCTCATTGTCTGAAATGCTTGGATGTTCAGTTGTAGCTCTGTGAAGTCCTTCGCGCTGCCTAAAGCAGCGGAATAAATATCGTGTTTAAGAACAGCATTCATACCTTGCGTTGGCGTGAACGGGTTATTTCGCGAATCGTAGTTCAGCGACAGGCCAAGTGCGGCATAATGGCGCTCTCCTGTGACTCGGGCGACCACCGTGTTTACTTGTTCTGCAAGGGGACCTTGCGACTCCACTGAAACATTGGAAGACCGGTAGATAAATCTTGGCCCAAGAGAGAGGGGTGTGTCGGGAATTCTGTATCGTAGATTTCCGAAGGCAAATCGCATTTCGTTATCGTAGTTAACCTCGGTGCCGCCACCAAAAGGGAAGGTTGGCAAGGTCAGGTTGGCAAGTCCTAACCCCGCACGATAGAGCAGTTGGCCGTCTGCCAGCGAGCCTTGCTGCAGCAACCCGCCCGCCCAGGACCTGTTCCCAGTATACCCCCCTCCCAAGATAGTACGGCCAGGCGCAGCACCAGGCGTGTCCGAAGAGCCGATGAACTGCCCCGCAATGCCAAGACCCCCTTCAACCGCGGGCTCGGTGATGATGACCGGAACCGGAATAAAGCCTCCCTGGCTGAGGATGTCGGAAACGTCAAAGAGCTCATCTTCTGTGTCAAAGAACCTGGCGCTCCAATCAGAGGCTTGAGCCGCTGGCAGTAGAAAGCCCTGGAACATGATGCTGGCAAGAACCGCCTTCAGGACTCTCATATCGTGCGATCGGTGTTTCATTTGCCGCCAGTCATCAGTAACGGGAGGGCTACTCACCTCTCCTCGTGAACGGTGCCGAACGGCCGGCATTTTGAAGAGCCGGAGCAACGATAACCGATCTTTCAGATACGCAACCGGCTCCATGGCTAAAACTGGATATTGAGCGCGACAAACGGGCCGCTGAATGAAAAGTCACGAATCAGGTCGTCACGTCCCAGCTCATACTGCAGATGCCGGTAGCCCAGGGTGACACCTGCCCATCCGGATTGATACGCGATCCCGCCCATGGCCTGCCAGGTGATCCGGGACGACCCGCTTCCAATATCGAAGGCATAAGGCAGGAATACATCCCGCCCCAGTTCGATGCGTCCACGAAAGCCGATGATTCCGTCAAACAGGGTCGCGTCGCGCTTGAGCTGTCCTGTGTCAGTGGAGGAGGCCGTCACTCTGGACGTGGCAGCCTCCACCGAAATCGTCGCCGTTGTCCGGGCCGATAGCGAAAAGAGCCGGAACCCGGCGATTCCATCGACGTGCCCCCAGTCACCGCGCGCCAGGGTGTAGCCGCCGCCCAGCGTCCAAAGTGTGCCGTGCAACGAAGTTTTCGTGGCCACGTCCAGCGATGCCGAGATCGGCGTTCTGGATTCTTGTAGGAACTCGACGGAATCCACCCGGCTACGAGTACTGCCGAGGTCAAGGTAGATGAAGTCGGTCAGAATGGACACACGGTCATGGCGCGCCTCCGCCGCGACCATGGCGGCGAAGTTAAGCGCCTCGAGCAGGTTTGGTGCATCGACGCCGATCCGGGCGACCGTCGCATCTCCGGCGCCGCGGGGCAGAGTGTAGCGCAGATGACCGTCGATGGAGGGAAGCCACGCATAAGGGGTGATAGAAAATTCCCATCCCGGTTCAGATGCGGTCACTGACTGCGCGGCGGCATCGTCGCCGGCGAACACGCAGGTGAGGGCGAACACTGCTCCCCGCCACCATGGAGGAAGACTCTGGCATTTACGGCCCATTCGCGTTTCCTTCCCTTGTTTGGCCATTCCCGCGTGAAAACTCCGGAGCCGATTGCCACGCCTCATTCGATCTTCATTAGAGATCCGCAGGACGCTCTCTAGAATGGAGGCGCGCGCGATCTATCACTGGCTAGCCGTCTTGCATGGCGGTCAGCGTAGAGCCAAACCAGGACCGTGATCCGCGTGCCCGCCTGGGCAGACCCCTCCACTAGAACGTCATCCCGAGACCGATGGAGAAGCCCTGTATGTCTTTGCCGAAGACATAGCGGCCTACCAACCGCATCCTCTGCAGATACAGTCCCACGGCACCGATGTGATGCGCGCTGAAGTCGAGCTCGACCCCGCCACCCACCTTGCCGAGCCAGGCCAATCCTAGTGCCGTCTTCTGGTCGCCGATGAAGTATGATCCGGTGCCCTCAACGACCCAGCGCACCGGGCGCTGCATGACCTCGACGCCCGTCGGCCAGCGGTAGCGTCCCCAGAGGTTGATGGTCGTCGTATCTGCCGCTCCATCGGCGATCTTGCCGGTGCTGTTGAAGGCCTGGAGATGCATCTGCGTGGCGCGCAGCTCGATATCGATCTCACGTTCAGGGAGATGGTCGTAATAGGCCAGCATGAGCGCGCCGCCGATCCCTGCGGCGGAGACCTGGCCCTGCGTCAGGAAGTCCACCCGCCGGTCAAAGCGGTAATCCAGATACGCCCCGGCTAGTGCGGAATCCGATCCAACATACCCAAGCGTGCCATTGATGATTGGCCTTAAGTAAAGGTTCCGGGCGATGTTGAAATCATAGCCGACCCCGATCGTTCCGGCGAAGCTGTTCCATCGCGTCGGCAAGCGACGCCGCTCCTCGCCGTCACTGAAGACGAACACCGGATCGTAACGAGCGTAGCCAAGGAATCCTTCAAGGTAGAGAGGAAAGCTTTCGCTGACCGTGAAGCCCGCGCCCAGTTGGGTCATGGTGAGGCCGGCACTGTTCTCGCCCGTTCCGACACCATTGTCGATCTGCACCGAGCTGGCGGAGTTGTCCGGGACGGCGGAATAGGCGAGCACGCCTAGTACCCCGTTGACTGCCGAGCGAATGCCAGGCCCGAGCAGCCGCCCGATGTCGCGATCACGGTCCATAGGCTGTGACATGGCTTGTAACGGTGCAAGCAGCAGTGCGGCTGCCAGCAGGCAGGCGCGATACCATGCCGGCGGCATGATGACGCGCTGGGCAGCCGGCACAGCGGGCCGCCCTCCCGCCTCGGCGGAAAAGGCCGCGCTGCTGCCCGTAGCCGGCGACCGGGGCTCCGCCGGGCGCTCCATTTCGCGAGGCGGGCGGCAGGGGCGCTGGGGCGCCGAATCGATCTTCCGGCGGCCGCCGCCTTTCAGCCGCATCCCGACGCTCCGCTATCCTGCCTTCCTGGAGGCTCCATTCGGCCCGTCAGCCAGATCCATCCCGTCAGCCCTATGCGCCAGGGCGGCCGGCATTCAAGCCGCCGATACGGCGCTGAAGCTGGCGGTGCCGCGACATCCCACCCGCTGCGGGAGGCGGCGGTGGGCGGGCATCGGCTAATCCGCAACACGGCTCCACCCCGGACCCGGATTGTATCGCAGAATGGCCGCCGCCACCTGCGCTGTATCGGAGCCAAGATCCTGTTCCCACACAATGCCGTTGTGATTGACCAGGAAGCTCTTGATGCCACTCTCCCCATATTCAACCGGTATCGCCAGCACGGCGAAACCGCCGATCAGCCTTCCGCCGATCCGGTAGTCCAACGCGCCGCCTGGCGCCACCGGTCCTTGCGCTGTGAGGATGCGGTAGACATAGCCATTGAACGGAATCGGGCGATCGTCGCGCTCAGGGGCATCGGTCATGCCGGCCGCCGCCAGGAACGGGCCGAGCGGGCTGTCCGCCTGCCCCGGCCTGCTCGGCCAGTAGAGCCCGTCATGGCGGCCGGGCCGGGAAAAGAAGCGATCTGCATAGGCTACCATGCCGCCGGCACGGCCGGGGCCCGCAGCATACTCGATCTGTGCGGCGACGATCAGGCGCAACGTCTCGATCGTATCCAGTTCATTCCGACCGATCCGCTGCACGGCCAATGCATCCGCTCCCGCCGGTACGTCGAAGCGCCAGCTCCCTCCTAGTCGCACCATCGGGATGGCAAAGGGGAAACGATCTTCACCGATCAACAGCTCGGCGCGTCCGGGCGGAAGGAGAACGATCTCATGCCGGGCGGAATAGGCGGCGGTGAAGCGCTGGCGGGCGGTGCGGCTTTCTGTCGGGTCGCTGGCGCGGATGAGGCCGACTCCCTCATCGCCCAGCATGCGTCGGAGCGCATGCAGATCATTCTGCCGAACCGCCGCAGCCAGGGCGATGAAACCGGCCTCGGCGGATCGGAACCCGTGTGGCAAATCGGGCGCATCCGCGCGCGCCGGCTCCGCCGCCAGAAGCAGCGCGATACTCAGGAGGAAGAGGCGCCGGATCATCGCCGCCCCCGCATGCCGCCATGCGGCCTGCCTCCATGTGCCGGCAGGCGGGCAGGCCTGTGGGCGGCGGCGTGGCTGGCCTGCCCGCGTTCGGCGGCGGCGCGGATACGGGGCCCCTGGCCGACGCCCTGCAGCGCTTCCCCGCGCGGGTGGCCCTGGACGGTGCCAGCCGGCCGGCTGGCCGGCCGCGCCGGCGCGGGACGCTCACGCACATGGGTGGCCGACGACGGCCGGGGGCGCCCATTGGCGGCATGGTGGACCGGCGCCGAAGCCCGTCCCGCGCCGCGGTGCGGCGCCTGCGCCGCCCGGCCGCGCAGCGCATCGGCGGACGGAACGGACCGCGCCGCCGCATGGCCACGGAAGCGCTGGTTCAGGGCCGGCTGGCTGTAAGCCACGCCATGCCGGTGGGCGACATCATGACGCCACTGCGCGTTGTTGATCGCCGTCCGGTTGACGTTGATCGAATTGAAGCGATTGACGTTGATGTCGACATCCCCCCGTCCCCAGCTGGGCGAGGCCCAACCCCAGAGCGAGCTGACAATGGCCACGCCGCCGGCGAAGGCCATGCCGGTGAGGAGCGCTGTGCCGACCACCTCGCCGGTGCTAGGCGGCGGTGGTGGCGGGGGATAGGCCGGATAGGGCCAGGCGCCATACACCATTTGGGGATTGTAGGTCGGCACATAGACGATTTCGGGCTGTGCGGGGGCGATGGTGATGACCTGCTGCGGGGCGGGCACCTGGGCTGGTGCGGCTCCGCCCTGCGTCGGTGGCGCGGCCGGCGCGGGCGCAACGCTCACCACCTGCTGCGGCCCGGAGGTCAGCGAGCCGGCGGCCTGCGCCCTGGCGCGCAGCGACTGGATGGCATTCATCACGTCCTGCTGTTGCGCCAGAAAGGCATCGCCCAGCTTCTGCGTGCCCTCGAGGTTGGCGTTCATCGCCCTCAGCACATCGGGGAAAGGCACGAGCGATTTGACCGATGGGTCCCAGTCCTCCGTCTCCAGCGCCTTGGCCAACGCCTCGCCTTTCAGCGCCTGATGTGCCGGGTCCTGCAGCCAGCGCTGTGCCAGCACGATCTCCAGCGGATAGGTGGAGGCCATCAGCACCTGCGCCAGCAGCGCATCGGGATAGAGCGCGATCGGCGCCAGCATCTGCTCCAGCTCGGCCTGGCTGGGCGGCTTGGCGACAAGCTGGTTGCCGGGCGCCGTCGTGGCGGGGGGTGGCGACGCCGCCGGCTGCCCCATCGCCACCGGCAGCAACGTCGGCCCCTGCGTCACGCAGAGCCCCAAAGCCACCATCAGCCGCGCCGCGCGACACCAGGGCTGCACCCATTCCCGTACCGGCATCCGGCTCACCTCTTGCCTCGCATCGCGGCGTGCCGCGTCAGGGCCTGCGAGGCTGGACGCTGACCACCAGCGCCTCGGCATAGGAGATATCCACCTGATCTCCCGGCGAGAGGCTGCGGGCAAAGTCCCAGACCCGCTCGTTCCGCACGGCCACGCGGCGCTGCATGCCGCGAGGACCGGTGAAGGTCACCGTGCGGCCGGCCGCATCCACATTGTCGATGCGTACCCGGACACGGATGGCATCGCCCGCCGCACCCGCCGGGCGCTCTCCCGGCTCAGCCCGGGACGCGGCCGCCCCTCCAGAAACCGGCGGCCTTCCGTCACCCGGCGAGGCCATCGCAATGGCCACGGCCTCACGATAGTCGACCTGGAGGGTATCGCCCGCCTTGACCTGCGCGAGGTTGCGGATCTCGGGGCCGACCTGTGCTGTGGCGAGATGGTCGTCTGGCAGGCGCAGCAGCACCTGCCGCGCGCGCAGATCAACGCTCTCCACCACGGCCGTGACACTCTCGCCACGGACCGCGCCGATGGGTGCCGGCATGGTCTGCGCCAGCATTGCCGTGGAAGCACCCGTGAGGCAACTGACCACCATCGCCATGCCCAGCGCCCGGCCAGCCATCATTGGATATGCCATCATCCTAGACTCTCTTTCCTGCGGCATCATTTCAGCACGATCTCGACGCGGCGGTTCTGCGGCTCGCGCACGCCGTCGGCGGTCGGCACCAACGGACGGCTCTCGCCGAAGGCCTGCACCGTGATGGCGGAGCGGGCAACACCCAGGCGGGTCAGCTCGGCAGCGACGGCGTCGGCGCGGCGCTGCGACAGGCGCTGGTTGTACTGCGGCGTACCGGAGCGGTCGGCGTGGCCGGCTACTTCGATGCGGGTCGCCTGCACGCGGCCGGAGTTCTGCGCGGCCTCGGCGATGATCTGGCGGGCCCGGTCCGTCAGGTCGGCGCGGTCGAAGTCGAAGAACACCAGGTAGGTGCGGGCCGGGGCCGGAGCGGCGGCCGGAGCCGGAGCAACCGGAACCGGCGCCGGCGGCGGGGCCTGGTTGAAGGCATAGCGGACGCCCAGCATCACTGAATGATTGTCATTGCTCAGCTCGACATCGCCACGGGTGACGATGCCGTTCACCTGATTCACGCGGGTTTCGATCTCCGGCTTGGTCGTGCCAAAGAACCGGTACTCAGCGGTGATGGCTAGGCCCGGCACGGCGGTGATGGGGAAAGCCGCGCCCGCAATGCCTTGATAGGCCAGCACGTCGTCCTCACCATCAATCAGCAGCCTGGAGCCGCCGGTGGCGATGCCGCCGGTGCCATCGGCCTGGAAGCGTGCCCAACCGAAGCCGGCGCCGAGATAGGGAACGATCCAACGCGGCCCGCCGAACATGCCCGCGAGGTCGAAATCATAGAGCACATTGACCATGGCCCCCCAGCTGCGCTGCTTGCCGCCGATCCCGAGATAGGATTCCGATCCGAAGCCGGAGATGGTGTCGGTTTTGTTCTCGCGGAAATTCCCCTCAATCTCGGTGCGCAGGCCATTGCCGAAGCCGTAGCCCAGGCTGACTACTCCGACCCACCCATCGTTGCTCTCGAGTGTGCCGTTCGAATCCGCGCCGGGAATGACTGCCCGTAACGTATCACCGGCCGCACCGCGAACATTCACATCGGTGTCCTGGAGCCAGTTCCAACCGGCACCGGCGCCAAGATAGACCCCGTTGACCGGCTGCGACATGACAGGCATCGATACGGCGGTCGCGATTGCCGCCAAGCCGACCATGACAGATGTTCTGCTGATCATCCTGTTTCTCCAACCGATCGAAGGGCGCTCTTCCGTGCCGCAGCATCTCTGTCGTGGCAGCATGCAGTCGATGCCGGGCCACAATCATGCTAGCTCGCGACGGCAACCAAGAGCGATCAGGCATTCACCTGATAATTTGCAGGATTTCGCTTGAGACCGGATGCGGGAATCCTCCCAGGCATCAAGATCAGATTGAGGTTATGTTGTTGCGAAGCGCGTAGCGCACCAGATCTACGATTGAGTGTGCGTCGAGCTTGCGCATTATCGCTGCGCGGTGAGTCTCAACGGTCTTGAGGCTAATATTCAAACGGACTGCGATTTCCCTGTTGCTCTTGGCTTCCGCAAGAAGCTGCAGAATTTCCCGCTCACGATCTGTCAGGGATGGCTGCGTCGCCGTTGTCTCCTCGGTCGGTGTGGCGGCGCGAAGAAAGCCTTCCAGGATCGTCTCGCTGACCTTCCAGTTGAAGTAGGGCCGATGGGCGGCCAGTGCCTCAACAGCGGAGACGACGTGTTGCCCCGCATCGGATTTCAGAAGATAGCCCTTCGCTCCAGCCGAAAGCACTTCCCGGATCAGTTGTTCGCTTTCGTGCATCGTAAAGATCAGGACTTCGGTACAAGGGGAGGACCGGCGGATCTGGCGGGTCGCGTCCAGGCCGTTCATCGAGGGCATGGAGACATCCAAGATGGCGACGTCCGGCCGAAGCTCCATCGCCGCCTTTACCGCGTCTCGCCCATCCGACACTTCAGCGCAGATTTTCCAGGACGGCCGCGCCTCCAGTAACGCACGCAGCCCGTGACGCACCACATCGTGGTCATCCGCGAGAAGAATGCGGATTGAGGTAGGCATCTCACCCATAGGCCGCCTCTCCCCAAAAGGTAGTCGCTGCGAATATCATTCTATCACTGGGATATATATCGAGGCCCAGACAAGTCCGTCCTTCGCATTATGCTCCCATACAAGATCATGGAGTTACGATTTTGCTTCCCGGCGAAGCCGCTCGGAATCGAGCAGGATACCGATACGGTGCAGGAAAGTTCTTGTATATGCAGGCGTGTTTCAATGTAGATGGCTAGCATCAGCCACGTTCCCTAGTTTGTGGCGACAATCACGCTGGCAACGCGTTGGAGACATTCTAAGGACTGGCTCGAGCAGGATCACCTGGACGCGTATAAGCTCAGGGAGCAGGATAATGCCGGGGTTATGGACGCGGTCATCCGGTTCCCAAGAGCAGGAACTTACTCTTCTGAAGCCATGGAGGGTGGGCGCTGCCTGCCTGATCCTGACCTCCCTCGTGATCGTTCTTGGTCAGACAATTCGTCATCATCGAAATGCCGAGCGCCAGTTATACGCCGCAGGCGCGGACATGTCGCGACGCCTGGCCACGGCCTCGGACCATATCATTCTGGCATCCCTGACTAGGCTCGAACTGCTTTCGCATTCAGACATGCTGCGGGAGGAGAACCTCGCCGGCTTTTCCGATGAGTTGCGGAAGGCCCAGGGAAATATTGGAAACTGGTTCCTGCTCTTTGATCGGAATGGCCGGGTCTTCATCAATACGCTCCGGCCCTTCGGCGATCCGAGTATTCCGTCTTTGAAGACCGAGAACCCTGAGGTCCGCAACGCTGTTGAGGCAATTATCGAACGCAAGCACGCCAAGATCGACCGGCTGCGGCATGCTCCCCTTGCCGGCATCGAAGCCGTGCTTACCACGCAACCGCTTGCCACCGGCAATGGAACGCGTCTTGGGCTGTTGGAAGCCATTCCACAATCCGCCTTCATCAGCAGGTTGCCTGATATCCAACTACCGTCCGGGTGGCTTGGCGCCACAATGGATGATTGGGGCAGTATTGTTGCCTCAAAGCGCGGCTCCGAAATGGCCGAAGTGGGTACGGCGCAGCTGCGCGACATTCTCAACGCTACCACCGACCAGCGGGACGGACATCTGGTCCTCAAGCGCACGGCATTCAGAATACAGGAGCTTGTCTTCCAGCGGTCCGAGGTTACTCACTGGATCAGCTTTGTCATCGTCGATCGTTACCACCCTTCCGCCATCATAGCTGCCCTTACCTTGGGTCTGGTGTTGATCGGGATGGCCCTGCTGTATTTCATAGATTTCAGCCTTATAAAGCTGCGCCGGAACCTGACAACACCGCTGGGTACGTTGCAAGCTGCGCTGCACCACTCGCTTCATCGGCAACGCAGTTCAGAAGAAGATCTCCGCGCCTTCTGGTCCCACTCCGCAGACGGTCTCTTCATCGCCGCCCGGCGCCCTGAAGGGGCGGTCATCGAGATGGCCAACAAGGCCCTTCTCCGCATGGTTCAGCCGGAAGGAATCAAGATCCAGCATCTATCCCTGGACACGATGGATGCCGCGCATGCCGCTTTCCTCCACACCTGCCTGTCCAAAATTCCTCCTCCCGGCGACACAATCCAGTTTCGGCATGTCATAGGCAGTAGAGCTCCCAAGCTAAGCTATGACGTTCACCTCACCACTGTCGTCGGCCATCATTTGCAGGATGGCACCAAGATCTTCGGCACGGTTCGCGACGTAACGGAGGCCGCACGGATCAGGCGTTACCTACGAAAGATCGGATCGCTCCTTCTTTCCGCTCAGGATGCCGAACGCAGACGAATAGCCCGGGATCTGCACGACAGCACCGCCCAGATCTTCTCAGGTGCCGATATGTTCCTTTCCAGAATTTGTAGTGCGGACGCGGATTCGGCCCAGCGCTTGCAGGATGCGCGGGAACTGATCGCACAAGGACAACAGGAGATTCGAACCCTCTCCTATCTGCTGCATCCACCGCTTTTGGATGAACTCGGCATTATTGCTGCGCTCGAATGGCACATCAACCGCCTGCGGCGGCAGACCGGAACAAGTATTCGCCTCATTAGTTATGGCGACTTTGCGGCTGCGGAGCTTCCATCAGATTGCGAGCTTGCGCTGTTCCGGGTGTCGCAGGAGGCTCTCTCGAATGCCATCCGCCACGCCGCCTGCACGGAGATCCGGGTAACACTGGAACTCGAAGGCAATCATGTCGTGTTGACTGTTGAGGACAATGGGAGGGGTATTTCCACCCCATCACGGGAAGTAACAAGCTCTGATCAACTCGTCGAGTTCGGCGTGGGCGTCTACGGCATGTCGGAAAGACTGCGCCATCTCGATGGTGAGCTTCTGATTTTCCCAGCGGAACCCCGTGGAACCTGCGTCAGGGCAATTCTTCCGCTGCCGCTGATCAAGCCCGCTGTTTGAGACTGCTGGTGACGCGGATCCGCTGATTCCCCCAGGTCGCTTAGGCATCTGCGGCACTGCGGATGCGCTAGCCGCCGCCAGCAGGAACGCGTTGCACAATACAGGGATTCTAAGGGTAAGATCAGTGATTCACCTGATAGGGCGAAAAAAGATCCTTGGTTAGCATTGCCCTCATCTTGTGATGAGGAACGGCCATGCACCCATCACCCACCTGGGCAACGCCCGCCCCGAACTTCCGTACGGCCGCAAGCCAACGGAACCGTTCGCTGCCGGGCATAGAGATCGCCTTTGCTGTTATGAGTGCGCCGTCACCTTCCGGCGCGCAGAGCGATCATGACGAGATCGCCAAGCAGTTGGCCAATCCGGTCGCCAGCCTCATCAGCGTGCCACTACAGAACAACTTTGACTATGGAGGCAGGACTGGAGATGCCTTCCGCTACACACTTAACGTTCAGCCGGTGATTCCGATCTCAATCGATGAGAATTGGAATCTGATCACGCGCACTATCCTGCCGATCAGCCATGCCGAGAGGGTCTATCCCGACCACCGGTCAGGACTTGGCGACGTGACGCAAAGCTTCTTCCTCTCCCCGGCGCGTCCTACCCGGTCGGGCATCACCTGGGGTGCCGGTCCGATCTTCCTGTATCCCAGCGGCACTGAGGGGCTGGGTCAGCGGCAATGGGGTGCGGGACCTACCGGTGTGATGCTGAAGCAAAGCGGTCCGTGGATCTACGGGCTGCTGGCCAATCACATCTGGAGCCTCGGCGGCACACCGGACACCACGCGGGATGTCGACGCCACGTTCCTTCAGCCCTTTATCAACTACGTCACGCCAGGGCAGACAACTTACTATCTTAATACCGAGAGCCGTTATGACTGGTCACGGCGTGACTGGACCGTGCCTATCAATATCGGCGTTAATCAGCTGGTGTCGGTCAGCGGCCAGCGTATGCAGTTCGGTGGCTGGCTGCGCTACTTCACTGCGTCGCCATCGGGAGAGTCGGATTGGGGCTTCCGCCTTAATCTTGTCTTCGTGTTTCCAGGATGAGCGCCGTGGCCAAGAACCTCCAGGTCACCCCGCCCGGCATGGTCTGGGTGCCGGGCGGTACCTTCCGCATGGGATCGGACGGCCACTACGCGGAAGAGGCACCGGTTCACCGCGTCACGGTCGATGGGTTCTGGATCGACAGGACGCCAGTCACCAACCGTCAGTTCGCTGCCTTCGTTGAAGCCACCGGGCATGTGACGAATGCAGAAATCCTGCCTGACCCGCGCGACTATCCCGGCGCTTTGCCGCACATGCTCTATGCCGGCAGCCTAGTGTTCCGGAAAGCGAAGGGGCCGGTGGATCCGACGCAATGGAGCCAGTGGTGGGAATACCGCCGCGGCGCCTGGTGGCGGGAGCCCTACGGCCCCGGCTCCTCGATCAGAGGGCTGGAGGAGCATCCGGTTGTCCATGTCGCCTATGTAGACGCGCTAGCCTATGCGCGCTGGGCCGGCGGCGACCTGCCCAGCGAGGCGGAATGGGAGTTCGCCGCGCGCGGTGGTCTAGAAGGCGCGACCTTTGCCTGGGGCGAGGTCATGCGGCCGAAGGGGCGCTTCATGGCGAATACTTGGCAGGGCCAGTTTCCCTGGAAGAACACGCGCGAGGACGGCTGGGAGGCGACTAGCCCCGTCGGCGCCTTTCCTCCGAACGGGCACGGCCTATGCGACATGATCGGCAACGTTTGGGAATGGACACAAGATTACTGGCAGCCGCGCCACGCCACCGATGCGCACAAGTCCTGCTGCATTCCGAAGAACCCGCGCGTCGCAGCGGCGGAGGCGAGCTTTGACCCTGCCCAGCCAAGCATCCGTATTGCGCGCCGGGCCCTAAAGGGCGGCAGCTTCCTCTGCGCGCCCAACTACTGCCGCCGCTATCGGCCTGCCGCGCGCCACGCGGAGCCCGAGGACACCTCGACCTGCCATGTCGGCTTCCGCTGCGTGCGGCGGGGCAGTCCATGATGCGCGGCCGAGTGAAGCCCTCTGCCCGTGTCCCGTCACCCTCCGGCCGCGCAGGACCATGCGGCGGAACACTCTTCAGCAAGGGAAAGCTTATGAGCGAGCATCCGAACCGCCGCACCATGCTCCTGGCCGGAGCGGCCGCCCTGACTGCCCCCGCCCTCAGCGGCACGCGCCTCGCACAGGCGCAGCAGCCACAAGTACAGCAGCAGGGTGCGTCGCAGCAGGCAGGCGGAGGCAAGCCGAACATCGTCGTCATCTTCGGCGACGATATCGGTCAGTCGAATATCAGCTACTACACGCGCGGCATGATGGGGTATCGCACACCCAACATCGATCGTATCCATAACGAAGGCATGACCTTCACGGACTACTACGCGGAGCAGTCCTGCACCGCGGGCCGATCCTCCTTCATCACCGGCCAGTGCACACTGCGAACTGGCCTGTCCAAGGTAGGGCTGCCGGGGGCGGCAGCCGGCATGCAAGCTGAGGACCCAACCATTGCCACGATCCTGAAAAGCATGGGCTATGCGACCGGGCAGTTTGGCAAGAACCATCTTGGCGACCGCGACGAGCACCTGCCGACCGCGCACGGCTTCGACGAGTTCTTCGGCAATCTGTACCATCTGAATGCAGAGGAGGAGCCTGAGAATGTCGATTATCCGCAGACCCCGGATTTCCGCCGCCGCTTCGGCCCGCGTGGCGTGATCAAAAGCTGGGCGGATGGCCGCATCGAGAATACCGGGCCCCTGAACCGGCAGCGCATGGAAACGGTGGATGACGAGTTCCTCGCCGCCGGCCTCGACTTCATGGATCGCCAGCATGCGGCGAACAGGCCGATGTTCGTGTGGTTGAACGCGACGCGCATGCATCTCTACACGCATGTGCCGGAGGCTTGGCGGGGGCGGTCGGGCCTGAACAACTATGCCGACGGCATGCTGCAGCACGACGATTGGGTCGGGAAGATCCTGAAGAAGATCGACGACCTCGGTGTCGCCGATAACACCATCGTCGTCTACACGACCGACAACGGGCCGCACTTCAACGCCTGGCCCGACGCGGCAATCACGCCCTTCCGCAGCGAGAAGAATTCCAACTGGGAAGGCGCCTACCGTGTTCCGGCGGCGGTCCGCTGGCCCGGCAGGATCTCGCCAGGTGTCACCAATCAGATCTTCTCCGGGCTCGACTGGTTCCCCACGCTCGTCGCCGCGGCCGGGGATACCGATATCAAGGACAAGCTGAAGGCCGGTCTCGCTGTGGGCGGCAAGACCTTCAAGGTACATCTGGACGGCTACAACCAGTTGCCGCTGCTGACCGGCCAAACGCAGGAAGGGCCACGCAAGGAGTTCTTCTACTTCAACGACGACGGCCAAATGGTCGCGATGCGCTATGAGCGCTGGAAGGCCGTGTTCATGGAGCAGCGCGGCGTCGGCTTCGGTGTCTGGCGCGAGCCCTTCGTGACGCTGCGCGTGCCGAAGATCTTCGATATCCGCATGGACCCGTATGAGCGGGCCGACGACAGCAGCAACACCTACAATGACTGGCTCATACGGCGAGTCTTCCTGCTGGTGCCGGCCCAAGGCATGGCGCGGCAGTTCCTCGAGACCTTCCGGGAGTTCCCGCCGCGGCAGCGGCCGGACAGCTTCAACCTGGATAGTGTGCTGCGGCAGATGGAAGAGGCGGCTGGCGGAGGCAAACACTAGCTAGGCTGGCGCCGCCGGGCGCCTCAGCGGCGGTGAGCCAGACCACTGGCGAGCATCCTCGGTGCTCGCCGACCCCTGAGATGCTAGGAATCGGTCCGTGACAGACACCTCGCGCTCCTCCCTTACGGCTGCTTCTGAGAGCCTCCAGCCGTTGCCCGTGGCTATGCAGCCCTACGGGAGCGCCGCCGGCAACGCCGGTTCCGACGCCCGTACGGCTTTTGCCGATCTGCGCACCCGTATGGGCCAAGCCATTATTGGCCAGGAAAGAGTAATCGAGCGCCTGCTCATCGCGCTGCTAGCCGATGGCAACGTGCTGGTTGAGGGTCTACCCGGCGTCGCCAAGACGCGCGCGGTCAAGGCCCTCGCGCATAATCTGGATGCGGCATTCCGGCGCATCCAGTTCACGCCGGATCTGCTCCCGTCCGACGTGGTGGGAAGCGACATCTATGAGGCGAAGACCGGCAGCTTCCGCTTTGAGCCTGGACCCGTTTTCGGCAGCATCGTGCTGGTGGACGAGATCAACCGCGCGCCGGCGAAGGTGCAGTCGGCGCTGCTGGAGGCCATGGAAGAGCGGCAGGTGACCGTGGGGGGCACCACCCATACCCTCCCACGACTGTTCATGGTGATGGCGACACAGAACCCGATCGAGCAGGAAGGCACCTACCCTCTGCCCGAAGCGCAGCTCGACCGCTTCCTGATGAAGGTGGGCGTGGACTACCCGCCCGAGGTGGACGAGCGCGCCATCCTCCGGCTCGTCCGTGGTGAAGAGCAGGCGCGGCAAGGCAAGGGAATGGCCGATACCGACCCCGCAATTCCGCAGGAGGTGGTCTTCGCCGCCCGCGCCGAGCTGTCCCACCTGACCGTTGTCGAAGCCATCGAGAACTACGTCGTGGCGCTGGTCTGCGCCACGCGCGCGCCGGCAGCCCTCGATAAGGACCTCGGCAACTGGATTGAAGTCGGCGCCAGCCCGCGCGCCACCATCGCGCTCGACCGCGCCGCCCGTGCCCATGCCTGGCTGTCCGGGCAGGATCACGTCACGCCGGAGAATGTCAGGGCTGTGGCGCCTGATGTGCTGCGGCACCGCCTGATCCTGAGCTACGAGGCCAGTGCCGAGAGGATTTCCGCCGATGCGGTGATCGAGCGCATGCTCTCCCTGGTCGCTGTGGCGTGATGTCATGGCCGAACATGACCCCGACCCGCGCTTGGTCCCGTCGCTCGGCTCCCTGATCCGCGCGCAATTCCAGGCGCAGGGCTTTTCCTTCCTGCACCGTCAACCGGTGAGCAGTCTGCTGGCGGGCCGCCGGGCCTCGCGCATCCGCGGGCGTGGCCTCGCCTTCGAGGAGTTGCGCGGCTATCGCCCCGGCGACGACGTCCGGCAGATCGACTGGCGGGCCAGTGCACGCACCGGCCGCACGCAGACCCGCGTCTTCACGGAGGAGCGGGACCGCCCGATCCTGCTGGTGGTGGACCTGACGGCAGCAACCTATTTCGGCAGCAGGCACGCCACCAAGGCATCCGTGATCGCTGAAACGGCGGCGCTGGCGTCTTGGCTGGGGTTGAAATTCGGCGATCGGGTCGGTGCCATCGTGTTCGACGACCATGGGCTGGAGGAGCACCGCCCGCAACGCAGCCGTGGAGCGGTGATGCGCGTGCTCGGAGCCATTGCCTCCCGTGCCGCCGCGCTTCCCGGTGCACGGCCCCGGCCCTCGGACCCGGGCCCGCTGAATGCCGCGCTGAGACAGGCGGAGATCATCGTCGGGCATGACTGGCTGGTCCTCATCATCGCCGACTTCCAGGCCTGGACCCAGCCGGCCGCCCAAGCCGTCGGCCGTCTCGCCCGGCACAATGACATTATCGCCGTTCCCGTCTCCGACCCACTGGATCGCGCCCTTCCGCCGGCGCCGTGGCGCGGCCTGGCCACCGCCGACGGAACACGCGTCGCCGTGCTGGACCCGGCGCGATCGGGTCTCGGCGCCCATGTCGAGGCGGAACATCAGCGCCGCAGCACGGCTTTCCGCCTCGGCGGCATTCAGCTGGAAACGCCGGTCCTGTCGATCGGCACGGAGGAGGATGCGGCGCCGCAGTTGCGCCGCATGCTGGGCGGCGCGGCGGCACCAAAGCTGAGCGGCGGCCGGCGATGAGCCCCTCCGCCATGCCGAGCCGCGAGGCCATGCACGGCCTGATCGAGCCGCCGCCGGTGTCCTTCTGGCCGGCCACCCCGGCCTGGCTCATCCTGCTGCTGCTGGCGCTGCTGCTGATCGCTTGGCTGGCACTGCGCGCCCTGCGCGCGTGGCGTCGGGGCGCTTACCGGCGAGAGGCGCTGCGGATCCTGGAGACGGCTGGATCGACGGACGCCGCCGCTATCCTGAAGCGCGTGGCGTTGGCAGCCTGGCCCCGATCGCGGGTGGCCGCACTGTCCGGCGCCGAATGGGCCGCTTTCCTGCAACGCACGGCGCCGCGCGCGGCGCTAGACCCGGTCATGGCCGGGCGGCTCGCCCAGGCCGCCTATGCGACGGAACTCGACCCGCCGATGCGCGACGCCGCTGCTCGCTGGATCCGCCGCCATGACCCTCGGCTTTGATCATCCCTGGGCCTTTGCCCTGCTGCCGCTGCCGCTACTGGCTTGGTTGCTGCTGCCGGCCTATCGCGAGCCGGGCTTCGCGCTGCGGCTGCCGATGCTGGAACGCCTCACCGGCCCGGCAGGCGCCGCTCCACCCGAGGCCGCGCGACCGGGCTGGGCGCGAACGATGCTCGCCCTCATCGCCTGGCTGCTGCTGGTCGTGGCCCTTGCTGCGCCGGTGCGCATCGAGCCGCCGGTAACGCGCAACACCAGCGGCCGCGATGTCCTGCTGGCGCTGGACCTTTCCGGCTCGATGTCGACCAAGGATATGGCTGGAGCCACGGAAGGCGCGAAGGTCAGCCGGCTCGACGCCGCAAGGGCAGTGCTGCAGCAGTTCATCGACCGCCGCGAGGACGACCGGCTCAGTCTGCTGGTCTTCGGCTCCTCTGCCTTCGTGCTCGCGCCCTTCACCGCTGACCACAAGGCGCTGTTGGGCCTGCTCGGCGAGACCTTTCCGCGCATGGCCGGACCGCAGACCATGATCGGCGATGCGATCGGCCTGTCCGCGCGAACCTTCGAGCGCGCCAAGGTGTCGGGCCGGCTGCTGATCCTCCTGACCGACGGCAACGACACCGGCAGCCGCGTGCCGCCGCGCCGGGCGGCCGAGATCGCGGGCAATCTCGGCGTGCGGATCTACGCCGTATCGCTCGGCGACGCCGCTGCGGCGGGGGAAGCGGCGCTTGATCTCGGCGCGCTGGAGGATATCGCCAAGGCGACCGGCGGCGCGCATTTCCACGCCGATGACCCGCGGGCGCTGGCCGAAGCCTACCGCCGCATCGACGCCATGGAGCCGACCCCGGCGCAGACCGTCTCCTGGCGCCCCCGCACGCCGCTCTTTGTTTGGCCCCTTGGAGGGTTCGCTCTGCTGATGGCGGCGCTGCTGCTCGGGCCCGGGCTTCGCGAGTTCCGCCGGAGGCCCGCATGAGCAGCTGTGGACAGACCCGTCGCCGCGCCATCCCGTGGCCCCGTGGCCCCGCGCAAAGGAGCCGGCGATGAGCGACGTCGTCGCCTCCCTGCATCTCCTGCGCCCCTGGTGGCTGCTGCTGGCCCTCCTCGGGCCAGCCATGCTGTGGCTGGAGCGCGCCCGCCAGCGCGATGCGGGAGGCTGGCGCGGCGTGGTGGCGCCGCATTTGCTCGCCGCCCTGACGGTGCGCCAGGGCACTCCGTCCCGGCTGCGCCCGGTCACCGTGGCGATGGTCCTCTTCCCCCTCCTGGCCATCGCCCTGGCTGGTCCCAGCTGGCGCCGGGAGCCGAGCCCGTTCGTCACCGACAGCGCGCGTATGGTCGTCGCGCTCGACCTTTCGCGCGCCGGGGTCCAGGCGCTACCGGCGGGAAAGCGCAAGATCCGTGACCTGCTCGGCCTGCGGGCGGGCGGGCGCACAGGCCTGGTCGCCTATGCGGGCACCGCCCACCCTGCCCTGCCGCCAACCGACGACCCCGGCCTGATCGAGACCTATCTCGCGGCGCTGTCGCCCGACGTCATGCCTGAGGACGGCAATGCCGCCGGCGCCGCCCTCGCCGCCGGTCTCGCGATGCTGCAGGATGAGCAGGGGGGCGCCGGCACCGTGGTCCTGGTGACGCCCGCCGTGCCCGCCACAGAGTCCGGCAGCTTCCAGCAGGCGAGCGGGCAGGCAGGCCACCATGCCTTTCTGGTGCTGGCCACCGGGGACGGGCCCTTCGCTGGCGCGCCAGGCGCCACCGTTGTCGATCCGACGCCGGACACCACCGATGTTGAACAGGTGGCCGGTCTAGCCCGCAGCCATTTCGCCACTGCGCCCTCCGACGATCCCACCATGCGGTGGATGGATGCGGGGCCATGGATGGCCTTGCTGGTCGCGCCGCTGGCGGCGCTGTTCGCCCGGCGCGGCTTCCTCGCCGCCATGCTACTGCTGCTCAGCCTGGGCGCACGGCCCGCCATCGCGGCCGAGAGGAGTGATCTCAATGCCTTCTGGCGGCTCTGGCTGACGCCGGATCAGCGCGCCCAGCTGCTGCTCGATCGCGGCGAGCCGGCGCGGGCCGCCGGGCTGTTCACCGACTCGGTGCGAAGGGGCGTCGCCCTCTATCGGGCCGGGGACTACCAGGGCGCCGTGACCGCCCTGGCCCAGGGCAAGAGCGCAGAGGCGGCCTACGATCTCGGCAATGCGCACATGATGCTGCCGCGCGACTGGGAAGCGGCCATCGCCGCCTATGACCAGGCGCTCAAGCTGCGGCCTGACTTCCCTGAGGCGCGCGACAACCGTGCCCTGGCCGCGGCCTTCCTGAAGGCGTGGCAGGATGCTTCGAAGGACCGCGAGGCGAACCAGACCGACGAGCCGGAGCGCGAGCCGCCCGACCCGGACCAGATGGTCGCTGACCAGGCGGCGCAGCCTGGCGAACAGCAGCAGAAGCCCGGCGACACGCCGGGACACGGGCTGTCGGATGCGCAAATCCAGTCACTCTGGATGCGGCGGGTGGGCGGCACCCCAGCTGATTTTCTCCGCCTCCGCTTCGCGCGTCAGGCCGCGTCAGGGGAGAGCACGCCATGAGGCTGATAGGATTCGTGCTGGCGCTACTTTTCCTGCTACCGGCAAAGGCGCCGGCACAGCAGAACGAGCCACTTCTCCTGCGCATCGCGGTCTCGCCTGAGGGGCTCGTCTCGGTGAACCAGCGTGTGACGGTGACGCTGACCGTGATGACGCCGGTGCGTTTCGTTGATCCGCCGCAATGGCCCGACCTTTCCGTCACCGGCGGGAAGGCCGTCATCCTGCCCGAGGCCACAACCCTTCCGGGCACGGAGCGCGTAGGCGGCGAAAGCTACGCCGCGCTGCAGCGCAACTATGCCCTGTTTCCTGCCACGCCCGGATCGCTGACGGTCAACCCTTTTACCATGACGCTTCGTGTCGGTGGCCCAGATGGCCAGCCTGTCGAGGCGAAGGCCACCACCAGAAGCCTGGAGATCACATCCCGCATTCCGCCTGGCATCACGGACATCACGCGTCTCGTCGTCGCGCCCAATTTTCAGCTCAGTTCATCGCTCGAGGGTGCGCGGAGCGACATCCAGGTTGGCCAGGCGGTCACACGGCACCTGCACATGGAAGCCGATGGTACCACCGCCATGCTGTTGCCGCCGGTCATCTGGGGCGCAGTGGACGGCGTCCGCATCTACCCCGACCCGCCTGCGCTGCAGGACCATGCCGAGCGCGGCCAGTTGCATGCCGTGCGCAACGAAAGTGCAGCCTTCGTGCCGCAGCGCCCTGGCGACATCGTGCTGCCCGGCTTCACGGTCGATTGGCTGGAGCCGGCCACTGGCCGGCTCCAGAAGTTATCGATCGAACCAATACGGCTCACCGTTCTGTCGGCCTTGCCGACCACCGGCGTCGCCCATCGGGTGCCCTCCTGGTGGGCCTGGCTGCTCCCGCTGGTGCTGCTGCCAGGAGGCGCCCTCTGGTGGTGGTGGCGCCGGCGGGCGGCACGCGGGCCAGATCCTGTGGACGCTCTCGCCGCTGCCTGCCGTGCCGACGACGCCCGTGCCGCAGCCGTAGCGCTGTACCGGTGGGCGGATGCGCGCCTGCCGCCGGGCGGCGAAAGGCAGGTCGCCCGGTTGGCGGATCTCGCAGGCACGCCGGAGTTGGCGCAGGAGGCCGACGCGCTAGGCGCGCAGATTTACGGCGCCGCCGCTGCCGGCGCATGGCAGGGCGCGCCTCTGCTCGCCGCCGCCCGCAAAGCCGACAGCACGCTGCACCACCCGCAGGCACGGCCCTCACGGGGCACCACGACGCTGCCGCCTCTTAACCCTCTCCAGCACGCTCCGGCGGCGCGGCTGACCCAGCCGCGCTGGGCCAGATGAAGGCGGGGCTACGGATGGCGACGATGCTTCCGCCCCGATCGGCACCGGGACGCGCACCCACACGGCTTCTGGCATGGCCCGGATCCGGCCCCATTGACGGCCGGCCTTCTGGCCATACCGCTACGCTACCCCTCTTCAACGGAGAGCATGCATGATGCCGATTGCACGTCGGGCCCTGGGCCTTGGGCTTCTGTCCATCACGCCGATACTGGCGGCGGGCCACGTGTGGGCGCAGGCGCAACGCACCGATCCGCTGCCGTCCTGGCGAGATGGCGCATCGCGGCAATCCATCCTGGACTTCCTTGCGGCGGTGACAACCGAAGGCTCGCCAGATTTCGTACCCGTGCCGCAGCGCATCGCCGTGTTCGACAATGATGGCACGCTCTGGTGTGAGATTCCGACGGCGCAGCTGATGTTCGTGCTCGACCGGGTGAAGGCGCTGGCACCACATTATCCGGCCTGGAGGACGACACAGCCGTTTAAAGCCGCGCTGGAGGGCGATACCGCGACCTTGGCGGCGGCCGGCACCCACGGCCTCGCAGAATTGGCGCTGGCCACCCATGCCAACACCACGCCGGAGCAGTTCAACGTGATCGCCACCGAATGGCTGGCCACCGCCCGCCATCCCAAATTTCAACGCTCCTATACGGAGCTCACCTATCAGCCGATGCTCGAGTTATTGCGCCTGCTAGCATCTAGTGGTTTCCGCAACTACATCGTCTCGGGCGGCGGGGTAGAATTCATCCGTGCCTTCAGCGACAGCGTCTACGATATTCCACCAGAGCAGGTGATCGGTTCTACCATCCGTACCGAATATCGCTTCCCTCATGGCGGAAAGCCCGAATTGTTTCGCGTCGCAGTCATGGACTTCATCGATGACGGACCGGGCAAGCCAGTGGCTATCGGCAAATTCATCGGGCGCAGGCCAATCGCAGCTTTTGGCAATTCGGATGGTGATCTGGAGATGCTGCAGTACGTCACCTCAGGTCCAGGTCGTCGCTTTGGCCTGCTTGTGCATCATGACGATGCTGAGCGTGAAGTCGCTTATGACCGTCAAAGTCCGTTTGGCAAGCTGGATCGCGGTCTCGATCTGGCTGGTCCTAGCCGTTGGACCGTCGCTTCGATGCGACAGGACTGGAACAGGATGTTTCCAGTCCAATGACTTTATCGTTCTGAACGGAATCACGATGGTATCAATAGGATCATTCACGACGCCATGAGGAATTTGAACAGAGCTCTTATCGAGGGGGCGCTTGTTGTTGTGCCGATTGGCGCGGTGGTCCTCCTGATCCTCAGTATCGTCAACAAGCTGCGGGATGTTTCTGATCCGCTGTCTGGAACTTTTCTGCATCCAATGGTCATGGCGATCTTCTTGTTCGTCGCGCTTTGCCTGACACTGGGCCTTATTATCAGGGCGCGGACCGGCCGGCGGGCGAAGCTGGCCTTGGAAAGGATGCTGTTCGAAAAACTACCCGGCTACCGCCTTGTTAAGGCCTTTGCGGGGAACGGTCCGTTCTCCGCCGATGGTGGATCGGTGCTGAGGCCAGCGCTTGTGTCCATCGAGGAGGGGCTGTGTCCTGCGCTTATCATGGATAGTTTTGCCGATGGCCGATTACTTATCTTCGTGCCGGGCTCGCCTGCTCCTATGTCAGGCGCCCTATACATCTTCACCCCAGATCGCGTAACCAGTCTTGACGTACCGCTTCTGCCTTTCATGAAGGCCATTTCGTCCTGGGGCTTGGGCTTGAAGGAGCTAATCGACAAGTCGTCCTAGAGGCCCGGACGCTAGCGACCCTATAAAAAGGTCCAGGGAAGCCCCCCTGCCCTACCCGCCTTCAGCGAGTTTTCATCCGATAATGCCGGCTTACCGGATATTTCGAAGGCAAGCCTAAAATGGCAAGGTTCGGGCCGCGCTGGGCTCCAACAGCGGCCTATGCCTATTGTCTTGTATGCCTGGTCTACGGAGGACTGGATCAAGATACTGCTTGGGACACCGGGCGGCTTCGTGGGCAATCCCTTCCCTCCCCCCTTATCTACGGCAGCGCCTGTGGCAGGCCTTCTGATTTCCCATAGCCCCGCAGGACCTACTCCAATGTGTTCGGCCGCTTCACGAGTCTCCGGCCAGCTCTCGCAACGGATGGTCCATGGGGCGTGTAGCGTAAGGTAGATAAGGTCACCCTCTAAGTAAGCCGGCCTGTCTTGCGGGCGGGATACGAACGAGGCTCACGTGTGCCTTTTTGTGATGCCCACCTGCTAGCGGATCGCAGCGTTCTTATAAGGCACTGGTGGCGGCGACGGCTTCAGGATGACCCCTTGGTCCACCACCTCGATCTTGGCCTTGGGGTAGACCGCGGCGGCAAGGCTCAGTGCGTGCGTGAAGCGCGGCTTGAAGTGGAACAGCTCCTTATAGCCAGCGCCGAATTGTGCCTTGAGCGCCTTCCACGTGATGAGCTTATCGCTAGAAAGCACATGCAGCCGGTAGGCCAACCAGAGATATGCGTCGAGCGCGGCCGGGTTGTTGCTGATCGCCCGGATTGCGGCCTCCTCCAGCGGCACAGGATGCTTTTGGAGCTGCTCGAAGAACCCCTCGCTCAGCTTCGCTGTCTCCAGCGAGAGTCGCCCCTGGCGCCCAGCCACCTCGTCGTCGATGAACAGCGCCCGGTCGACGATGCTCTGATTAACTAGCCCGACTTTGCCCGAACCCTGGATGTGGAAGGTCAGGCGGCACCGGCTGATACGTTCGGCTTGGTCACGAACGGCACGCGCATTCGAGCCCCCGATGCTGGCACCCAGCCGAGAGAGCCACTGCCGCAGGCTGCCTCCCAACTCGATCTCTCGCGAGCCAGTCCGAAGCGCCTCCGTTTGCAGAAACAGCAGGATCAGCCGGGCGACCGAGCCGTAGGGCACGCCCACGTGCTCCATAGGGCCATCATTCTCGGACGGGCGGAGGCCGGGCTCAACGACGAGCCTCACCCGCTCCCCAGCAATCTCCCAGCGATTGCTTGGCCCGAGGCGACGGTGCGGTAAGGCGCACTGGGCCCACCCACTGAAGGCAAATCCGAGGCTGCCGTCCTCGTCCGCCATGTAGACGCTTGCGGCCTCGACGATGGTCCGGTCTACCCCAGCTTGGATGGCGCCGGTCTTTCCCTTCGCCTCCAGCAACTCGTGCACTGTGCCCATGGCAAGGCTGCCCCTGTCGCCGTTCGCCAGCCTCCTCCGTTATTGCCACAGCCGGAGCCGCGCCGTCTCTGTGCGGTTTTGCGATGAGACTATTGGATAGATATTTCTATTAGTCTGCTCGCAAGAAGCCACGGGATAACTCTCGAAGCGTTTGATTCTGCATGAGCACCCCTCGCAAGAAGGCACGCTTTCATCGCAAGAAGCCACACTCCGGCTGTGGGCTAGTGCACCATCCCGCTCGCAAGAAGGCACAGTTGGATCGAGCGACTCCACGCGCCAGCTATGGGCAACTAGTGGGAGTAGCCTAGTATCCCTCTATACCCTATTTCAGCCTAGTTCCCTCTACGCCCCCTACGCCGCCCTTCCGGCGGGTTCACGTCCGCTTCCGGAACCGCATACCCCGCGTCCCGCATGAGACGGGCGAAGAAACGCCGTGTGCTGCCCGCCTTGGCGGCCTCCTCTGCGATCAGATCCGCAAAGGCTGCCGTGACCTTGAAGTTGACCTGGGTATTGGCGGCCTCGACCGCAGGAGACGCAGGCGGCGGTTCGGGACGGATGTGGGTGACGACTGCGGCAGGCGTGTTCCGAGTGGCGTCGGAGATCTGCGCCGCCAGATCTGCGCCGCTCACACGCTTGGGCTTGAAGCTGCTCATGTAGCTAGACCCTTAGCGGGAGTACCGGGGATAGCCCCTTTGGCGGCTAGCTCCGCTATTAGGCTAGCGGCCTGTCGCCCCACCTTGCCGGAGATCGGCACCATGCCGCTGAAGGACATCTTCGCGAAGTCGGCCAGGTCGCCGAAAGACTGCTGAAGGGGGCTAATCTTCTCCTCCTGGAGGCTCTCCAGCGTGGCACGCTCTGAGAGACCCCGCGGCTTCCAACGGGTGAGGACCACGCTATAGGGAATAGACCGTCTAGCCGCCCTAGAGAGGCTACCAACCTGTTGGCTGGTCCGCATCGTCTCTAGGACACTGCCGCGGTCGGGCATGCAGGGGATAAGGACGTGGTCAGCCATGCCGATGGCGGAGGCGGCGGTCAGGTTCTCGAAGCCGGCCGTATCCACCAGGACCACGTCGTGGTTCTCCGCCAGTTCGGCCGCTAGGTCGACCACCTTAATGTGGTCCACCTCACTACGGCAGGTGAGGGGAGGGCCCTCGTAGGCCGCGGCATGCCACCCGGCGAAGCTCTGGTTCCGGTCCGCGTCGACCACGGCCACCTTAAAGCCCTGAGCCGCTAGATTGGCCGCCAGAATCATCACGGTGGTTGTCTTGGCACAGCCGCCCTTGCCTGAGGCGACCGTTAGAATATTCCCCATAGCCAGGTACCCCCTTAGACGGCAGCTAACCCCCATAGCCGCGACTTGGGGAATAGGGACATAGCGAGGGGAAGGTGGCAATGGGGATAGACGGCTAGCTGGGATAGCGACCTGTCCTTCTGCTCGCCCATTTAGAATAGAGCGTTTTGCCAGCTATCCTCGGAGAGGCCGGGCCGATCCGCTGAACGCAGACCGCTCCGAGGGTCTTTGGCTCAAACGGTAGCCGCAGTTTGTATACCGCTGCCAGTTCTCCAAGGCCGACAGACCGTAGAGCACGTCTTCCAGCATCAGCGTGGTCAAGATGGCCCGGCAGCACGTCGCGTGATCTGAGAAGCCGGCGTTATCGGTTACTAAGTCCAATCGCATCGAAAGTGCTTTACACGGATGATGTTTATGGACCATAAGGCGGCTCCCCTACCCTGAGGTCCTGACATGACACTCAACTCCGACGACGCTGCCGGCCCAGTCCGCCGCACCGTGAGCATCGACCCGACAGCGTCTGCAGCGCTGGATGCCAAAGCTGATCACCTCGGCATCCCCATCGCCGAATATCTGGCGATGGTGCTGGAGGCCAAGGCGGCGGACCTCCTAGCTGAGCAGAAGGAAAGCCTTAAGGTTGCCGAACAACTGCGTGCTGCCAATCAAACGAAGGCTGAGGCTGCTGCTATCTCTCGCGATCTGAAGGAAGAGCGTGGCGTGGAGCGCGACCACACGCTGAAGGTCTTCCAAACGATCCGAGAGCAGCATAGTGACCTTTACCGCCAGGCGATTGGCTGTGAGACGGATCGAGATGCGGGCGATCCTAAAAAGCGCCATGCGCTCAATTTGGCGCTTGGCTCAATTTCCAAGCGCGCTGCTAAGGCGAAGGTTCGGCTCCGCCCGAATGGGCTTCCTGAAAAGATCCGGAATATACAGGGTGAGTTCTGCGCCAGCGTGACCGTGCTGGAGCCTGGCGATGAGGTTGACGACAACTAAACGGCGACATCCCGGCCTTATGCTCAGAGCAAGGCAGGCCCTCCGGGACCCTGTCTTTTTCACGCCCGGAGGTGCTTGTCGGCGGAAGCGCTTAGCTACGCCCGTGAGGCCTCCGCGGCGAACACGAAGCGCGCTTGTGACGCTGCTTGGCAGGACATCGTTGGCTGGTGTGAAGTGCGCGAGATCGCATCTTTCCCGGTGGCCCCAGAGGCTGTGGGGTCCTACTTAGCCGAGCGTGCTAGCGGCAGCGGCGGCAAAGATCCGCTGAAGGTGGCTGATCTCTGGCAGTCCGTCATCCATCAGGCTTCTCCAAGGTTCGAAGGGCGGATCTCGGCTGGACCGCTCCGGCACGCATGACAGGAAGTCAACGTTGGGCTGATCAGATGCGGATCTGCCTTCCAAGCGACCTTGCTGGCCGAGGGACGCTAAGACACTGCTTAAGCGGCCTGCCGCGTGCTCTTGTTCGGCCGCCGCGTGGAGGAGCCTGCCTTCGGCTTGGTGGCGGCTGGCGCCAGGTCGCCAAGCCCCTCCAGCCGCATCGGCGGCAGCCCTTCCATCTCCACCGTCAGATATACATCCCCGCCCAAGGCCTGGATGTAGTTCCGCAGAGTGGAGACGAGCATGTCGCTACGGGCTTCGATGCGGGCGACGTTCTCCTGCTTGATCTTGAGCGCGCGGGCGACTGCGGCCTGGGTCTTGCCCATGGCCTTGCGGACATCGCGGAGGGCCATGTGCTGCGCGATCAGCTCCTCGGCCTTCGCCTCGACACGCTTGCGCCGGGCCGCAGGAAGCCGGGCCATCATCGCGTCCAGAGGGACGCCCTTTGCCTTCTCCGTCATTCCCATGTCCTCCATCGCTGCTCTGCCTTGGCGATCAACGCCCGATAGAACCGGGCCGCCGAAACGCCTGCCTTGTCGCCGCCGGCCAGCAGGACAGCGATCCGCCGCCCGTCGAATGCGAAGGCAACGCGCCACACGCCGCCGTCGGCCGAGAAGCGCAGCTCCTTAAGGTTGGCGATCCTGCTACCCTTCAGCGTGTCCACGGCGGGGCGCCCCAGGGCGGGGCCGACCTTCTCCAGGAGCCTCGCATGGGCGAGCAGGGCATCCTGCACCTCCTCTGACAGCTCGGCGAAGTCCTCGGCCATCTCGGGGTGAAAGGTGACTTGCCAAGGCATGGTGAGAATATGCGCTTGAAGGCATATGCCTTCAAGCGCATTACTTGCCGAATGTGCCGCCTGCTCCGGCGGCGGCGCCACCACGGCCCCGGTGACCCGCCTGCCGGTCAGGGCGGCGGATCGGTTTGGGGGGCCGGCAGCAGGCCGGCCTTGCGGGCACGGGCGAGGACATGCGCGACCGAGCCCGGCCGCCAGGTGGTGCCGCCCCGGGGCGTCCGCTTGCGGATCGCCTCCAGCCGCGCGCCGATCGCGCGCAGCGTCGTCCCCGGGTCGGAGCGCACAATGCCGGCCACCACGGCGAGCAGCCGGTCGGGCGCCGGGGCCGGCCGGGCCGGGGCGAGCAGCTCCCGCTCGGCCAAGCCCTCCGCTACCAGCCGCCCCACCGCCCGAACCAGCCGCTCGCCGGTCCAGCCGGGCACGCCCGCGGCGCGGCTCGCGTTGAGGTAGCGGACGACATCCTCCCAGGGCCGACCGTCCAGCCGGAGCCGCCGCACCGCTGGCAGCCACGCGTCGGCGCCGGCGATCAGCCGGGCGAGGTAGGACGCCCGGCGCGCCGCGGAGGCGGCCTGCCGTGCCGCCGGATCGCCCGCCCGCAGGCCCGGATTGCCCGGCCGGCTCCCCCGGGCGACGGCGGCGCGCATGCCGCTGCGGGTGCGCTCGCGGATGAGCGCGCGCTCGAGCTGCGCGGCAGCGCCGAGGACCTGCAGCGTGAACAGCCCCTGCGGGCTCGCGGTGTCAACCGGATCGTGCAGGCTGCGGAAGTGCACGCCGCGGGCCTGCAGGCCTTCGACCACCACCAGCAGGTGCGACAGCGAGCGGGCGAGCCGGTCGAGGAACACCACCACAAGGGTGTCGCCAGGCGAGCACCGGCCGGTCGCGGTCGCCGCCCGAGGCTTACTCTTCGGCCACCGTGCGGCAGTCGGCGGCGTGCAGCTCGTCGCGCTGCCGCGCCGTCGCCTGCTTCTCGGTGCTCACCCGCGCGTAGCCCACCAGCGCCATCCGACAGCTCTCCTCGGCTGCGGCCCGGAAGGGCGCGCCACGCGGCCGGCGTATCATGTTGCACAAGGTACGATGAACCGACCCTTCATCGGCACGTCACCACGGCTGGAACGGTGGGTCCTGCGGCGCGTTGCTCATGCGCCCACTCGTGCCATGGCGCGCTTAACTATGGCAACCCGGCCCCGCTGCCGTCCTCACGTACGCTAAGGAGGCCTTTATCGGAACCGCCATCATCCTGCTGAGGCCGCGCAATGCGTAGAGCACCGGAACTATGCCCGATGCGAGAGGCCATCACCCTGCGAAGAGGCCGCCACTGTGAGCAGCGCGACCAGGGACAGCATGGTGAGGGTGCCGGACAACAGAAGCGCGACGCGCGGCCCGCTCGCGTCCAGCACCAGCGCAAAGAGGAGCGGCGCCCCGGCCTGGAGGAGGCGTGCCGGTGCCGCCAGCAGCCCCGTCCGCAGCCCGTAGCCAGCAGGTCCGAACAGCTGGAGCGGCAGGGTGCCTCGCGCGATGGTCAGCAGGCCGTTCCCGGCGCCGTGCAGCAGCACGAAGGGGATGGCGACTACCGGACCCAGGAAGGCGAGCAGCCCCGCTCCGATGGGGTGCAGGCCCGCGGCGAGCTGGGCCGTGACGAGAGGCGACGCCTTGCGCTGCAGGGCGAACTCCGCGACCCGGGCGGCGACCTGCGCCGGGCCGACTAGGGACGCCGCGAAGATCGCCGCATTCGGCGCCGCGCCCAGGGCCTCGATGATGCGCGGCAGGTGCGTGGCCATGGCGGTGGACACGAAGGTCGTGGCGGCGAACACGGCCGCCAGGATGACGATGATCCAGGGCACACCCCCTGGTGCCGCATCGGCCGGGGCCTTAGCAGGCGTGGGCGGCGGCGCCTTGGCGACGAGGAAGCGGTTCATCGGCAGGGCCACGACCAGGTGCAGGACGCCCCAGGCGAGGCAGGCGCCGCGCCATCCCAGGGCGTCGATCATGAAGGCACTGGCAGGCCACCCGACCGTGCTGGCGAACCCGGCGAAGAGGGTGATGCCGGTGATCGCGTTGCGGGCCTCCCGCCCGTAGAGGCCGGTGACCGTGGCGAAGGCGGCCTCGTACAGGCCGAAGCCCATGCCGATCCCGATCACCGCCCAGGCGAGGGCCAGGGTGACCGGCCCGGACGCCCAGGCCAGCAGCGCCAACCCGGCCGCGAAAACGAGGTTGGAGGCGGCGAGGGCATCACGGCCACCGTAGGTGTCGATCAGCCGCCCGGCGGTCGGGCCGACCAGCCCGGAGAGCAGCAGGGCCCTGGAGAAGATCCCGAAGAACCACTCGCGGGACAGGCCCAGGGCCTCGCAGACCGGGTCGGCGAAGACAGCGGGTAGGTAGTAGGTGGAGCCCCAGGCCAGGGTCTGCGTGATGCCGAGGGTGGTGGTCACCACCCCCCGCCGGCGCCGCGCCGGCTCCGCAGTCTTCATGCGCGCTCGTACCAGCCCTTCGTCCGCGTCACGATGTGGACCACCGAGAGCATGACGGGCACCTCCACCAGGACGCCGACCACGGTCGCGAGCGCGGCGCCGCTCTCAAAGCCGAAGAGGGCGATGGCGGCCGCGACGGCCAGCTCAAAGAAGTTGGAGGCGCCGATCAGGGCCGAGGGGCCGGCGACGCTGTGCGCGGAACCGCACTGGCGGTTCAGCAGGTAGGCCAGCCCGGCGTTGAAGTAGACCTGGATCAGGATGGGCACGGCCAGCAGCAGGATCACCAGCGGCTGCGCGAGGATCTGCTCGCCCTGGAAGCCGAACAGCAGCACCAGGGTGGTCAGCAGGGCCACCAGCGACACCGGATTGATCGCCTTCAACGTGCGCTGGAGGGCGGCCTCGCCGCCGGAGGCCAGCAGCGACCGGCGCCAGAGCTGCGCCGCGACCAGGGGCAGGACGATGTAGAGCAGGACCGAGAGGAACAGGGTGTCCCAGGGCACCGTGATGGCGGACAGGCCGAGCAGCAGCCCGACCACCGGCGCGAAGGCCACCAGCATGATGGCGTCGTTCAAGGCGACTTGGCTCAGGGTGAAGTTGGCGTCTCCGTCCGTGAGGCGGGACCACACGAAGACCATGGCGGTGCAGGGCGCCGCGGCGAGCAGGATCAGCCCGGCGATGTAGCTGTCCACCTGCCCTTCGGGCAGCCAGGGCCGAAACAGGTAACCGATAAACAGCCAGCCCAGCAAGGCCATGGAGAAGGGCTTGACCAGCCAGTTGATACCGACCGTGACGGCGATCCCGCGCCAGTGCTGGGCGACCTGGCCCATGGCCGCGAAGTCCACCCGGAGCAGCATCGGGACGATCATCGCCCAGATGAGGACCGCGACGGGGATGTTGACCTGCGCCACTTCCATGCGGCCGAGCGCCCGGAACGGACCGGGCAGCAGGGCGCCGAGCGCGATGCCCGCGACGATGCAGAGGGCGACCCAAAGGGTGAGGTAGCGCTCGAAGGGGCTCATGGACGCACGGCGGCGTGCGATGGCCGCCTCGCCCTCCGAGGCCGCACTCACGCGTTGTTCCCCGGGGACACGCGGCGTCCCTGGTCGTCGATGACCTTCTCGCCGTCCTCCTTGGTGAAGGCCTCCCGCTGCGGGTGCGGCAGCAGGTCGAGGACCGCCTCGGACGGCCTGCACAGGCGCACGCCCAGCGGCGTCACCACGATGGGCCGGTTGATCAGGATCGGGTGCGCCATCATCGCGTCGAGCAGTTGGTCATCGGTCAGCGCCGGATCATCAAGGCCCAGTTCCGCGTAGGGCGTGCCCTTCTCACGCAGCACGGCGCGGACCGGGATGTCCATGCGCCGGATGAGGTCGGCCAGCACGTCCCGCGTCGGCGGGGTCTTCAGGTACTCGATGATCTCCGGCGCCTCGCCGCTGTTGCGGATCAGCGCCAGGACGTTGCGGGACGTCCCGCAGGCCGGGTTGTGGAAGATCGTGACGGTCATTCCGTAAGCTCCGGGGAGGGGCAGGCACAGGCAGCAAGGGAAGCGACCGCGGGGGTGCAGACCTCCGGGTGACCCTGGCAGCAGTCCCGCATCAGAAAGGCGATGAGGCCGGACAGGGCGTCGTAGACGGCCGAGTACCGGATCGAGCGGCCCTCCCGGCGTGACTGCACCAGCCCGGCCGCCTCGAGGTGAGTGAGATGGAAAGACAGGCGCGAGGAGGTCGCGCCCATGGCCTCGCCGATGGCACCGGCGGCCATGCCGTCCGGACCGGCCGTCACCAGCAGGCGGACGATCCGCAGGCGGGTTTCCTGGGAGAGGGCGCCGAGGGCATCGAGTGCTTGCGTTTCATTCATGACCTCTTAATATCTCAAGACACGTTGAGATGAAAGAGGCAAGATGAACGCGCCTGCTCTGCCTATGACGCTCGGCTTCCAGGAAGACGCCTCGTTCGGGGCGGTGCTGGACGCCCTGGCGCCCCACGGCTCGCGTCGCCTGGTCATCAGCTACGACGGGCGAATGGTCCAGCCGGGCTACCACGTCACCGAGGTGAAGGCCGGGTCCTTCGTTACCCTGGACTGCGGCGGCAATCCGGACGCCTGGCAGGAGACGATCCTGCAGGTGGAGGACCTGCCCGCCTCAGCCGAGAAGTCGGAGCATATGAAAGTTGGCAAGTTCCTCGCGATCCTGGAGAAGGTGGCCGCCCGGGTCAGCCTCCAGCGGGGGAGCCGGCTGACCTTCGAGGTTGGTCCGCCCAGCCGCCCCATGCAGGTCTTCGACGTCGACGCCATCAGGATCGAGGCCACCCAGGCGGTGATCGAACTTGCCCCTCGACCGGCCATCTGTAAGCCGCGGCACCGTGCGCAGCAGGAGGCGGCCAAGGCTAACGCCTGCTGCAAGCCGACGAGCGAATGTTGCTGAAACCAGCACCACCCGCCGGGAACGTCGGCTGCGACTTCCACTTTGGGGGAACCATCAGCTGACCTGCTGATGGTCGGGATGGGCGCTGAGCAGTCAATCCAGGCTCCTGATGGGCAACACCGCCGTGCGCCGGATCGCTTCGGGAGGACATTGAGGCACTTCTTCGAAGCTGCCTGGGATCGGGTTTTATCGGATTGAAGGAGGTATCATCAGGCATGGGGCAGGGGCCGCCGTTGTAGTCCTTGCTCAGTGATCGTCACGTAGGGCGGTTCGTGAAGGCCAAGCGCAGCCCGAAGCCGATGAGCAAGGTCGCGAACGTCCAGCGCTGGATGATCTGGACGATGGGATGACGGGCGATCCAGCGACCAAGGAAGCTTCCGGCGCCCGCATAAAGAAGATCGAAAGCAAGCCCGACGCAAACAAGGATGGTGCCCAGCAGGAGGAACTGGCCAGCGATCGCTCCCTGTTCAGGCTGAATGAACTGCGGCAGCAGTACCGAACAAAACAGAAGCGCCTTCGGATTGAGGAGGTTCGTCAAGAGGCCTCGAACGGCGGCTGATCGGGCAGAACTGCTTCGGGTACGCTCTTCCATGTCAGCGTCCGGTGCGCTCGACCGGCTTCTGAGGATGGCGATACCCAACCAGACGAGATAGGCCGCGCCGCACATCCGAACGGTCTCGAACACCATCGGGGCGGTTCGGAGCAGGGCCGCCAGACCAAGAGCCGCCAGCGCCACGTGCAAGGCGCGAGCAAGGGCGAAACCGGCTGCAGTCGCCAGTGCCTGTCTCCGCTCTTGCAAAGCCCCGGTTTGCAGGATCAGCACCATGTCCGGACCGGGAATGAGATAGGCGACGGCGAGCGCGCCGACGAAGATCAAGAAACTCTCCATGTCCGCCATCCACCTCCTTATGTGATGGCACGGTAAGACATGTGGGTTCGGCATGTCCTTGCGATCTGTGTTGTAGAACAGCAGACTGCTAGTAGATCGTGCCAACCTTAACACGTTAACACAGTGATTTATGCCAAAACCGAATTTGGACGATATCGATCGGCGCATTCTTGCCTCGCTGCAGCGGAGCGCCCGCCTGACCAACGTGGAGCTGGCTGCCGAAGTCGGTCTTTCGCCGTCGCCTTGCCTGCGACGGGTCGGCCTTCTGGAGAAGGCAGGCGTGATCGTCGGGTATCATGCCAGCCTCGACCGGATCGGGCTTGGGCTGGGACTGACTGTGTTCGTCGGGATCAAGGTCGAACGGCATCAGGACGAAGCGGCGGAAGCGTTCCGCAAGGCTGTGCGCGCGCTGCCGGAGGTCGTCGCCTGCCACCTCGTGTCGGGCGAGGCCGACTTCCTGCTCCAGGTCGTGGTTCCCGACCTGGCCGCCTATGAACGGCTTCTGCTGCAAACGCTCCTCAAACTGCCAGGGGTCAGGGACATCCGCAGCAACTTCGCCATTCAGACCGTGAAGGAGCAAGCCTCGCTTCCCCTCGACCATCTGCGAGGTGCCGGAGCATAGTCGAAGGATAAACAGCCACTCTCGGGCGCCTTGGACGCGAAGCTGAACGGCTTTAGTAAGTCGAAAGTTCGAAATCCTCGGTCGCGTCGCAAGCCCGATCGAAGTCGATCAGTCACGCGAGCGCCAGCCGTACCGCTTGCACCAGCGCCTCGCGGCGCTGCCACTCCACCCACATGGCCTGCAACTCGCCGATCCACACTTCGGCGCACTCACCTCGCGCCGTTGCTGAGCACCTATCGTGCTGGCTTTAGTTAACCTCGCACTGGCCGCAGCCAAGTTCGATCGGTCCTGATGCCATCTCAGGGTAGCCGTCGATCATAGCCAAAAGTCGACGGCAACTCTGTTCGAGATGGCGGTCGAGCACGTTGGCAACCGCGAGCATAAGGCCGGAGCGGGGTTGAGATGCGCCCGCATACCAGGGTGAAAGCGGCGCTGGCCCGAGACTGAAGACGCGGGCATCAAGGCTTAGGCGCTGGTCATCGAAGCCGTCGGGTAGAGGCAGGAGGACGGTCAGGCCTGCCGGGACTGCCGCCCCAATGCCTGATCGGCTGAGCGTCTCCAGGAGGCGCAGTCTTCTTTGCGCGTAAAGCCGGCGCATCCGCCGTAGATGGCGCAGGTAGTGCCCATCGCTCAAGAAGGTCGAAAGGGCGAGTTGAAGCGCGGTGTTGGGCGGCGCACTCAGCGCGGTGGCTATGTCGATGAGCCGACGCGCGAGCGGAAGCGGAGCTACGACGAAGCCGATGCCAACCATGGGCGCGATTGTCTTGCTGAACGTGCCGATATGGATGACACGCTCTGCCCCTTTTCCCGCAGCCAGGGCGCCCGGCGATCGGCCCGCCAGATGGAGTTCGGCGAGATAATCATCTTCGATGATCCATGACCCGCAAGACGATGCCCAGTGGATCAACTCCGCCCGTCGATGCTCGGCCAGCGCGACCCCACTCGGGGCCTGTTGTCCCGGCGTGACAATGGCGAGTGCTGCATGTGGTGCCCGATCGCGTCCCCACTCAACAACGAGCCCTGCGTCATCCACTGGAACGGCGACCGGATGAACTCCCGCCATGGCAAGGGCGAGCCGCGTGACAGGGTAGCCGGGGTCTTCGACCCATGCCTGCTTGCCGGCTGCTCCGATGGCGTGCAACGCGATCGAAAGGCCGCTCCGGAAGCCGGAGGTCACGATGATCTGCTCCGGTGAGCACTGGATCCCGCGGGCAATCGCGACGTGCGACGCGATTGCCGACCGCAGATCGGGCAGGCCGAGCGGATCCGTATGGCCGGTTCGTAGCGAGGCAGATTGCACGGCCTGCCGGTGCAATCTCGCCCACAGTGTTGCCGGGAACGCGTCCTGGGCCGGCACGCCCATCTGGAAGACCAGCGGCCGAGAGGAGCGATACTGGGAACCAAGCGGCTCCAGGCACTCGGCGGGCGCTTTGGCAGAACTGGCTGCCGGAGGCAACAGATCCGCAACCCGTGTTCCGGCCGAGCCAGCGGTCACCAGCAAACCCCGATCCGACAGCTTCTCATAAGCGGCCCTCACAGTTCCACGCGCAACGCCAAGCTGAGCCGCAAGATCGCGCCAGGACGGGAGACGCCCGCCCGATTGCAGCGCTCCCTCCGCTATCGCGACCTCCACATGACGTGCGATCTGATCCGCGAGTGTCGCCGGCCCTTCTCGCTCAAGCTTGAGCCGATCCGTTGTCCAGGGTGCGTCATGCTGCATCGTCCTAAGCCTGCAGGCCTGAGGTCCGACCAAACCAGCGCACCCCTTCACCCCTAAAGGCAGAGGCGCCCGTATGGGTGCTGCCACCAACCCCGGTCTGGTGGCAGCATCGGGCGAGGGACAACCAGATCACTGGGCCGGCATGGATCGCATCGATGACAACAGCCAGGGAGATTGTCACTGAATCACTCCTGCGCCTTGGGACGGGACGAGCCATCCCGAACACAGCGACGCGGAGTGGAGGCTGCGCGCGACCGGATGCCCGAAATTCGTGCGCCCTCGCGTGCTGTCTGCCGGTCGGCAAACCAGGCCTGAACCTGCTTGCCAAAGCCAGGAGGCTGGCCCTTCTCGGCGACTACGGTCATGAGCGATGCGAGGCTGGTCTTCGCCAGTTCGGCGCGCATCGCCTTCTCCGCCCGGATCATCACGGCGTGGATGCCGCAGACGCCGCGGGTCGACCATTCGGGTGGACTGCCTTCGAACATGGCGCAACGGCCCCGTATCTCGCGACAAGCGAACAACGGCTTGGGGCCTTCCACAGCGTCAACCACCTCGAGAACGCTGATCTGCTCAGGCGGTCGGGCAAGGCGGTAGCCTCCTCGTATGCCGCCGCTAGCCTCAAGGATCCCGGCCTTCTCCAACTGCGGGAGAATCTTCTTCATGAACGCCGGTGAGACACCCTGCATGTCCGCGAGGTCGCGACCACTCGGCGGATGCGCAAGCGGGACTGCCGTCCAAAGAAGGCAATGCAGAGCGTACTCAACGCCGGCTCCAATATGACTCATAACGGTGACCATATTAGTAACCGATAGAGCCGACAAGTCAGATCTTGCCGTGGGCGGCCGAGCAGGCTTGGTCGCACCTGTAGTCGGGCGGCTGTCTTGTTTGCGCCAACGGAACGGAGAGCTTCGGCACCAGACAGATTGATCGCCGTCCTAAGGGCATGGGCGATCGACTATGGCGTTCTTGGCGGAAGGATAGGCGAGGCCGACTCCTGGGTTGTTTGACCCTCGCGGCACGTCCCTTAACAGGTACGACCTTCACTACACTTGCCGCAGTGCCCTGACGTCGGAGCGAGCAGACTCAACTCCCGAACGACCCGAGCAGATCGGAGGAACTAGTCCACCAAGCCATTGAGCTTGGCAAACGGATCGTTGGCCGGGTCGTTGTTCCAGTGGTACTCGGCGCCATCGGCGACCCTCTGGGCTCTTTCGCGCCCGTACAACCTCTCGATCATTGCCAGGGCCATGTCGGTGCCAGCGGAAATGCCCGAGGACGTGAAGTACTTGCCGTCCTCGACCCAACGCGCTTGGCGCACCCACTGGACGTTGGATCCTTGACCTACCACCCAACGGAACGCCCGCTTGTTGGTGGTCGCGCGCGCGCCATCCAGCAGCCCGGTCTGTGCTAGCAGCGCAGCCCCCGTGCAGATGGACGCAACGTGCGGTGTTGCCAAGGCCGTCGACTTGATCGCTTCGATAAGGCGCATATTGCCGACTTCACGACGCGTCCCGGCACCGCCGGGGACCATGAAAACATCTAGCTTCTTCGCCTGCTCCAGGGTGGCGTCCACCATGATGGCCGGACCGGCGCTGCTGACGACCGGACCGGCGCGTTCGCCCAGAATGATGATGCAGACTTGATCGCGCAGGTTTCCGAACATCTCAAGTGGGCCGAAGACGTCGAGCAGCTGGAAGCCGTCGAACACCAGCATCCCGAGGATCGTCTTGCCGTCCCCTTGCAGGCCGGCGCCGGCCGACACCGCCGCCCTTGCATCCGTGCCGTGTAACGACGCCAGCATCGGAGCCGCCAGCCCCATGCCGACCATCACCGATCGCCGGGAGGCCCCACGGTCTTTCGCTTCTTCACTCATCGATCTTCTCCGATCATGGTCAGGTCCAAGGTCGCCAATGCTGCTTGCCTCGCCGAAGCGAGTTGGGTCTCGTTCAGAAAGGCCGTGGCCTGGACGGGCAGGAACTGCAGGGCCATCAGCCCGACGCAGGCGAAGGCGGCCGACAGATACGGTGTCAGAAAGTCAGGCTGGTTAGCCTTCTCGCCGGCAAAGACGCCCCCGGAGGAGATGCCGATGAGAACAGGGCGGTCACGCAGCATCCCCACCTTGCCCTGGGGCGTGGGCATGATCGTACGGCCGACCCGCAGGAGCTGGTCGATCCACGCCTTCAGGACGGAGGGAATTGTGAAGTTGTTCATGGGTGTCCCAAGGACGATAATATCGGCGGCCTCAACCTCTCGGATCAGGGCTTCGGAAAGGTCCATGGCGTTGCTCGACGCAGCCGCCATCAAGGCCGCTGGCGATGCCAGAGCAGCGGCGTAGTCAGAAGTTAGATGGGGCAGGGGCTCAGCACCCAGGTCGCGCCGAACGATGTTGGCAGCAGGTGCAAGAGCGAGGACCTTCTCCATGATCTCCGCCGACAATCGGCGGCTATGTGATACCGGGCGAGGGCTGCAATCGATGTGTAGGATGTTCATGAGCGTGCCCCCGTTCCCAACGGCTTGATGAAACCGATGGCGAGGTCCGTCATTCCTTCGCGCTTGTAGAATCGTTGTGCTTCGATATTCCCCGCAGCGGTGTCGAGGACGAGGCGCCTGCAGAACTCGTCCCGACCGATCGCGCTCAGCTCTGCCAGCAGGCCTGCTCCGAGGCCCTCTCCCCTCCGCCTCTCATCCGTGATGAGGTCGTCCACGTAGAGGAAGTGGCCGTGGATCAGATTGTCCATCATCCGGTACCCAGCGACGGCAACCACCTGATCGCCGTCCCAGGCGGCGAGGACGCGATAGCCGTCGCACGCCATTTCCGATGCGCGATCGATCCACTCCTCGACATCGTCGAGGGCGGGGCGCAGTTGCACGATGACCGCAAAGCACGCCACCAACTCCTCGGGACTATGCGCGTGGCGAAAGGTGATGGCGGGCGGCTGCGCGGATGGATGCTCGATCATGGCGCCTCGTAAGCAATCGGTCTTGATGAAATACAGCCCGCGTTGCTCCTGCCGAAGAACCAGGAAGCTCCTTGCCGAATGGACCAAGCAGGCCGATGCCGCCTCCATACTGCCAGTCGCATCGATCTGTTCAGTTCCAGGCAGAAGATCCAGGCCGTGTCTTGGATGCGCGAGCCTGCAGTGTGGCTTACACGTCCGCGGTGATCCCGGGCCGTCCGGCGGCCAGTGCGGTTTCGCGATCAGCCTTGGGCGGGTAGATGAAGGTCGAGTTGATCTGCTGCTTGACTGGCTTCGCGGCACTACCGCTCAGAGTGACCTTACGATCCCAGCCTTCACAGAACACCGCACCCCACGGCCCAAGGTCGAGGCAGGTCACGTAACGCTCCTGCGAGTAGGGGAGGGCAGGTCGGTGGAGCAGGTCAGCAGCGGCATTGTGCCCGGAGAACCTGCCGAGCGGCATGGCATGCTGGCAGCACATCAAGGTCTGGTGGCCAAGACCGTCGGTCATGGCGCAAGCCGCATCGCCGGTGGCGAAGATTGCGGGATGGCCGGGCACGCGCAGGTCGGCATCGACCACCAGCCGACCCAGGGCATCACGAGGAGCATCGATTTGCTCCGTCAGCGGCGATGCCCTCAATCCGCCTGTCCACACAACGGTGGAGCTTGCGATACGAGCACCATCATCAAGGGTGACGCCGCCGGCATCGACGCTCACGATCGACCGGCCAAGGATCAGTTCGATGCCGAGGGAACGGAGTGCTTCCTCAATGACGGGTCGCGGACCAGGCCCGAGGTCCGGTCCGATGTCGGAGGCACGCTCCACGATGATCACTCGTATGTCGGCCTTCTCGCCGAGGACAGAGCGTAGGCGCGCAGGCATTTCGGCTGCCGTTTCAATACCCGTGAACCCACCGCCTGCGACGACGACGGTGTCACGCTCGGCAGAGCGCGGCCGATCTGCGAGGCTATGAACATGCTGCCAAAGTTCATCCGCTTCATCGCGCTGATCCACGCTGAAGGCATGTTCGTCAAGCCCAGAGATCGGTGGGCTGACAACGCGGCTGCCCGCTGCGAGAACCAACCTGTCATAGAGCAGAGTATCTTGTTCGCCGGACGGGAGATCGACCGTGATCGTCGATCTCTTCGTGTCAATCCTGCGCACGAATCCACTCACGAAGCGCACATTCGTGACGTCGAACAGCGCTTTGAGTGGCGCACTCATCTGTAGCGGATCAGCCTCATACAGTCGCGGCCGAATGCTCAGCACCGGCTCTGGCGCAACTAGCAGAATGTCGATCTCGTCATCGGAACCACATTCGGCACGTAGCTTGGCGGCGCTGAGCGCTGACATGGTGCCGGCGAAGCCTGCACCAATGATGACGATAGTCTTTGACATGGTAGTCTCCTTCTTCGACAAGGGGGGCACACCTCTCTCTCGCAGATTGTGCGAGGTCAGGGGTGCGATTAAGTGCCGTGATCAGGCTTCCACGAAGTTCGGCGCGTGCTTTGCTGCTGCAAAGATCCGGCCGGCGTAGTGCGGGTCAGAAGTGTGGATCCAGGATGGCGCAACCCTTCTGGACACAGCCTATGGCCGCTCGCCTCTCGTCAGTTCCATCAACGATGCCCAGGCGGCCCGACCGAGCCGGAAGCTGGCCAAAGTCGGATCGAAGCTCGACATGTGCTCGCCAGTGAAAGTGATCATCATGGATCTCATGACGCTGGCTGTACGCGCCCACCCTCTGAAGCGGTAGGACCAGGAGATCAGCGAATGGCTGTACCACGGGCGAGATGATGCTCAGCCGGGTAATGGATGCGCGACAAAGTAGCGATGAGCTGATGCCTGAGCATGCTTTGGAAGCCCGGGTACGTGGTACATCCGGATCAACCGTTCTTGGTCCTTCTGGTTGGTTTGCGGATCGGCGATGCACCACATGAAACAAGCGGAAGGACCAGTACAAGCATGCGGATCGACTATATGGCGGCGGCTCCCGTCGGAGTGCAGGCACTTGGTGGCGTATACGGGTACATCATGCAATCCGGGTTGGACACATTGCTGGTCGAAATGGTTAATCTGCGCGTCTCGCAGATCAACGGCTGCGCCTACTGCCTGGCACTGCATTCGGCTGCGCTCACCCGTAGGGGAGTCAGCAATGAGAAGCTTGCTCTCGTTCAGGCTTGGTCTGAAGCGGAGGACCACTTCGACGCGCGTGAACGCGCCGCGTTGCGATGGGCAGAAACCGTGACACTCGTCGCGCAGACCAGAGTTCCGGACGAGGAATTTGGGGCAGTCTCGGAGTTTTTCTCCGAGAAGGAGGTTGTCGATCTGACAATCGCCGTCGGGCTCATGAACAGCTTCAACCGGCTTGCAATCAGCCTGCGCCGTCCGCCGGGCAGAGCCATCGCGCGGTGATTAAATCCGATCTTAGCTCTCTTTCCTGGGCGCCAGCCTAACGCCGCTCATGCCGGTCGATCACCTCTCAAGCTTTCTAGCCAATCCCGATCAGTCCCCTCTGAAGGAGCTGCAGTCAATAATCACGGCCATCATTGAAAGGTTCGACAGATCGACACCATGCTTCGGGCTATCCAAGAACGCTACCAGGTGGGCGAACTGCCTTCGTGAGAAAGTACGGTTTCGCCTTATCGAGGGAGTACCGGCTCATCTACGAGGGCTTTGCTTATCACTCGAAGGCGATCATCGGTGTCGCCGTTAAGTATCGAAACTCCTCGGCGGCAGCCCTGAAGGCGGCGGAGTTCTCTGGTGACGCAGCCATGGTGCAGCAAGCCTTTGGAGGAAAGCTATTGGCTCATTCTGCCGCCGGGTCCCACACGGCCAGCAGCGCTCGACCTCTGCCACTGGCTGATGGATGAAATCACCACGGAACCGCCGTGTCGATGGCGCGCATAGCAAATCGACTGCAGCAGGACCTAGAGCATGTCGGTGAGGATGGCGTTGAAGGTGTCAGCAGCTTCATACGCGACCCAATGTCCTGCCTGAGGGATGACCCGCACATCGGCGTTGGGACGAATTGAACGAATAAGATCCACTCGATCGGCCACATAGGGGTAAGCCACTGCGTCACGTTCGCCGAAGATGGCGTGCACAGGCACCCTGATGGATGGAAGCGCTTCGCGCACAGCGGCATCCGACACGATGTTCCGGCTTCGGAAGCGCGCGTGATCGCTGTTCCAGGCCTGGATCTCGAGGGCTAGCTCGTCGATGGCGGCTGGATCAGCGAGCATCAGGCTGGCGAGGTTTGTGCGGTGCGCCGCCACGCGGTCCGGTCCTGCGCGGTCCCGTATGGACACCAGGGGAGTTTCCGAGCGTCGTAACCCGAGCGCTCCAGGTCCGGCAAGGACAACCTTCTGCAGCCCCGCGGCGGAACGAGCCGCGATGTGCGACGCGATCACCGCACCGAACGAGAAACCTACCAGATCATAGCTGCCGCCGGGTTTCACCTGCATGGCGATGCCCTCTGCAAGAATGTCAGCGAGGCCCCAGAGGTCTGTTCCTTCAGGCGGCAGATCAGATTCGCCCAGGCCCGGTGTGTCGGGGGCAAGGACGCGCCAACTGTGGGACAAGAACTGGATATTCCGGGCCCAATGCCGCCAGGATCCGGCGCCGCCATGCAGCAAGATCAGAGGCTTTCCTTCGCCCCACTCGTGCCAGACCAGCCGGCCAGTGCCGCACGGGGTTTCTGATCGTCGGGAACTGGCTTCAAGGGTCTTGAGGATGGGATGCATGGATGAGAGTGGGCCTTCGTTAAGATGCTACGAGCCTGCTTCTAGGCGGCATCGTCGGCCAAGAAAATCTGTCGGAATTGAGCAGGATGGTGGAGGCTGCCGGCAACATATGGCGCCACCAGCCATGCAGAGCCTCAGGCATCACTGCCTCGTAGCGCGGCACCAGCGTCTCGGCCTGTGCGTCGTACCAGGACATCGGCCGAGTATCGCCGCCGGCTACCGACCCTGCCAAGCCAGCGATGGAGAGCGTCGCCCTAGCGGCAGAGGCTCTCGCAGGGAATGCCGTCGCGATCCCCATCCAGCCGGCTCAGTCCGCATTGCTGCAGGTGAAAGCGGGCCTCGGCGCAGCTGGTCATCTCGCGGCAGTAGCGCTTGGTGCCGCAGCTGAAGCCCGCCGCATCCATGGCCGCCGATGCTTGAGGCCTGGGCGATAGCACCGGCTGCCCGCCGCGTTGCTGCCGGCGCCAGGCCCAGGGCGGCACCCTTTCCGCTTCGGGCAGCGCCCAGAGCCCCCGCCGGGCCTGCCGGGCCTCTTCCTCTACGGCCAGCAGGGAGCGGTCGCGTAGGTACTGCCGGTACACCCATGCATGACCCTGCCGCACCATCTCGGCATTGGCGTCGAGCCGGCCGACCCGCACCATGCCGACCGTGCGGCCATAGCGGTCGGTGTCCATCACCAGGACGACCACCGATCTGCGGAACACCAGATCGGCCAGCGCCTGCCGCGCCCGGCTGCCCCAGGGTTGGCCAGCCTCAGGGGCATCGATCTGCGCCAAGCGCACCCGCACCTGCTGCCGGTCCGGCGTCAGCAGGGTCAGCGTGTCGCCATCGGCGACGCCCACCGCCTCGCCGCGCAGCTCGGCGGCCAGAACAGGAGCGGCGAGGTGCAGAAGAAGCAGGGGAAGGAGGAAGCCAAGAACGCGCATGGGGCAGGGTAGGCCAGGAGGTGTCACCGGAATGCGAACCGCCCGGCGGATTTCTCCGGCCGGGCGGTGTTGCTGCAGGCTCCCTCTACACCGGCCCGGAGGCTGGTGGCGATCCAATTAGGGTCTGTTCTCGCTTAGGGCGCTTGGCGCCGCCGCAGTGAGATCCTTGTACCAGGCGCCGGTTACCGGCTGGTTAAAGCAGCACAGAAAAACTGGAGCATCGACAGGATCTGCCACACCCTGGATCAGCACCGCGTGGTGCGACATGAAGCACGGCATGCTGTCCGCCAGTCCGACCGACACCGATCTCGAAGCCATGGCCGCCGCCCTGGAGGCCAGCGGCCGCTACCAGGTGCTGCGGCGGGTCGAGCCGCAGTCGCCGCTGGAGATCTCACCCGGCACGCCGACGCGCCTCGGCCTGGTGCTGGACCTGGAAACCACGGGCCTCGATCCGGCTGAGGACGAGATCATCGAGCTGGCCCTGCTGCCCTTCACCTACGGGCTGGACGGCACGCTCTACAGCGTAGGCGAGCCGTTCAGCCGGCTGCGCCAGCCGACGCGGCCGATCCCGCCGGCGGTGACCGCGCTGACCGGCATCACCGACGCGGTGGTGGCCGGGCAGCGCATCCAGCCGGAGGAGGTGGCCGCCTTTGTCGCGCCGGCGGCGCTGGTGATCGCGCACAATGCCGGCTTCGACCGGCGCTTCGCCGAGCGCTTCTGCCCCGCCTTCGCCGACAAACCCTGGGCCTGCTCGATGCGGGAGGTGGACTGGGCCGGGGAGGGGTTCGAGGGCACAAGGCTGGCCTACCTCGCCATGCGCTGCGGGCTGTTCTTCGGCGGGCACCGGGCCGAGCATGACTGCCAGGCCACGCTGGCCATCCTGGCACGGCCGCTGCCGCGCTCCAACCGCACCGGCCTTGCCAGCCTGCTGGAGAACGCCCGGCAGCCTTCCTGGCGGATCTGGGCGGTGGACGCGCCCTTCGAGCAGAAGGACCGCCTCAAGGCGCGCGGCTACCGCTGGAACGGCGAGGCGACGGCGCAGGAACCCCGGGCCTGGAGCACCGAGGTGGACGAAGCCTCCCACGAGGCCGAGTTGCGCTTCCTGCGGGAGGAGGTTTATGGCCGCGCGGTGGAGGTGCCGACGCAGCGGCTGACGGCGCGGGAGCGCTATTCCGGGCGCGGCTGACCCGCCATCCCTTCAGCAGCAGGATCCTGCATGGCCGAACTGACCCCCGAAGACCGGCTCGCGGCGGAAGCCCGCGGCTGCCGCTTCCTCGCCGCCACGCCGCAGCAGGTGGCCACGATGGCGATGCAGCGACGGGTGTTCTGGGTGGAGGGGCAGGCCTGGCTGGCGATGCGGCGGGACGGCTTCTTCGAGACGGCGGCGACCTTGCAGCGCCTGCTCAGGGAGCCGCTGCCGGAGCCGGCCCAGGAGGCCGAGGCCGCCGTCGCCGCACCAGGCCAGCCGGAAACGCCGCCCGTCGAGGCAGCCCCTGCGCCTGAGGCGCTGATCGCAGCCACCAAGCCGCCGGCCGCCGATCCGGCAGAACGGGTGAAGCTTCGCCAGAAGCCACGCCCAGCCGCCTCTGCGACCCTGGCCCGTGCCGGCCATGCCGGGCCGGAGGCGAGGGACGCCGCGGCCCTGGCCGAGACGGCGCGGCTGGTCTGCGCCTGCCTGTCCGGCCGCTCCATGGCCTGGCAGGAACTCGACGCCCTGATCCGCGGCACCCACCAGGCGGTGCTCAGGATGAGGTCTCGATAGAAGCCCGGCCAAGGCCGCCCGGCGCCCTCCGGGGTCTGAACGCAGAAAGCCCCATGATCTCCTCGGGAGATCATGGGGCTGCTGTTGCGCCGTCTCAGTGGAGGCGCGGGTACGGGCGGGCGGTCGGCAACGCAGGCACGGCCCGGCGCGAGCGGAGTTGCGGCTGGGGCCGCTGCGCCAGCACGGCCGCCTGGAAGGCGCGGAACTGCGGCACGCGGGCGAACCTGGCCAGGTAGCCGCCGCCCGTCATCTCGCCATGGCAGGCGATGCAGATCAGCCAGCCATTCTCGGGGCGGTTCAGGCTTCGATGAAAGAAGTGGTCGAACTCCGCCCCGGCAAGTGGCCGCCCGGCCTCGTCGAGCACCGGCCCCTGGCCGCAGCAGGGGCAGTGGCCGGCGAACGGCGTTGCCCGCACCGCCTGGACGATGGTCGCCTGGCTGCGGGCAGAGAAGCTGCGCCGTTGACCGAGCAGGAGATCCTGCGCGGAAAGCTGCAGGAACATCAGGTCGGCGGCATGCCGGTCGAGCACGTCGAACCGGCGGTGCAGCGCCTGAAGAAGCTGGACAAGGTGACTCTCGAACGCCGCCCGTTGCGGGCGGAGGCGCCGTCGCGACCGTTCCATGGCGGTGCGCACCACAGTGTCGCACCACAGGTGAAAGGCGGTCGATAGGAAGCGGCCATAGCCGAGAGCCAGATGCCAGTGAGCCCAGGTTTCGTCGGCCGGGCTGCGCACCGTGGCCACCAGGCCGTCGGTGTCGAGGTCGATGCCGGTCAGGGGGGCATCGACCGTTGCTGGCCCGCAGCGGTCCGGCAGGTGCCGGTCGGCATGCCTGCGGAAGCGCTGTGTGTCCTCGAGGGCGAGCCAGTCGGCCGGCCGGCGGTTGCTGGGGAAGCCCGCGGCTTTCCACATGTCGGTCAGGTTCAGCATCGCGCCGCGTCGGCGGATGCTGTGGCCCTGGTAGTCCAGGGTCTGGGTGAAGGCCATGATGAGCTCCAACACGGTTTCGGCCTTGCTCAAGGGACCGCAACAGTCGGCTCAGGAGCTGCCGAGACAGGTTGGAGACAGCAGGTCGCACAGGATGCGCTCAGGACAGGACGGGGTTGGTCGAGCGATCCACGGGATCCTGCGGCAGAGGAAAACAGTGATCGTGGAAGTGTGGCGGTCATCCAGGACAGGATGATCTACATTCCTTATTTAGTCTTTCTCGGATCATTATTCAAGTATTCGGAAGCATTTTGTTTATTGACCGGTCGTTTTTTTATATAATTACTTTCTGAGATCTATCCTTGAGTGACCATTCATATCGGCTCTGCGCCAAACCATGCTGGGTGGCAGCCACCAGGATCAGCGGTCCGGCTCTTCCGGCCATGGGGTGATCAGATCGACCGGAGTGACCTGGAGCGCCTGCGCGATCTCGAACAGGGTCACCACGGTGGGGTTCCGCAGCCCACGTTCCAGGCCACTCAGATACTGCTGGCTCAGGCCCGAAAGCTCTTCGACCTGCTCCTGGGTCAGTCCCTTCTCGCGCCGGATGCGCGCGAAATTCCGACCGACCAGGCGACGCATGTCCATGCGCCCTGCATTGGCGAGAGTTCTACCAGAAGTTTATCAACTATAGTATGTAATGACTGTTCTGCCGCTTCCTCTCCGGACCCGCAGGTCCGCGCGTTCACCTTCTGACCAAGGGCTCATCATGCTGCAGTGGCTGAAGCACACCTCGCGCGACGCGGCGCAGGGCGTGCGGGATTATGGCGAGGCGGCGATGAACGAGACGCGGCTGCGGATCGCCGTGACCGGGCTGAGCCGCGCCGGCAAGACGGTCTTCATCACCTCCCTGGTGCACAACCTGCTGGCCCTGCCGCGGTATGACACCCTGCCGCAGCTGAGCCGGCAACTGCGCTCCGCCGCCGGCGAGCACCGGTTGGACGCGGTGCGGGTGCTGCCGCCCGGCAGCGACGACGTGGCCGCCTTCGACTACGGAGAAAAGCTCGCCGAGCTGGCGGCGGCGCAGCCCGCCTGGCCGCCGCGCACGGAAGGCTTCGCCGTGCTCGGCCTCGACCTGCTGCTGAAACGCACGGGCCTGCTCAGCAAGGTGGAAGCCTTCAAGCACCGCCGGGTGCGGCTGGAGCTGATGGACTACCCGGGGGAATGGCTGCTCGACCTGCCACTGCTGGAGCAGAGCTACGCGGTCTGGTCGCGCGAGACACTGGCGCTGCTGCGGCAATCCCCGCGCGCCGAGGCCTGTGCCGGCTTCCTGGCGCTGCTGCCCGACCTCGATCCGAACAGGAAGGCCGACCACGCGCTGCTGCGTCAGGCGCATGCCCTGTACCGCGAGGGGCTGATGGCCTGCCGCACGCGATACGGCCTGCGCTTTCTGCAGCCCGGCCGCTTTGTCTGCCCCGGGCCCGGCGCCGAAACCCCGCTGCTGTGGTTCGCGCCGCTCGAGGATCCCGGCGAACGCCCGGCCAAGGGCAGCGCCGCGGCGCTGATGCGCGACCGCTTCGAGGCCTACAAGGCCGACATGCGGCAGCGCTTCTTCGACACCCACTTCACCGCCTTCGACCGGCAGGTGGTGCTGGTCGACGTGCTGGGCGCGCTGCATGCCGGGCGCGCCGCCTTTGAAGACACCGAGAAGGCGCTGGCCGCCATCGGCACCGCGCTGCGCGGCGAGGCGGGGCTGCTGTCCCGCTCGCTCGGCGGCCTCGCCGGCGGGTCCTTGCGTCGCTCCGCGCCCGGGCGCGTCGCCTTTGTGGCGACCAAGGCCGACCACGTGCCCGAACTGCGCCGCGACAATCTGCGCCACCTGCTGCGCACCCTGGTGCAGGGCGACGGCGCCCCGCCCCGCGCCGGGCACGGCTTCCACGTCGCCGCCTCGGTGCTGGCCACGGTGGACGGCACGGCGCAGCGCGATGGGCGGTCGATCGAGGTGGTGCGCGGCGTACCGCTGGGCGAGATGGTGCCGCGCGCCTTCGACCCGGGCGAGGTGCCGTCCTCGCGGCCGCGGCCGGGCTTCTGGAACGAGCGCTTCTTCGAGCTGCCGGTGTTCGCGCCGCCACGCATCGTGGCGGATGGCAGCCACGGCATCCCGCACCTGAACCTCGACGCGGTGCTGGCCGAGTTGCTGGAGGGCGCACTGTGACGCCGCGCGGGCCGGGCTTCCTGGGGAACGGGGTGGAGGCGCCGGAAACCGCGTCCCATCCGTCGCTGGCGGCCGCCCTGCCGGGTGGACCGAGGTTGCTGGAGGCCGACGGCGTGCTGCCGGAGGGGCGCATCGACACCGGCTGGAACCCGGAGGGCTTCGCGGCACCCCGGCGGCGTGGCCACGCCCCCACCCTGCTCGCCGCCGGCTTGGCCGTGCTGCTGCTCGGCTGGCTGGTTCTGGCCGGCCTCGGCTTTGTGCAGGCGCGCTTCCGCGACGGGGCGGCCTTGGGCTGGCTGACGGTGGGGGTGCTCGGCGGCGGCCTTTGGCTGGTCCTGGCGGGGCTGTGGGGCGAGTGGCGGGCTTGGCGGCGGCTGCGGCAGGTGGACGCCCTGCGGCGGCTCCTGGCGCGGCCTGACGCCGCCCTGGAGCAGGTTCAGGACGGCTGCCGCGCCTGGCTGGGGGAGATCGGCGCCGCGCTGCCGGACGGCCCCGCCGCCATCCGGGCGGTGGAATGCTCAACCAGCCTGCCGCAGCTGCGCGCGGTGCTGCGGCGGCAGGTGGCGGAGCCGCTGCGCCAGGCCACCCGGGCCGCCGGCCGGCGCGCCGCGCTGCAGGGCGGTGTGCTGGTGGCGATCTCGCCCTCGCCGGCGCTGGACGGCGTCCTGGCGGGGCTGCGCGGCCTGTCGCTGATGCGGCAGGTGGCGGCGCTGCACGGGCTGCGGCCGAACCTGGCGGTGACGCTGGCCCTGCTGCGGCGGGTGGTGGGGACAGCCGCCGGAACGGCGGGGATCGACCTGCTGGCGCAGGTCGCGGTTGAGCGCCTGCTGACCGACACGCCGGGGCTGCGCCAGCTGGCCGCGATCCTGCCGGGTGCCAGCGCCACGGCGCTGCGCCTGTGCCGCCTCGCCGATGTCACGGCGGCGGCCTGCTGCCCGCTCGAGCCCGAGGCTGGATAGCCCGGCGCTTAGCGGAACGGCGTCGCCGACCCATGCGAGCGACGGACCGAGCGGGCTGACCTGTTCAGCGTCACCCGGTCAGGCGCGGCACCTCCTGGCAGAGCGGCTGCAGGTCCTGGACTTCCGGCATCACTGTGCCGTCGCTGAGCCGGCATCGAGCCAGGGAGAGCCGGGGCAGCAGGTCATCCTCATCGCCTTCCCCTCATCCTCGCGCAGCACCCGTTATCGTCGCCGGGATGTTGTGAGGGGTGCCCGGGTTCCGGTCTTGATTTCCCGGACCCGCCAGAACTGCGCCTGAGGCCGCGACGGCCTTCTCAGCAACATCCCCCACGCGACGCTGCTCCTGCTGACCTCCCGGCTCGGCCCGTGACCTCCTGGCCCGTCATCCCCGCTGCCCCAGCCAAGGGCCGGCGGCCGCAGCATCCGCCGAAACGCGGAAAGCCCGATGGCCTCACGCGGAGACCATGGCGCTGATGGCCCGACTGCGAGCCGAGAAGGTCCACAAGTCACCGGGCAGAACGCCCAGAACCTCCAGCTCATGATGCGGGGCATCCGCTCCCTCGACGAGATCCGGGCGGACATGGGTGATGAACCCCTGGGCCTGGGGCACATCATGTTCGGGGTCGGCCCCCTCGGCTTCATGTCCGTCGCCGATATGCGCCGCTGCATCGAGCAGGGCCTGACCATGCCCCAGAACCCGATGATGCCCCCGGAGATGGGCGGCATGCCCGGCGCCCCAGGGATGATGCCCGGCCAGCAGGACCCCGGCAGCCAGGCTGGCCTGATCGACATGCTCTCCGGCGTCCCGCCCGAGCTGCTCCGCACCGTGGGACTGGATGACCAGGGCAGTCTCCTCGACCCCACGGGGGATGAAGACCTCGAGGCCGAGGAGGCCATCCCCGGGGGAGCCCATCCCGAAGTGACCCGCACCCTCCAGGAAGTGGAAGCTCGCCTTGGTATCACCGACGATGACGCTCTCTGAGCTGGAAACCTGGATCGTCCTGTTTCGCGGGGCCATCGGGGACCTCACCACCGAGATCGCGGCCCTCGAAGCCACGGACGCGATCTGGCTCGATGCGGTGGTCACTCTCCCAGGGGGACGGCAGATCACCCATCCCCTGCTCCGCACAGAGGTGATCTCCACCCTGGAACGGACGCTCTCCCGGTACCGTTCAGCCCTGGAGGCGGCAGACCCCGATGCCTGACATCCATGAAGGGCTGAGCAAGGCCCTGGACCTCGCCACAGGTGTCCTCACCAAGCGGGTGCGGACACCTGAGCGTGGGGTGCGGACAGGGTGCGGACACCGTGCGGACACCGTGCGGACAGCAAGTGCGGACACCCTGCGGACACCTCCCGCCCTCGCCAAATCCCTTACGCCACAAGGCTCCGTGGCCCATGCACCCGCCTCACACCCGACAGGGGAATTGAGGAAGGGGGAGCCAAGTGTCCGCACTGCGGCCTCGTGCGCGCGAGGAGGTGTCCGCACTCCGGGGGTGCGGACACCAGAAACCCCAGCAGCAGCAGGGGCTGGCGGGGTGCGGACAGCGCGTGCGGACAGCGTGCGGACAGCAGGTGCGGACACCATGCTGGGCAAGCTGGGCGACTGGCTCGGCGCGGACGACGTGCTGGGCGCGCTGCGGAAGGCTGAGGGGGCGACCCGGCAGCTGAGCGACAAGGAGCGGGAGCAGCGGCGGGCGGCGGCGAAGGCGCGCTGGGCGAACCACCAGGGCCGGGCGAAGACCGAGGGCATGGCGCCGGCGGGCAGCTCGGGCACCGAGGCGAAGCAGCTGCCGGGCGGGCCGACCAAGCGGATGACCTCCAGCTTGTATTCCCAGTACAGGGCACACAAGGACAGCGAGTTCGCGGACGTGACGCCGGAGGGCGGGCGCGCAGGGTTCAAGCAGTTCGGCTTCAAGCCGCAGCGTCCCGCCGCGATGAGCGAGGAAGCCTACACCCAGCTGGCGGCGTCGGCCGGGCGCACCGTGAAGGGCGTGCGCGAGCAGATCGCGGCCAAGGCGCAGGAGCGGCAGCTGATCCCGCCCGGCACCACCAGCCGGGACTACCGGGCCGCGCTGTCGCACGCGCAGCGCCTGGCGCTCCACGATGTCGGCCTCGGCTCCTACGACTTCCGCATGGAGGACGAGATGAAGGGCCGGATGAAGGGGATGGAGCAGTTCGTGCGCTATGCCCGGCGCCGGACCTATGCCGCCCTGCATGACGGCCACAAGGGCTCCTGGGCGCCGTTCAAGGCGGAGTTCGGCACCGAGTTCCCGGACAAGCGCGTTGACCTGCAGGGCAACACCCGGCGGCGCTTCTACCCGCACATGGAGCTGGTGCGGGCCGAGCGGGCGGTGAGGCTTGGATGAGTGTTTCACTCATGCCGACCGAGGCGGAGCGCATGAACATGCGCGCCCAGCTCGATGCCGCCTACCGCACCCTGATCCGGGTGGCGGCCGACCCCTGTGACCCTGGATGGGATCTGGTCTGGGAGGCCGGATACATCCTCAACCGCCCCCACGCTATGGACACCCCTGACCGCGAGCGCCTGTTCCATGATCGGGTCATGGAGCAGCTGGCGCAGTGCATCGATCGGACCCTGACATGAGCGCCTCTGACAACACCGCTTCCCGTGACCTCGCCGCGGCGGTGATGGGTGAGCCGGGCTTTTCCCAGATGGGCCGCACCTTCTCGATCCCCCTGGCCAGCCTGCTGGCCCCGGCCGAGCAGCCGAAGCTGGAGATCACGCACAAGGATGCCCCGGCCCCGAAGCTGACCGGCCTGCGGGCCAATGCCGGCAAGCCGCGCATGGACCTCGTGGCCCCCTCGATCATGACGGCCATCGCCACGGTCGCCGAGTTCGGGGCGCGGAAGTATGCCGCCCGGAACTGGGAGAACGGGATGGAGTACGGGAAGGTCTACGCCTCCCTGATGCGCCATCTGCTGGCCTGGTGGGAGGGTCAGGAGAACGACCCCGAAAGCGGCCTGCCGCACCTTCACCACGTCGCCTGGAACGCCCAGGCCCTGGTCGAATACGACCGTCGCCTGAAGGCCGGCACCCTGCCCGCCGAGGTGGATGACCGGCCAAGCACATCTCGCGGCTGACGTCCGCTGAGGAAACTAACAGTTTGCTCCCGCAACGACTGAGCGGGCACCCATCAAGTCACGGCCTGCACCGCACACGGTACACCCTGAAACGGGGGTTTAGGTGGACAGATCGACGTTCGCGGACTGCGGCACCGAGTATTGGCACTCGACGCTCCGCACGAAGCGGCCATCGTCCAGGCGGATCAGTGTCTCCCCTGGCGCTTCCGCATCATCCCTGACGATGGTGCCGCTCAGGCGGCGCGACGTGTCGTAGTTGAAGCAGACCTCAACCCGCTTGCCCAGGTGGGAGCCTTGCTTGGGGAAGCGGTCGAAGCCGACAGTTTGGACAACGCCCATGGGGCCTCCTGCGGGGGTTAGGGCTTCACCGGAGGCGGGCAGGGTGCCGGCCTTCAGGCGACGGTCGTATTCGACCAGGGCCTGGGCGTTCCAGGCGACGTGGTGAAGGTGCGGCAGGCCGCTTTCGGGGTCGTTCTCCTGATCAAGCAGGGTGCGCAGGGCAGTCGCGACATCCATGGATCGGCTCCTGGAGTGGGGTTTGGGGCCTACACGCCGTCTTGCTCGTTGGACGTGAGAGCTTGGGCCGGCATCTCGCCGTCCTCGTATGCCTCACGCCAGCATTCCTCGCCGGTCTGCTCCACCAGCGGCTTGCCCTGGTATCCGCGCGCAGCGGCTTCGGCATTCAGCGCGGCGAGCCATTCGGGGAAGGTCATTCAGGATCTCCTAGATCATAGCCTGAAACGCAAAAGGCCCCCGGCGCTGCCTCCGGGGGCCTCTGCGAACCACCTGCTCGGGGTTCGTGTCCGACATGTCGATGTGTAGGACAGGCCCAGATTACACATCCGGCCTGAAACGCAAAACCCCTCTCAGCCGTGGGCGGTGCTGAGAGGGGCCATGTGCGCTCGGACAAGAAACATGATCGGACCGGGTAGCCCTACCATGCGGCACGCGCACCATGCGGCGCGGCGGCACCGGGCGCAATCCCTGACCTGAAATCCTGCTGACGATTTCAACCCTTCGGCGGCGTCACAGCGGAATGTGGCGCCCCTTGAACGTCCCCGTCCGACATTCGGTAAGTGTGCGTTATCGGATTTGAAAAGATCACAGCGCTGCAAACGAACGTTGAAGATAAGACGTTGTGTACGACGGATCGATACAACCGCCATACTGCGTGCGATTGAGACACGTGCCAACGCCCGTGTGCATGTCACGGTACAAGACATCTTGCATCGCAATGTCGTGCCTTCCCTCATCAATCTGGAAGACAACAGAGGGCACAACGCCTGATCGCAGAAGCGCTCCGGCTTCGTCTCAGCGCACGACAACTAGTCGTCCTGGATGAGCTGGCTCGTGTGCACGACGAGCTTCCTTCGCAGGAGCGATCAACCGGGTCCATGCCGCATTCAGGCGATAGTCCAATCGGCTGCCACTTGCCCTGTTCAAAGCGAAGCTGATCGAGATCTGGTCTAATCTACCAGACGCTCTGCTGAGCGAGGCGCTGATAAGCGGCGTCTATCCCGCTGTTGCTGCGCCACGACGGGACGAATGCAGAGCTTGATGCCAAACGCGGTGAGCGCCTGACCAAAGGGGTTGTCGTCATGACCTCCGTCGCCGATCAAGCTTCAGGCGGGCGGACAAGCAGCGAGCATCAATGCCGCGCCTTGGGGGCTGCTCATCTGAATGCCCGCTTAGGAATGGTCATGGATGGCAAGCTGCCTCAGGTGAAGCGCCTATATCGATGCGAACTTTGATTTAGGATCAGGACCTATTAACGGGCCCTTTGAGGTTTGATCCGGCTGTGATTCCATGGCGGCCGGAGGTGCTTCGATGGCTGACCTGTTCTGGCCCACGAAGGCACAGATCGAGCGGATCTCGCATTACTTCCCGCTCTCGCATGGTGTGCCGCGGGTGGACGACCAGCGGGTCGTCAGCGGCATCATCCACGCTGTCCGCAATGGGCTGCGCTGGCGCGATGCGCCTGCCGAACACGGCCCGCACAAGACCCTCTACAATCTCTTCATCCGCTGGAGCCGCATGGGTGTGTTCAACCGCATCTTCGCGGGGCTGGCTGGGCGTAAGGGTCAACCTGACCGGCTGATGATCGACGCCACTCACCTCAAGGTGCACCGTACAGCAGCCAGCCTGCTCAAAAAGGGGCTGTTCCCCATCGTATCAGGCGTATCAAGGGCGGGCTGAACTCCAAGCTGCACGCGATCTCGGATGGGCATGGCCGCCCACTGATCATGCTGCTCTCCGAAAGTCAGATGAGCGACCATAGGGGCACAGCGCTGATGCTCAGCGCCTTGCCACCCGCCCGCGTCCTGATCGGCGACAAGGGCTACGACAGCAATCGCTTCCGCCAAGCTCTGGCCGGTCGCGGCATTGAGCCCTGCATTCCGTCACGCCGCAATCGCAAGCAGCGCATCCTGCATAACAGGAAGCTCTACCGCCAGCGACACCGCATCGAGAACATGTTCGGCCGGCTCAAGGGTACGAGGCACTGCCTCGGACCGCCGCATCGCCATGCGCTATGACCGATGCGCCCCCACCTTCATGTCCGCCATCTACCTCGCCGCCACCATGCTCTTCTGGATCAATGAGTCCTGAGCCTAGCCCGCCTCTTGGCCACCATGGACGTCACGATGCTTCTGGTGGTGGCGCAGACAATCCTGATGAGCGTAGCGCTGCTTCTCCTCTGCCGGGTGCAACGACGCATCGACCGGATGCTGAAGTTGGTCCGAAGATAGGAAGAACGGCTGGATGCTGACTGACCATGCAAGGGGTCATGATCAGCTAACCAATCTGGTCCGCGTTTCAGATGCTGGAGATCGAATATAATCCTTTCTTTGATTTTCTATCCTGAGTTGATTCGTTCGTTTGCGCGAATTGTTCAGCTTCAGATGGATTGACGGAATTTCATGAACGTCGGAGCTTTTCCTTCTGCGAGTTGACCGAATGCCGGCACCGGGCCGGTTTGCTGCCCGCAGCAGGATACGATGATGGCTTCTTCCCGCTTCGTCTTCATCAACGGCACGGCCACGACCGGACTTGAGCTCTGGGTGGCCGACAGCGAGTTCGGCGAGCGCCGCCTGCTCAAGGACATCAATCCAGGGTCCAGTGGTTCGGATCCGAGCCAGCTGACCCGGCTGCCGGACGGCAAGATCCTCTTTGTCGCAAATGACGGCATCCACGGCCGCGAGCTCTGGATCACCGATGGCACCGCGGGCGGAACCAGGATGCTGCGGGACATCGGCCGTGGCGACGGAACCCGTGGCCCCGAGAACCTGACCGTGCTGCCGAGCGGCCTGGTGGCGTTCACCGCCGACGATGGCCGGGCTGGCCGCGAGCTCTGGGTGACGGATGGAACCTTTGCCGGCACCAGGCTCCTGAAGGACATCTTTGCCGGGGCCACGGCCTCGAACATCTCTGACCTGATCGTGCTGCCCAATGGCAGGCTGCTGTTCATGGCCAATGATGGCGTGCACGGCACGGAGATGTGGTCGACCGACGGCACGGCAGGGGGAACCCAGCGCCTCACCGATGCGGTACCCGGGTCCGGAAGCTCCAGCATGCAGTTCTCCCGCATCGACGGTGAAGGCAACGCCTACTTCCGGGGCGACGATGGGCGTGACGGAAGCCCCTCGGACGACTGGAGACTCGCCTTTGGCGAGTGGCGCACCGACGGCACGGTGGAGGGCACCGTCAAGGTTTCAGACAGTGCCCCTGTGACAATGTGGGGAACGCCGGTCGGCACCGAGGGCGATCGTTGGGTGGTGAAGGAGTTCTACACGGGTCCGAACAGCGACCGTGACTTCATTCAGGCGCTCTACGTGACCGACGGCACGCGCGAGGGCACCCGGATCATCCTGGACCGCACTGGCTCGCCCGGAGCACCCTCCGACCTCTACGCCCTCGGCAACGGCCTGGTCGTCTTTCCGCAGGACAGGGATCTTTACGTCACCGATGGCACGGCGGCGGGCACCCGGATCATCGCCGAGGGCAGCCTGACGGGCTACTGGGCACAGAATTTCCTGGTGCTCCCGGATGGCCGGGCCCTGTTCGTCAATGGCGACAACTTCACCGTTTCCGACAGGCCCGGAGAGTTCGGTCACTACACCACCTCGGACCTGTGGATCACCGATGGCACCGAGGCGGGTACCCGCCTGGTGTCAGCCATGAGCGCCGACAACCCCAGGACGCTCCCAGGCACCGCATCAATGCTGGACGACCACACCGTCGTGCTGACGTCCAGGGAGACGCCGAGCAGTGCCTACATGACCTGGAAGATCGACCTCGACACCGGTCTCGTCGAGCGGCTGCGGGACGTCCAGGCCTGGAACGGTGATGCCCAGGCAGTCGCGGTGGGCGATGGCGGGCATACAGTGCCCGAGGTTCCCGGCACGCCCGGGCCGGACGCGCCGTCCGAGCCCGAGCAGCCCGGCCCTGTGCCGCCGAAGCCGCTGGCCGGCTACATCTTCGTCAATGCCGAGGGAACCCATGGCAAGGAGATCTGGGTGGCCGACAGCCAGTTCGGCGAGCGCCGCCTGCTCAAGGACATCAACAATGGCCTGAAGGGCTCCGACCCGACCGAACTGACCACCCTGTCCAACGGCAAGGTGGTGTTCGTCGCCAATGACGGCATCCATGGCCGGGAGCTCTGGATCACCGATGGCACCGAGGACGGCACCCACATGCTGCGCGACATCGGCCGCGGTGACGGCACCTATGGCCCGACTAACCTGGTGGCGACGGATGACGGACGGGTGTTCTTCACTGCCAGCGACGGCCTCACGGGCTACGAGCTCTGGGTGACGGATGGAACCCATGACGGCACGCGCCTGGTGACCAACCAGGCGCAGGGCCCTGACAGCGCGCACCCGTCGGCGGTGGTCGCGCTGAATGGCGGGAAGTACATCTTCTCCTCCGCGACCGGCCTGACCGGACGGGAGCTGTGGGTCACCGACGGCACCGAAGAAGGCACGACCCTGATCCAGCGGGTTCCCCGCACGGAGCTGCTCAACATGGGCGAGATCACGGTGTCGGCGGATGGCACCAGGGCCATCATCAGCACGGATTTCGGGGCGTTCGTCACCGACGGAACCGCGGAAGGCACCACCTGGCCAGGTGGCCGGTTCGGGCAGCAGGACTACTACGCTGTCGAGGGCAGCCGCTGGGTCTTCGCCGATTTCGACCGGACAATGGCCAACACCTACGAGGAGTCGCTCTTTGTCACCGACGGCACCGCCGAGGGAACCCTGAAGCTGCTCGATCCGACGGAACAGACCATCGGCGGCAAGCATTCCGGCGAGACCAAGCTGACGGAGCTCGGCAATGGCCTGGTGATCTTCCAGGGCGGTCGTGACCTCTACGTCACCGATGGCACCAAGGGCGGCACCCAGGTGATCGCGGACGATGTCCTGACCTTCAGCCCCCTGACTGATTTCGTTTCCCTGGGTGACGGGCGGGCGTTGTTCCTGAACCAGGAAGGCAACCCTCTCGTACCGGCCAGGGCTGATCTCTGGGTCACCGATGGCACGTCGACCGGCACCATCCGGATCGCCGGCAGCCAGACCTGGAATGCGGGCCACCTGCCCGACCACGTCAACGTCCTCGCCGACGGCAGCGTGGTGTTCTCGGCGGCGTCCATGGACGGCAATCCCAACGCCGTCTGGAAGGTCAACATGTATGCCGGCGGGCTGCAGCGGCTGGACAACATGCAGAACTGGTCGGGCGAGTTCCGGCCGACCGAAGCGGCTGGGTTCGGCGGGCAGGATATCTGGGCCTGACGCCGGGCGCGGATGCAGGGAACGGTGTCAACGACACCGTCCCTCGTCCGCGACGCTGCTTGGGTTCGGCCTGAACAGCCGTCGCACTTCCTCCGTCCAGGCGCTGCGGGGCTTCAGCGGCTCCTGTGACGGATCAGCGCGTCAGGTCGGCGCTGGACGGACCCCGGCAGCTCCGACTCACGGCGCAGCATGGCAAATGCCGCCGCGCTCCTGGCCTACGCATCGCCCCTGTCTTCGCGGAAAGTTGGTGGGGCTCCCCTTCAAGCTCAGTTTAGGTTGGACGAACCTGCCTGAGGGAGCCCCGTTCCGGATGCCCAGTCTCGACAACCGCTTCCTGCTCGCCGCCGTGGTCGACCGCATCATCTACGGCCAGGAAGACACCTTCCGGCACGAGGACGCCGCGGAACTGCTGCGGCAGATGCCGGCGCCGAGCCCCTGGCGCCAGCTTCGTCTGCCGATCGACCTCAAGGTCGAGGGTAGCATGCCGGGCAGCCGGATGAGCGGCAGCGCCGCCGGCCTCGGCGATGTCTCGGTGCAAGGCGACCGGCGCAGCTTCGCCTATGACAGCCAGGCGGGCCGCACCGTGCGGGTCGGCCAGTGGAAGCTGCGGCACTCCGCCGGCTTCTGGGAGGCACTCCGCGGCAAGGCGACCATCGCGATCGTGCAGGCCATGGGTGAAGCCGCCAAGGAAGGGCGCGCCGCTGTGATGGTCTACCAGCATGGCGAGCCGGTCGAGCTGCTTGGCTTCCGGGAGAAGAGGAACGCTCTCGGCCAGTTCGCCATCATCGTCTCCAAGGCGCTGCCCTGGAAGACGCCGGTGGAAGGAGAGGCCATCGAGCCCGGCTACGAGGTCGAGGCACCGCGCGGCAAGGATGGCGGGATGTCCCGGCTCGCCGCGTGACAGCGTTGACCGGACAACGTCCCAACAAGGCTCGATCAGGCTTTCGTGCCACTCTCGCCGAATATTACCTGGCGCCATGGTCGGCGCTGAGGCGCGGCAAGCCCGGCGAGGACCGGGCCTTGTTCGCCTTCATGAGCGCCGTCTTGTGGTTCATGTCGCTCGGGCTGCTGGCCATGGTCGTGGTTCTCGGGGTCTTCATCACCGATGTCGTGGGTCGGCCGACCGAGCGGATGGAGGGCGTCGTCGTGAGCCGAAATTGGCGTGCCGCCTCCGCTTCCGTGACTCCTGCCGCCGTGGTGACGACAAGCGGTCAGGTCGGCACCGCCGTGGTACCGACCACCGATCCCGAGCGCTACGAGGTCTGCCTGCAGCTCGAGGATCAGCGGCCCTGTGCCGCGGTGCGGCCGGCGCATTACGAGACGCTCCGGCCCGGTAGCCAGGTTGCCGCTCTGGTGCGACGTGGCCGCCTGACGGATCGCATCCGGATCAGCCGCGTGCTGGACCGAGGGGAGTAGCCAGGCGCTGCCTGCCTGGTCAGCCGGTCGCACTCTCACCGAGATCCTGCCGCTCGCCCCTGGCCACGATCCGCATCAGGTCGTGGATCGCCTGCGGGCTTGAGGCCATGGCGTAAAGGTTACAGATGTGGACGGCCCCCCGCTTGCCAGGCACGTGCAGACTTTTGACCGTATCGCTTGCTATCAGATGTCCGGCCTGTTTGCGCAGGAAAAATCCTGCTGGCCAAGATGGTATTCGCTACGCGCGTTCCAAACACATCGGCGACATTGAGGTGCCAGTGTAACCTTCGGATTATCGCACGTACCGACCGATAGGTCATTCCCATCTACGCGTTCTTGCAAGTTCGGTCAGCAATCCGATGAGCAATCTCGCGTGCCCTTCGGCGCCGAAACGGAGTTCAGGCAGGCAGCGCTTCTGGTGCTCGGTTATAGACGCCGCCAGATATCATCAGTCGCCACGCTATGCGGGCGAATTTGTTTGCAAGCGCGACGGCTACAAGCTTCGGCGGCTTCCGCTGCATGATGGCGGCGAGCCAGGGCGACGCCTGGGTCCGGCCTTTGCGGACATGCCGCAGCAGTGCGGTTGCGCCGACGATCAGTGTCGATCGGATAGATGGATCGCCAGCCTTGGTGATGCCGCCCAGACGTGTTCTTCCTCCGGTCGAATGGTCCTTCGGCGTCAGTCCGAGCCAGGCGGCGAACTGGCGGCCAGAGCTGAACCCCTCTGCTGGAGGTGCCTTCATGCTCAGCATGGTGGATCCGATCGGGCCGATACTGGGGATCGTCGCGATGCGACGGCTGAGCTCATCGTCGCGGTGCCACCTCATGAGCTTGGCGTCGATCTCCTCGAGGCGTGCTTCGACAGCGGCGTACTCCTTGGCTTGAAAGGCAAAGAGCTCACGAGCCAGTTCAGGCAAGCTGTTCTCCTCAAGGATCCGTTTGATCAGCGCATTCACATTCTGGCGCCCTGCCGGGCCGACGATCCCGAATTCGGCGGCATAGCTCCTGATGGCGTTGGAGAGCTGCGTCTTCACGCCGACCAAGCGCTCTCGCACAGTCATCAACATGCACGCCGCCTGACGCTCGCCGGACTTCACCGGGACAAACCGCATCGTGGGTCTGGTGACCGCTTCGCAGAGCGCCTCAGCATCGGCCGCGTCGTTCTTTCCGCGCTTTACGTAGGGCTTCACGTACTGCGGCGGGATCAGCCTTGCCTCATGGCCAAAAGACTGCAGGACGCGTGCCCAGTGGTGCGCGCTGCCACAAGCTTCGATGGCCACCAGCGCAGGCGGCAGCTTCTCGAAGTAGCGGATCATCTCGCTGCGTCGGAGCTGACGGCGAAGGACAACTGCCTCGTTCTCGTCGACGCCGTGAAGCTGGAACACGGACTTGGCCGTATCCATGCCGATGCGGATTGGTGTGGCCATCTTGCTCTCCTCCCGTTGGGCCCTGACGCCTGAGCGCCATGGAACCTGTGGTCTGAGAGGCCGTCCACACCAACACAAAGCCCGCTGCCTCCATCGTCCTGCGAGCACAACGCGATGACGCGTTGATCGTCCCCCGTTCCGGCTGATCCGGGCGTGCTCGGGAATGCTGTCCAACCCGATCACCCGCCGCTGCGGCCTGGATGTCAACCGCTTTGTGTTCTTGATTCGTTCTCATAGTCTCCCTTAGCGTCAAGCCCATGGCCGAGCCCCTCCCCCCGCCGATCCCGCTGCCTCCCGGCCTCTCCGCCGCCTCATCGGACGAGGTGGCCGACGCCCTGGCCTACGCGTTGCGCTACGACGAGCGCGGCAAGCCCCGCCCCTCCGGCGGACAGCTGGTGGCCAGCCTCGCCGCCGAGCACCTGGTGAAACACCTGGAGCGCTCCGGCTTCCTGGTGCTGAAGCTGCCGCCGGCCCGGCTGCACAGCGCCGGCTAGGGGCTCTCGCCATGCCGGCTTCCCCCGCCGTGCTGCAAGATCTCCGGGCCACGCTCGCCCGCATCGAGCGCGGCCTTCCGGGCGACCCGCCGCCGCCCCTTTCCCTGTGTCCCGCCATCGACGCCCACCTGCCGGAGGGTGGGCTGGCCCGCGGCGAGCTGCACGAGATCCAGGCCGCCGATCCTGGGGCAGGCCTGGGCTTCTGCGCGCTGATCCTCGGCCGCCTGGCCGGCCCGGTGCTGTGGATCGGCCCCGGCGGCGCCGACGGCGTCTGGGCGCCCGGGCTGCAAGGCTTGGGGCTCGGCGCCGAACGGTTGCTGCTGGCGCGGTACCGGCAGCCGGCGGACGGGCTTTGGGTGCTGGAGGAGGCGCTGCGCTCGCCCGCCCTGGGTAGCGCGGTGCTGCAACTCGACCGCCTCGACATGACCGCCTCGCGCCGCCTGCAGCTGGCCGCCGAGGGTTCTTCGCGGGTCGGGCTGCTGCTGCGCTCGGTTGCCGAGCACGGCCCCTCCAGCGCGGTGACCCGCTGGCGGGTCAGTTCTTTGCCCGATGTTCAGGCCCGTCCCCGCTGGCAGTTGGACCTGCTGCGCTGCCGCGCCGGGCGCCCGGCCGCGTGGACGGTGCAGGTCGAGGCGGGGGTGCTGCGGGTCGAGGGGATCGCCGCCCGGGCGTTGTCCGCATGAGCCGCCGGTATCTCGCCCTGGTGCTGCCGTTGCTGCCGCTCGACCGGCTGCGCCGCCAGCAACCCGAATTGGCGGGCCGGCCCCTGGCGGTCTGGGGCATGATCGGCAACCGTCGGCTGCTCACTGCCACCGATGCCCCCGGCCTGTTCGTTGGCCAGGCGCTGGCCGACGCCCAGGCCATCCTGCCGGAGCTGGTGCTGGTTGAGGCCGACCCGGCGGCCGATGCCGCGCTGCTGGAGCGGCTGGCGCTCTGGACGCTGCGCTTCACGCCGCTGGCGGCGGTGGATGGCCAGGACGGGCTGCTGCTCGACACCACCGGCGTCGACGGGCTGTTCGGCGGCGAGGACGCCTTGCTGGCCAGCGTGCTCGAAGGCTTCCGGTCGGGTGGCTACCGGGTGCTCGGCGCCGTGGCCGGCACGCCGGGCTGCGCCGCCGCCCTGGCGCGCTGCAGCCCCCGGCCGCTGGTGCTGCCGCCCGACAACGAGGCCGCCGCCCTGGCGCCGCTGCCCTTGTCCGCCCTGCGGCTGCCCGCGGACACCATCCAGGCCCTGGCCCGGCTCGGCCTGCGCCGGGTGGGCGAGCTGCTGCGCCAGCCGCGCGGTCCGCTGGCGCGGCGCTTCGGGCGCGCCCTGCTCGACGCGCTGGACGACGCCACCGGAGACCGGCCGCGCCCGATCCGGCCGGTGCGCCCGCCGCCGGTGTTCGCTGCCGCCCGCAACCTGCTGGAGCCCATCGTCACCCGGCCGGCCATCGACCACGTCTTGCAGGTCCTGCTGGCCGAGCTCTGCCAGACCCTGGAACAGGCTGGCCAGGGCGCGCGGCGCCTCGCCCTGCGCGCCGACCGGGTGGACCGGATGGTGCAGGAGGTGGCGATCGGTACCGGCGCCGCCTCGCACGCGTCCGCTCACCTGTTCCGGCTGTTCCGCGAGGTGCTGGATCGGCTGGAGCCGGATCTCGGCTTCGAGCGGATGGTGCTGGAGGCCACCGCCACCGAGCCGATGCCGCAAGCGCAGCCTGGCCTGGATCGCGGCGACGGCAGTGCCGCCTCGCGCCCGGAGGCGCTGCCCGAGCTGCTCGACGCGGCCGGGCAGCGCATCGCCCTCACCCGGCTGCGGCCGCTGAACGGCCACTGGCCGGAATACGCCGCCGTGCCGGCCGAGCCCTACGCGGTGCCCGCCGTGCCGCCCGGCTGGGACCACGCCGTCCGGCCGGTGCGGCTGCTGGGCACGCCGCTGGCCATCGCCGTCACCGCCCTCGTGCCGGACGGCCCGCCGGTGCAGCTGCGCTGCGGCTCCCGGCTCTACCGCGTGCTGGCGGCGCTGGGGCCGGAACGGCTGGAGCCGGAATGGTGGGGCGCCGACGAGCACCGCCCGGCACGCGACTATTACCGGGTGCAGACCGCCGAGGGTCCGCGGCTGTGGATCTGCCGGCTGCGCGAGGCGCGGGCGGGTGGCGAAGCACCGCGATGGTTCCTGCACGGCGAGCTGGCCTGAGCCGTGAGTGCCGGCTACGCGGAGCTGGCCGCCCGCTCCAACTTCTCGCTGCTCGACGGCGCCTCGCACCCGACGGAGCTGGTGCTGACCGCCCGGGCGATCGGCCATGCCGGCTTGGGGATCTGCGACCGCAACAGCCTGGCCGGGGTGGTGCGCGGCCACGTCGCCGCCCGGGAGGCCAACCTGCCTTTCGTCGTCGGCTGCCGGCTCGCGCTGGAGGATGGCTCGGAATGGCTGGCTTGGCCGACCGACCGCCAGGGCTACGGCCGGCTGACCACCCTGCTGTCGCGCGGCCGCATGCGGGCGCCGAGCGGTGCCTGCCGCATCGGCCTGGAGGAGATGCTCGAGCACGCCGCGGGCTGGGCGCTGGCGGCGGTCCCGCCCCGCCGGCCGGAGGCGGGCTTCGCGGCGCGGTTCGCGGCCGTGGCGCAGCGCCTGGCGGGAACCCTGGCCCTGCCGCTGTTCTGCGCCGCCGCCCGCTATCTCGACGGCGGGGACGGCGAGCGGATGGACTGGCTGGGCCAGGTGGTGGCAGGGGCCGGGCCGCACGGCGCCCTGCTGGCCTGGAACGACGTCCGCTACCACCACCGGCGCCGCCGGCCGGTGGCCGACCTGCTGAGCGCCATCCGCCTGGGCTGCACGGTGGAGGCGCTGGGCCGGCGCGCGGAGCCGAATGCCGAGCGCTGCCTCAAGCGTCCCGCCACCATGGCCCGCCTGTTCCCCGACCATCCCGAGGCGCTGGACAACACGCTGCACGTCCTGGAGGCGGCACAGGGCTTTTCCCTGGATCAGCTGCGCCACGAATACCCCGACGAGATCCTCGAGCCCGGCCGCACGCCGCAGCAGACCCTGACCCGGCGGGTGGATGAGGCGGCCCGGGAACGCTGGCCGCGCGGCGTGCCATCCGACATCCAGGCCCGCATCGACCACGAGCTGCGGCTGATCGAGCAGCTCGGCTACGCCCCCTACTTCCTCACCGTGCACGAGGTGGTGCGCTTTGCCCGCGGCCAGGGCATTCTCTGCCAGGGGCGCGGCTCGGCGGCCAACTCCACCTGCTGCTACGTGCTGGGCATCACCGCCGTCGACCCGGCCAAGCACGACCTGCTGTTCGAGCGTTTCGTTTCCGCCTCGCGCAACGAGCCGCCGGACATCGACGTCGACTTCGAGCACGAGCGGCGCGAGGAGGTGATCCAGCACATCTACCAGCGCTACGGCCGCGACCGCGCGGCGATCGCCGGCACCGTGATCCGCTACCGCGCCCGCTCCGCCATCCGCGAGGTGGGCAAGGCGATGGGGCTGTCCGAGGACATCACCGCCCGGCTGGCCAAGGCCTCGTGGGGACCCGGGCGCGAGCAGACCCTGCCGGAGCTGGCCGCCGGGCTCGGGCTGGACCCCAAGGATACGCGGCTCGGCTGGACGCTGCAGCTCGCCGAGGAGATCCAGGACTTCCCGCGCCACCTGGCCACCCATGTCGGCGGCTTTGTCATCAGCCGCGGGCCGCTGACCGCGCTGGCGGTGATCGGCAACGCCGCCATGGAGGGGCGGACGGTGCTGGAATGGGACAAGGACGACATCGACGCGCTCGGCCTGCTCAAGGTCGACATCCTGGCGCTGGGCATGCTGTCGATGCTGCGGCGCGGCTTCCAGCTGCTCAGGCGGCACCACCGCAAGGATTTCGACCTGGCGGGCGTCCCCCGCGACTGCCCGGAGACCTACGCCATGCTGCGGCGGGCGGACAGCGTCGGCGTGTTCCAGGTGGAGAGCCGGGCGCAGATGAACATGCTGCCCCGGCTGCGGCCGGAGAAGTTCTACGATCTAGTCATCCAGGTGGCGATCATCCGGCCGGGCCCGATCCAGGGGGACATGGTGCATCCCTATCTGCGGCGCCGCTGGGGGCTCGAGCAGCCGGTCTACCCGAGCCCCTCCCCCGAGCATGGGCACCGGGACGAACTCAAGGACGTGCTCAAGCGCACCCTCGGCGTGCCGCTGTTCCAGGAGCAGGCCATGCGGGTGGCCATGGTGGCGGCCAGGTTCAGCCCCGAGGAGGCCGACAAGCTGCGCCGGGCCATGGCGACCTTCAAGCACACGCAGGGGGTCAGCGAGTACCGCGACCGGCTGGTCGGCGGCATGGTGGCCCGGGGCTATGACCCGGCGCTGGCCGAGCGGGTGTTCAAGCAGCTGGAAGGCTTTGGCAGCTATGGCTTTCCGGAAAGCCACGCCGCCTCCTTTGCGCATCTGGCCTATGCCAGCAGCTGGCTGAAGCGCTGGCACCCGTCGGTGTTTGCCGCCGCACTGCTGAACGCGCAGCCGATGGGGTTCTACGCGCCCGCGCAGATCGTCAGAGATGCCCGGGAGCACGGCGTCGCGGTACGGCCGGTGGACGTCAACCGCAGCGACTGGGACTGCACGCTGGAGCCGGAGGCGGACAGCGCCGAGGGATTGGCGCTGCGTCTCGGGCTGCGGCAGGCGGCGGGGCTGGCCCGGGCGGAGGCCGAGCGGCTGGTGAAGGCGCGGGAAGCGGGTAACCAGTCGCCGTTCTCGTCCGTCGAGGAGGTGGTGCGGCGCGCCGAGCTCAGCCGCAAGGCGACGGAGGCGCTGGCGGCGGCGGATGCCTTTGCGGGGATGGGGGTGCCGCGGCGCCAGGCGATCTGGGCGGCCCGGGGCGTCGAGAAGGACGTGCCGCCCCTCCTCCAGCTGGCGGCCCGCAGCGCGGCCGCGGGCGAGCCGCCGCTGCTGCCCGAACCAGGGCCGGAGCTACCGCCGGAGCATAACGGTCAGAAGGTCGTGCTCGACTACCTGGCCACTGGCCTGACGCTGGGGAAGCACCCGCTGGCGCTGCTGCGGCCACAGCTCCAAGCCCTGGGCTGCCGGGACACCAGGGAGATCGACGCGCTGCCGCAGGGCAAGCGGCTCCTGCTGGCCGGGCTGGTGCTGATGCGGCAGCGGCCGGGCACCTCCAAGGGCGTCGTGTTCATCACCATGGAGGACGAACACGGGCAGGCGAACCTGGTGACCTTCGCCAACATCGTCGACCGCGACCGGGCGGCGCTGATCAATGCGCGGCTGCTGCTGGTGCACGGCAAGATCGAGCGGGAAACCGAGCAGGCCGAGGTGCCGGTGACGCACATCATCGTGGAACAGCTGACCGACCGAACGGATCTGCTGCAGGGGCTGAGCGCGGCGGAACCGGCGGATTGGGGTGCGGCGGTGCTGGGGCGGGCAGATGAGGTTCGGCGACCGGAGCCGGGGTCAAGAAGGCCGGCGTTGAACCTGAAGAGCCGGGATTTTCAGTGAGTGACGGCGGCATGGCTTCTCGTGCGAGGTCGTCCAGGCCCACATTGGGTAGGTTCGCGGTAGTTCCTGAGGTGAGGAACGGCATAACCAAATTTAATAGACTGAACAGCGTGTACCAGGGCAACGGCGAGAACGGCGTCTCACCTCCCTATGCTCGGATCACCAACGTGTAATTCAGTCACGCAAAAAACCGCGCTGAGGCAGCGTAACATTTCGATTTAAAATTCAACCATTTTGATACTGTAACTATTCAGTAGCTCGTGCTGTGCTTCTCCCGTTCAGTCCTTGTAGCGTTACCTCATTCTACAATGGGTGGCGGTGGAGAAACGTTCACATGAGCGGATCAGACGACATCAAGCAAGAAGACAAGGTCGAGCAGGAGAGCCCGGCGGAAGTGACGCGCAGATACAACTTGCCGGGTCCGCAGATCGAACCGGGCGCCGCCTTCTGGGCGGATCGGGGAAAACGAATAGCCGTCGTCGAGGTCGATGCCCTGCCCGATGGAACGATGCTTCCCTATGACCGAGATCCGGAAGCGATCGAGGCCGACATCCGCGAATTGATCTATCTGGCCGAGAAGCGGGACGAGCAAGGGCTGGTTATCGCAGGGGGCACCTTCGAGGGCCGGATCCGGGAGCCTCTCAGCAAGTTTCTTTACCTGCGGCCGGCACCGCTTGGCGCCATTTTCAACGTGACAGTCGACCAGCCGAAGGTGACCGACCTCTTCACCCAGTGCGGCCCGTCGACGCCGCTCGTTCAAACCGGGCGGGAGCTTGCGCGCCTGTTCGAAGACGAAACGCCCGGCCTACTGCACCGCCATGCGCTGAACTGCCTGCTGTTCCGCAGCAACATTTCTCCGCCGCGGCAGGCGCGGATCTGGATGGCGCTCGACGTGACCATCTACAGCGCCCTGCTCGCAGCATGGCATTTCAAATGGGCCAACATCAACGGCAAGGGGCATCCCGATTTCGAGCGTGTTTACCGGGAGCGCCCGATTGAGTACGAGATCCGTCGCGCTGCCCAGATGCGAAGCCAGCCCCGGTTTGAGGTCCTCTACGACCGACAGGTGAGGGCAGACGGCACGGGTGACGGCGCACCGCGCTGCAACGATCCCAACGTGCCGTCACCCGGCTCGCCCCGGCATCCGGCCTATCCATCCGGCCACAGCACCTATAGCGCCGCCGCCAGCGAGGTCCTCACCTATTTCTTCCCCGACGAGCGAGCGGAGTTGGAGCGACTGGCCGACAATATTGGCATGGCCCGTCTCTGGTCGGCCGTGCACTGGCGCGACGATCACAAGGCAGGCCGGGCGCTTGGCCTGGCCGTCGCGGAGCGGATCAAAGCCCAGCTAATCGACGATCCGGTAAGGCAGTTGACTTCGGACAATCTCAAACCGAGGCCGTGCGACACGACGCCCCGCCCCGACTTCCAGCAGGTGCGCGCCGACGGGCGAAAGATCCGCAATCCAGGGAACCCGAAGAACCCGCACCAGGACGAAATCCCCCCCAGGCCGGAAGGCGTCGCCGATATTCAGGGCTCGCAGCGCGGCGCGCTGTAGTCCTGTTGATGCCGGGCGGCATCATCTGACGCCCTAATGAGAGGCCCCTTCCCGTGAAGGGGCTTCCCGCCGCTAACCGTGGCCTTCTCTGAGGGGCCCCTGTCCGCTCCTCTGTTGTTCTACGCGGGAAATACGCGCCGAAGATGCACTTCATGCCCTACGGGGCCCGGCTTAGGCGGGCGCTGGGCCGGTTCCTGTGGGCCGTGCCGGACTTCGAGTCACCGCGGGCATCCGGCGCCTCCGAGGCGGCGTCCCGAGCGAAGCCGGCCGTGAGCTCGGCGAGCCGTTCGACATCGACTTCGACGACGGCAGATATATCCGGCACCCGCCGAGAGCGTACTCATGACCGCGCCGCCCGCCAAGCGCGTACTTGCCCAGCCATCTCCTCAACGTGCCAGCCGAGTTGGTCGTACATCTGTCGCTCGTATTGCGTCCATGGCAGGTCGCGCTCGAGCAGGTCCACCTTCACAGGATCGTCCATGGTGAGCGGCGAGTAGATGAAGCCCACCTTGGCTTGTGGCACGGCGACGCCAATGACAGCCGCTGCTGGGGCGTCCGAGGCGATAGCAGCGTGGTGGAAGCTCCAGTCGCCGGTCTGCAGGTCGTTCTCGTCCTCGTAGATCGTGACGCCTGGGATGAATACGATCGGCTTCCAAGTGAAATGGAAATGGTGCCGCTTATAGACGTGCCCGTCCGGGCCAGCCTCTAGGCAAAGCGGGAAGCCGCCGACGCCAGTGCCAAGGTGAATGCGGTTGTTGGTAAAGACGTTCAAGAAATCGGCGCGAAAGGTGTCAGCGTTCTCCTTGCCGTCGTCGGTAGGCCTAAAGACGCGTAGCACCTCCGGCAGGATCGCGCCGTCGCCGATGCAGGTCTGCGGCAGAGGCTCCGATACGAGGCCGTCCCAGACGCGCCGCAGGTTCGCCGCGCCATAGTGCGAGGCGACGATGAACTCCACCTCGTGCTTGGCTTCCACTGTCGCTTGGCGCAGTACATCGTACAAGCGGGCAAGGTCACCGGAGCGGCATGTCGTGGCGATCTCTCGAATGGTGGTGAGCGCCAATCCCGACAGGCCCGCGTACGCGATGGTAAGCCGCTGATCAATATTGACGATCTTGAGCCGTCCCGGAACGGCGTCATCAATCCTGCGCTGACGCACCGGATCGCCGCTGACGCGCGGTGTATTAGTCCCGGTGCGCGGAGTGGTAATCATGGTATCGGAGACGATGGAGATATACTCGCCAAATTTCTTGGCGATCACAACGGTCATAGGGACTCCTTTGGCATAGGTGCTGATGGCATGAGCGGGCATGACGTCATCACGACTTTAGCGTTCCAATATCCCATGCAGCGTCAAATCCCACTCTGCGGCACGATAGCGGATTGGAGACAACTCTCATTGCAACGGGTTGCAATCTAGACCAGATGTCCGTCTGAGGCGGGCCGCCCCCGCCTCAGACGCAC
>NZ_JBHRTN010000021.1:0-2500 GCF_042646265.1 Teichococcus globiformis
GGATGCGGGGACAGGATTTGAACCTGTGACCTTCAGGTTATGAGCCTGACGAGCTACCGGGCTGCTCCACCCCGCGGTGGTGATGGTTGGATGCTGTTTTGGGACGATCCGGCTGGGTGGTCCGGCGGCGACCTACTCTCCCGCATCTTGAGATGCAGTACCATGGGCGCGGAGGCGTTTCACGGCCGAGTTCGGGATGGGATCGGGTGTGGCAGCCTTGCAATGGCCACCGGGCCACCGAGCCGGATCGTTTTGTTGAGGCAGCATCACTGTGTGGTGTGCTGGATTGGTGATGTTTTGGTTCGAGTGTGGTGTTGGGTGTGCGGATGGGTGCTGCGTGCGGCGAGGTTTTTAAGGCCTCTGCGGTGAAGTGATGTGAGATCAATTGGGTGATTAGGACCGCTCAGCTGCGTCGGTTACCCGACTTCCACTTGCGGCCTATCAACGTGGTGGTCTTCCACGACCCTTGGGGAGACCTGGTTTTGAGGCTGGTTTCCCGCTTAGATGCCTTCAGCGGTTATCCGTTCCGTACTTAGCTACCCAGCGGTGCTCCTGGCGGAACAACTGGTACACCAGAGGTACGTCCATCCCGGTCCTCTCGTACTAGGGACAGATCCTCTCAAGTCTCCAACACCCATGGCAGATAGGGACCGAACTGTCTCACGACGTTCTAAACCCAGCTCACGTACCGCTTTAATCGGCGAACAGCCGAACCCTTGGGACCTGCTCCAGCCCCGGGATGCGATGAGCCGACATCGAGGTGCCAAACCTCCCCGTCGATGTGGACTCTTGGGGGAGATCAGCCTGTTATCCCTAGAGTACCTTTTATCCGTTGAGCGATGGCCCTTCCACGCGGGACCACCGGATCACTAAGGCCGACTTTCGTCTCTGTTCGCGCTGTCGCGCTCACAGTCAGGCGGGCTTATGCCTTTGCACTCAACAGCCGATGTCCGACCGGCTTGAGCCCACCATCGCGCGCCTCCGTTACCATTTGGGAGGCGACCGCCCCAGTCAAACTGCCCGCCACGCAGGGTCCCGGCCCAGGGTAACTGGGCTCGGTTAGATGCCAGAAAGAAACAGGGTGGTATTTCAAGGATGGCTCCGCAGAAGCTAGCGCCCCTGTTTCATAGCCTCCCACCTATCCTACACAGTTCCTTCCTGGCACCACTGCGAAGTTGCAGTAAAGGTTCATAGGGTCTTTCCGTCTGACCACGGGTACCCCGCATCTTCACGGGGAATTCAATTTCGCTGAGCCCATGCTGGAGACAGTGGGGAGGTCGTTACGCCATTCGTGCAGGTCGGAACTTACCCGACAAGGAATTTCGCTACCTTAGGACCGTTATAGTTACGGCCGCCGTTTACCGGGGCTTCGATTCAAGGCTTGCACCTCTCCTCTTAACCTTCCGGCACCGGGCAGGCGTCAGACCCTATACGTCATCTCTCGATTTCGCAGAGCCCTGTGTTTTTACTAAACAGTCGCCACCCCCTGGTCTGTGCCACCCACGCATGGTTGCCCATTCGTGGGTCTCGCTTATCCCGAAGTTACGCGAGCAATTTGCCTAGTTCCTTCAGCATGGTTCTCTCAAGCGCCTCGGTATACTCAACCAGTCCACCTGTGTCGGTTTCGGGTACGGTCTATATGTCAGAGCTATTTCCTGGAGTGATCCGGCAGCCCCTCCAATCCAATAAGGAGGAACAACGGTTCACACTCGTCACTTCTGACAGGCCCAGGAATATTCACCTGGTTTCCATCGGCTACGGCTGTCGCCCTCGCCTTAGGGGCCGGCTCACCCTGCGCGGATTGGCCTTGCGCAGGAACCCTTGGACTTTCGGCGGGAGAGGTTCTCACTCTCCTTGTCGCTACTCATGTCCGCATTCGCACTTCCGATACCTCCAGGCGCCCTCACGGGTCGCCCTTCGCAGGCGTACGGAACGCTCCGCTACCACGCACTATTGCTAGTGCATCCACAGCTTCGGCAGATGACTTGAGCCCCGTTACATTTTCGCCGCAAGACAGCTATTAGACCAGTGAGCTATTACGCTTTCTTTAAAGGATGGCTGCTTCTAAGCCAACCTCCTGGTTGTTTTGGCCGTCTCACATGCTTTCCCACTTAGTCATCATTTGGGGGCCTTAGCTGGTGGTCTGGGCTGTTTCCCTCTCGACAATGGACCTTAGCACCCACTGTCTGTCTGCCAGGTAGCACTCACCGGCATTCGGAGTTCGGTAGGGTTTGGTAGGACTTTGGGTCCCCCTAGCCCTTCCGGTGCTCTACCTCCGGCGGTGTTCGCCTGACGATCTACCTCAATAGATTTCGCGGAGAACCAGCTATTTCCGAGTTTGATTGGCCTTTCACCCCTAGCCACAGCTCATCCCCGACTTTTTCAACAGGCGTGGGTTCGGCCCTCCAGTGCGTGTTACCGCACCTTCAGCCTGGCCATGGCTAGATCACTCGGTTTCGGGTCTTCTACCGGCAACTCAACGCCCTGTTCGGACTCGCTT
>NZ_JBHRTN010000022.1:0-3591 GCF_042646265.1 Teichococcus globiformis
TCGAGTGGAACGTGAACGAAGCCTATGGCGGGATGGACCCGGCCAAGGCCTATCCCGGCGACCACTATGTCGACATCGTCGGCATGGATTTCTACTTCAATCCGCAATGGCAGAACTGGGATTCCGCCAAAGCCTTCGAGCATGTCCGTGATCAGAAGTACGGGCTGCAGTGGCTGGAGGATTTCGCCAAGGCGCATGGCAAGCCCACTGCCTATTCGGAGTGGGGGGCGCAAGGCAACAATGCGTCCGGCTTCATCAAGGCGGCCGCGGACTGGTTTGAGAGCCACAACGTGGTGTACCAGTCGTACTGGGACTCGAACGCCCAGTATCCGGGCCGTTTGTCCGATGGCAGCGATTGGAACACTGGCTCGGCCTATAAATCCGAGTTCCGCAACTGGAACTCCACCGAACCCAGCTTCGGAGCTAGCCCTCCGGTCAACTCCGGTAGTGGCGGGTCTGCTGGCAGCGCGGGCGGAACGGGTTCCGATAATGGCGGAGCTTCCACCGGCGCCAAGGCGAGTGCGGCGTGGACGACGCAGTCCTGGGGCGGATCGAATTGGACTGGCACCGATGGCAATGACTGGCATCAGTCCAGTGGCAGGGCCGGCGAAACCATGCGCGGCGGCAAGGGTGATGACACCTATTACGTCATGCATCCGGGCGACAAGGTCATCGAGACCGCAGGCGGCGGCACCGACACCGTCGTGACCTGGCTCGGAAGCTATACGCTGCCCGATCATGTCGAGAACCTGACCTTCTACGGCCAGAGCTGGTCCAGAGGAACGGGCAACAATCTCGACAACATCATCATTGGGAATGATGCGCCGAACGTGCTCAACGGCAAGGGTGGTAACAACATCCTCACGGGCGGCGGCGGTGCCGACACCTTTGTGATCGAGAAAGGTGCCGGTCACAATACCATCACCGACTTCCGCCGCTGGGAAGGTGACAAAATTGATTTCCGCGGATTTGGCGACGGAACCTATCTTAACCGAAGCGGCGATGAATGGAGCCTTCGCGCTTCCGATGGTTCCGTGACAAAGCTGACGATCAGTGGCGTAACCTGGTTGAGCAGCTCGGATTACATGTGGAGCTGATCCTGTAGCCATCTTGACGATGGATGGTGCCGAATCACCCGCGCCTGGCGTCCCATCCTGAATCGACTACCCGCGTCGGGCGGCAATCCGCCCGGCACGGTAATCCGCAACACTCATGGTCGGCAGATCGAAGCGCTGGCGCGTCGTGGCATAACCATGTCCACCAAGGCGTCCCACTGCATCCATGAGCTGCGCATCAACATGCAGCCGGTCATCAACCGCATCGGCGCGCAGATGCGCGTGCACCACCTCTCCCAGAATGATCTCGCGGGAAGCGCCGACTTCCAGGAAGGAATGCAGCCTGCATTCCAGTGCGGCAGGGGCCAGAGCGATCCGCGGCGAGGTGACGGCATGGCCGGCGCACAGCTCAAGCCCCGCTTCGTCCAGTTCACTGACCTCCGGCCCGAAAGGTACGGCACAGATATTCATGGCTTCTACCAAGGCGTCCGACACGATGTTGACCGTGAAGCAACCAGCCTCGCGGATGTTGCGCCCGGTGTCCTTTGGCGCGCCATCCGGACGGAATTCGACGCCTAGAGCTATGATAGCCGGATCCGCGGAAAGACAGTTGAAGAAGCTGAACGGGGCGGCATTTGCCTGTCCTTCACGATTGGCCGTGGTAACCCAGGCGATCGGGCGCGGGATCACTGTACCAATCAGGATCTTGTAGCGCTCGCGCGCCGTAAGCGCGGAGAAATCGAAGCTTTTGGTGTCTATCATGCCTTGCTCCTGCTTCGGCGTTGAGGTCCGCAGATGCTTCCAAACGGTCAGCCGGCGAGAACATCATGAAGCCGGAGGGGCCTGCTGCGGCATCAGCATTCCCCGAGATACGAGAAAAAGGCGGGAAGGCGTGGCGGGGCCCCGTTTCCACGGGTCATCTGCATGCATCTCGGCCGCCGCCGTTCCGGTCGACACTTCTCATCGACGATTCTACCGTACGCCGTCAATGGGACGCGAGAGGAAGCACCGAGAATGACCAACGACCTTCTGCTGCGCAACGTCCGCCCCATGGGCACGGCTGCGCTTGATCTGCTGATCCGCGAAGGCCGCATTGTTGTTCTGGAACCGGGCCTGCAGGCACCCGGCATTGCCGAGGAGGATGGCCGTGGTCTGCTGGCCCTCCCCGGTTTTGTTGAAGCGCACACGCATCTGGACAAGTCGTTGTGGGGCATGGGCTGGCGCCGCCATCAGGCAGGCCCTCGGCTGATCGACAAGATCGAGACCGAGCGCCGTTTGAAGAAGGAATGGGACATTGATCCCGCGCGACAATCGGCGCGGCAGTTGGTTCAGTCCCTGCGCATGGGCACCACGGCCATCCGCACCCATGTCGATGTTGATGATGCCGTCCGATTGGCAGGGATGGAGGGTGTACTCCTCACCCGTGACGGCTATGCCGATGTGATGGATATGGAAATCGTCGTCTTTCCACAATCCGGGCTGATGATACGCCCTGGCGTCGCAGCGTTGATGGAGGAGGCGATGCGCATGGGAGGCGATATTGTAGGAGGCCTCGATCCCTGTGGCATCGACCGTGACCCGAAGGGCCATCTGGATGTCGTGTTTGGTCTCGCCGAGGCTTTCGGCAAGCCCGTCGACATCCACTTGCACGAGCCCGGCCAACTCGGCGCCTTTAGCCTGGAACTGATCATTGAGCGGACGCGTGCCCTCGGCATGCAGGGTCAGGTGACGGTGAGCCATGCCTTCTGCCTGGGCGATCCCGATCCCGCCCTCGTCAAACCACTGCTGGAAGCCATAGCCGAGCTCGACATTGCGATTGCCACAACCGCTCCCGCCAGCCGTCCTGTGCCCTCCGCTCAAATCCTGCGCCAGATGGGTATTCGGCTTTGTGCGGGCTCGGACGGCATTCGCGATACCTGGGGTCCATACGGCAATGCCGACATGCTGGAGCGCGCCATGCTCCTCGGGCTGCGCAACAATTTCCGCCGCGACGAGGATGTCGAGCTTGCACTCGACATATGCACTCGAGGTGGTGCCGAGGTGATGGCCCTGCAGGATTACGGGCTGCAGCCGGGTTGTTGGGCTGATCTGGTGCTGGTGGACGCCGAAACGGTGGCAGAGGCCGTCGCCGCTCGTCCCTCCCGCGCTCTTGTGGTCAAGCACGGAAGGGTCGTGGTGCGCGATGGAGCTGCGCTGATCGAAGCGCCCTGACCTTTAGGCCGCGCGGGAGGGCTGCGCCGTGGCGATCAGCTGAGCGGCGCGGTCCTCAAGGCCCGCAACACCTGAAAAGGTTTGCGCGACATCGCAGAGCTTGGAGCGGAGAGAAGCATCCAGGGCAGACCGGCCTTTGGGCAGGGAAGCAAGGATCGTGTCGGCAAGAATAGCCATCAATGTGCCGTAACGCGCGGCCTTCTCCGGTGTCTCAACCCATTCAGGCGCGGCGCCCCACCAGAGGATGTTGAGGAGGCGTTGCGGGGGGGTGGAGGCGAAGATGGCGGCGGTGACGCCGTTGACGGCCTGCAGCAGGGCCTGCTTG
>NZ_JBHRTN010000023.1:0-1941 GCF_042646265.1 Teichococcus globiformis
CACCATCACCCGGAGGTCATGATGTCCGAGAGGAAGTTGAGGACGCCGTTGCTGGACCGGGTTGTGGAGCCGCGGGACCTGCGGAATTTTTCGGCGGAGCAGTTGCGTCAGGTGGCGGATGAGCTGCGGGCGGAGACGATTGACGCGGTGTCGGTGACGGGCGGGCATCTGGGGGCCAGCCTTGGCGTGGTGGAGCTGACGGTGGCGATCCACGCGGTGTTTGACACGCCGCGCGACCGGCTGCTGTGGGATGTCGGGCATCAGGCCTACCCGCACAAGATCCTGACCGGGCGGCGCGACCGCATCCGCACGCTGCGGCAGGGCGGCGGGCTGTCCGGCTTCACCCGTCGCAGCGAGAGCGAGTACGACCCGTTTGGCGCGGCGCACAGCTCGACCTCGATTTCGGCGGGGTTGGGCATGGCGGTGGCGCGCGACCTGAAGAACGCGGCGGGGGACGGGCCACGCGACGAGCGCAACGTGGTTGCGGTGATCGGCGACGGCGCGATGAGCGCGGGCATGGCCTATGAGGCGATGAACAATGCCGGCGCCATGAAGTCGCGGCTGATCGTGGTGCTGAACGACAACGACATGTCGATCGCGCCGCCGGTGGGGGCGATGTCGGCCTATCTGTCGCGGCTGATTTCCTCGCGCCCGTTCCTCAGCCTGCGCGAGGCGATGGCCAAGGTGGCGCGGCGCTTTCCGGCGCCGATCGAGCGGGCGGCGCGGCGGGCGGACGAGTTCGCGCGCGGGATGCTGACCGGCGGCACGCTGTTCGAGGAGATGGGGTTCTACTATGTCGGCCCGATCGACGGGCACAACATGGACCACCTCTTGCCGCTGCTGCGCAACCTGCGCGACGCGGAGGAGGGCGCGCCGGTGCTGCTGCACGTGGTGACGCAGAAGGGCCACGGCTACGCCCCGGCCGAGGCGGCGAGCGACAAGTACCACGCGGTGTCCAAATTCAACGTGGTGACGGGAACGCAGAGCAAGGCGCCGCCGGGTCCGCCGACCTACACCAAGGTGTTCGCCCAGGCGCTGATCGCCGAGGCGGAGGCGGATGAGCGGATCGTGGCGGTGACGGCGGCGATGCCGTCGGGCACCGGGATCGACGCGTTCGAGAAGCGTTTCCCCAAGCGGACCTTCGACGTGGGCATTGCCGAGCAGCACGCGGTGACCTTTGCCGCCGGCATGGCGACCGAGGGGATGAAGCCGTTTGTGGCGATCTACTCGACCTTTCTGCAGCGCGCCTATGACCAGGTGGTGCATGACGTGGCGCTGCAGAAGCTGCCCGTGCGGTTCGCGCTGGACCGCGCCGGGCTGGTCGGCGCCGACGGCGCGACGCATGCCGGAGCGTACGACATCGCCTATCTGGGCTGCATTCCCGAGATGGTGCTGATGGCCTCGGCGGACGAGGTGGAGCTGGCGCACATGGTGGCGACGGCGGCGGCCCATGACGAGGGGCCGACGGCGCTGCGCTTTCCGCGCGGCGAGGGGTTCGGGCTGGAAGCGGTGCCGGCGCGCGGCACGGTGCTGCCGATCGGCCGCGGGCGGGTGCTGCGCGAGGGCACCAGCATCGCGATCCTGAGCTACGGCGCGCGGCTGGCGGAAGCCTTGCGCGCGGCGGAGGAGCTGGCGGCGCGCGGGCTGTCCTGCACGGTGGCCGATGCGCGCTTTGCCAAGCCGCTGGACACGGCGCTGGCCGAGCGGCTGGCGCGCGGGCACGAGGTGCTGATCACGATCGAGGAAGGCTCGGTGGGCGGCTTTGGCGCGCTGGTGGCGCAGCACCTGGCCTGGCGCGGGATGTTCGATGCCGGGCTGAAGTTCCGCCCCATGTGCCTGCCCGACAGCTTCATCGACCACGACACCCCCAAGGCCCAGTACGACGCCGCCGGCCTGTCCGCCCGCAGCATCGTCGAAACCGCCCTCAACGCTCTGGGGCAG